>CASFZJ010000039.1 GCA_949299165.1 uncultured bacterium | reverse complement strand
GTAAGCGTTAATGTTTTACAGGTAACAAAAACTCGAACTAGTGAACGTCCGAGTTATTTTTCTAAATTCCAAGGCATTAAAGCATCCATTTCTTCTTCCGTGGAATTATATCTTAATTTAGTCAAAAGCATCTCGGTAAATTCACCAGGATCATATCCATTTGCCCTTGCAGTTTGTTGAATAGAAAAATATATCGCAGAGCTATCAGCCCCATTTTTGGTAAATGAAAATAAGAAGTTCTTTCTAGCGATAACAAAAGGCTTAACCGCGCGTTCAGAAATATTATTAGTCATTTCAATATGGCCATCTTTTAAATAATTAGTAAGCCCATCCCATCTTTTAAGCATATAATCTCTTGCTTTGCCTAAAGGAGAAGAGGGAGAAGCATCAATGTTATCTAAATAATTCTTGATAGAAGCTAGTTTATCTAAATAATTAGGACTATTTCGCTTATTTTTAATCTCGCTTGGAGAAATTAAATCATCTCTCCATTTCTTTTCTAAATGTAGAAGCTCATCGATCATATCAACCATTTTTTGCGATTTAGATACAGCTTTTTGCTTATTATCTAATGCCTTAATAATATCCATGAAGTTTCTTCTAGCGTGTACCCAACAATAACAATTAATGACATCAGGAACTTTTGCGTACCCTGAATAAGCATCAGTTAATAGATATCCTTTATAATCTTTTAAGAAATTAATGGCGTTAGTAGCTTTTCTATCCAAAGCAGCTTCATAAACATATATTGGATTATCGTAGAAACTAGTGAGATAAACCCATACATATCCTGTTTTCTTTTCTTTAACTAATTTTTGTGTCGTCTCATCAGCGCATATCACATGAGCGTGATTGTTGATGAGGTGATATTTTAATCGTTGATAATATTTTTCTAATATTTTCGTAGCTCTTAATTGATAATTGCATAAATCTTGTCTTGATAATTTGATGCCTTCATCGTAATAATATTCAGCTTGTCGATAATAAGGAACGCCTAATAAAAACTTATCTTTCATGATTTGAGAAGCAAAACTAGCGGTGCATATAGAATGAGGGAATGGATCGTCTTTAATTACTTGATATATCTTTCCATCATCAGAGACATATTTTTTAGAGATGATTTTGGTAATTTTATATCTACCAGGAATCCAAGAAATCTTATAAGAAACATCTTCTCCAATATATTTAGCGGACTCATCTACTTTTTCTGGCTCTAAATATATCGTTTCATCAACGTGAGATTCTAAATAAGCATAATCAAAGTTTTTAGAACCAACTTTTCTACCTTTTTTATTGGAACTATTTTCTTCTTTTTCTTTAGTTTCTTCAGCTTCATTGAAAGTGTTTTTTCTTATTTCGCTTTTTCTAGCAAACATCTTCGCGCGAGAAACATTTTTCTTTTCTATTACTTCTTCTAGTTTTTTAAGTGCTTCATCTCTTTCTTTTCTTGTTTGATAAAGTTCAGCATCTCTATTTTCTAATAAAGCGATGAGTTCTTCTTTACTTAATTTAGAATAATCCATATAGTGATTATATATAATTAAGTTTACTTTGTAAACTTAAAATTAATATTTGTCCAAATATCGACTGTCTTTAGGACTTTTTATTAATTTTAATCCTGATAATAGCCAAGTTAATTCGCCTTTAGTGATATTCATCGCTTCATCAATATTTTTAGGCCAACCAAAATTAGAATCATCTAATCTTCTAACATATATCCAAACTCCAGCTTGATCTTTTTCATATATTTTTAATAAATTCATTCTGCGGTTACAAAATAAGAATAATTTATGTAATCCATCTTCTTTATTGATTTGACTAGCCATATATCCAAGAGTGTTCATCCCTTTTCTTAAATCAACAGTGCCTGGATAAAGATAGATTTTATCAATGTCATTAAGATCTATCATAACCGAGCATCTCCAATACTTTATTTAAATTAGTAACATCAAAAGCAATCGTATAATCGCCTACTTCTAAAGTAACAGTTGTGGGATTAATATACCTCGGAGCGGGTTTCTCCTTAGTTTCTTTACTAGCTAAAGTAATATCGACAAAATCTTCAAATTGTTCTGGCTTATTTTCTTCTTTGATATCAAATTCTTTAGCTAGCATTGGAGCATATTTACATTTCCAACCCCATAATGTTGATTTAGCAATACCTAATTCTTTTGCTACTTTATTGTGTGGTTCCCCAGACATCACACGTCTTACGACTTGAATCTTGTACGATTCCAAATATTCATTTCTATTCATAAAAATCCTCCATGGCTAGGAGGATAATTCAAAGTGTTCGATAGTTCGAGTCTGGAAATCTTTTACGCTTAC
>CASFZJ010000038.1 GCA_949299165.1 uncultured bacterium | reverse complement strand
AATTAAATTAGGAAATTTAATACTTAAAGACAAAGATTTGGACAAAATCTTTAATTTTGAAATGTGAATTATTCTTGAGTTTAACACCTCAATTTTAGGATTTGTTCCTAAAGACAGGTTATATATGAAAAGTAATAAGTTTCGTGCCGATTTTATTTATTTAATCGGATTTATTTTGTGAGGAGCATCGTTTTTTGTGGCAAGACTTAATAAAACTGTTAACGCAAAATTCTCCGCCATATCATTGCAAATCTCTCCGCCATATCATTGCAAAGTTCTCCATCAAAAATTAATTATTATTTTAAAGAAAATGCGATAATAATCAGATTTATTTTAAATATATATAACATAAATATCTTAGATTTTTCATAAAAGTTGCAATTACTATTTTATCGTCATTTACACAATAAAATTTCCTTATAAGTACCTTATTTAACATTCAAATTAGGCTTAAACCAAAAAATTAAATGTAATTAATTCCTAAACCATAAACCTCTCGTATTTTTTCATCTACCTCTTTTAAACTTCAACATATCCACAATTCACTGTTAATGTTGTTCCATCATTACTATAACCAATCAGTCTATTAATAACTTTCTTCGGTTTTTTAATCATAGGCATGATTTTTTAGCATAAAATAATCGTTTAGCAACCTTGTAAGCTTTTTCTTGATTTGATGAGTTATCGTAATTAACGTTTTCCATCATTCTTTCGGCTGCATCAACAATGTCAAAAGTGTGATAAATATTATAATATTTGACGATTTCTCTAGCGTTAAAAAGCTTATAAACACTTTTGCTAGACAAATTATATTTTATCGATAAACATCGATAAATATATCCAATCCAAAACATCTGATCAGGACTATATTTTATTTCTCCATAATCGCTTTCACCAAACTCATTATTGATAATATCTATAACATCTTCCGTGGTATCAAAACCATATAAATAAACTCGATCATCGAACGATTTTGCAATAGACGAATAAGCAAAACGCCTTATAAAAATCGGCGAACTATAATTAGTTCTAGTTACAGATGCCTCAAATATTTTAGCTTGGGCTTGGCACAATTTAAGTTCAATAAAACTAAGTGGCATCATTTAAGTATTTCCTCTATATATTGACCTTTATTTTTGTATTGAATGCGCGCAATTTTCACTTTTTGTGCACCATTATTTGTTAAAGTTATTTTGTTATCAATACAATGCGCTTTTTCTTTTTTGCAAACAAACATCTCTTGAAGAAGGCTAATATTTTTTAAAGTTTTTTCAGATTTTAAAACGTATTGAAAGCCTAAATTAGTTGCGGCAAGAGCATGCTGACATTGTTCATCTGTTATCTCGCCACCAACAAATTCAGCAATTATATCAAACATACGATTATCAGCTAGTGGAGCAATAATAACATCATATTGTGATATTTTATCAATAAGTTCACGGACTAATTGATGATTTTTATAATCATTAAGCCGACCTCTAAAGTATGCAATAGCAATCATCCATTCAGTATTTACATTAAATTTATAAGTTTTTAATCCTTCCAAATTTAAGCAAAAGCAATAAACAATATCCTGATCAAGAACTGAAATATAGTTTGCAGCTTGTTCAAAAGTTTCGCCCAAATAAAAGCCGATTCCAAAATCATTTGTAAGTTTTGAATTTTTTAAAAAATCTATTGGCATTGAAAATGGTTTTTTTGCTCCATGGAATAAAACAATTTCATTATTAATTCCATATTCTTCCTTTAATAGTTGTTCATAAATAATATTGAAAACTATTCCATTATCATAAGCATAAGAATAAATTCTCTCTAAATTTGCGCGACTAATCCCCTTTCGAGCAAATTTCCAATTATTTAAAGTCTCAAGTGAAACTTGTAATTTTTTGGAAAGATCTAACTCATTAATTTGCAAAACTTCGCTGATAATTGTAATTTCATTCGTAAGATTCATAACTTTATTATAATAAAGTTTAAAAACAAGTTCAATTAATTTAACTTGTTTATAAAAAAGTTTAAAAACAAGTTTAAGTTTCGAACCTTAAATTAGCCTATTTTAAAATAGGCTATTTTGAAATAGGTTAATTTTTGAAAGTAATTGAGCAACTACAAAAAATGTCATTTTATTTTTTTCGCGAGGATAAAGTATAGTCTTCAACATCCACAAACCGTTATATCAAACTTATAAATTTTTATAAATAATTATAAAAATTATATTGATTTCTTGTTTCAACCTTACTAGTTCCTTATCTTTTTATACTAAAAATGTGAGTTGAAGTTATTCAGGGTATTTTGTAACTGTTTTTCCGTAATTCCTAATGCTGATAATATTGTTTTTTGGCA
>CASFZJ010000037.1 GCA_949299165.1 uncultured bacterium | reverse complement strand
ATTTCAACGTAAATCGCTTGATAACTAGTAAGGTTGAAACAAGAAATCAATATAATTTTTATAATTATTTATAAAAATTTATAAGTTTGATATAACGGAATAATCGACCGAAGAATAATCTATTAATTCGTTTAAATATTCATTCATTGATAGATTTAATTTTGCTTCATCTAACATCTGCGGAAGATAGCCAATTTTCTCGTTTTTAATATTTATTTCACCTTCAATTTCTAAATATTCACTAGCTTTTTCTTTATCGACTAATGCAAGTAAAAAAGAAGATTTTCCATTTCCTTCTTCACCAATTAATCCAACTTTATCATTTTGGTTTAAGGTAAATGAGAAATCTTTGACTAGAACTCTTAAATCTTTTTTATTAATTAAGCTAAGGTTATTTACAATCAACATTCCAAAAACCTTAAAAGTATTATAAACCAGATAGTGGCATTAATCTTTTTTAATTATTGAAATCTAAGCTACATTCATACTCTAAATCTACTGTAAGTTTAAAATCTATGTAAGGAATAGCTTTATTTCTCGTATCAATATAATGTTAATTATAATGATTCAAGTTTATCTTGCGAATTAGAAGGAGCATATGTAATTATGCGTTTTGTTCCAACAATTCAGCGAAATACCTTATATTTGCAAGCTCTTAATGATGGAGACATTATTGAAATTAATGACCAAAAATTCATTTATAATGGTCAAAATATCAAAGGGAGCGACATCAATTTGACAAAATATATTTTTCTAAATATTACTGATATTTATGGAAATATGTATTTGTCTCGATTGTTTGAACTTTAATAATTAATTCTAAAATTAAAGAATTTATTTACTACAATACCTACTTCAATTCAACTTCAATTCAATATTGAAGTAACTTCAATAAACATTTTTACTAAAATTATATAATTTTTAAATTTCTATTCGCACAAATTGACTCAAAAACCTTGCAAAACTCAACTATTTTTTTAATATTATTATAAATTGTAAGTTTTTAAATTCAAAAAATAAATGTGTAAAAGAAAAGCTTTTATTTACACTAAAAATAAAAAACAATCAACAACTACAAAAACTTACAATGCATTATTATTTAATCTAGTCCAAAATAAAGCATTATTGCTTCATTAATTCTATTTCTAACTCTTTCATCTAAAATTTCTCCTACTTTTGGACCATTTATTCTTGATGTGGAAACTGTGCGAATTTGCTGTAACATCAAGATACTATCTTTTGGCAAACCACTTTCTTGCTGACTAATTAAAATTTCTGTGGGATAAATCTTCACCCCTAATTTTAATGATGAAAAAGGAACACAAGTAAAAATAGGTAGATGCATGTTAACAGCATCATTGGATATTACCAAAACCGGTCTAAGTCCCTTTTGCTCACTACCTTTTACTGGATTTAGATTAAGATAATATATTTCCCATTTTTTTACCATTCGTTTAATACCTCATTTTCAATTTTCTCAAAATCATTTTGTGCCGATAACGTACGTGATAAAAAATCACAATCTTTACCCGCCTCTTCCATTTGTTTTGCGTAAATTTCTTTTTTCTTATCTTTTATAAATTTTTCAATTGCGAGATTGACACCTTCAGTTATAGATGAAACTAAATTTAAACGAACCAATTCTTCGAGTTGTTCTTTATAGTATTTGTTTATGTTTATTGTGCTTTTTACTGTAATCATTTTAATAATTTGCCTCCATTATTTATGTTTTAATCTTACACCAAAAATTTTATCGTATCAATACAAATTACCATATTAAAATATGGTATATTATATGTATTTATTCTCACATCTATTAAGTTCTGAATCAAAAAGTCCGATTTCTCGGACTAAACGACAATTTTTATTCAAAATTAAATTTAAATTCGAATCAAACCGAAAATTCAAAAACTTCTATTTAATAAACACAGTTTGTTTTACTTTTTTAAGTTTAATAAATATGGCTAACATTAAGATTGCAATAATAAGATCTGATGCAACATTACAATAAATTCCAATCCATCCACTACTAGAAATACAATAAAGAAATATCGTATAAGCTATCATTAAAACCTCAAATACAGCAAGATTTATTTCAGTATAAATAAGATAATATCTATTCTTTTTAATTAAGAAAAATAACGCAAAAAGTATAATTAATCCGAATATAAAAGGTAATAAACAATATAAAAAGATATTTAAAGGAGTCACCTCAAAACCACCAGAATAAGGACTTGTTTGATTAGGATAAGCAGCAAAAATAAGAGATAAAGCGCACAACATTAATGTTGCTGTAAGAACTATTGATAAGACAAATTTCATAAGCTTAAACTCAAATTAATCATAGAATTTTTACTTGTATCATAATAACAAGCAGTCGTCGAAGGCTCTAAAGCAAAATTATCTTTTAAAAATTTAAAGTTAGATAATCAATTTCTATATTAATTATTTTCCTCACTGCTCTATTAAACGTATTGGTAAATAACTTACATTTGCCCAATTTTATAAAGTATTTAAGCAATAAAAAAGCGAAATTCCGTAAAACTTCGCTTTTTGGGTGAATTCAACCG
>CASFZJ010000036.1 GCA_949299165.1 uncultured bacterium | reverse complement strand
AAAACAAGTCACCCTTCCTGCTACAATTACCGCTATAGAAGAAAAAGCTTTCTTTAATTGTAATGCATTAACAGAAGTTAATTATCTCGGCACTTCATCTGATTGGGAAAAGATTACAATTGCAGCCGGTAATGATGCATTAACAGATGCAATAAATATTATGTGATTCTTTTATCATCAATTTATAGCAAAAGGGCTCTATAAAATCTAACGGGGTTTTCCGGGGAGCGGAATCAGAAAATCTATAAAATTAAGCGGGGACTTATTGGTTCTCGCTTTTATTGCGTCTTTCTATCAGCAAAACCCTTTTTTAAGTCGTTCAAAATTTCTATAGCCATTCCCAATTTTGATTATTTTCTCGATTCTATTATTGTTGCTTTCGGCTATTCCGTTTGAAATTCCATATATATTTTTGTCACTATACGCATTCAATAGTTCTGTAGACCATGACAGAAGTGTTTCGCCTAAAGTAACAACGTCTTCATGCGTAGATTTTAAGCATTTATTTATTATAAATTCTAAATTATGTTCGAGTGTCTTAATATCAGAGCCGAAATTATTAAATAACATCAAGAATCAGTCGTAAGGGCTGATTTTTTTGTTGCTGCTGCGTATACAAATTATCGCTTTTATGGTAAAAAATAAGATACTATTTCATAAAAATAATTGATCTTGAAGTAGAATAAATTAGAATTTGTAGGTGTGAATGATGAAAACTTTATATATGATTGGTGGCACTATGGGAGTCGGAAAAACAACTGTGTGCCAACAGCTCAAACAGGATTTACCGAATAGCGTATTTCTTGACGGAGATTGGTGTTGGGATGCAAGTCCGTTCCAAGTAACCGATGAAACAAAAGCAATGGTGACGAATAATATTTGTTACTTACTCAATAATTTTCTGAAGTGTTCTTTATATGAGAATATCATTTTTTGTTGGGTGATGCACGAGCAGAGTATTATCAATTCCATACTTGAGAAGCTGGATACACAGAACTGTGAGGTGAAATGCGTCTCGCTTGTAGCGGATAAAAAGACTCTGTGTGAAAGAATGGCAATGGATGTAGAAAGAGGTATTCGTTCTGAAGATGTAATTGAGAGAAGCATAGCAAGAATACCGATGTATCAAGCACTCAATACCATTAAAATTGATACCAACGCAAAAACCGTAGCTATGATTGTCGATGAGATAAAGCAGTTGTAATACTGACAAATGCCAATTTATCTTGATGCATTCTATAGCAAAACAGGGTGTTTTCAAAAAACGATAGGGTGTTTGCATTTTGTATTAAAATGGTTCATCTTTGCCAGAGTTTGTTTATGAGCAAAGTAAAGAACTGGACAAGAAATTTACTAAGTCCATTAAACGTTTAATTAATGACCATAATAGGTTGGCAAAATTATATGGTTTAATAGAAAAGGCAAGGTTGAGATTCTTTGGTTACGAATGATAGCAAATAACACAAACTTTCTTTAGGGGTTGCAACTTGTAAATAGGGGGTCGCAAACGTATCATAATAGGTATTTATTGCCATATTGAAAGCATAGGTTTGATACGCTAGAAATAGCTAATCAAGCCTTTTTTGAGCCAAAATTAGCAAAATTTAGCAGTTATTTAACATAAATTGAGCATAAGCGACTTACCATCCTATTCTCTAACAATGAAGTTTTAGCTCGTGATTTTGCACTAAAAACTTTTTATAGCACAATAAACTTTTTGTCCTCAAAACTTGATTATAAGCGGCGGGGAGGTAATAATAATAAAAAGGAGAAATTTATGGGGGATTTTGTTAGACCGAAGAAGTATACTGATTGTGATGCAGTTGGAATTTTAAAAGCGAACATTAATATAAATGATGCTTATGAAAAATTACTTAAAAAACTTGCAAATGAGGAAATAATTGATAAAAATTTTTTAGCTTTAGCAAAAGAACGTAGAAATGTTGATGGTAAAGTTAAGTATCATGAAGTATTTGGTATAGTCTTTAACTTTAATTACTATACTAAAGATTATGATTTTTATGACACAGAAGAAGTTAATAAAAAATTAACAGAAGATTTACATATCGTAGATGTTCATACAACAGTTCATCATACGGATACGATTACAACTCAACATAAAGATAATGGTAAAGGTCTAGTTTTTAAAGATCCTTTTACACATGAAGTAGTTTATGTACCTTTTGCTGGTGATTGTTTTGATATTATAAAGAAGAGATTAGGTTGGGAATCTAGAATGTTTACGCCTTCTAGTGTATTTGAATTAGATGTAGCTTCTAATAATATTGAATTAATTGCTGATTGTGAATATTTAAATGTTGCAAAAGATAGATTTAAGATTGATAGATATACTTTAAATACATTTGCAAATGATCTAGCTAGAAAGCAAAATAAAATTTTTGGAAATCATGCTACTACGACTCTCACAAAGAATTTTTTTGCAGTTTGTTATTTACAACCTTATTATGTTTTTGAATTTTCTTTTAATGGAAGAAATTTCACATATTATGTTAATGGTTTTACTAAGGAAATTGTAAATTATCATCTACCACCAACCGATGAAGATGCTAAAAAGAATTTAAAAGCAAATAGACGTCTTGAACAATATATTAAACTTCCTTTATTAGTATGTGGAGCATTAAATATTATCGGATGGTTAACATATGTAATTAAAATAGCTTCAAGCCCTTCTCCAGACATTGGAGGAATTGTAGCTATGGTTATATGTTTTGCGGTTATTCCAAATGTTTTCTTAGGACTTTTCTATTTTTTGTGGATTGATTATGATTGTTCACATAATAAAGAAACTTTTAAATCATTAATTAAAAATAATAAAAAGGAATTTATTAAAACAATTATTGCTTATATAATTGCTCTTATAGCTTTTATTTTAGCAATTGTTGCTTTTTCAATTATTTAACTTTAAAAAAATATAT
>CASFZJ010000035.1 GCA_949299165.1 uncultured bacterium | reverse complement strand
CGTTTTGCTTTTCATAGTTGCAGGAATACTTCAATACATCGATGAAGATTTACCTATGTTTAGCGCTAAAATTTGCAACTTAATTGCTAATTTAATATTTTTTGTTTTGATTTTTTTATGGGGTATTTCTATAAAAAATCGTATAGTTGATAAACCTACTAAAATTAGATTATTAACTGCCGCTGGTCTTATTTTCTTTTATTTTTTAATTAGATATATCAAATATGATGCTTTTGGCGAAAAAGATACTGCTGGTCGTTATTTATGGTATTTATATTATGTTCCACAATGCTTTGTTCCTCCTATTGCTTTAATTACCGCATTAGGAATAATAAGAAAAAATAAACATACAATTAACAAGTGGCTATATCTTATTTTTATTCCTGCTTTTGTTTTTACTAGTTTAATCTTAACTAACGATTTGCATCAATTAGCTTTTTCATTTAGGAATAATTTTGAAAATTTTGCATCTGATTATCGTCATGAAATAATTTATTATATGACGATGGGATGGATTATTTTATCGATTATATCATTTATAGCAGTTTTATTTTTTAAATGTAGTATATCAGCATGCAAAAAAAGAATATGGATACCTATTTGTGTATTTATTATATGTGGTGTTACATCGTTTTTATGTTTTTTATTTGCAACAAGATCTTATAAAATACCAGAATTAATTTCTTTTTCATTCATACTTATTTTAGAAAGCTGTATATTTATCGGCCTAATACCTTCTAATGAAAACTATGAAAAATACTTTGCAATATCGGATGTATCTTCCATAATTACAAACGAGAATATTAAGCTTATTTATCGTTCTGCTAATTTTTTATTGGCCACAAAAAAACAATGTGAAGAAGCTAAAATAAATGGCAGTGTATTTTTAGATGAAAATTTTAGACTTTCTTGTAAAACAATATCAGGAGGATATGTATTTTATCTTGAAGATTTATCGCAAATTAATAAACTCCTAAATAAATTATCTTCTATTAATGAAGAATTATTAGAAGAAAGTGAAATGCTCATTTATGAAAATGAACTAAAAGAAAAAAATGCTTCTCTTGAACAAAAAAATCAACTTTATTCAAAGATGTTTTGTGTTGTATCTGATAGTATTGCTTCAATAAATAATCTTTTAGATGAGATAGATAAAAATTCAAAAAAGTATAAGCAAAATTTAAAGATTGCTTGCGTTTATTTAGCTTATATTAAAAGAAGAAGCAATCTTGAAGTTATATCAAACGGAAATAAAACTATCGATATTAATGAAATTATTTTATCAATAAATGAATCTTTAATTTATGTATCTGATTTAGGGATTAAAACTTCTTTAACAAATAAGACAATGGGTAAATTTGATTCGAATATATGTATATTGCTATATGAATTTTTCCAAATGTGCGTCAAATTTAACTTATCGAACATGAGCAATATTCATGTTCAATTAATATCACTGGATGATTATATTAGTATATCTATTTTAATGAATAAGGCTACACATTCATTCATCGACTTTAAAAATGATGACATAAAAAAATTTAATGGGAAGATTAATATATTAAAAGATGCAGAGGGTCTATATGAAACTCTAACTTTAAAATATGGGGGTGAAGATAAATGACTTTTCTAACCACCCCATATCCATTCCAAAAAATTATTCTTATTATAAATATTTTAATAGTTATTATCACTGTTTTTGACTTACTATTATGCTTTAAAAGAAAATCTAAATTCTACGTTTGTTTGATTATTGAAGGTTTAATCTTTATTGTATCAAGTTTTCTTTTAGTCGCGCTTTTAGCTTTTAATAAATCAGATAGTCTTGAAGAGACACCTGCCATATCTATTTATGTTATTAATTTACCGCTTTGGTTAATTATTATTGTTGAATTTATATGTTTTAGTTCATCTATTTCCTTATTTATATTTGGGTTAAAAATGAATAAAAAACAAATCTCAAATAATAGCATTATCGAAGGTTTTAATTATCTTCCATGTGGCATCTGTTTTTATGAAAAAAATGGTTTATTGCGCCTTGCAAATATTAAAATAAACGACCTTTGTTTTAAAATTACTAATCGATTATTATTAAATGGAGAGGATTTTTGGAAGGCTATTAGCCTTGATAAAGAAATTTCATCATGCAAAAAAATTAATATAGGTAATCAACCAGTAATACAACTTAAAGATGGAAGTGTTTATTCATTTAAACGTATTGAGCATTTAATAGATGAATCATACATCTATGAAATTATTGCCGTCGATATTACAACTAAATATAATTTATCAACTGACTTAAGCAATAAAAATAAAGAATTGGAAGTGCTTAATACTCGCATGTTAGAATATGGAGAAAATATCGATGAACTAATTGCTAAAAAAGAGATATTAAACGCAAAAATTCATATTCACGATGAATTAGGAGCTTTATTATTAACTACCAAAAAAATTTTAGATGAAACTTTAAATAATGAAAAAAGGAAAAAACTTTTAGATTTGTGGAAAAATGGTTTAATAAATCTTAATGGGGCAAAAGAAAAAAAGAATTCTGACACATATAATGGTTTATATATGGCCTCGAAGGCGATAGGCGTTAGTGTTGATATAGTAGGTGAAAAGCCTAAAGATGAAAAACTTAAAAATATTGCTATAACTGCTATAGTTGAATGTATTACTAATACTGTTAAGCACGCAAAAGGGAATACTGTTTATGTTGAGTTTGTGAACAATGGTCCATTTTTAGAAATGACAGTTTCAAACAATGGAGAACCTCCAAAAGAAAAAATAATAGAAGGCGGAGGACTTTCTTCACTTCGTGTCCTTGTTGAAAGAGAAGCAGGAAAGATGACTACCGAAATCATTCCTACCTTCAAACTTAAAATAATTATGCCAATGGAGAAACAAAATGAAAGACGGAAAATATGGAGTATTAATTGTTGAAGATCAAATGATTCCAACTCAATTATTCGAACATTTTATAAATTTATCTGATAAATATGTTTTAGAAAAGAGCATTGAATGCGCTACGTTTGCAGAAATATATTGCATGATGGGGAGTATAGATCTTATTTTAATGGATGTGATAACTTCTGATGGCGCTAATGGCTTAATTGCAGCAGAAAAAATAAAAAAGAAATATCCTAATATAAAAATTATAATTGTGACAAGCATGCCAGAATTTTCTTATATAGAGCGCGCAAAAAAACTTGGCGCTGAAGGCTTTTGGTATAAAGAAAGTGGAAAAGAAAGTCTAATTTCTGTTATGGATAAAGTCATGGATGGAAAGATTGTATATCCTGATAGTCTACATCTAGTTAATGTTGGGATTGCAAAAAGCGATGAATTTACAAAAAAAGAATTAATTGTTCTTCGCTTGATGACAGGTGGATATAGCAATCAAGAAATTGCAGATAAATTAGGTGTTTCTTTAAATGCTATTAAAAAACATATATCAAATATGTTAGCAAAAACATGCTTACGTTCTAGAACTGAACTTGCAGTAAGAGCAAGAGAAAGTGGACTTGTAATATTAGAAAGAAGCGATGATGATATTTAGTTTACGATATTAATAGTGTCAATGAT
>CASFZJ010000034.1 GCA_949299165.1 uncultured bacterium | reverse complement strand
AATATTAAATTAGCAATTAAGTTGCAAATTTTAGCGCTAAACATAGGTAAATCTTCATCGATGTATTGAAGTATTCCTGCAACTATGAAAAGCAAAACGTACAATGAGTAAAGGGCTATTCTTTTTTTGTCTAATTTGGCCCACATATAATTTTTCCTATAACGATTATATTATAAAAGTTTAAGTTTATTAAACAAATAAAATAAATGCTTTGTTTTAATTTGTTTGCTATCAATTTTTATTTTTATATATCGATCTGTAAAGCATCTACCTAAAACAATTCGGACAAAAAATTCGCTTCAATAAATAATTCGGAAGATTATTTTGAGTATTTTATTTTGTGCAATTTTTTACGGGGTCAGTTTTTGCTACAAAAAAAAGGAGAACTTATACAAAACCCCCGTAAATACCCCGCAAAAAATCGGAGAGCCAATTTTTCTAATTTTGTTTCAAAAAAGGCTTGATTAGCTATTTCTAGCGTATCAAACCTATGCTTTCTTTATGGTAAATAACCTATTGTGATGCACTTGCGACCCCTACATAAGGTGTTTATTACTATAGCCTCACTTACCTATATTGTTATAAAAAGTTTTTATATACAAAAACCTTTTAATCTAATATATTTTATTAAAAAATAATTAATATTTTTAAATACTAGATACACTAGTTATATAAAACTATTTTTTATTTAGTTAGTGATTTTTTCTATATTTGTTAAAGAAAATACTCTATTATAATAACGTCTTAAAATTTTACACAAGGGAGTTTATATGGGAAAGAAATTAATAATTTTAGGCGGTACAGGTTTACTTGGTTATCATACAGCCTTACTTGCCTTAAAAAAAGGCTACGAAGTAGCTTCTTTAAGCATTGATGATATTAACTTAGAAGGATGGTATCCAAAAGAAATTAAAGTTATTATCATGGATGTATTTAAAGCTAGTGAAGAGGAATTAATAAAAGTTATGGAAGGATATGATTATATGGTTTATTCAATTGGACCAGATGACCGTGTTACCCCACCTGCTCCAAGTTACACATTCTTCCATGAAAGATTAGTTAATCATTGTGGAAAAGCCTTTAGAGCGGCAGAAAAAGCTGGAATTAAAAAGAGTGTCGTTTTTAATTCATACTTTGCTTATTTTGATAGAAGAGACCCTGAAGTTCATTATGCAGAAAAACATCCTTACATTAAATGTAGAGTTGAACAAGCAGAACTTTTATTAAAGCAAAGAAAGAATATGGAAGTTGTTATTCTTGAATTACCATATATCTTTGGAGAAATGCCAGAAAGATTACCTCTTTGGAAAGAAGTTTTCTTAGATAGATTCGTTAATGGTTATAAAGTTATTTTCTTCCCTAAAGGAAGTACAACAATGACAACTGTAGATCATATTGCAGAAGCAGCAATTGGTGCTATTGAATATGGTAAAGATGGTGAAAGATATCCAATTGGTGATGAAAATCATTCTTATGATTTTATGTTAAATGAAATGACATCTACAATTTTAGGTAAACCACGTAAAATTATTCATCCAGGAAAATATTTATGTGCAATGGGCGCAGCAATGATTGCTAAAAAAGAAGCTAAACAAGGTCGTGAAACTGGTCTTAATTTTAAACTTGTTATGAAAGAAATTATGTCTAAGGATGTAGTTATTGAAGAAAGTGTTATGGACAAAGTTAATGCTGAACTTCATATTAGCCGTGGTGGATTAAAAGAAGCAATTCATAAAACAATGAGAAGATGCTATCCTAATCCAAAAGATTTTAAATAATTATGAAAATTTTATTAGTTACTTTTAGTGGAACTAATAATACTTTTATTTGTGGTGAATTTTTAAAAAAACATCTTGAAAGTTTAAATCATCAAGTAGAGCATTATTTATATAACGCTAGAAGAGAGTTTAATTATAATCTTGATGAATTTGATTTAATCGGTATTGGTTATCCAATTCATGCTTTTAATGTTCCAAAACCATTCTTCAAATTTTTAACTTCTTTAAAAGTTAATAAAAAGATTGATTATTTTATATATAAAGTAAGCGGAGAACCTTTTGTTTTTAATAGTGCTTCCTCAGCAACTTTAAATTCAAAATTAAAAAAGAAAGGTTTTAACTTAGTATATGAAAAACATTTCTTAATGCCTTATAACATTATGTTTAATTATAATGATTCGATTAAAAAAGAAATGTATTTATATTTAGAAAAATTAACTTTAGTAACTGTTAAAATGTTAACTGCTAAAGAATATAATGAAGTTACATATAATCCATTTTATCGCTTCATTTCATTTATTTTTAGAATTGAATGGATTGCTGGTCCATTAAATTCTAAAATAACTCATGTTGATATGAAAAAATGTATCTCATGTTATAAATGTGTAGAAGAATGTCCAACAAAAAGTTTATATATCGATAAAAATAATAAAATTAAAACTAAAACTAGCTGTTGTATATGTATGAAATGTGCACATGATTGTCCAAAAGATGCCTTTGTATTTGGTTTTTTAAATCCCTGGAGAGTAAATGGTAAATTTGATTATCAAAAACTTTTAAAAGATGAAAATAATAAAGGAAATTACATTAACAAAAATACTAAGGGTTATTTTAAATTATTTAGAAAGTATTTTAAAAATCAAAACGAATTATTAAAGGAATATAACATTGAAATACCAGAAGTATTTATAAAAGATGAATTACTTTAGTTCTTCCAATTTTGACTTTTAATCCAGTCAAAAGTATCTAGTAAACTTTGATTTAGCTCACGAGGAGTATAGTTAAGCTCATCGTGAGCTTTTTTATATGAATAGTTGCTATTTTGATGTAAACAATCCATTGAATATGCAGTAAATAGTGGCTTAATATGGTGAATTTTAGTATGTAATTCCAAAAATGGAGCAACTATTTTAACTAAACTTGAGGGTATACATAATAAATAACTAGGTTTATTAGTTAACTTACTTGATAAGTTAATTAAATCTTTTATTTTTATATGATATCCGCTTAAAATATATGAATTATTTTCTTTTCCTAAATAAATGCTATTAATAATGCCATTAGCGACATCACGAGCATCAACAATATCATAAGCTCCTGTGACAATTATTTTTAATTTATTGTTATAAAATTGACTTAAAGCACGATTAATAGGTCCTTTAAAGTAATCATTAGGACCAACTAAAGCACTAGGATGAATCGAAAGAGTTTTTAAACCTAAAGTGTTATAACTTAAAACTAAATTAGTTGCAATTGCCTTTGATTTACCATAAACCCCTTTAACATCTTTTTCATTAAAACTATCAGGTTCTTTAACAATTTCCTTTTTAGAAGGTTTTTTAATTGCATCTACACTACTTATATAAATAAATTTGTCGATTTTATTAGTTAAACTTGCATCTAATAAATTTTTAGTACCATTAATGTTAACGTTATAAACTTTATCATCTTTCTTTTTATAAATTGAAATTAGTCCAGCTAAATGAATTAGAAAATTTTTATCACCTTTAGAGACTGATAAAAATTTTAGACAATCATCCTTATTTAAGATATTTCCATAGACAATCTCTATTCTTTCATTTAACTGTTCGTCAAAGTCCAAATATTTATCATTTGGTAAAGAAAAAATAACAATTTTGTAATCTTCTATTTGATGGAGTTGATGATAAGATTTAATAGAAAATATAACATTATGACCTAAATGGCCACTAGCACCAGTAACATAATAAGTAATCATGAGTATATTATAGCTATAAAATTAGTCTGATTAAATTTGTTTGTTTAAAGTTTCTTAGATATAAAATTTACGTAAATATTATGCGAATAAAAAGTTTTTTGTGGGACAAAAAGTTTATTGTGCTATAAAAAGTTTTTAGTGCAAAATCACAAACTAAAACTTCATTGGTAGAGGCAAGGATGTTTAGTCAGTTATACTAAATTTATGTTAATAATGTGCTAATTTTTGCTAATTTTGGCAAAAAAAGGTTTGAATAGCCATTTCTAGCGTATCAAACCTATGCTTTCAATATGGCAATAAATACCTATTATGATACGTTTGCGACCCCCTATTTACAAGTTGCAACCCCCTTAACAACTTTGCAACCCCTATATAAAGT
>CASFZJ010000033.1 GCA_949299165.1 uncultured bacterium | reverse complement strand
TACGCTTTTTATGATAAAACAAAAGCTTTTCAATTTAGTAGGGTCGACCCTAAATTTTTGCAAAGATGGTTTTTAACCCTAAAAAAATCAAAAGAGCCGGAGCTCTTTTAAATGCTATTTAATCGAAATTTATGGCATTTTTGCGTAAAATATATTAAATTAAATACACATGAAAAAGTTAGTTACATTTTTATTTATAGTTTCATTATCATTTATTACTTCCTGTTCCCAAGAAGAAGATTTAGGCTATAAAGCTCCAGAAAGAACGCTTAATTTTTATGCTTTGAATGATTTTCATGGTGCTTTTTTATATAAAGAAGAAAGTGAACAAGCAGGGCTTTCAAGAATTGGTAATTTCTTAATCGAACAAAAAGAAAATGATCCAGAAAACACATTCATTTTATCAAGTGGAGATATGTTTCAAGGTGGTGCTGAAAGTAATATTACTAGAGGCGAAATAGTAATTGAAGCAATGAATGAAATAGGCTTTGATTCGATGACTATTGGTAATCATGAATTTGATTGGGGAGAAGATGTACTTAAAGAAATGGCTAGTCAAATGGAATTTCCATTTCTAGGCATTAATGTTTTTTACGAAAAGGGAAATAACGATGAAAGACCAAGTTACTTAGCGCCTTCTACCATCGTTAAAAAAGAAGGAATTAAGGTTGGAATAATCGGATCAATTATGCAAAATATTGATAGCTCAATTATTGCAACAATTGCAGAAGATTTTTATTTTGCTCCTGCAATAGATATGATTGAAGAAGAAGCAAAGCGACTTAAAAATAATGAAAATTGTGACATAGTTGTTTTATCAACACATGATGGTGCATATCGAGGCTATAAAGATTTAGAAAATGTTGATGCCGTATTTTTAGGGCACGAACACGATAAACTTGAAGGAAAATATGACACAGGTGTGCCTTATGTTGAAGGCTTAAATTATGGCAAATATTTATCCCATATTTCGCTTGATTTAAAACTTGAAAATAACCACTATAAAGTAGTTGATTCTAGCGTTGAAAACATCGACACTTTCTCAACATTTTTAACAAATTCCCCGCAAATCGACACTATTTATTCGCGTTATGAAGATGAAATCTCTGCAATTCGCGATGAAATTTTATATACTTTTGATTCAAGAGTTTCTAAAAATAATTTTGGTAGATATATCGCTAAATCTTTACTTGATTACGTAAATCAAAATACAGAATATGATGTTTCAATGGGTTGCATTAATAGTGGAGGCGGAGTAAGAGATAACATACTTCCTGGTGAATTTACATATGGCGATTTAATTAAGGTTTATCCTTTTGAAAATGTGTTAACTGTCTTGAAAATTAAACCAGAAGATTATGGCTCTTATTATTCTCGTTCTGGACTTTTGAAATATTATCATGATGATACAGATGAGCCAATCATAAATAGTGATGGCTACGTTTACATTGCAACAATTGATTATGTTGCTTATCAAAATAACTACACAAAAGAAGAAATTATTCCTTTTGAAACTACTCTTTGTAGAGATATTGTTGCTACTAATTTAAAAACAAACGGATATTCAATTTGAGGTTAACTTTATGAAAAGAAAATTTTTACTTGTTGCTCTTTTTGCTTCGTCACTTTCTCTTGTTTCTTTATCTTCTTGCGAAGAAGAAATAGAAGAAACTCCAGATTCTGCTACTAAAGAATTCTTAGTTGAATTCGATGATAACTATAAATTTAACTATATGTTAAATGAAACAATAACTCATGATGGTTTATCGGTTTTTGATAAAAAGACTAACGAAGAAATAACTTATTATTATATTACGCCAGCTGAAGGAATGAGGCTTTCAACTCCTGGCGATATTGATGTTACTATCTCTTTAAAAGGCTATGAAGACTATGTTTATCAAATACATGTAAAAGACGATGGCACCTATGTTGAAAAGAAAACCATCAACCTTTATTCGGTTAATGATTTTCATGGTTCGTTTTTAGAAAATGGAAGTGAAATAGGAATGAGTAAACTATCTTCTTTTTTAATTAATCAAAAAGAAAATGGTGCAATTATTCTTTCAGCCGGAGATATGTGGCAAGGTGGAGTTGAATCAAATTTAACCGATGGGAAAATTGTAGTTGATGCAATGAATCACATTGGATTTGATGCAATGACTGTTGGAAACCATGAATTTGATTGGGGATTTGATATCTTAGAAGAAAATATCAATAATATGAATTTCCCAATGCTTTGTGCTAATGGATATGACAAAAGAACAGGAGAAAGATTTCCATATTTTGATCCATATACCATAGTAGAAAAAGAAGGCTTAAAGATTGGAATTATTGGAAGTGGAGCTGAATCTTTTCCTAGTGATATCACTTATAGTGTCTCTCAATATCTAGATTTCCGTTATCAAATACCTTTCATTAAAGAATATTCTGATTATTTAAGAAGTGAAGAAGAGTGTGATGCTATAATTCTTCTTACTCATGATGGAGGATGCTATAACTATGAAGGCGATCCATATATTTTTGAAGATGTATGTGAAATAAGTCCTGTCACTAATGAAAAATATGTAGATGGCATTTTTTTAGGACATGATCATGATGAAAAAAGTAGCACATATAATGATGTAGTTTATGCAGAAGGCGGTTCAAATGGCGAATATGTTTCACATATCGCTCTTAATTTTGAAGAAGATGAAAATGATGAACTTAAACTTGTTTCAACCTCCTCTAAAACCATCAAAACTTCTTCATCAAGTCAATTTAAAGAAGAAGATTCATATATAAATTCTTTACTTGATAAATACGCTGATGAATTAAGTCAAGCTGATAAAGTAATTTGTTATTTCCCAAGCTATCAAAGTCGAAATGATATATTAGAGTTAGTTTGTGAAGCGATGATAAGCTATGCAAACGATCCAAAACATGAAAGTATATTAATTGATGATGCTAAAGTGACAGCAGCTGCTCATAATACGGGTGGAGTAAGAGATTCAGTTAGTTCTGGCGCTTTTACTTATCGCGATTTAATTAAAGTTTTACCATTTGATAACACACTTTGTATTGTTAAACTTACATCAAGTCAATTTGACACGTGGCAAAATTCCGGAAATCATTTTATTGGCACAAAAGGTAGTGGCACCTATTCATATCTAGCAACAATTAATTATTTAGGAGACAATGTTGACTATTTACCTCGAACAGATATGTTTGATACTAAAGTTGTGATTCAAGATGTTTTTATTGAATATTTAAGTGAACATTATAACTAGTTTACTCGTGCAATAGGCACGATAAGGCACTTTATTTTGCAAAGTAAATTTCATATTTGAATTTTGAAATTTAAAATAATAACCTAGTTTTGCGGGGTTTTTAGTGAATTTAACAAAATTATGCAAGATTTAATTGAAACAAAAAGATTAATTCTTAGAAAATTTAATCTTAATGATATTAATGCTTTATTTACTTTATTAAGTGATGAAAAGGTGAATAATTTTTTACCTTGGTTTACTTTAAAAACCTTAGATGAAGTAAAAGCGTTTTATAAAGAGCGAATTGAAAGCGAATATGAACGAGGCGGTTATTATTTTGCAATTTGCTTAAAAGAAAATAATGTTCCGATTGGCTATATCAATATGAGTAATAATGATGCGCATGATGTAGGATATGCTATTAAAAAAGAATATTGGCATCAAGGTATAACCAAAGAAGCTTTAAAAGCATTTATAGATTTTTTAAAAGAAATAGGAATTAAGTTTATCTCAAGCCAATTTAAGTGATGAAATCTTATTTCTTTAACTAAAAGAAGTAGAAGTTCAAAATACTTACTTCTATGATTACTTCTATTTAAACTTCTTGAAAATAGAAGTAAATATATCTTTTGAGATTTTTTTCTAAATAAGATCTTGTTTATTCCTTTTTGCGTAAATTTAAAAGAAATATCTAAGAATTTATCTGAAAATTTTTAAGTACTAAATTGCCAACTAAATTATTCGATAATTATCATGTTTTATAAGAATGTTTATATGGACATTTATCTGGATAAAATTTACTTAATTCACTCTTTTAAATAATGTGTTTTTGTATGTTGATGAAGTGTTTAATGTACCATTTATTGTGTCATCTCAAATCAATTTTAACTATAAAATTTTATTTCTTTTTAGTTTAAAGAAGTAGAAGTTCAGATATTTACTTCTATGATTACTTCTGTTTAAACTTCTTTAACTTCTATGATAAATTCTATTTAAACTTCTATGATTACGAAGTAAATATATCTTGAAAATTTTTGTCTTTAAAATATTGATTTTATTTCACTTTTAGTGTGACAGATTTTTTAAAAATTATCTGGGAATTTATCTGGACATTTGTAAGCTCTAAATTACCAAATTATTCGATAATTATCGTATTTTATAAAATAATTTATCTGGACATTTATCTGGACAAAATTGATGTATTTAATCTTTAAAATTATATGATTTTCTTATGTTGGTGAAGTTTTAATGCGTCTTTTATTGTGTCATTTCAAATTAATATTAATTACGAAATCTTATATCTTTTAGTTAAAAGAAGTAGAAGGTCAGATAGTTACTTCTACGATTATTTCTATTTAAACTTCTAGAACTTCTGTTTTAATTTAAGTTAAAATTTTGCACATAATCTTCAAATTAGAAGTGAAATATTTGCACATATGATTAGGTTTTAATGTGCAATTATTTTATAATTTATTCAAGGTGAAATTATGAATCTTAAAGAAATTAGGCTAGAAGCAAGTTTAACTCAAGAAGAAGCATCTAAACTTTTAGGCATAAGTAGAAGAACTTACATAACTTACGAAAAAGACTTTTTTAAGTTGTCTAAGCAAAAACAAAATTTTATTATTGAAACTTTAAAAGAATATAACAAAATAGATGAAACACATGGTTTATTAACTATTGAACAAATTATTGATATATGTCACGAAGTATTTAAAGAATATGAAGTAAACTATTGTTATCTATTTGGAAGTTATGCAAAAGGAAAAGCGAGTCAGACAAGTGACATAGATCTTCTTATTTCAACCAATGTTACTGGGTTAGATTATTTTGGTTTAATTGAAGAACTACGAGAAAAGCTACATAAAAAAGTTGATCTATTTGATGATCGTCAATTAATAAATAACCTAGATTTACTTCGCGAAATATTAAAAGATGGAATAAAGATATATTGATAAGATTAGTTTTTTTGGATGTTTGTTCCAAATAAACGAATGTTCATTTTGCGAATTAATTTATTCTAAAAATCTTTTAATTAGTTAAAATAATTGCCATAAATGGCAAAATTTTCACTAATTGAATAGATTTATCAATATAAAAATAAAAATCTATAAGCAAAATAAATTCCTAAAAATCTAAATGTTTACACTATTTAGTCCTTGTGGATGTGAATTTTTGCTAACTGTTTGGCTCTTATACAAAAGGTAAAGCAAATGACCAAAGCGTTGTGAATATTCTTATTTCGACAAATGTTACTTGATTAGATTATTTTGTTTTAATTGAAGAATTACGAGAAAAGCTACATAAAAAAGTTGATCTATTTGATGATCGTCAACTTAAAGATAATTTCACTTTAACTCAAGAAATATTAAAGGATGGAATAAAAATATACGGATAAGATTAAGACATTAAATATTATTCATAAAACTCTTATAAAGATTTAAGATTCTGAAAGCTAAATCCACAAAAAAACATATAATTCTAAAAATCAAACAAAAATTACTTTGTTAAAAATATAGTATTTTTGCAGGGATATTTCTTTAAATACTTAGTTTTTAAGTTGATTTTAGTCACCAATTTCTGGCACACATCTCATTGAAGATTTCGGCGAATCTGACCACTCATCTCGGCGTATTTGACCAGTCGTATCGGCGTATTTGACCACCCTCATATTGACAAAGGGTTTTTAATCT
>CASFZJ010000032.1 GCA_949299165.1 uncultured bacterium | reverse complement strand
GGTTGAATTCACCCAAAAAGCGAAGTTTTACGGAATTTCGCTTTTTTATTGCTTAAATACTTTATAAAATTGGGCAAATGTAAGTTATTTACCAATACAGATTATTAACTAAATCAAATGATTTTTTATTACGCCTATCTTTAAAGCATTTAAATACTCATAAATAGTTCTCTATATTATTATTTTTATGGTGATTGTTGCGAAACAGTCACTAATAAAAATTTACAAGGAGGCTTTAAATTAACATGAATAATTTGGATAAATTAAATGATAAAAAAATCGGAATTATAGGTTTAGGGAATGTTGGAGCTACCATTGCGTATACTTTTGCTCTATCTAAAATGTTCAATGAAATCGTTTTAGTCGATAATAATATAGAAAAAGCTAGCGGTGAAGCGCTAGATATTTCTCATTCAATTCCCTTTTTGCAACCAATGGAAATCAAAGAAGGCGATTATGATGATTTGATGGATACAAAAGTAATTGTTATTACAGCAGGTAGCGCACAAAAAGAAAATGAAACTAGATTAGATTTAATTAATAAAAATATTGTTATTTTTAAGTCTATAATTGGTGAAATTAAACGCAGAAATTATCAAGGAATTCTTTTAATTGTTTCCAATCCAGTTGATGTCTTAACTTTAGCAACAATAAAAATATCGGGGTTTGATAAAAATAGAGTTATTGGAAGTGGGACCGTATTAGATAGTGCACGTTTGCAATTTTCTTTAAGCAAGCATTTAAATATAGATCCACGCTCAATCAACGCGTTTATTATTGGAGAACATGGCGACAGTGAGTTTCCTTTATGGAGTAACGCAAATGTAGAAGGTATTCCTTTATCTAAGTTTTGCGAATTTAAAGGATATTTTGATCATGAAAAGGAGACTGATAGGTTGGCTAACATTGTTAGGAAAAGCGCTTATGAAATAATTGCCAAGAAAAGAGCAACTTATTACGGAATTGCAACTTCAACACTAAGGATTGTTAAAGCGATAATTAATGATGAAAATACGATTTTACCAATTTCAACATATATAGAAAACGAGTATGAATTAAATGATGTTTGCTTATCAATTCCTTCAATTATAAATAAAAATGGTTTTGTAACACACCTTCCTTTAACTTTACTAGATAGCGAAAAAGAGAAATTAATGAATTCTGCTAAACAATTAAAAGATTCAATTAAAAACATATCTTTTTAACCAAATTTCCTATGTTTTTTAAAAAAGTTTCGGATTTTATGTATTTTCCTGGGAAAAATGATTGAATTCCCAGGGAATTTTAAATAAATAGTGAAAATTTTTAACAAAATTGCTGACTTAATAACTGTTTGCTATAATTTTTTGTATGAAAAACGTAACTAATAACGAAAATATATTTGATGTAATTGAAAGCAATATGTTTTCTATTTTGGTTTCTAAAGATAAAAGACTTAATTACAATTTGTTAGTTAAAATTAAAGATTATATTGATACGAGCGGTGAAAACCATGTTAATAAAGAGGAAATTATCGATTTTCTTGATCAATACGCACAAACTTATATAAATTTAACTTTTAATGATGAAGAAGACAAACCAATATTAGCTCAAAATTTATCGGATAAAATAAGAATTAAATTACGTCAATTCATTAAATGCGGATGGTTAAGTGAAGACAACCATAACGACTTTAATTATTATATTTCTTTGACAGATTCGGCTTTAGAAATTTTAAAAAGCCTGCAAAACATCATTAAAAAAGAAGAAAATACTATTGAATACACTGGATTTACTTACAATATTTATACCATTGTTAAGAATTTTACAATTAATCGTGCAACCGAACTTATTGAGCAAATTAATTCAGCAAGGGATAACTTGAGTAATTCTTTGCAAGGTTTGAACACACGAATTAAAAAGTTTCTTAAAAAATTGTTAGAGAAAAAGATATAAGTGCAGATGAAATTTTATTTGAACTCACGAACAATTATGGTTCAAGAGTGGCATTTACTGTTTTTGATAATTTAAAAAGTAAGGACAACCCTAATAAATACTCCAGCGAAATTATTTCTGGTTTATCAAGACTTCTTGATGATGGAGAAGGAGGAGTCCTTAATAACTTAATTCTTAATTACATTGCAACAAAGAAACTTGAAAATAATCCTGATGGAGTTGAAATCGCTAGAACTTTTTTCGAAGATTCTATTAATAAAACAATTAATTTCTACTTGAACATCGAAAATGTTATCTCTTTTATTGACCGTAGCAATTCTAAATATCTCGCGAATACTAAAATTATTCTGAATTTTATTTTAAATGATGCACGAGATGTTGAAGGTGAAATTAACAATTCTTTAAAACTTATAAAACAAATTGAAAATTCGAAAGATAACGGTACAATTTTTACTTTTGAAAATTTATCTTATATTTCACCGGTTGATAGAGAGTCTCTTTATAGACCAAGAAATTATAAAAATGTAAAATTTCAAAGTGCATTTGTTGAAGAAAGACTCAGTGAACAAGAAATTCAAAATATTCGAGAAACGATTATAATTAACGACGAATATTCTAGAAAAAATATCAATAAATTTATTATGGAACTTTTAAATGACCAAGCTGTAAATCAAAATCGAACATATTTTAAAGTTAATGAATTTAAAGAATGCACTTTTTGAAGTGAAAAATTTGATATCAGAAAAAATTGAAATTTATCAAAATAATTGGGTTTTGCAAGGTTTTTTAAAAACGTCTTTATGAAATCGAAAATTTTCATTTTCCAAAATCGTTTTATAAAACTCATGAAATGGTAGAAATTATTTTAAAATCTATAGACGGAATTATGTCAAATAAAGAAGAAATTTTATTAAGAAACTTATCTGTTAAATTATTCTCGGATTCAAAAATTTTAGAAAAAAATGGTGATTTGATTTTCCAACGTTTGAAACTATTTTCAAACTTTCAATTTAACACTTTTTATGAATTCTGCGACTATTTCAATGTTACGAAAAATACTGGTTTTCTCCTTGTAAAAGGGAATATAACATTAGATTTGAATGGAGAAATTATTGATTTAAATAAACTAAATTCAGTATTTGCTATTCCTTCCACTTTTTTAAATAAAGGACTTATAAAAAATATCTCTGTTAATAAAGTCATGACTATAGAAAACGAAACTACTTTCAATTATCTAAATGATCCTCGTTATTTATATGTTTTTTCAAAAGGGCATCCAACGAAAAAGGTAATTAATTTTTTAAAGATAGTTAAAGAAAGTTCTGACAACATAAAATTTTATCATTGCGGCGATATTGACTGGGGTGGTTTCAACATTTATTTTGATTTATTAGAAAAGACTGGAATTAATTTTGAATTATATAATATGGACTTAATTACATTAGAAAAGTTTAAGCGATTTGCTAAGCCATTAAGCGACGTTGATAAAAGAAATTTATTATCTTTAAAAGAAAAGGAAAAGGTAAAAAAGAATCAAAATATAGAAAAAACAATTGATTTTATGCTAAAAAATAATCTAAAACTTGAACAAGAAGCGATAAATTAAAGAGTTTTAACCAAACAAAAAGTTGATGCCTGTCGGCATCAACTAATTAAATTTCTTATTGTGTTTTATTTCTTACTAATAGCGATAATTGAAATAATTGAGCTATATAAGCCATAAAGTGCTAAAACTACACCAAATGCAACCCAACAATATTGTGTCATTTCTGGAATACAAACAAATAAAATTCCAACAACGAGTAAAATTGCACCAATTATCAATTCAGTTATGCCGGTATTTGTGCGTTTTAAAGCTAATTTTACAATTGAATCAATGAGTAATAAGCCACCTAAAACAATTAAAGAGACAAAAATGATGTTTTGCAAAACTTGAATTAGTTGAACATAATCGCACATAACAGCGATACCAATTCCAAGTAAAATGCCTCCTACAACACCAAAAGGCATGATGAATGATTTGGTGTCATAAACACTTCTGAATAAGTCAAAAGCACCTAAAACTACAAGAGCAATTCCAACAATGTATTTGATGAAATCTTGGCTAATAATTGAACAAGCAATTAAAATACCAACAACAATTAAAAGAATTGCTTGGATAATTTTAAGGGCTCTTGTTTTTGATAAATTTGAATTTGCCATATTAAAAATCCTTTCTTTATTAAATTATAGAACAAGTTGACTTTTTAATAAATTTATAAGAGAGATTATTTTGCTTTTTATTCACGCTTTCTTGGCTTTTAAACTATAATGATTGTATGAATAGTTCAATCGAAAAAGCAATCGGAAATACACCTTTATTAAAACTAAATAACATTATAAGTTCTTATAATCTTGGTTTTTCTTTATATGCAAAACTTGAAAGAAATAATCCTAGCGGAAGTGTTAAAGATCGTGCAGCTTATTTCATCATAAGTGATGCTTTAAAAGAAAAGAAAATTACTAAAGATTCAGTTGTTATTGAAGCAACAAGTGGAAATATGGGCATTTCTTTATCAATGATTTGTGCTTCTCTTGGTATAAAATGCATTATTTGTATGCCTGAAAATGCTTCCAAAGAACGTGTTTTGATGATGAAAGCTTATGGAAGCGAAGTAATTTTAACCAAAAAAGAAGAAGGAATGGTTGGAAGTGTGAAAATGGCTGAAGAGCTTGCTGCTAAATATAAAGATTCATTCTTGGCACATCAATTTGAAAACGAAAGTAACGTGAAAGCGCATTATGAAACCACTTCTTGGGAAATATTAAAAGATTTAGAAGGTAAACTTGATGTTTTTATTGCAGGGGTTGGCACAAGCGGGACGTTAATTGGAAACGCAAAACGCTTTAAGGAATATAAAAAAGAGATTGAAGTAATTGGAGTTGAACCTTTAAGTTCGCCTTTATTAAATAAAGGATTTGCAGGAAGGCATTTAATTCAAGGACTTGGACCAAATTTCGTGCCTAAAATTTATGATTCTCGACTTGTCGATCGAATTATTGATATAAAAGACGAAGAAGCTTATGAAGGAGCACGAATTCTTGCTAGAAAAGAAGGTTTACTTTGTGGAATATCTTCAGGTGCAGCGTTAAAAGCAGCTTTAAGTTTAGATAAAGAAAAATATAAAGGTAAAAATGTTGTTATAATTTTACCTGATAATGGCGAAAGATATTTGAGTGTGGAAAATTTATATGAATGAGAAAATTATTGATAGTTTATATGATTCGATGAATCAAACTGAAAAGAGAAATGATTGGTTAAAATTAGACCGAGATGAATTTATAAATTTTTATAAAAACATTAGATTTGCAATGTTTTTAGATTTTTATATCGAGAAATTTTCAAAATTTGAAATTGACAAATATATCGATAAAAGTGTTTTAAATCTTAAAAACGCTTTTAAAGATAGTTATTTTTCTTACGAAGAAAAATTTAAAAAAATCTATGAAAAATTACCTGAGATAAGACAAAAACTTTTGCTCGATATTAAAGCAATTTATGAAGGCGATCCAGCTTGTGATAACTACATTGAAGTAGTTACGGCTTATCCTGGATTTGTTGCAATTAGTGCCTATCGAATTGCCCATGAATTTTATTTACTAGGCTTAAAATTTCCAGCAAGAGTTTTAACAGAATATGCTCACACAAGAACTGGTATTGATATTAATCCAGGCGCAATAATTGGCGATTCTTTCTTTATCGATCATGGAACTGGTATCGTTATTGGCGAAACAACTGTTATTGGAAATAATGTAAAAATTTATCAAGGAGTCACTTTAGGTGCGCTCTCGTTAAAAGAAGGAAGAACTTTAAATGGGGTGAAACGTCATCCAACAATTGAAGATAATGTAACTATTTATAGTGGTGCTTCAATTCTTGGAGGAAATACAATTATCGGCACAAATTCAATTATTGGTAGTAATGTTTTCGTTGTTAAATCGGTTGCACCTAATACAACTGTTAAAAATTCTTATTTTGAAGAAAAGTGCAAATGAGTAAGTGAAAAAGGAAAAAATTACCTGTAGAAATTTAGTGCGAAACCTTTGAAAAAAACTCTTGATTAAAGTATAGAGTTTGTTGTATAGTAATTGAGCGTCAAAAAACGACGTGTTGTGGGCCTTTAGCTCAGTTGGTTAGAGCGCACCCCTGATAAGGGTGAGGTCGATAGTTCAAGTCTATTAAGGCCCACCAATTATTTATATAAATTGAGCGTTATTGTGGGCGTTTAGCTCAGCGGGAGAGCGTTTCCTTCACACGGAAAAGGTCATTAGTCCGATCCTAATAACGCCCACCAAAAAAGATGCCTTCTTAGCTCATCTGGTAGAGCGACTGACTTGTAATCAGTAGGTGGTTGGTCCGAGTCCGACAGAAGGCACCACGAGAAAATCAAGCAAGGCTTGTTAATATAGATTGGGACGTTGAAGTCCTTTTTATTTTGAAAAAATCGTATTGGTAAATAAATAACACCATTCTCTTCTCTACTGGATTATTCATAATTACCATGTGGAGGAAATTAATATGAGTAAATACAAATCTGATTATGAA
>CASFZJ010000031.1 GCA_949299165.1 uncultured bacterium | reverse complement strand
AGATTTAGATTTATAGGAGATAATAAATATGAATGAATTAAATTATGATGCAGTTGTGATTGGTTCTGGTAATGGAGGACTTATTGCTGCATTAAGACTAGCAAAATCAAATAAAAAGGTACTTTTAGTTGAAAGACATATTTTACCTGGTGGATTTGCTACCGGATTTTCTAGAGGTAGATTTTACTTTGAAGCATCTTTACATGAATTATGTGATTTTGGACACGAAGATCTACATGGCAACTTATATTCTTTATTTAAAGAATTAGATTTATTAGATAAGTTACATTTTGTTGATGTTCCAGAAGCCTTTAGAGTAATAAATGCAGAAACAAAAGAAAGTTATGAAATGCCTTTTGGTGTTGATAACTTTATTAATAAGATGGAAGAATATGTTCCAGGTTCTAGAAAGTCTGTTACAACATTTTTTAAACTTGGTGAAGAAATAAAAAATGCAATGGATTATTTAAATAAGTCTCATGGAAAACCAGAAACTAAAGTTTTAAAAGAAAAGTTTCCAAACTTTATGAGAGTTGCTGTATATAGCGTAGATAAAGTATTAAAAGCAATAAAGATGCCTAAAAAAGCACAAGAAATTTTAAATACTTATTGGTCTTATCTTGGAACTGCAACTGATGAGCTTGGTTTTGTACATTACTGCATTATGGTTTATTTATATATTACCTTAAAAGCACAAATTCCAGTTGAAAGATCTCATCAAATTAGTGCAACTATTATTGAAGAAATTAAAAAATGTGGTGGTGATGTATATTTTGGAGATGGAGTAAAAGAGATATTAATAAAAGATGGACAAGTAAATGGAGTTGTTCTAGATAGTGGAAAAATAATTCGTACAAAACATATTATTTCAAACGCATCACCAGAAAGCGTATACGGAAGCATGATTAAAGATAAAAAACAAATTCCAGAACAACAGTTAAAATTATCAGGTTTTAGAAAATTATCTGGAAGAGGTTTTTCTCTTTTCTTAGGATTAAATAAATCAAAAGAAGAATTAGGACTAAATAGTTATAGTTACTTTATTTACGATAGTTTAAATACTAGAGAAGCATTTGAATCTATGAAAGATTTAAATAATTTTAATCAAGTAACAGTTGTTTTAAATAATGCATTAAGTGATGCATCTCCAAAAGGAACTACTATTATGTATATGACTTCTTTATATTTTAGTGATGTTTTTGACAAAGAAATTAATGAAAGTAATTACTTTGATTTAAAAGATAAACTTGCAAAAGGTTATATTAGAAGATTTGAAGAAGCAACCGGTTGTAAAATTTTTGATGCTATTGAAGAAATTGAAGTTGCGACTCCTCTTACATATGCTCATTATACATCAACTCCAGATGGAACTATCTATGGATATTTAACCGCAGGATTAGATAATATGCTTCCAAGATTAAATACAATGTATGATGAAACAATTTTAAAAGGCTTAAGATTTGCTGGAGGACATGGAGTTAGAAGTTCTGGATATAATTCGTCTTATCTATCAGGTGATTTAGCTGCAAAATTTACTCTTGCAGATATGAAGGAGGATAAATAAATGAAAGTAAAAGTTTCTTTAATTGGCGTTCTGGATATGCTTAAATTTAAAAATTTAAAGAAAAATCGTTTAAACGCCATCAATAATAGTGAAATAAAACCATATAAAGAATATGAAATAAATAAATTAGCTGATTATTATCATCCAAAAAAACAATACTTAATTATTAAAGAAATTGTTGAAGAAAATAAAGATACAAAAAGTTTCTATTTAATACCAGATGAAGAATATAATGGTAAACTTGCTTATTTTAAAGCTGGTAGTTATATCTCTTTATTTGTTAATGTTGATAATAATATTGTATCTAGAGCTTATGCTATTTCTTCTTCTCCAAAACAAGCTTTAGAAAATATTTATAGAATAACAGTTAAAAGAAAAAAAGATGGATATTTATCAAATTATTTATTAGATAAAGCAAAAGTTGGAGATAAACTTTTTGCTAGTGAACCAGGTGGATTTTTAACTTATTCATCTATAAGAGATGCAAAAAATGTTATTGCTATAGCAGGTGGTATTGGAATTACTCCTTTTATTAGTATGGCTAAAGCAATAAATGATGGAATTGAAGATTTTAATTTAACAATTATTTATGGAGTAAATAAAGTAAGTGACATTATTTTTAAGAATGAATTAGATAATTTATCAAGCAATTCTAAAATAAAAGTTATTTATGTTATAAGAGATGAAGAAGTATCAAATTGTGAAAAAGGATTGATTTCCGCAGAGATTATTAAAAAATATGCTCCTAAAGATGAAAAATATAGCATTTTTGCAAGTGGTCCAAATGGCATGCTTGATTATTTAAATAGTGAAATATCTAAATTAAATATTGCAAATAAATATTTTAGAATTGAAAGATCACCAGAAACTCTTGATCTACAAAATAAAGAGTTTACTATTAAAATTCACTGTGAAAACGAGGTATTTTCAATAAAAGCTATGCAAAACGAAACTATTTTAAATGCTCTAGAAAGATCAGATTTACTAATTAGATCAAAGTGTCATTTAGGTGGATGTGGTTATTGTAGAAGCAAAATACTTAAAGGAGAAATAAAAACTACAAAACTTAATAAACAAGCGGAAATCGATAAAAAATTTAATTATTTCCATCCTTGTTGTTCTTATCCAGTATCAGATTTAGAAATTGAAGTATATAAATATTAATTTTAATAGTGTTTTGCTGAGAATTTATATTCCTCTGGCTTTTAATTTTTAAAGTGAAGATTTATGTATTTTAAAAATAATTTAATATAATAATTAAATATATTTCTTTGGAGGACCTATATGAAAAAAGTGTTTTCTTTTGAAAATTCATTTGGCGATGTTTTAAAAGGGTTCTTCAAATAATGAAACTTTATTTATATTTTATTCAAAGAAACGAGAAAAAATTCGGTGATATAGGAAAAATCTACAAAATTCGATCTTTTTAATATTGAGATTATTGATTAAAACAAAAATTTGATATAAAAGTTATGTTTTCTGATAATAGTATTTTCGAAAATTAAATATCACAATTCGATAGAAAAGTAGTTGTCCACAAAATGTGGATAACTGAACTTGACTTTATTATGATATTTATATGATTAAGCACCCAATTAGATATTTTAATAATCATCCAATAATAGCTATTTGGGACGATGAAAAATCAATATGGTGGTATTCTGCTATTGATTTAATTGAAGCGTTAGTTAATCCAAACTCTCCACGTAGATACTGGAACAATGTAAAGACTAGTAAATCCAGAGTTGCAAAAGTTTTGTTTTCAACTAAAAATGTATGCTGCGGATAATAAGAAATATCTTTCAGATGTGATAAACGAGGATGGACTAAGAGTTCTCTTAATATTATTCCTTCAAAGTATAAAAAAGAAATTCAAGATTGGATAAAAGGAATTCTAGATCCTATTGATGAGCAAAGTAAAAGAAAGGCTTACGAGCTATACAAAACTAATCTTATTTCAGAAGATGAAATAGGTACGATGGTGGCTTTGCGAAAAATACATAGTTATTTATTTGATGGTTTATATCCGTTTGCAGGTCAATTTCGTACAAAAACTATTTCAAAAAGCGGATTTGTTTTTGCAAATGGTGACTTTCTTCCAAGTATACTTAAAAATATTGATAAAATGCCAGAAAATAGTTTTGATGAAATAGTAGAGAAGTATGTAGAAATGAATGTCGCGCATCCTTTTATGGAAGGAAATGGTAGAGCAACTAGAATTCGGCTCGATTTAATTTTCATCAAAAATTTAAAGAAATGCATTGACTGGTCTAAGATCAGTAAAAATGACTACTTAGAGGCGATGCAAGAAAGTCCTTTTAATGATTTAAAATTAAAAAAACTTCTTAAAACAGCATTGATTGATAAAATAAATAGCAGAGAAATTTTTATTAAAGGAATTGATACTACTTTATTACGAAGAAGTTGAAGATTAATTAGTAATTACGCATAATCAACTTATTGACTTAAAACAGCACTTTTAATGCAAAATTTAAGATTTTATTGCTGTTTTTTAACTTTTATTAGCTGTTATAGATTTGACTTCGGGTTTTGCACATTTTAAAAAAATCCATTTTTATTTTCTCTTAAAAAGTTGCCGTTGTTGTCGTTGTAAGGTGTGCAATATATCAAAAGCGTAGAATATAGGCACTTGAAAAATACACAATTCTTATCGTGTTTTTTGTATCTAGAAATTCAAATGAGGTTCGAACCGGTGAATCAATAGCATTATCAAATATTTTTTGATAAGTAAATATAAGTGTAAACTAAATACCATTTTAAAAAATAGTTGATAGCTTTTTAAGAAGTAAATTCTTTAATCTATTGAATAAACTTTTAATAAGTTATAAAAGTTATAGATTTAACTTGTGAAAAATGGTGGCTAATTTAAAGTTCAACTTTATTTTGGCCACCAAAAACCCTTTACCAAGATAGAATCTTTTATTTATAATCGCAAAAACTGTAAATTTACACTTTTTTTCGGTTTTCCACGAAGAGGTTTTAAAAGAAAAATTTCTTAAAGCTAAAATTTGGGACGGAAAAAGTTTTTGGGAAGTCGAAAAGGAACTTGCACGGATTGATTTACTTTTGCAATTTTAAATAGTTTGAAGTCGACAAAAACCACAGAACTGTGAAAAATATCGACATTGCAAGATTTATCTATTCAAAATGAGTATTTTCACATAACCATCGTTTAAATTTGAAACGATTAAATAAAAGATAAATACCTAAAGTAAGAATACCAAAGAAAAGCCTTTTAATTCTTATTTTAAATACATCCTTGGTTTTACCGTCAAATCTTAATCTTTTCCGTCTATTATAGTGTGTTCAATCTTATATTTATAAACACAAATTTCATAAGCAGTATTTAATAAACCAATTGAAATAAGTGAAAGAACATGTTTTGCAAGAGTAATGAAAAATAGTGATACTATTGAAGCGTTCCAATCGCTTTTATTATCATTTCTTCTGTTTTGAACATGCGTATTTCTAGCGATAAATTGTTGGGCTTTTTTACCAACAACAAAAGCATAAATTCCCAACGTAAGAATTGTTAAAAGTATCCAAAGCAAGTGGTTTAAAAATAAACTCTTTGCATCACCTTTAAAGATTAATCTTTTACCATCGTAAACAGTATGTTTCTTGTTCCATCTTTCATAGGCACAGACTAAGAATCAAAAAGCTAAACCAAAAGATAAAATAGTTAGAATTGTAATTCCTATTTTGATGAAAAATTCAATAATAGTGGAGCCATCAAACGTACTTTCGTTTCTTTTAGATAGATTATTTTGCGGATTCATTATGTATTGATTATAACATCTGTTTTTTTAATAAAGTTAAAAAATAGTTGTTGAACGGAATCTTAATCCATTCTGGAATCGAATCTGCAAACTCAAATTTTAATGTTTTGTGTCTTGTAATAATTCGTGTTCGTACAAGTAATACACCACTTTAACTACATTTTTATCTACTAGTGGTGTATAATTTGTGTGGAGAAGAAATATGTTCTTAATAGATAAAATGATTGAAAAAGAGAAAAAGAGAAACAAAGAAATGCAAGACATTTATTTGAAGAAAATTAATGAATTGCCAAGGGGGCAATTATCAATTCGTGTTTTAAATAAAAATAGAAAATATTGTTATCTAAAATATAAAGAGAACGGCAAAACAATTACTAAATATGTTGGAACTATTGAAGTTGAAGACGAATTAAGAAACAAATTATTGAAACGCAAACATTTCGAAAATGTATTATCGCTTTTAAAGAAAGAATATTTACGAATGGAAAAAATGGAGAAGATAAGATGAAGTTATATCATGGTAGTGATGTTATAGTTGATAGTCCAAAAATAATCAAATCTAACAGACCATTAGATTTTGGTTCTGGTTTTTATGTTACTTCAAGTAAAAATCAAGCAGAAAGTCGGGCTAAAAGAGTTGCTGTAAGAAATGATTCTAAAATTTGTTATATTAATCAATACGATTTGGATTTATCTAAACCCGAAAAAGAACTTGCTATTTTAAAATTCGATAGTGCTTCTAAAGAATGGCTTGATTTTGTTTGCTCAAATAGAAAGATGAGAAATATAGAAAAAAATTACGATCTTATTATTGGACCGGTTGCTGATGATCAAGTATTTGCAGTTGTAGTAAGATATGAAAATGGTGAATACGATCTTGAAGAAGCATTGAAAAGGTTAAAGGTTGAAAAACTAACGGATCAAATATTATTTCGAACCAAAAAATCATTAGAATATTTAAAATTTGAAACAGCGGAGGAGTTTAGATGAGCAAAGAACAATTTGAAAATTTATTGTCCACAATTGTAACAACTACGGTTTCTTTAATTATGAAGAAAAACAATCGGAGTGAAGAAAAAGCTCTTTATAGATTTGTTACATCAAAAGTATATTCATTTTTGGAAAGAGAGGAAACTAAAGTTTGGCACTTAAGTGCACGGCTCTTAGCAGCTTTATTTGAAGATGAAAGATCAGGTAATTTGGTATGGCCACAAACGTTTTAACTAATAAGATTTTGTATTTTAAAGTATTTTGTTTCGAAGCATATAAAGCCAGTCATAATATGACTGGTCGAGAAGCGATGGAGCTATTTACGAAATATACCTTGAAAGTTTTTATGATGTTTTACATACTCTTGGGAAAGAGTATTTAATTGAAGATATTGATATTTATTTAAATGTTAGAAGAAAAGAATCTTAATAGCGTTTTAAGTCATAAATCGACATGAAAATTAAATTTGTTGATTTAAAAGGTAAATTTTAAACATCATTTAATAACAAAGTCGACAAAAACCACAGAACTGTGAAAAATATCGACTTTGTTTTCGCTAAGTAATTGTTTAAAAAAAAGATTTAAGTAAAGTAAACATTTAATTTTAAATCAATTTTACAGTTCCACGCTTCACTTCTTTATTATGCAAGTGATGTAGTTCAAAAAATTGCTGTATTTATTAGTAGATAAATATCCATTAGATGATTATTTCGGATAATTTGACCGCCTGTCTCGGCCTTTTTGACCACCCTCATTTTCGGTAGTCTCTACCGCTTAAAAATAATATAAATACAACCT
>CASFZJ010000030.1 GCA_949299165.1 uncultured bacterium | reverse complement strand
TACTTAGAAGATTTATACATTACTATAAACCACATAAATTAATATTTACTCTTGATATGCTTGCTTCCTTTTTGGTAGCAGTTATTGGAATGGGTTATCCAATTATTACCCGTTTCATGTTAAATGATTTTATACCTAATAAGAAAATTGAACTTGTTATTACATGCGCAGTTTCTTTACTTGCAGTCTATATCATAAGAATGTTTTTAAGATATTTTATTCAATATTATGGGCATATTATGGGCGTTAGAATGCAAGCTCAAATGCGTTCAGATATGTTCAATAAATTAGAAAAGTTACCTTATACATTCTATGATGAACATGAAACCGGAAAGATAATGTCTAGGATGACTAATGATCTTTTAGATATATCTGAACTTGCGCACCATGGTCCTGAAAACATATTTATCGCTGGGTTTACTCTTCTTGCTAGTTTTGTTTATTTAGCAATTATCAACTGGATTTTAGCTTTAATTATTTTTGCGTGTGTTCCATTTTTACTATTTGTAACGACTCATTTTAGACGTCAAATGAGAAGGGCACAATTGGAGTCAAAAGTCGCAATTGCAGAAGTTAATTCTTCTTTGGAATCTTCAATTTCTGGAATTAGAGTCACTAAAGCTTTCACTAACACTAAAAAAGAAGAAGAAAAGTTTGAAGTAACAAACAATAAATATATTAAAGCGAGAAGTTCAGCTTTTGATGCGATGGGTAAATTTTTCGCTTCTTCCCAATTTATTACTGATGTTTTTAATATTCTTGTTCTTTTAGCAGGTGGCTTATTCTTATATAACGATATGATTGACCTTGCTGATTACACAACATTTATTATTTCAGTAAATATGTTTATTCAACCAATGAATCAATTAATTAACTTTGTTGAACAATTCCAAAATGGCACAACTGGGTTTAGAAGATTTGTTGAAATTATGGATGAAGAGGAAGAAAACATTAATGAAGGTACATTAATTTGCCCAAAACTTGAAGGAAACATTGAATTTGATCATGTCAACTTTAAATATAAATCATCTGAACCAATTTTAAGTGATGTTTCTTTTAAAATTAGTAAAGGTGAAAAAGTAGCACTTGTTGGTCCATCAGGTGGCGGGAAAACTACTATTTGCCATTTGATTCCACGTTTTTATGATATTGTTTCTGGTGAAATTAAAGTTGACGGAGTGAATATTAAAGAGTACACCCTTGAATCTTTAAGAAAACAAATTGGTATCGTTCAACAAGATGTATTCTTATTTGGCGGAACAATTAGAGATAACATTTTATATGGAAATTTATCCTCAACTGAAGAAGAGTTGATTGAAGCTGCAAAAAAAGCAAATATCTATGACTATGTTTTATCTTTACCAAACGGATTTGATACAGAAATTGGAGAAAGAGGAGTGCGACTTTCAGGCGGACAAAAACAAAGAATTTCAATTGCTCGTATTTTCTTAAAAAATCCATCGATTTTAATTCTTGATGAAGCAACAAGCGCACTTGATAATACAACCGAACTTTTAATTCAAACTGCTCTTGATGAACTTTGCAAAGGTAGAACAACAATTGTTGTTGCGCATCGTCTTTCAACAGTAAGAAATGCAAATGAAATCATTGTTATTTCAAATGGCGAAATTAAAGAAAAAGGCACGCATGAAGAACTTATCAAACTTAATGGTGCTTATAAAACTTTATATGAACTTCAGTTTAGAGATCAAAGCAAAGAAGAAAACGCTAAATTAAATGAAAAAATAAAAATAAGCTGAGATTTGCAAGGTTTTTAGTCTAAATTCTTTATAATTTTATTAGTTACCTAACTGACAAAAATCAAAATTAATATCTTACTCTTGACAGTGATTGTATAATATTAGCGAGGAGTAAAAGATGAAGGTTTTATTAATTTATGGTAGTCCACATGAATTTGGATGTACATACACAGCTTTAAAAGAAATTGAAAAAACGTTAAATAAAGAATTAATAGATACTGAGATCTTACGGATTGGTAACAAGCCAATTGCAGGTTGTATTGCTTGTATGACTTGCAAAAGAATTCATAAATGTATTTTTAACGAGGATAAAGTAAATAAAGTTATTGAGGATTTACCAAATATAGATGGAATTATTGTTGGCTCTCCTGTTTATTATGCTGGTCCTAGTGGTCAACTTTGTGCTTTCCTTGATAGACTATTTTATGTAGGAAGTGGTTTTGAAGGAAAACTTGGGGCTGCAATAGTATCTTGTAGAAGAGGAGGGGCGGCTACTGCATTTGATCGTTTAAATAAATATTTCACAATAAACAGCATGCCAGTAGTAAGTTCTCAATATTGGAATATGGTACACGGCTTTACTCCAGATGATGTTAAACAAGATTTAGAAGGTCTTCAAACCATGAGAACTTTAGCTAAAAATATGGCACGGTTATTAAAATGCATTGAAGCAGGTAAAGAAAAAGGCATTGAAAAACCTGTTTTAGAGCAACAAGTTAAAACAAATTTTGTGAGGTAATTTTATGAAGAAAGTCGCAACTATTTTTATTTATGTTTCTATAGCTTTATTTTCTTTTTTAGCTGTTTTTTCGTTAATTTTTTCAGTAATTGGCACTATCTATCAAGTAACTAATCCTTATTATGATTTTATCCTTACTTTTGGTTTCATCATTTATATGGTTTTACTTCTTGTATTTTGCGCTATTGGAATTACAGTAGGAGCTTTGACTTTAAAGAAGTTAAAAATTGCAAAAACAAAAAGCGAAATGTTTACTTTAAGTGTTTTATGCTTAATCTTTTGTAATGTAGTTTCTGGAATTTTATTACTTTGTATGGAAGATAAAGATTTTAGCGGAGAAGCTAGCGAAGTTAAAGAAGAAAAGAACTTAAACAAATTAGAAGAAAAATTATTAAAACTTGAAAAGATGAAAAATGATGGTTTAATCAGCCAAGAAGAATATGTTGAGTTAAGAAAGAAAGTTATAGATTCTGAATTTTAATAATGAAAAAGAGAAAATTAAACTATAAATTTTATTATGTTTTTGGTTTTATAACAGTTTTTATCTTTTTATTTCTTTTTATATTTTTTATATCTTTGCCGTTAGCTATTAAAGATTTTCCAGAATATTTAGGTTGGATTTCAATTGTTGTTTGTTTGGTAGCTTTTGTTGGTATAATATTTGGTGATTATTTACTCAAAAAAGCAAATTTTTTGAAAATGAACGCTAATATGAGAAATACTTATAGCAAAAGTGAAATTAATATTAAAGAAGAAAATCATTAGTAAATCTTCAAAAACATCGCAAAACCTGAGTATTTTTCAAAAAAATTAGGGGCTTAAGTTAATGGTAGACTACCAATCTCCGAAGTTGGCTGTGGCAGTTCAATTCTGCCAGCCCCTGCCAAAAACTCGTGAAATTATTATTAAAATTGAACAAATTAAATCAAATTATAACAATTAGAACTTTAAGAATTGATTAACTTACTAAATCTTTACAATTATTAACTACATAAAAATAATAACTTAATGATATAATTAAGAAGTTAAGGGGATTATATGATAAATAGTGGTTTAGAATTCGATCCAATCGATTTTTATAATAAGGATTTAAAAAATCGAGTGAGAGATGCTTCAACTAAGTTATTTGAAGATTTAACTTCAACCTCAAAAGTTGACACAAGTTTAAATAAGAAATTAGCAAACGAGATTTACGCTCTTCAAAAAAAGATTGAGGAATCAGAAAAACATAAGACAATTTACACTGTTCTTAAAGTTTTACTTTGGATAGTTTTTGCGATTGCTTTAATTTTTGCAATTGTTGGTGCTTTCAATATGTTTGGAAATGGCGATTATTCGATTTTTTCGATTATAAGTTTAGCAGTTGGAGGGGTGGTTGCTGTCGTTTCTTTGCTTGTTATTCTTTTAGTTATTAATAAAAAAAGCAAAGAAAACGATAAAAAATTACAAAAATTGAATGCAAAGTTATATGAAGCAAAAAAGAAAGCTTTTATGAATCTTGCACCTTTACTTGATTTATTTAACTTTAAACAATTTGTTGATTTAGTTAATAATTTAGGAAGCGTCTTAACAGTTGATGCTGAATTAGACCAATATAAACTTTTTAAATTAAGAAAAGTTTATGGAGAACAATTTATTTTTGAAGATAACGAATCAATTGTTGATATTTATAGTGGAAATATTGATAAAAATCCTTATGTTAGAGTTTTGGTGAATCGTCAAAATATGTATGACAAAGTTTATACTGGTACTAGAACTGTAACTTGGACAGAAACATATACTGATTCAAAAGGTAGATTACAAACAAGAACTGAATCACAAACTTTAATCGCAAATTATTCTGCGCCAGCTCCAAGTTATGCAACCTCGTCTTACATAATTTATGGAAATGGCGCCGCTCCAAAACTCACTTTTACGCGTTCTCCAAGTGGGCTTTCGCTAGATCACGACGAAAAAGATGTTGAAAAACTTGTAGAGAAAAGAACGAAAAAAATTGAAGATTTGCAGGATAAAGCGATAAAAGAAGGGAAAACTTTTACACCTCTTGCAAATAATGAATTTGAAAGTTTGTTTTACGCTCTTGATAGAAATAATGAAACTGAATATCGTTTACTTTTCACGCCTCTTGCGCAACAAAATATGGTTGAAGTAATTACTGCAAAAGAGCCTTATGGCGATGATTTCTATTTCTTAAAAAAATATAAAATGAATTATATTTTTAGTGATCACGCCGCGCATTCAATTCGTTTCCCTTATCAATCTTTCTATACTTATTTTGATTATGAAAGAATAAAAGAAGATTTTATAAATTATATGTGTAGTGAATATGCTTCTTTGTATTTTGCTGCAGCGCCTTTACTTGCTGTGCCTCTTTATCAAATGGATGAAGCTCCTCTTTTTGAAGATAAGAGTGAAAAAGATTTAATTACTGAATTTGAAGCTGAGGCTTTTGTGAATCATATGGATTTAAATCAATTTAAAAATGAAGAAGCAGTTACTGATCAAATCTTAAAAGTTAAGAAAACAATTGATGGGGATGAAGCGAATCTTTATCAAGTTACATCGCATTCATTTGGCTCGATTAAACACATTATTAATATTCCAGTAGCAGCTAGAAACGGTCGTGTTTACGATGTACCTGTTGTTTGGTACGAATATTATCCAGTAGAAAAAGCATCAAATGTTGCAATTTGTAAAATAAAAGAAGAGAAAAAAGAAGGCAAAAAAGCTTCATTTAATTATAATATTGATAGATATAACAACTTTGGTGGCACTTTCTTAGGAAATGATGGCCTAGACAAAACAAACGAGGATGCATTTGTAAGTAAAATTCAAAACACTTACAATTTAATAAAATAAAGGAGAGATTTATGGCAAACGCATTAGATGAAATGAATGATCCTATCTCAACAGAAGGTAGAGACGTCAACGTAATCCAAAAACAATTACCAGTAAAAGTCGGTTGGGGTTCAACTTTTTTTGAGGTAATGCTTTGGGTACTTGGAATTATTCCTGGAATTATATTTTTATTCGTTAAGATTAAAGCTAAGGAATATTTAAGAAAGTTAGAGCAAAAGATCCAACACGATGCTTCTCAAATTGATAACTATTTAGAGCAAAGAGTTGTTATTTTACAAAATGCTAGCAAACTTTTAGATAAAGCAATTGATCTTGATAAAGACACAATGACAAAAATTGCTCAATATAGAGGTGGCGGCAGTAATAATGATGCTTCAAGAAATGAAACATCTCAAGCTGTTGATAAACTCTTTGGACAAGTTAATGTTGCTTTTGAACAATATCCAGATTTAAAGGCACACGACGAAATTGAAGAATGCTTAAGACAAAATAGTTATCTTCAAAAAGAAATCACTGCAGCAAGAGAACTTTATAACGATACTGTCTATACTTGGAACAGCGCAATTCAAGAATGGCCAGCTAAGATGATTGTTGCTGCTAAGCAAGGTTATACAACAAGAATCCCATTTACAACATCTCAAGAAATTAAAGAAAAAGCTAGAGGAACTTTCTTCTAATTTTCGTTAAATTTAAATCTATAAAACATCCGATTTTATCGGATGTTTTTTGTTTATCAACAAGTCAAAAAAATTTATTATTTTAGTAGTCTTAACTCTTATCTATTTGATACAATGTGTTTAGCATATATAGGAGGAAAAATAATGAAAGGTTATGCTATGATCAAGATCGGCCAATCCGGCTGGATTGAAAAACCAAGACCAGAATGCGGACCATTAGATGCAATCTGTAAACCACTTGCTGTTGCAATTTGTACATCTGATGTTCATACATTATGGGAAGGTGCAATCGGCGAAAGACATAACATGATTTTAGGTCATGAATGTTGTGCGGAAGTTGTCGAAGTTGGTTCACTCGTTAAAGATTTTAAACCAGGCGATAAAGTATTAGTTCCTGCAATCACACCAGATTGGAACTCTCTTGAAGCACAAGCTGGATATTCAATGCATTCAGGTGGGATGTTACATGGTTGGAAATTCTCAAACTTTAAAGATGGTGTTTTCTCAGAATTTTTCCATGTTAATGATGCAGATGGTAACTTAGCTTTACTTCCAGATAACATTGATCCAGTTGATGCATGTATGTTAAGTGACATGGTTCCTACAGGTTTCCATGGTGTTGAACTTGCTGATGTTCAATTTGGTGATACTGTTTTAGTTATTGGTATTGGACCTGTCGGTTTAATGTCAGTTGCTGGTGCAAATTTAAGAGGCGCATCAAGAATTATCGCAGTTGGTACAAGACCAGTTTGTGTTGAAGCTGCAAAAGGCTATGGCGCAACAGATTTCATTTCTTATAAAAACGGGCCAATCGCTGAACAAGTCATGAAGATGACAAATGGTAAAGGTGTTGATAAAGTCATTATTGCTGGCGGCGAATGTGAAACATTTGAACAAGCAATTGATTGCTTAAAACCAGGCGGAAAAATTGGTAATGTTAACTATTTAGGTAGCGGACAATATATCAATATTCCACGTGTTGAATGGGGTGTTGGTATGGGACACAAATCTATCAATGGTGGTTTAATGCCAGGTGGTAGATTAAGAATGGAAAAACTTGGAGCACTCGTTGCTGCTGGTAAACTTGATGTCCATCCATTAATCTCACACGTTTTTGATGGTTGGGAACACCTTGAAGAAGCTCTCTTCTTAATGAGAGATAAACCAAGAGACTTAATCAAACCAGTCGTCAGAATTCCTCAAGATAAATAAGGTTCTGCATGGATATTTTAGTTATTTCAGGCTTTTTAGGTGCAGGTAAAACCACCTTTATTAAAGAAATAATTAAAAAAACCAAGAGAGATTATTGTATTTTAGAAAATGAGTATGGAGCTATCAATATTGATAGCTCCACTTTAAAAGAGGAAACGAAAAATAATGATGTTAAGATATATGAACTTACTGAAGGTTGTATATGTTGTTCATCAAAAGGCGAATTTGCTTCCTCAATCTTAACAATTTCTAATACAATCGATCCTGATTATTTAATTATTGAACCAACCGGTGTTGGTTATCTTTCATCAATCTTAAATAACCTTAAAAAAGTAAGATATGAAAGAATTCATATTTTAAACGCAGTTACAATTGTTGATGGAATTTATCTTTTTAATTCTTTAAATAACGATAAACTTGATGAATGCTTGTTAGACCAAATTAAAAACGCTTCAATTATTGTTGTTTCTAAACAAGAAAATTTATCAAAAGAAGATAAAAAGTTGGTTAAAGAAAAACTTCATTCATTAAATGAATCTGCAGAAATTATTATTGATGAGCATTATTCTTCTTTAAGCGACAGCTTCTTTAAATCATTGTTTTTAAATAGACTTGACGAAGAAAAAATTGAACAAAGAGAAATTAAGGCTCCTCCATTTACAAATTTTGCTTTAAAAGAATATATTAACTTAAAAAATCCTACTGAATTAATCTCAATTTTAGAAGATGTGTCTAGGGGACTTTATGGCGATATTTATAGAGCAAAAGGATTTGTAAAACTACCTAATCAAATACTTCATTTTGAATATACAAATGGTTTATTTACTATTGGAGAATATTTAGGTGATGAAGTTGAAAATGAAGTAGTATTTATCGGCTACACAATTGATAAAACAAATTTGAGAAATAGATTTATCAAAGTTGAATAAAGTGCACTTAGTGATAAACATGTTAAGTGCTTTTTATTTAGCTAATTATATGAGCCAATGAAAGTTATTTCTTCTGTGAAAATAATTGCGAAAGTTTTCACACATTAGAAAAAATTATAAAAAATACTAACTTTATTAAAAAAATCTCGGAAAAAAATAACAAAAAAAAAAATAACAAAAAGTACTACTTTTTGAAATATTCCTTATATTTTTTATCAATTTCTTCAAGTTTTTTCGGGAATAAATTATAAAAGAATGATTTATGATCTTTCAGGAAATCTCCTTTTATGTATAGATTATTCTCAATCTCTTTAAAATTATATTCTCCATTAACTTTCCGATTTTGAAGCATGCCAATATTTATTGCGTCTTTAGGACAAGAGAAAGAGCATCTCATACACATAATGCATGTAGGTTTAAATTTATATTTGTTGTTTTTCAATTCTATACTCTTAGTAGGGCAATTATTCATACATTTATTGCAGTGTATGCACTTATTATAATCAACCTTATAGAAATAAGAATTTACTGGACCGCCTAATCTCTGAATTTTGAAAATAAATGAATTTAATGCGTATAAGTAATTTTTCTTAAATTCGCGTTTGATGTTGTGATTTAATTCATAAATTAATATATCGAGCAATTTTTCATCGTAATTTAATAGTTCTTTAACGAAATTATCTACGTATCTAAAGTGGATGTTATAAGGCAACAAAAAGTGATATTCTCCTAAAAAATTACCTTTTGCTTTTTGGATTTTCTTAATTAAAGAATAAGATGATGAGTTATTTAAGCTAAGCGGTTCTCCGCTTTGTTTAGCAATTATGTATTTTTTATTAGCAGGTAATTTGAGTTTTTTAATATATTTATCAAAAATAATTGGTGTATTAAAAGCATAAATTGGATAAGAAAATATGATTAAATCGTATTTATTTAGAGAAATTGGTTTTGATTCGGAGTCAATCGAAAAAGTGGTAATGCAATATGAAATTTCTTCAAGTTTAGCTTTAATTTTATCAGCCAAAAATCTCGTATTTCCTGTCCCAGTAAAATAAATAATTAATGCTTCCATAAATCTTTAAATTCGTTTGTTAATTCATATATTTTTGTGTTTTCTGTTTCATTAAACATTTTAGCGTTTAAACTATAAATTTTTGGATATCCCCACATGTGAAATAATCCACGAGGACCAACCCATTTATCGTTTTCGATGTTTTGAGAAGCGGCTAATAAAATCGATAAAGCACCTTTAGCACTAGACATAAATATGAGTTTCATGATAGGTGGAACAAAAACATAAAACAATTTGTTATATGCTTTATTCTTTTTATTGAAAAGGTTTGTGACGGCTACACCTGGATGAGCAAAAACGATATTGCAACTATTTTCTTTTCTTAAAACATCTAAATATGAAAATAGTAAATGTTTAGAAACGCCATATCGGTGAGTTTTATTTTTATCTTTGTTTAAAGAATTCAAAAAAGATTCTTTGCTTTTAAAAAGCTCATCTTTGTATTTAAAGCTAAACGAAGAAGTAACACTAGAAGTTATTATAACTTTTGTTTCTTTATGAATTTCTAAAAGTGATTTTATGAAAAAAGCAGGAGAGAAAAAATTGATAAAATAAGTTTTTTCAACGCCATGTCTTAATTCATATTTTTGATGATAAATTCCACTAATATTAAAAAAATAATCGAGTTTTGCAAGGTTTTTGAAAAATTTGAGAGAATTTGCAAGACTAATTTTATCTAAATAATCAAAGTAAACTACTTGAATTTTATTATGATATTTCTCTTCTAATTTGTTTTTTAACTTATTTCCTTCATTAAGGTTACGAACAAGCAAAATAAGATCGCTATTTAAATAAGAAAGATAAGTTGCAATAGAAGAGCCTATTCCACCTGTCGCGCCATTTAAAGCGATAACTTTATGGGATAAATCTTTAATATTTAGATCGACCCATTTTAAAAAATCTTGTTCATTGCTTTTCATATCTTTTATAATTTTATAGTAATAAAAAGAAAATATATAGGAAGAAATTTTATGAAATTCATCAAAATTAAAGCTAGTTGGGAAGATTACCCTGATAGACTAAACAGAACACTTGTAATTAGAGAAGATTTATCTTTATACGATTTAGGCGTTACTCTATGTAAACTTTTTAAAACAAAATTTGAACATATGTTCCTTTTTGAAGGCGATAACTGTGTTTATGAAGATGAAACTTGGGTCTTGGATTCGTTAAAAAGAGCTTATGATTACAAAGAGAAGAAAGCTTTAGATGTATTGTTAGATAACAAGAAATTAAGGTTTATTTATGACACAGGCGAATATTATTGTTTCACTGTAAAGAAAGTATCTAAACAAATTTACGAATATCCAATTTTATGCGATGCTTTACTTTTAGAAGCAAATGGCGATGGAATATTTGAAGATAATATAAACGGATTGGCTGATTTGATGGAAGGCGAAATTGACGAAAACAGTCTTGTTAGTTTTGGCGAAGATCTTCCTGAAGATTACAATTTTGATGTTGCTTTCGACATTGATTATATTAATTACATGTTGATTTTAAATATTCCATATTTTGAATCTTGGCAAGATGATGGAATCAATGACATGGTTTTTGAAGAATATTCTGAAGATTAATCTAGTCTCAGTTTTAAAAATTCTTGTTTTAATAATTTAAAATTAGTTATAATTTTATGGCTGGCTCCTTGTTGAAATTGGTAGACAAGGTAGACTCAAAATCTACTGGTAGTGATACCGTATCGGTCCGAGTCCGATAGGAGCCACCAAAAATTTTAAAAATTTCCTGCGTTTTGCAGGGTTTTTATTTAAATTAATTAATTATTCAAATTTCAATTCCATAACTAATATAACGATTGCACAAGTGCAAATTTTTTGCAAATCTTTGATCTTGGCTTAACAAAAATGTTTTATTTATGGTTTAATAGTATTGGTAAATAAATAACACCATTCTCTTCTCTACTGGATTATTCATAATTACCATGTGGAGGAAATTAATATGAGTAAATACAAATCTGATTATG
>CASFZJ010000029.1 GCA_949299165.1 uncultured bacterium | reverse complement strand
TATAAGCTCAATTGGAATAATGAAAATAGAAGGAAAGAACTAAATACAAAACTAGAAAAATACCTAGATGAAATATACGAGTTTAAGGAGGGATTAAAAGATGGATAGTACAGAAATTGTTTTAACCATCATCTCAGTGCTAGGGACTATCTCTAGCATTTTATTTGCCTATTTAGCTTTTAAAAGGAGCAATAAGCAAGAACATAAGGATGAAGGTAAAAATGAAGGAGTAATGCTTAGTGAAATAGGCTATATCAAATCTTCTATTGATAGAATTGAAAAGTCACTTAATCACTTAGAAGAAAGATATACCGAGCTTTCAAATAGGCTAGTTAAAGTCGAAGAATCAACTAAGAATGCTCATAAAAGAATCACTGAATTACATGATGAAATAAAAGGAGGAGCAAATCATGAATGAAATACTTTTGAATGTTTTAAGCTGCATTGTAACTGCGGTCATTATTCCGCTTATCACTTTGCTTGGATCTAAACTCATCAAATGGATCTCTAGCAAAATTGACAACGAAAAGACTTCTAAATACATAGCTGAGGCTACGACCATTGTCTTGGATGCGGTCAAATGCGTGTTTCAGACCTATGTCGAAGCTTTAAAGAAAGAAGGAAACTTTGGAAAAGACGCTCAATTAATCGCTCTTAATAAGGCTAAGGATATCGTTCTCTCTCAATTAAGCGAAGATATCAAAAACTATATCAAGACTAACTTTGGCGACGTCGACACCTGGATTACCACCCAGATTGAGGCAAGCATAAATACACTTAAAACTACGTCAGCAAGTAAATGACGACATTAATTTTTCATTAAGATTTCAAATTTTTTGGTAATTTTTCAAAATAAACTCCTTCTAGTAAGTGAGGGGATATAAATTTTTTGCAAATAAATCAAATTCACTACGACTTGTTTAGTGAAGAGATAAATTAAATATTTTGTAAAAAAATAAGCTCTTCATGTCTATTTATATAGTGAAGGAGGAATTTTAATGGAAAATTATGAAGTAGACTTAAAAGAAACAATCGAACTTAGGTTAATGAAACGAAAGATAGAGGAAGGTAGGTTTAAAAAAGAAGACTACGATAAACTTCTAGACTTATCAAATCATCACCAATCACCACTTGTTAATTATTTGCTTGGTATTACACATTACTTCGGACTTGGAGTAAAGGAAGATAAAGATAGTGGAATTACCTATCTTGAAGAGGTAGTGGCACACGCTAATTTTGAACTACTAATGGATATGTTCTTTTATCTTTTGAAAACAGATGATAATAGAATAAAGGTCCTTATTGTTGACGGCTTAAATAAAGCAAGAGATGAGATGGCTGAAATGGGTATGGCTTTAATTGATGAAGATAAATTTGAAGATGAAGAAGATACCCGACCAATCTATTATTGTTAGCAAAATCTCACATTTGTTACGAATAAATCTCATAAAAGTCTCTAGTTTGTTTTTTAGTCACTAATTGCTTTATTTTGCTGTTTTTCATGCTTTTTAATATTGCTTGGAGGAAGCAAATAATGAATAAAGAAGTAATGAAAATTGTAGGCAAACTAGAAGAAGGAACCGTCGATTCCTTAGATGTAAAAAGGCTGGGCGAATTAGCAAAAGAGGGTGAACTTTATGCGGCACTAGAGTATGGGATATGCCTTTATTTAGGTGAGCAAATTGAACCAAGCATAAGTGAAGCGACTAATTATTTTATTGAAGCATTAAAAAGCGATGACTTTGGAGTATTAGTAGAGCTAGTTTCATTTATGGAATATGTAGATCCTATCTTATTTGAAGATCTAATAAACCAAGGTCATAAGAAAATCTATGAGAAAATGAAAGCTAAAGGACAAGAGATAGGAATTGATATTGATAAGTTAAATTAATCGAAGTAATTAAATTTTATGCCCTACTAGAGGAATCTGGTGGGGCTATTTTTTTATGGTTCCAAATAGAGGCTTTGACTTCCTTTTGAAAGTAGAGGAGTTGAAGTCTATGACAAATGCAGAAGTTTTAAAAATACATGAATTAAAAGAGCAAGGGCTAGGTTATAAAAGGATAGCTAATGAATTAAATATTCCATTAAGTACTGTTAAAAGCATCATTCTTAGGCAAAAGAATAATAACGAAACAGTGTGTCTTTTTTGTGGCAAGAGAATAATTAATAAGCCAAAAACAAAAAGAAAAAAGTTCTGCTCTTGTGCTTGTAAAAGAAAGTATTTATCTAAGCATCCTGAAACTATAAAAAGCGAAAAAAGCATAACTAAAATTTGCCCATCTTGTGGCTGTTCTTTTATATCCTATAAATCCTCTAAAAGAAAATTCTGCTCCCATAGATGCTATATCAACTTCAGATATAAAAGGGAGGTAATTTCTGATGGATTATAGAAACTATATCTCCTATCTAAATTCATTAAATTTCTTTAAAAAGATGCTATTTTGCAAGGCAATTGACGAGATAGAGTATGAAAAAGCAGAGGATTTGCTTGCTAAAAAATACTGTATCAATAAAGGGAATTTATATCGTCAAAATGAGTTGATAAATAAGTCCTTTAGAGCGATATATGGTGATGAAAAATAGGAGGTAATTATGGACAAAAAGATAACTGTAATTGATGCCCTTCCTAAGTTAGAAAAGAAGCTAAGAGTAGCAGCTTATTGTAGAGTCTCATCTGGTAAGGATGCCATGCTTCATTCGCTTTCAAACCAAATTAGCTACTATAATAATTTGATTAGAAATACTAAAGGTTGGGACTTTGCCGGAGTGTATGCCGATGAAGCTATTTCTGGCACTAAAAACGATAGAGAAGAGTTTATTAGATTAATTGATGATGCTAAAAGCGGCAAGATAGACATAATAATAGTTAAGTCAATATCACGCTTTGCTAGAAACACTTTGACGATGCTAGAAACCATAAGAGAACTTAAAGCGTGTAAAGTCGACGTTTTCTTTGAAGAACAAAACCTTCATTCAATAAGTAACGAGGGCGAGATGGTTTTAACTTTCCTTGCTTCCTTTGCTCAGGAAGAGGCAAGAAGTGTATCTGAAAACATGAAGTGGCGAGTAAGAAAGAACTTCGAGAAGGGTATAACTTGGTGCACCAGGAAGACGCTAGGCTACATTTATAAAGACAGAAAATTAGTGGTTGAGCCAGAAGAAGCTAAGCTCGTTAGAAGAATCTTTGATATGTATATAGGAGGTTTAGGACTTCAGGCTATAACAAATAAATTTAATGAAGAAAGAATTAAACCACCTGAATCAGACAAATGGAAAAAAGATAGTATTAGATACATACTGACAAACATTACTTATACTGGCGATTTGCTTCTTCAAAAATATTTTAATATTGATTATATGTCCAAAAGGCATAAGCCAAATAAAGGCGAACTTAATCAATATTTAGTTGAAGATAATCATGAACCTATCATTAGCAAAGAAACCTTTAATAAGGTTCAGCAAGTAATGTATGAAAGGGCGGAGCAAGCAAACTCATCTCGGGCTGCTCAAATAATCCATCCTCTCGCTTCTTTAATTAAATGCTCAATATGTGGCAAAAGCTATCATCATAAGACTACAAAATATACAAAGAAATGGATGTGCCAAACCTTCAATAGAGAAGGAAAAAGTCACTGTGCCTCTAAGGCAGTCCCAGCAAGCGAAATGGATAGACTTGTATATGAAGTTCTAGGAGATGATATTCCTAAGATAAAAGAAATTATTGTTTATCCAAATAATACTCTTTTATTCAATTTGAATGATGGCTCTAGTATTACTAAAACTTGGAATGACATATCAAGGAGTAATTCCTGGACTGATGAGATGAAAGAAGAGGCTAGAAAGCGTTCTTTGAAGCAATGGAAAAATATAAAAAGGGAGGGTAAGTAAATGGCAAAAGTAACAATTATTCCTTCCACTAAAGTTAGTACTTTTTCTAATGCCTTTAATCCTGTGGTTAAAAGAAAGGTTGCTGCATACGCTCGAGTTTCAACTGATAGTGATGAGCAATTTACATCTTTTGAGGCACAATGCAATTACTATGAAAACTACATTAATTCAAAACCAGACTGGGAGTTAGTCAAGGTTTATGCTGATGAAGGTATATCTGGCACAAATACAAAAAATAGAACTCAATTTAAACAAATGATAGAAGATGCTTTAGGTGGAAAGATTGATTTAATCATAACTAAATCCATATCTCGTTTTGCTAGAAACACCTTAGATACTATTAACTATACAAGAAAGTTAAAAGCAAAAGGGGTAGAGGTCTATTTTGAAAAAGAGAACCTATGGACTTTTGATGATAAAGCTGAGTTTTTACTAGCAATTATGTCATCAATCGCTCAAGAGGAATCAAGATCAATAAGTCAAAACGTCACAATGGGAAAAAGGTGGCAAATGAAAGAAGGCAAGGTATCCTTTGCTTATAAGAACTTTCTAGGCTACAAAAAGGAAAACGGAAAGATTGCAATTGATGAAGAGCAAGCAGTGATAGTTCGACTTATTTATAGAGAATTTTTGGTATGCGGGAAAACAGCTAGTGCAATTGCTAATATGCTTAATTCAATGCATGTTATTACTCCTGGAGGTAAGACTAAATGGACCAAAAACACTGTCACTTCGATTCTTACAAACGAAAAATATAAGGGTGATGCTATCCTTCAAAAAACCTTTATTAAGGACTTTTTAGAGCATAAGGCTGTCAAAAATCAAGGTGAACTACCTCAATATTTTGTTGAAAATAGCCACCCAGCAATTATCGATAAAGATATGTGGGAAATGGTTCAAGCAGAAATAAAAAGAAGAAAGGAAATCGGACCATCTTATTCTTCAGTTAATGCGTTCTCATCTAAATTAGTATGTGGTGATTGTGGTGGGTTTTACGGTAAGAAAATATGGCATTCGACAAAACCATGGCGAAAAGAAATCTATCGCTGTAACAAAAAATATTCTGATGCTCATGATAAATGCCAAACACCTTTTATAACTGAAGATGAAGTTAAGAGTAAATTCATAAAAGCTTACAATCAAGTAATGGTTAATAAAGAGCAGGTTATAAATGATGCAAATGAAGTGATCAAATCATTAACTGATACCTCGCTAATTGATAATGTTATTAGTGAAACTGAAAGCGAGCTTGAAGTTATTAGTGAGTTAGTTAGAAAACTAGTAAGAGAAAATGCTTCTCACTCTCAAAATCAAGATGATTACACTAAAAAGTATAAAGAGCTCGAAACAAGGTATGAAAAGACTAAAAAGAAATTAGATGAATTAAATGATGAAAAGCAAATTAGAAAAGGTAAACTTCTTGAATTAAATTCTTATTTAGCAACCTTTAAAGAAGCAGGGGAAACAATCACAGACTGGGATGATAATCTTTGGATGACCGTTCTTGATAAAGCAATTGTTAATAGAGATGGAACTATAACCTTTAAATTCATTGTGGGTATAGATATTACGATATAAATAATAGAGATTTGCATTGATTTTTATTAAGTTCACTGAGTTTATACTTAGTGAGCTTTTTTGCTTTAGTGTCTATTTTATGGACTAGAAATAAGGTATAATTTAATTGATAGGTGATTAAATTGGACCAAGAGATAGGAAAGCGATATGGTCGTTTAGTTGTTATTGAAAAAACGGATAAAAGGTATCACTCAACAACTATTTATAAATGTAGATGTGATTGTGGAAATATTGTAGAACTTACTATTAATAAACTGCACTCAGGTCATACTAAATCCTGTGGATGTTTAAAAAGAAGAACGGTTGATTTAACAGGTCAGAAATTTGGAAGACTAACAGTTATTGGATTTGCCTATACAAAAAACAAAAAGAATTATTGGGAGTGCAAATGCGACTGTGGAAATACCTGTTTTGTACCGACCACTTACTTAACTACAGGAGTTACGATTTCTTGTGGATGCAAGAATGAAGAAAATAGAGCAGCCCTTCCTAATCTTGATCGTGGTTTAGTTGATGGAACAATGCTCTGCGGGATTAAAAAAGATAGGAAACTAAATAAAAATAATACTTCTGGAGTACGAGGAGTTCACTTTGATAAAGATAGAGGACTATGGGTGGCTCAGATTATGTTTCAAAGAAAAGCTCATATTCTTGGTAGATTCAAAACCAAGAGAGAAGCTATAAGTGCAAGGCTAGCCGGCGAAGAAGAATACTATGGAAAATATAGGTAGGTGATAAAAATGGGTGATTCAATTAGAGAAATTAATAATATTGGTGATTATCACTATTGCGTGGGAAGAATCATGTATTTTTGCCAATGTATTGAGCACGACATCAAGCTCATTTATAAAGGCATGCGCAAGTCCATAAGCAACAAAGAACTAATCAACATGGAAAAGTGGACACTTGGAAAAACATTAAACGAATTAGAAAGTTTAGATAATTCTGACGGAAAGCCGTATTTTTCTGCAGGCGATTATGAACTTCTTAATAAAATTAAAGATATCAGAAACTACTATGCTCATGAATGTTATATGGAGTTCACTTATGAACAGGACAAAAATTGGAATAATGCATTCTTTAAGGCCCGTAAACGTCTAGTTAATGACCATAATAGACTAGCAAAACTATATGGTGCTGTAGAAGATACGAGACTTAGATTCTTTGGGTACGAATAGTACCAATGCACTAGTTAACTTTTTTTGCTCACTCAACCGTAGATAGTTTTGTACTGTTTAGGTTAGTTTAAAAAATAGGTTTTGTATATTTTAATATAAGATGTAATTTTATTCGCTGCATATTATAATTTTATATGCAAAACGATAATTTTAAAGGAAGGTGATTAATTTGAGTGTATAAGCATAACAATTAATTATTTATATTTATATGTATGTGTATAAGGAGTTTTAATATGCTTATAGTTTCAAATTTAACAATACTTTTAAAAAAGGATTTAAGAGTTTTAATAAAAGATTTTTCTTTTGTATTAAATAAAAATGATAAGATTGGAATAATTGGAGAAGAAGGAAATGGTAAATCATCTCTTTTAAAGGTTTTATATAATAAAGATGAAGCAAGTAAATATTTAGATATTAAAGGCGATATATTAATAAAAGATGAAAAAATTGGATATTTACCTCAAATTATTACTAGCGAAAAATTAAACCTTTCCTTATATGAACTTTTAAATAGTGAGTTAGATTATTCTTTTTTAGATTATAAAAAATATTATCAATATTTAGATAAATTTAACTTAAATGAAGAAAAAATATTATCTAACAAGATAAAAGTTAAAGATTTAAGTGGTGGAGAAATTATTAAGTTATTTTTATTTATCGAGTTAATGAAAGAACCAACTATATTATTATTAGATGAACCTAGTAATGACTTAGACTTAGATTCTTTAAATTTATTACAAGATTTAATTATAAATATTGATATACCAGTAATATTTATTTCTCATGATGTTTCTCTATTAAGTAGATGCGCTAGAAGGATTATTCATATAGAATCTTTAAAAAGTAAAACTGAATGTAGAGTTACAATTAGTAATGTTTCTTATGATGAATATTTTAATAACAGGGAAGATTTTTTAGAAAAAAAATTTAAGAGAATACAATAAAGATAAAAAGAATTTTGAAAAGAAAATAGATAAATATAATAAAGTATATCAAAGTGTTAATTATGCTTTAAATACTGTTTCAAGATCAAATCCTGGAGAAGCAAAAAACTTAAAAGATAAAATGCATAGTGTTAAATCTATGGAAAAAAGATATATGAAAGAAAAAGAAAATTTAACACAAAAGTTTGAAGTCGAAAGTAGTATAAATGTAAAATTTGATAATATTAATGAAAACTATATTATTGGAAGTTCTTCTAATTCTAAAATACCATATTTAATTGATTCATCAAAAGTCGTTTTAGATTTAAAATTAAATGGTTTAGTGTTAAATAATAATCTAATTTTAATTAATAAACCAATCAATTTATTTATAAAAGGCAGTAAAAAGATCGTAATAATTGGCAAAAACGGAATTGGAAAGTCAACATTATTAAAATTAATTTATAAAGAATTATTAAATAAATCGATATTTAATATTGGTTATATGTCTCAAAGTTATGAGGATGAATTACTTAATTATTTATCTCCATTAGATTACCTAGCTAAGAAATTAAATGTTTCTAATAAAGAAGAGCTAACTAAAATACAAACTTATTTAGGATCATTAAAACTAACACATGATGAAATGAATAGAAGCATCTCTACATTAAGTGGAGGAGAGAAAGCTAAAATATTTTTTGCTGAATTAATTCTTAGAAAAGTAAATATAATGATATTAGATGAACCTACAAGAAATATTTCTCCTTTATCAAATAAATCTTTTATAACATCTATTAAAGATTATAAAGGCAGTATCTCACGACAGAAATTTTATTTATGAAGTATTTGATGAAATATATGAATTAAGCAAAGAAAAAGGTCTAATTTTAATTAGTAAAGAAGAGTTTTTAAATAAGTATTATTAAAATATTTTTTTAAAATCAATCCCCATGAAAACATCTTAGTTTTCTCCATTATGGTAAGAAGAAGATATGCACGCTCTTCTAAAAAAAGAAATTTAAGGAACTATATCACCATTTATTTCAATTCAAGAAGGCTCTCTTGTCTAGCGATTCTAAAAAAGAAGTAATTTTAACAAAGAAAAAATAACGCTAAAAATTGAATCAGGAATTAAATAGTAGAAAAATATGATAAAATTCTCTTAGATATATCAATTAAACAACAAACTTTCTAAAAATAAATCAAAAACAATTGGAAATTATAAAGCGTAAAAAGAAAAAAGTTATTCTTAAAAAATTACATTAATTGTTAAAAAAAGAGGTGTATACAATATGTACTTTGAAAAGTTAGTAGAAGAATTTAAAAAAATTAATGAGGTAGAAGCACTAGCCTTAGGCGGATCAAGATCTTCAGATAATTATGACGAAAAATCAGATTATGATCTTTATGTTTACGTAACAAATTTGCCTTCTTTAGAAGCAAGAAAAAGAATATTAGAAGAAACTTGTGGATATATTGAACTTTCTAACTCATATTGGGAATTAGAAGACGATTGTACGTTAAAAGACGATATTGATATTGATATCTTATATCGCAATTTGGATGATTTTGCTAAAAATATTTCAAGAGTAGTGGATGATGGAGTGGCTTCTAATGGTTACACTACATGTTTATGGCATAATTTAAAAACTTGTAAAATCTTGTTCGATCGAAATGGTAAACTTGAAAAATTAAAGAAACAATATGATATTAAATATCCAGACAAGTTAAAAGAAAACATAATAAAAAGGAATATGTCTTTATTAAGTGGTTATCTGCCATCATATGATAAGCAAATAGAAAAAGCTTTAAATCGTTTGGACTTTATTAGTGTCAATCACCGTTTAGCAGCCTTTATAGAATCTTATTTTGATGTTATATTTGCAGTAAATGAGATTACTCATCCAGGCGAAAAGAGAATGATATTTTATGCATTAAAAGAATGTAAAATTTTGCCAAAAGATTTTAAAAGGAATTTGGATTTATTATTAGCTAACGCTTTTATTGATAAAGAAATATTTTTAGATACTCTTCAAAAAATAATAAAGGCACTACAAGTGATTATAAATTCTTAAAAGCAACGCCTCTAACAAAAAGATAAAAGTATTTTTAAAATATAGAAGAGAATATAAAACTTTTATGTTGTTTTTGAATTTACATATTTATTTTAAAAGCGCTTTACTTCCATTACTCATTGGTTCAAGACCATTAACATCGCTAGCTGTATAAGGATTAATGCCATATTTATTTGCTGCTTGAGAAATTGTGATCTCATGTGAATAAATCTCTCTGCCTATGAGCAATCTTTTTTCTTTGTTGTATTTCATTTTTTTCCTCCTTGAGCAATATTATACAGAAAGTGAGCAATCTATATGTAGGGGGTGAGCAAATTTATAATACCGTGCACAACAAATCCTCAACTTTATATAGGGGTTGCAAAGTTGTTAAGGGGGTTGCAACTTGTAAATAGGGGGT
>CASFZJ010000028.1 GCA_949299165.1 uncultured bacterium | reverse complement strand
TACGCTTTTTATGATAAAACAAAAGCTTTTCAATTTAGTAGGGTCGACCCTAAATTTTTGCAAAGATGGTTTTTAACCCTAAAAAAATCAAAAGAGCCGATTAAAAAATAAAAATGAGCTTAAAAAACAACCAATGGTTATCTACACGATTAATAGCGCAAACTCATTCAATCAATATGGTCAAGCAATTTCTTCGCCATTATTCAGAACAATTAGATGATCTGAAGATGTTAATTAAGTTTTAAAAGTTATTAATTGTTTTTAATGAAAATAAAAAGTAGTTTATAGAAAAAATCTCTGCTATTGCGGAGATTTTTTTCAATTTGAGCGAAAAATGTGTAATAATATTTTCATGAATAAGAAAGAAGCCGGTGTATTATTGTCTATATTTTCTTTACCTGGAAGATTTGGAATTGGAACGCTTGGTAAAGACGCATATAAATTTGTCGATTTTTTAAGTGAAGTTGGCTTTAAATATTGGGAACTTTTACCTCTAGAAGAATTAGGAAAAGGAAATTCACCTTTTGATATATTAAGTCCTTATAGTACTAATTATTTATTTATTGATTTTGATGAATTAATCGAAGATGGTCTTTTAACAAGCAGAGATTTAACTGGAATTAAATTTGAAAATAATCCACGTAAAGTTGATTATGATTTAATAAGAGAATCAAAAGAAAATATCCTTAAGATTGCATATAAAAGATTTGATAAGACTGATCCAAATTTTTTAAGAATTAAAGAAAGCAAATTCTTAAATGATTATGCGCTTTTTAAAACAATCAGACACCATAACGAAGATAAAAGTTGGTTTGATTTTAAACTAGAAGAAAGATATTTTGATGAAGATATAAAAGAGGAATACGAGAAAAAACATGACGATGAAATCGATTTCTACCTATTTTTGGTTTATATATTTGAAAAACAATTTTTTAAACTAAAAAGATATGCAAATTCTAAAGGCATTGACATCATTGGCGAATTACCACATTTTGTTAGCTATAACAGCGATTGTATGTATATGTCACCAGAATTATTTTTGATTGATAAAAGAAATTTACCAACTTGGGTTGTTGGTTTTCCACCAGATAATTTTAGAAAAGATGGTCAAAAATGGGGCTACCCATTATACGATTGGGAATATATGAAAATAAGCAATTATAAATGGTGGAGACATCGTTTAGATACAGCAAGTATGTTTTTTAATCGAATCAAGCTCAATCACTTTAGAGGCTTTTATGAAGTTTATGCTGTTCCTTTTAAAAGCAAAAATGGTAGAAAAGGAAAATATTTTAAAGGTCCAGGAATGGAATTTATTAACAGCATTAAAAATGATTATCCATTGATTGCCAATGACCTTGGCACATATTCAGAAGAAGTTAATAAATTTGTTGAAGAAACGGGACTTGAAAGTTTAAGAACAACACTTGGAAATTTATTCGCTACTAAATATTTCAGTGAAGAATTTTTACCATCTAACATTAAGGAAAACACTTATTTATATTTAGAAAACCACGATAATCTTTCTATTAAAGGGAGATTTGAAACATGTAACGATGAAGAAAAAGAAATCGCTACTGAACGAATTAAAGAAGAAAGTAAAAAGTTAGGCATGCCATTTAGCGAAAACTTATCTGCTTTTGAAAAAAGTCGATTTTTAATTGAAATAGCTTTAGCAAGTAGAGCAAATCATGTCACATTAACTATGCAAGACATTCTTTTTCAAGGCAAAAATTCTAGAATAAATGTTCCTGGAACTGTTAACAATGATAACTGGACTTATCGTTTCTTGTGGCACGATTTAAGTAAGCCAATCATTAAATCCTTGCATGAATTATTAGTTAAATATAATAGAAACAAAGAATAAAATAAGCGCTGAAATTCAGCGCTTATTTAATATATTTGAACTTATATAAGGCAACTTTATTTTGATAAAAACTAAATATAAACTAAGTGCGATTATTCCTCCAAGTGAACCTTGTAATAAATCGTAACATGATGAAATTAAAGCTAATACTCCTTGACCATTATCATATAAAAGGTAATAAGGAATGTAACTGGCTACCATAAAAAGTGGTCCGATAAAAAAAGAAATATGTCTTAAATATTTGTGTTTTCTGAAAATAAAGAAAATTAATGAAAATACTATTGCTTCTAGCGATTTAGCCAATATTGTAAAAGGAATACAATTTGCAAAACCAGCATATAAATCGCTTAATGATGCGCCAATAATTCCAGAAATAATGCCTATTTCTGGTCCAAAATAGGCACTTGCAAATAAAATTAATGCATCGCTTAAATTAAAATAACCTGCTCCACCCGCATAAGGTATAGCTAAAAAAGCAGCAGAAACAAATATAAGTGCTGAAAATAAAGCTATAAAGCAAATTTTTAAAATTAAAACTCTAGTTTTCATTAATCTTTCAATAATTCGTCGATTGTATCGATGGTATATAGTTCGACACCTTTTTCTTTTAATAATCTAGCAGTGTAGCCGAGTCCAGGAATAAGTGTTCCATTGAATTTTCCATTATAAATTTTAGTGACTCCACAGCTTGGTGAACGGTCCATTAAGATTGCTTTTTTGACATGCATATAATTAACAATATTGATTACTTTATGTGCGCCTTCATTAAATTCGCTGGTAACATCTTTTCCGCTTTTAGAAACAACAAAAGCGCCTTGAATTTCACTAGGTTCTCTAGGAATTTTAAGCCCGCCAAAAGATTCAGGGCAAATTGGAATTATATTGTATTTTTCCTTTAATTTTTCAATTCGAGGATCATAATTATTGCCTCCATTATATTTTGTATTTTCACCTAACAAGCATGCGCTGACAATAATCGTTTCCATAAAACACCTCTCAAAATTAACTTAATTATATCTTTACAAGATATAAAATGCTATATTTTGTGAAAAAATATATACTTTTTTGCATTTTTTCTAGCAAATTTCTTCTGTGTGAAAACATGGTCACTTTTTTTCACGGAAATAAATAGATAATAGTAATAAATATTTATTCGCGTTTATTGTATAATTTTTTTGTTATGTATAACTTAATTGCTCGTTATGAATATCAAGGGAAACAATACGATGTTTTTGTTAGAAGAAGCACAAGAAATCGTAAAATTATTTATCGTTTCAAGAAAGGTGCTTTTTATATAACGTCGCCATTTTTCACTTCAAATAAATACATTGTTGATGGTTTAAAAAAGCACGCATCATCCTTGATTGAAAGAGATTCTCAAAGAAGAAAATATTTTGATGGAAAAGGTATTTATATTTTTGGCGAATACCAAGAACTGAAAGATGGTTTTGTAACCATTTGCGGTAAGACATTTTTGTTTCTTTCTTTAGAGAATTTTTATGATAAAGTTAAAGATATTGTTTTACCAATTTTTAAAACGAGAACTGAACAATACGAGCAAGCAATGAATATTTCACCATATTATGAAGTCAAATTAAGAATGAAAAACACTAATTATGGAGTTAATTCAAGAAGAACACATACAATAACTTACAACACATTTTTAGTTCATTTTTCGTTAGAAATTATTGATTCAGTAATAGTTCATGAATTAGCACATCATTATTATTTTGACCACTCATCTAAATTTTATAATGTTGTATATAATTATTTTCCAAATTACAAGGAAGTACATGCTAAATTAACAAAGGAAATTTTCAAATGATAAAAGTAATAAAAAGCAAAGATAACGACTTAATAAAATATGTCAATAAATTAAAAAATAATGCATTTTCAAGGCAAGAAAAGCGATTTATTATTGAAGGAAACCATCTTGTTGAGATGGCGAAAGACTATATAGATTTTATTTTATGCTTACCTAGTTTCAAAGAAAAAACAATGTACAACAATGTTTATGAAATTGATGAAATGTTGATGAAAAAAATCTCTCAAAATCAATCAATAACTAATGTTTTAGCGGTCTGTAAATATATACCAGAAAACGAAATTAAATCCAAAAGAGTTGTCTATTTAGATGATGTGCAAGATCCAGGAAACGTTGGAACAATTTTAAGAACCGCACTTGCTTTTGGTTTTAAAGACATTATTTTTAGTAAGGGATGTGCCTTTAAATATGGCTTTAAAACAATTCAATCTTCTCAAGGAAGCGTGTTTAAATTGAACGTCGTTGAAGGTGATAAAACTAAACTTTTTGACCTTAAGCAAAAAGGATACAAATTAGTAAGTACATCTTTAGATGTAAATTCAGAATATTTATCTAAAATAAACTTTAAAAAAAGCGAGAACTATGTGATAATTTTAGGTAATGAAGGAAAAGGAATATCTAAAGATATTCAAGACAAAAGTGATTTAAAAATTAAGATAGAAATTAACGAAATAGATAGTTTAAATGTTGGAGTTGCTGGTGGAATTATTATGTATGCAGCTTCAACACTTAGAAAAGAGGACCAAGATGATTAAAAAAGCTGGAATTTTATCGCTTAGTGCTGTTGGAGTCGCATTATTATTAAGCAGTTGTCAATACGATAAAGACCCTAATCAAGAGTGGAAAGATAGAGGAAAAGAAGCATATAAAGCATTTTATGCTAAACCTGAAAATCAGGATTTAGAAAAAGTGCCACTTTTTTATTTTGATATTGAAACTTTTAAAGGTGTTTTAGTAAACGATGAAAACAATGCAACTTATCTTGGTCAATTAAACTTTTCTAACTTTACTTTTAGTGAAAATCCTACTAAATATTTCGTTGATTTTGGAAATGTGCCTATCGTAACAAATGATACAAACGATGATGGTTCACCTGATACGTTTACTTTTGGCGAATATATTTACCAAAACGAAAGCGGCGAAACTGTCTTTGACATGTCAAATTTAATGAACAATTTACCTTTTGTTTTACATGAATTTGATGCTGGTGGCGACACATTAAAAACATATTCGATGGTAAAAGATGGTGGAATTATTCCTGATACATCAAATGCCAAGGCATATGATCCAAATTTCTTCTATATTTCAGATTTTTCTATCAAAATTGATGGTTTAGAAGAATTTACATCTGGTTTACTTGACTTTAGAGGAAAAGATTTAGCATTTTTAAGAAATGACCTTTATTCAATTATTGATAGTCTTTTAAATCAAGAAAACATCGCTAATGTTAATGAAGCTTTAGGACTTTCAGAAACATTAGTTCAAACATATCGTAAATCTGTTCAAATTCCTTTTGATCAAAATATGCCAAAAACTCTTTCGATAAATAGCAGACACTACACAAATTTTCATGATTCGAAAGAAGTAGTTGTTGGACCAATTTCATTTATCCCACAACTTTTAGAAAAATTTCTTCCAGATATTGGAGCTAAAGATTTAACTCCATCAATTTATGATGTTGAAACAGTCATTCTTGAAGAAGGTATCACGACAGTAAGTTTTTACGCTTTTTCTGGAGAAAGAGATCCTGAAACTAATGCAAGTAAATCAAATTTAAAGAATGTTTATTTACCTTCAACTATTCAAAATATTCAATTTAATGCGTTTAATGAACTTGATTTAGAAAATTTATATATCCCAAAAACTTATCAAACTGATGAAAATGGAGTGAAAACTGAAAAAGCTTTTGAAACAGTTGATTTTGGTGATGCTAAATTTTCTATTGGCGAAGGCGAAGATGAAATCGATATCACTGTTGCGCCATCTTTTGGAAATACAAATATCACAAATCTTTATTTTGAAGATTATAGTAACGCAAATATTAGTAAATTCCCTTATTCTACAACTAATTTAAATACTGTTGCTGCTCAAAACGAAGCTATTAAAATTTATCATGGTGACTATGACACAACTAAGTTTGAAAAATTGTCCGATGCATTTAGTTCATATGATACAGTCAATCCATTCTATCAACTTGTTTTGCAAGCAAATGATGACAAAACTAAATATAAAGTGGCTTCTGATATCACAAATATTTCAAAAGGAAAGAAACTTTATCTTCCGTATTCTCAATATTCATTATCAAGTGATGAAGCACGTGGATTAGTTACTAATTCTACAAGTGGAGAAGTTGCTAGTAGTGTTAGTGAAAACGATGCAAAACTCACTTTAACTTTAGAAAATGATTTAACAATTGATGGAACTTTAATTGTCGGAGCTCAGATTGGATTAACTAAAGAAGGAAGTGGAGATATTGTTGGTGAATTTGCTTCTATCGACTTAAATGGACATAAAATTACTATCAATAATGGTGGTAGTTTAGTTGGTAATGGCTTAATTTACGATTCAAAAGGCTCTGGTGAAATAGTTGTGAAAAATGGAGCAAATCTTTTCACAAATATTACGATTAAGGGCTATCAGGATTTTAATAGTGTTGAAAATCGTGCTAATAATGGTGCTAATTTATTTGATTCATATAAATTTAATTCTTTAAAAGCAAAAACTACTTTTGAAACTGGTTCAAAATTAGAAACAAGTTTAGATTATGTTTCAACCAGTATTGTTAATGAAAATAAATTCGTATTTATCGGAAATGATGATTCCGCTTTGATTAACTTAAAGAGCGGAAATATTCTTCTTGATAGTTCCAATAAATCTTTCAATGCAAGTGGAACTGAAGTTAAAATTAACAATATTAAACTTCTTGAAATTGAAGATGTTAGCTCAGTCACTGAAGATTCAAATGAAATTTTTAATTCAAATGAAGTTGGATTTAATCTTTCAAACAGTGAATTGAATGTAACTTTAAACAAAGTAGATTTAGCTACTTATTTAAGATTTGAATCGGGAAATACCTCGATTCACGACTTAAATTTGATTGAAAATGGCCGAATTTATTCAAAAACTAGTGAAAATTTAACACTCGGTGGTAGTTTAGGAGTGACACTAGGAGAAGATTCTACTTACAAAACTAGTGTTCTTGGTGAAATTAAAGTTAATGATTCAACAATTTTTGACTCGCTTGAAGACTTTGTTTCAGGAGAAAACGAAACAAATTTTATTTATTCATCAACTGTTGCTAGTACAAACAACAATCAATTATTGATGGAAGTCAAAACATTTAATGCTGTTTTAGGCTTAAATAACCAAGATTTTGATAAATTATTAGTCAAAAACCAAGTCGGTTATCACTATGTTTATGAAAATAGTTATAAAAATGGTGCTTTAAAAACTGATGGCGAAAATTCGCTTGCTCACTATAGTGAAAATGGCAATTGGATTGCTGAAAATGTTGAAGATCAGACTGGTCCAATTACAACTAATTTAAATTCCAACACCAACAAAACAATTATCGATTTTTCAAATGGTACCGATACTTTCGTTTTAAATACAACTGATGGTAGATGGGATCGTATTTCTGAAGCTGAAAATGGGATTTACACAATCGGCGGAAATACATACATTAGAACTAGCCCAACAGCAAGTTTAATTCAAGGAACAACATATTCATCCTCACCATCAACTGAAAGTATTTTATTTATTTCAAGTAGCGATAATTCATTATATTTAAGAAGAGATTATGATGATGGCGCTGAAGCTGATAACTGGGTAAAGGTTGAAAGTTATGATAACGCTTATGTTTTAAAAGAAAGTGGTGCCGATAATTATTTTGCTTTACTTGATGGAACAAGTTATACAAGTGGAGTTACATATAATTCAGACGAACATTTAGTTACATCTTCTAACTCAAGATACGCTTACATAAATAAAGGTTTTGCTGAATTAACTGCTGAACAAACTATTAATATGGATCAAAAATCAATTTCTGATAGTAACGGAAATGGATATGTTTTCATAAATTCAGGCAATTATTGGACAAAAGCTGAACAAATTGGTCAATCTCTCGCAGAGACTTCAGCTGGCGCCCATAGATATTACTTTAAAGTTAATGGAAATTGGCTTGAATCAGTTGATGGAGAATATGCTCTTGAAACAAATGAACTTGCTAAATATTCATTTGGTGTTTTGAAAGATAGATATTCTTTCAACGGTCAAAGATATAAATTTGTTATGAGAAAAGGCGATAGTTCTACTACAAGTACAGAAAGTTTCGAACTTTTCACACCACATGCAATGGTTAATGTAAATAAAAAAGATTTTGAAGATTTATGGCCAGAAGATGCTTCAAGAGATAGTTTACATGCATATAGACATATTGAAATAAATGGTGAAAAATATCTCTTCATTAAAAACGAAGAAGGAGTTATCGAAAGAAGAAGATTTGAATTTGCAACTGGTTTTACACCTGCAGATCCTGATCCAGATAATACAAATTCGTTAACAAGATTCAATTTCATTATTTATAAAGTAAATTTATATAACGAAGATGGCACGTTAAATAACAATGTAATTACTCTATATGTTAATGTTGATTCTTCTGATGACAGCAATGCAATTTATGCAGGAAGTAGTGAAGTTGATAGTGAAGATTATTTAGCTCTTGCTGTATTTACTAGCGATAATCCAATTGGAACGTTGGCTGGTGGAAGTACAACGCCTACTGAGTAGCTATTCAAAAACTTTATAAAAAAATGGGTCCTTTACAAAATTTTAGGGTTTTGTAGGGTTTCACAAAAAAATAGTTTGTTGGCAAATTAGGGTCACCGAATGAAATCGGGACCCTTTTTGCTAGA
>CASFZJ010000027.1 GCA_949299165.1 uncultured bacterium | reverse complement strand
GGTTGAATTCACCCAAAAAGCGAAGTTTTACGGAATTTCGCTTTTTTATTGCTTAAATACTTTATAAAATTGGGCAAATGTAAGTTATTTACCAATACCTTCTAATCGGCATAAATTAAAAAAGACACTCCGCAATTGATACGAAATGTCGACTTTTTCAAGATGTCTCTTTACTATCGTTTTAATACAATTCGACACCCCTACTAGAGAAACGACACCCCTAAAAAGTGCGTATTTTATCGAGGTTTTTCTGCATACCCACTGTTTCGCTAGTTATTTATATATTGTTTCCATTGGTTATAGACATTATTTATGGTCTCATTGAAAAGCTGGAATGAACACTTCTCTTCATCCTTATTGGCATTCTTCAATTTTAAATATTCTTCTTTCATATCAGAAAGTAATGATGAGCCCTTAGCATACCAATATGGATAATCAGTATCACCATCATCGCCAATGTTTTCATTGAGCCACTCTAACTTTTCTGTTGCTTCATCATTTTTTCCGCCACGAGTAGTCCAACTATAAGAACCATTATCATATTTTCTAGCATACTTTTCTGTAAGAGTTCCGTCTCCATTTCTTATGTCTTGGAATATAGCGAAGTCTATAGAGTGGGCTATTTTACTGTTCTTTTTATCCACCATCTTAACCCTAATAACTGATGTTCTATCTTCAGGATCTTCATATCCATATTTTTTAAACACCTTTTGAATTGCTAAATAAAATTGATTTCTTAGAAATTTAGCCATCCAGTATTCATTATCGTTAGGATTTTTCACATAAAAGTTAACATCAAAATCGAATCCTTTATTGCCGTTAATTCTTCTCGTAATGAAAACAAAGCCATATCGATTGGCACTTCCGACAAATCCCCACTCGAAGTTAATCTCTTCAGCAATTTCATCATAAATTTTATCTATGCATGATTCGACTCTCTGCATGACTGGTTTGTACTCTTCATATGGTACATACTCAAAAATTTTAGCCATAAAGCTTCCTCCTAGAATTAATTATTCCCTAACCTACCACTTGAAGTATGTAACCGTTCTTCAAATCATATTATTATAACTTGAAAGCTTTAAAAAGTCGATAATTATCATAAAATTTAAAGATTATCATTTGTAAACATCTCAATCCATTTGTTCACAATATCGTTAAATTCAGTTCCATAAGAAGAAGGAATGAACAGATTTGATACATCGCCATATTTATATTTCATTACTGCTAACGAAAAAGCATACGCATCCATTTCTAAATCTTGTTTAAAATAATTAAGATTTTCATTACCATTATCATCAACAGCACGTTGATATTTTCCTTTTTCATCAATCCAAATTTGAATAAGCTCAGGATCAATAGCGGTAATTTTTCCACTTTGAAAATCATTAATCATTATGTTTTGAAATATATGTCGAATTTCATGGAGCAAAAAATACTCTACTTGTCTAATATCACCAACAGAATAAGAATCAATGACAGCTAATAAGTTTACACGAACAATATTATCATTCCCACAAGCAGCAAAGATGTGTATATCTTTTTCTTCAACAAAGCACCATCTAATCGTTTCTTTAAAACCATAAAATTTAACATTTGAATCAATAATTTTTTTAATCATTGGTGAAAACAGTTCGCTATAGTGTTTAAAATCTTTTTCAATCATTTTCTCGCTTTTTAATAAGAGACTTCTTGCTTTATTAATTTTTCCACTAAAATAATGGCCTTTGTAAGTTCTTCATCACTGAATTCTACATTACTATTTTCAGCATGAACAATTGAGTTCCTTTTTATACGTAATTTGTTTAATAATGAAATATCATCATCATTTAAATTAGATTTATTTAAGTATTGATCCAACACATCTTTAAAATCACCATCAAATTCAAAATAGGCTTTTATAAAAATCTCTAATTTAGAGCACAAATTTATAACAGCAATATCACTTTCACCAAAACTTATATACTTAAGTAGTTTATCGCTAGAATACTTTTCATTTGTACTATTAAATCGCTCAATAAGCTCATTATGATGAGTAAATGATTCAAGTTTAGTTAATAATTCCTCTTTTATATTATTAAGTATAGTTTCTTTAATCCTTTTAAAATCTTCTATTGAAGGATCAGAAGGAATTTCACAACTTAGAGGAACATTATCAAACTGAAGCTTAATAATTTCTTTTCTCAAATAAAATTTTCTTTCTAGCGTATTTGGTATATAGTCTTTAAAGCAACGCAAAGCACGTCTAGTTTCATTATCTAAATCAGAATTAACTTCTCCAGATTTAATGAAGTTATAAATTTCAGGAAGGATATTTATTGGAAGTGTGCCTCTCATAAAATCTTTTATTTTTTCATATTGCTTTGATTCTATTAAAGGTTTAATACTTTTATCATACGCATTTCCAAATAATTTATTTAAATTGTCAAACGAACTATTATCTAAGCACATTAAGATAAATTCATAAATATAAATTGGGCTGTTTAAGACTGCCTTTGTTACTGTTGTATCCAATAAGTTTATAGCGTTTCTAGTTGTATTGGCATCTTGAGCTTTATTTAAAACATCAGAAAATAAAGTTTTTAAGTCTAACAATAAATCTTTTGTATAGTCTAGCTGCATTATAACTTCTGGTTTAGTATTAGGATTTGCCTTAATTTCATAATATTTTATCTTTTCATCGTCGATAATACTTATAATTTCACTTTTAGATCTTAAAGAGCCTTTTCCATAATAATTTCCATTAGCTTTAATCCATTCGTTTAAGTTATCATAATAATTCTTATATGCTAGGTTAAATAATTTATTAAAATCATTAATTTGCTTTATCCATTCAGCATTTAAATCTTTAATAGCTGATTTCATTACACTGTCAAATCTATAAAAATTAACTTCATCAAAACCATTTTTATAAAAATTTGTTGCTTCTTCTAATATCTTAGTTAAAGTTTTGAAATCATTATTTTTATAATAAATATAAGTTATGGAATCAAAACAAGTAAAAATAGTTGGCTTGTCTGCTCTGTGATTGTATCTTAAGAATTGAACTTCGAACACATAATCTTTAATTGTTTTTAAAATAGATGAATCTTTATAAATTTTTTCTAAAGTTTCAAAAGAATAATCATAATAAGAGACTCTATCTCCAACTAAAGTAAATGTTTTTTTATCTCTATGTGCTATCACAGGAGCGTTTCTTTTTTTAAAATCAATACACTCTAGTCCATCAATTCTATTTGCATAACAACACATCAAAATATAATCATCAACATTTTCTAAAATCGCATCTATTGGCTTAGTTCTATTAGTAAGTCCGTATTGTTGAATCCATTTATTCTCTATAAATTTATCTAAACAAATATTAAATATATTAATCAACTTCTCATTATATATTCTATTTCGTATTAGTAACGCCAATCCTCCCTCGCCAATTCTAGAATTTGAAAGATTGTGAGCACTAAAAATGTATTTTGGTTGAACATAATTATATTTTAGAAAGCCTTCAGCATCATCGTGATCCAAGAAATACTGAATTCTTTTTCTACTATCCATCGCTTCTATTGTTAAATCTGACTCTTTTCCAGAAATTAAATAATCGATAGAACATTTTAATAAGTTAGCTAATTTAGGCAGTACTTCATAAGATGGCTGTTTATTATTGGCCTCTATGTCAACAATATAATCACAATCAACACCTAATAAAGAAGCTAATTGTTCTTCACTTAATTTATTTATTTCTCGTTGTATTTTAATTCGTTCACCTATCGTCATAATATCTATTAACCCCTTTTCTCTAAACACACTATGATGTTTCTTTTATTATTTATTTTAACATAATTATCAATAAGTCCTGTGTAATTATTATGAACAGAAAAAGACTAAGGACTACTCCTCAGCCTTAACTTTCACTTTGTACCCTGAATTAAATATAAACTCTATACTTTTATCTCGATTGACTATCGCCTTTTCAGTCGTCACATTAAATAACTCTTCATTAAATTCCATTACTATTTCTTTCTTATCATTGATGGTGGCTATAAAAGCATTGATCATTGATTCTTTTGCTAGCTTCTCTTCTTTTTGATGTTCTAAGTCTTTTAACTTTTTAACTAAGTCATCATATCTAACTTGAAGCTCTAACTCTTTCTTCCTATCTGTTTCTTTATCTAGTGAAGAATGGATGAATTCCTCGGTCTCTTGAATTACTTTGTCTATCTTTTCGTTAGTAGCAGTAATCTCATCTATTATCGGATTAACATCACTTACTTTCTCCAGGTCATTTTCAAGATTAACGATAACCTCTTCTTTACTAGCAAGCATGATGTTATAAGCCTTAACAAACATCTTCTTAATTTCATCTTCATTTAATGTAGGAGTAAGGCATTTATGTGTATTCTTTTTATCGAACTTATAGTTACACTGCCATATGGTCTTCTTGTATTTATCAGTCGAATGCCAAACTTTAGATCCATATAAATGTCCACAATCTGCGCAGATTAATTTTGAAGAAAAGCAATTTTTAGAAGAATAGGAATATCTGAGTTTATGTCTTCTTTCAAGTTCCAACTGCACTAAGTCCCACTCTTCTTTAGGTATGATTCCTGGATGAGAGTCCTTTACATAATATTTAGTAACTTCACCATTATTAGTCTTAGGTTTATGAGTTAAGAAATCCTCAATGAATGTTTTTTGAAGAATGGCTGAACCATAGTATTTTTCGTTTTTAAGTATTCCTCTCACTGTGGTATCAAGCCATTTATCTTTTCCACTTGGACTTTTGATTCCTTTTTCCATCAATAAATTAGCTATTTGTCTAAATGTCTTACCCTCAAGAAATTTCTTGTAGATTAGTCTTACTACCCATTCAGTTTCTTTATCAATCACAATATTTTTATTTTCATCATATTTGTACCCTAAGAAATTTTTATGAGGGATATAGACCTTACCATCTGCAAAGCTCTTTCTTATTCCCCACTTCACGTTTTCGCTAATGGATCTAGATTCTTCCTGCGCTAAGCTTGACATGATGGTTATAAGTAATTCGCCTTTGGAATCAAAGGTATAGATGTTTTCTTTTTGGAAATAACACTCAACACCTTTTTCTTTAAGCTCACGAATATAAAGAAGAGTGTCTAAAGTATTACGAGCAAATCTAGACATTGATTTAGCAACGATTAAATCTATCTTCCCATTTCTTGCGTCTTCAATCATTCTTTGGAACTCTTTTCTTCCTTTAGTTGATGTTCCACTTATTCCTTCATCAGCATAAATTCCAACGAACTCCCATAAAGGATTCTCTTTGATGTATCTTTCGTAAAAGTTCTTTTGAGCATCAAATGAGTTCTCTTGGTCATCACTATCAGTTGAAACACGAGCATATGCAGCAACTCTTCTTTTTGTTCTTTCAACATTAAGCTTATGCGTATGCAAATTCCTTGTTGGTTCTATTACTTTTACTACTGGCATTTGTTCTTCCTCCATTAAATTAGTTTTTGCTCTTATTTCTGTTTAAAATTCTAGTTCTTGCTTTTTCTCTCGCTTCATCTGTCCAAGAGAACCTTCTTGATTTAAGTTCCCAAGGCATAGTTTTTTTAGTTCCATCATTAAAAACAAATTCAAGGACTCTATTTGGATAAGCTATTATTGATTTGATTTTCTCTTTAACGATTTCTTTAGTAATTTCATCGATACCTAAGGCTTCTTTTGCTTTCTCGATTATGACTGATTCAGGAACACCTACGGTATTACATCTTTCATTCTTAGTAGAATAAAGGTAATTCCAGCACTTCCAATCGTATAAATCGTAGCCATATCTTTTCTTTCTTTGAAAGCAAGCACCACAAACAGAACAACGGATAAGACCTTTGAAGATATCATTCTTATTTTCTATTTCTGCTTTAGACCGCCTAGAATCAACCATCTCTCGAACCTTATTAAAAGTATCAACATCAATAATTGCCTCATGGTCATCTTCAACGACATATTTTCTTAATTCACCATTATTTATGGTCTTTACTTTCTTCTCTGATCTATAAGACTTTTGAAGCGTCAATCTACCTGTGTATGTATCTTCCCTTAGTATTCTTTCAACTGAACGATATGTCCATTTATTGCCACTTGGATTTTTGATTCCTTCTTTGTTCAAGACTTCAGTAATTTTTATATAGCCCATGCCATTAAGAGCCATATCAAAAATCCTTTTAACAACCTTAGCTTGCTCTTTATTAACTATGAATTTTTTATCAATGATGTCATAGCCATAAAATCGAGTCGTGCTATAAACCTCGCCTTGCATAAAAGTTTTATCAATTCGCCATTTTACGTTTTCGCTCATGGACTTAGCTTCCGCTTCTGCAATGCTTCCTATGAGAGTAAGCATAAGCTCGCCTTGTTCACTCATTGAATTCATATTTTGCTCTTCAAAGTAAACATCAATATGAAGTGCTTTAAGTTCTCTTATAGTTGAAAGCAAAAGAGCTGTGTTTCTAGCAAATCTAGATATAGATTTAGTGATGATCATATCGATTTTGCCACTTCTACAATCATCCATCATTCTATTAAATTCAGGTCTATTGACCTTAGTTCCACTTATTCCATAATCTGCATAAATATCAACAAACTCCCAATCTTTATGTTTTGAAATCAACTCTTTATAGTAACTAGCCTGAGCAGTAAATGAATGAAGCATGGTCTCTTTATCCACCGAAACTCTGACATAAGCCGCTACTCTTTTTCTCTGTGTTAATTTAGGTATAACAGCTATCTTTTCTATACATTTTTCCATCATTAAATCACCTACTTTTCGTGTTATATACATCGCTCTTGTTGAGAAGAATATCAAGTCAATTGACGGAATATAGATGACTTATTGATACAATAAATTTCACATAGATTTTCTTCAGCTAATTTATAGTCGTTATTAGATAAAATCCCTTTGTTTTGCATGGTTTTTAATATAGAAACGCTTATTAAATAGTTCTCTAAATTGGCTTTATATGAAGATAAATCAGTCATTTTCTTTACCTCCATAACGAGCTTTTAAGTAGCATGAAAAGGAACAGTATTTTTGATTAGGTTTTCCATAAATTGAGAAGTTCTTATGGCAATATAAACAGTTCTTCTCGTGGTATGTTTTTTTATTCACTTTATCCTTATGCTCGTTCCAATATCTGCTTTTACATTCAGATGAACAAAAGACCTTATTTTGAGCTCTTGATTTTTTAATAATTACCTTTCCGCAATATTTACAGCGATTTGGTTTATTGCCCGCTTTATCTAGTCCATTTCTTTTACAAAATGAGGCGACACTATCTTTTGATATATTTAATGCTTCTGCAATTTTTCCGTATCCTAGCCCATCTTCTCTAAGGCTTTTTATCTTAGTTTTAATTTCCTGATTCATTAAAACATCCTCCTTCAATAGCAATGGAGCAAACTGAATAATCTCGTTCACTCCTTCTACCTACCAGAGCGAGTTTCACTAGAAAAATTAACCTCACAATAAAAAATAAACACAAAAAAATAGCCCCACCAGATTTCTCCAGTGAGGCGTACAATCTTAATATTTAGTTTAAGTGAAGATTATTGATGTCTATTCCTAGTTCTTTTCCTTTATCTTCCATTTTCTTGCGTATCTTTTTCATTCCGATATCGATTAATTCTTTAAACCGAGAATCTTCAACACAATTCATGAAGGACACTAATTCGACAAGCATATTGAAATCATCACTCTTACTTGCCTTTTCAAAATAGATATATGACCTATCTTTATCTTCTAGGACTTGTTCACCTAAATAAAGGCAAATCCCATATTCAAGTGAAGCATATAGATCACCTTCATCAGCAAGTTCACCTAGTCTTTTAACATCTAGATAATCTGCTCTTCTACTTTCTAATTTTCTTACAATTTTCAATGTTTCGTGATGCATTGGTTTGCTACCTCCTCAATACTTTATAAACGTTAAAAAGCACAAGAAAAAGCAAAAATAGGCATTTAGAAAATATAGAGAATTAGGCGATATTTATTCGTGACAAAAGTGAAAATTTGGTGAGATTATGCTCTAGGTAGTTCTTCTATTTCGTAGTCGTCAATTAGATCGTCATCATCTTCAAACTCATAACGCATCATATCTTCGAATTCGTTTTTAGCTTTTTTAAGAGCGTCCACTATCATGATTTTTACTTGGTCACTCTCATCATCCATTAAAAGCATAAACATCTGAGTTAAGACTTCATAGTTACCATGTTCTTTTACAAACTCAAAGTGATTCATAGCTTCGTTTTTATCTAGTTTTGTACCAATACCTAAATAATAAGCCTTACCTAACAAAAACATTGATAAAGGTGATTGCTCTTCATCATTAAGTCTAACGAGCTTATTAAAATTCTCTTTACTAAAATAACCATCATTCATTAGATGCTTAAGATGTAAAAGTTCAATAAGCCTTAAACTACTTCTTTCTTCATTAATCATTTAAAAAACCTCCTTCAATATATAAGTAGTCAAGAAAAGACAAAATTTTCTAAAAATTCTTAAAAAAGTTTTTATCCTTTCACTATACAAGAAGGAGGTTAATTAGAAAAATTTCCAAAAAATCTGAAATCTTAATGAAAAATTAATATTCTCACTTAGAAGCAGTCACGTTCTTAAGTGTATTTATGCTTGCTTCAATCTGAGTGGTAATCCAGGTATCAACATTGCCAAAGTTCTTATTGATGTAGTCTTTGATATCATCACTTAATTGAGCTAACACGATATCTTTAGCCTTATTAAGAGCTATTAGTTGAGCGTCCTTACCAAAATTACCTTCTTTCTTTAAAGCTTCAACATAGGTTTGAAAGACGCATTTAACTGCATCTAAAACAATTGTGGTTGCTTCAGTTAGATACTTTTCTGTTTTTTCATTATCAATCTTGCTAGATATCCATTTGATGAGTTTAGAACCAAGCAAAGTGATAAGCGGAATAATAACTGCTGTAACAACACAGCTTAAAACATTAAGTAAAATCTCATTCATGGTTTTGTACTCCTTTCATTTCATCATGCAATTCAGTAATTCTTTTATGAGCGTTCTTAGTTGATTCTTCTACTTTGACTAACCTATTAGAAAGGTCGGTATATCTTTCTTCTAAGTGATTAAGTGACTTTTCAATTCTATCGATAGAAGACTTGATATAACCTATCTCACTAAGCATCACGCCTTCGTTTTTACCTTCATCCTTATGCTCTTGTTTGTTGCTTCTTTTAAAAGCTAGATAAGCAAATAAAATGCTAGAGATAGTCCCTAGCACTGAGATGATGGTTAAAACAATTTCTGTACTATCCATCTTTTAGTCCCTCCTTAAATTCGTATATTTCATCTAGATATTTTTCTAGTTTTGTATTTAGTTCTTTCCTTCTATTTTCATTATTCCAGTTGAGTTTATAGTCAATTTCCTCATCAAAATAAGACTTAGGAAGATCTAAAGAAAAGGCACCTGTTTTCTTATAAAAATTCGCCATTAAAACAAAAAGCAAAATATTCATAGAAATTTGTTAAAAAACCCTTCAGATTCTTATTAAAATCAAAGTTTTTGTACTCTTCATAAATGACTTTATACTCTTCATTAAGTCCTATTAAAGTATCAGGAAGTCCTAAAACATCATCGATAAAGCTCCTCTTATATTGTGATATAGGGCTATTGGGATTTAGCCTATCTAATATCGAACTCACGCCATAAATAAAAACGTCAGTCCCACTTATATTAGTCTTAAAGGCTCCTTTTAAATCATCAACCACTACATTGATGTCATAGTCACTCTTACCACTTATGAAAGTGCCATAACACACGCTCCCTCCAAAATACATGAACGCCATCTTAAGTCCTGGGAGAGATGCCATTATGTTCTTTATAATTTGCTTTTTATCTAAGGTAGCAATTAACTTATTTCTTTTTAAAACTATCTCTTATCATCTATTCCATCCTCCAAACCGATAACATTTTCTTTAAGCCACTTATATCCAGCCTTAAAAACATCACCAACTAAAAAGGATTCATAATCTTCCTTTGGAATTAAGATATCGATTGTGTCGATTGGATCGCATCCTTTATCTCTTGTTTCCTTAGAAATATATGAACCCACACATATAACTACTTCTTTATCTATAGCATTAAGCGATATGTTTGCTATTCGGTGATAACTTGGCTTAATACCATAGCTTGAATTAAGTTCTTTTATAATCGCCATAGTAAACTCCTAACTAGATGTCGTTTCACCACTACTTGAAGAACTGCTGGTAATGGTATTGGTATTAACGCACATTATTCCTTTCGAGCATCTTACATAAAGTTTGCCTGTAGAATAATCAACAGCTAGTTCGCCATTTCTTGTCAAGTTAGATGTTGTCGGAACTTTAGTGCCTCTTTTAACGATAATGGTCGCCATTAGTAAGTCCCTCCATCAATTGTCGAACTTGGAGTAAGAACTGCTGATTTATTGATACCTATTTCAAACTTTCTATTTTTTAAGTTATAGCATTCATCATAAATAGACCTGATATAAAGACCATTATTAATAGTGTTGTTATCAAAATTAGAAGCATTTTCATCGTAAAT
>CASFZJ010000026.1 GCA_949299165.1 uncultured bacterium | reverse complement strand
AAGAACCTTCCCCGGTATTTGTAATTCTATAATCACGAATAAAATCGAATAAACGACTAACTGATATTTTGTTTTCTAAAATTCTAAATTCTAGAAGACTCATTAAAACTAGTGAAATATAGACTATTAAAAAGTGTCCATAAATTCTTTCCAATAAATCCGATTTTCACTCTCTAATTTCATGCATGTTTTCGATTTTCGACCATCCGATTTCATGCAAATTTTTAATTTTTGACCCTCCGATTTCATACAGATTTTTGATTTTTAACCATCCGATTTCATGCATTTTTTCGATTTTCGACCATCCGATTTCGTGCAGATTAAATTGAATTGTTATACTTAAAAATCTATAATATATAAAAGTTGAGGCTTAAATTATGTTAAAAAGAAAAGCATACGAAGAATTATTAAATTGGAAAAAGAGACGCAACGAACAAGGTTTAAAAGAGGTTTTACTCATTAATGGAGCAAGACAAGTTGGCAAATCTTTTATTGTTTCACAATTTGGCGCAAACGAATACGAATCCTTTATAAATATCGATTTTATTAAAAGACCAGAATTGAAGGAAGCATTTAAAGGGAGCAAAGAACCAGAACAAATATACAATCAACTTTCTATTTATTTACCAAATATGCGTCTTATTCCTTATAAAACTTTGTTTTTCTTGGATGAAATTCAAAATTGTGGAGATGCCCGAACCGCTCTTAAATTTTTAGCATGTGATTTACGTTTTGATTTTATTGCATCTGGATCGTTACTCGGATTAGAGTATGACGAAGACGATGATGAAAACGTTGAAGTGCCTGAATCGATTCCTGTTGGTTATGAAGAGCATTTAACTATGCACTCTTTGGATTTCGAGGAATTTCTTTGGGCTAAGGGATACAAGAAAGATCAAATTAATTATTTAAAGACTTTTTTTGATAGTGGCGAAAAAGTACCTGATGGAATGAATAACTTATTTGAGTCATTATTTCGAGAATATATGGTTGTTGGCGGAATGCCAGAAGTTGTTTCTGTTTACACTAAAACAAACAACTATAATGATGTATTTAGAGTACAAAATAAAATTTTAAAAGATTATCAAAGTGATATTTCTAAACACGCCAAAGGAGAACAAAAGATTAAAGTAAAGAAGTGCTACGATTCTATTCCAAAACAACTGGCAAAAGATTTTAATAGATTTCAATATTCATTTGTTGAAAAAAATCAAACAAGCAGGAAATATGGCGGAAGCATGAAATGGCTCAAGGATTCACAATTAATAAATATTTGCTATAACGTGAGTGAACCACATATTCCTCTTATGGCAAACGAGATAACTACTCAGTTTAAAGCTTATTTTAATGACACTGGATTGCTCACTCAAATGTATGGTAGAGAGACCAAAAAAGCAATTTTAAATAATACAATTAAAGGAAATGTAAAAGGTGCCGTTTATGAAAATGTTATCTCAGAACTGTTAGTTAAAAAGGGTTATACTCTTCACTATTACAAACCAAATGATGATAATGAACTTGAATTTTTAATTGAGAAAGATGAAGAAGTTGTGCCAATTGAAGTAAAGGCAGGCAACACAGCATCAATCTCACTAAATAGATTTATCGACAACTTTAATCCAAATAAAGCATTTAAATTGATAAATGGCAATGTAAGTATTAGTGGTAAAAAAATTTCTATCCCTCATTATATGATCCTTTTCATTTAACTTTGGTAGAATTTTGCACAGCTTTATAAACAATATCTTTAATTAAAGTTTGGTAATTTTAAATCTAAGTTTTAATCACTTAAAAAGAAAAATTATTGTTCATTTTTTATTGATGATATTATTTCAAAGTATCTGCTGTGGTTAATAAACAATTTATCAATTAATAGAATTTTGTCTAGGAAGTATTTTTAATAAAATTTTCTCTTATAATTTTATAAAATAGCTTAGATTTGCATGGTTTTTGTGAATTTTTAACTGTAAAATTGATTGAAAGTAGAGGTTTATAAAATGGAAAAGTTAAACAAAGAAGACTTTGAATTAATTGAAATCGCTAAAAATGTAATTAAGAAAAATTATGATGGCGTGAAATTCAATCATACGGTTGGATCGGCTTTAAGATGTAAAGATGGCTCTATCTTTGTTGGAGTAAATGTTTATTCTGTCCATGGTGCGTGTGCTGAGCAAATAGCAATTGGAACAGCAATAACTGAAGGAAAAAGAGAGTTTGATACAATTGTTGCTATAAATGGAGAAAATGAGGAAGTTATGTCGCCTTGTGGTAACTGTCGACAACTTTTTTCAGATTATATGCCCGATATTTTCGTAATTATTAAAGATTGCAACGAAATAAAGAAGATTAAAGCCAGTGAATTAATTCCTTTTTCGTATCATGCCCAATACTGATTTTAATTCTAAGCAAAAATTATCTTAGTAGATATTTTTAAGCTTACGTTCTTTTAATATTTTCTTCATATTGTACCGAAAATTACGGTCTATATACTTAATTTTTAGTTTTTCATGTTGCGATTACTATAGATAAAAAGTTTAATTTTTGAAAATTTAGGAAAGAGTGCGAATAAAAAGTTCGAACGAACTTCGCGTGAAATTCGTTTCTTGATTTTGTAGAGCAATTTGTTGTTTTCGAATAAATTATAGAAAATAGCTTATAGATAAAGGTTTAGACTCTTTATTAATATATTTTAAAGTTTGTTAGAGGTTTTTATTTTTTCCAATTCTGTCCAAAACATAATCAAAACTCCCTTGAAAAAAGTGCAAAATATACTTAAAACTCCCTTGAAAAAAGTGCAAAACATACTCAAAACTCCTTTGAAAAAAGTGCAAATTAATACTATAGTAAACGTAATAATACGATTATATAGGATATTTTATGTTCAAGAGAAAAAATTATGATCAAATCTTAAAGTGGAAAAATTCCGAATTTCACAGGCCTTTAATAATTAGTGGTCTAAGACAAATTGGGAAAACTACTATCATAGAAGAATTCGCCAAAAATAACTACGAATCTTTTGTAAAATTAGATTTTAGAAAAAATAAAAGTTTGAAAGAAATATTTAATGGCGATTTTGATATTGATAACATAATCTTTTCTTTGTCTTTAAAGTTTAAAAATTTTAAAGCGATTTCGAACAAAACTTTATTAATTTTTGATGAACTGCAGGATTGCCCAAATGCTAGGTCTTCGCTTAAATATTTTAATGAAGATGGCAGATTTGATGTAATTTGTACAGGTTAGAGATTGATTTTATTAGTACTTTGGACAAAGGAGTTGTCTTGATTGAAGTTAAAGCAAAAAGTGGAAATACTAAATCTGCGAGAGTGATTCTTGAAAATAAGAATAAATATAAAATTAACAAATTGATTAAATTAACTGCTCAAAATATATATTAATAATGAAGTAGAAACCTATCCATATTATTTGTCATCTTTCCTATTTAATGAGGAGTAGGCCAATTTTACTTTTGTTATATTTCTTATATTAGATTTTATTTTGCTTTTTTAAACGATTGGTGTAAGTCGTAAGCTCGTTTTTTTAAACTAAAAGAAAATGGCTAAGCCATAAATGGTAAACATATATTAGTTTTAGAGGTTGTTAGATGTTTTATTTTCTTTTAGAGGTTGTTAGAGGTTTTAAAAAGTTAAAAAATCCAGATAATTTTAGATTTTGGATTGAATACCCTGTAAATCTCAATTATTTTTAAAATAAAATGAACTTTTGGTTTATTTTTAGTACATAAAATATACATAATATTATTCAAATTAAATGGTTAAAAAATGTTTTATGCGCCGTTAAAATTCTTAAATCTTCTTGTAATGATTGATAATAAAGTCAATGATTTTTTTCGTAGTAGATGTAATTGTTTTGTTCTTTTTATAAGCGATTACGATATCGAACTTAATATTTTCTTCGATTGGTATTCCAATAATATCTTCGCCTTCTTTAATTACTTGGTTAAAGAGAAAAGCACAAATATCACTATGGACAACTAGTTCTTTTATTGTAGCGATTTGATCTGATAATAACCTAATATTTGGCTTAATTTTATACTTTAAGAAATATTCATAAACGATTTGATATTGTAACGAATCTTCTTTTAAAAGAATTAAAGGAATTTTACTTAATTCTTTAATAGTTATAGATTTACGTGAGGCTAATTCGTGAGATTTATTTACTGCAAAAATTAATTGAGTCTCATCTATTTTGACATATTCAAGTTTTGGGTCGATTGAACCATTATTCAAAACAGTTAAAGCAACATCTATTTCATCATTTACTAAAGCTTGTTGATTGGCGTGACTTGCAAGTTCAGTCATTTTTAAGTAAATATTTGGATATTTTTTAGAAAAATCTTGAAAAATAGGAGCAAAAATAAATCCACCAAGCATTGGAGGAATTCCTATTTTTATTGTTGTATTTGTCATTAAAAAATCTTCCATTTGAGTATTAATGTTTTTGAATAATGTTACTACTGGACGAGCAATTCGATATAAATATTTTCCTGCAGAAGTAAGGGATAATTCGTTATTATCGCGAATAAAAAGTTCACAATCTAATTCTTTCTCTAAATTTTTGATTGCGGTTGATATTGCTGGTTGAGAAACAAAGTAAAGTTTACTGGTTTTAGTAAATGAATTTGTTTCGGCACAACCGATAAAATAAATTAGTTGATCCATTGTCATGATTTAATGATAACCCATAAATATTTTTTATGGAAGCATAAGTTTTTGGTTATGAACAAAAGAGCAAAATTAATTGTGTAAGCGCTTCCAAGAGCATAAAATCATAATGAAAATAGAAAAAGAGGCGTTTTATGGGTTTTAGTTTGAAAAAAAGTAAAAGTTTATCATTAATATTTTTTATAGGTATTTGCGGTATTTTAACTAGTTGTAATCAGGATTTAAATACTGGATTTAATGGAAAAAGTTACGATATTTCACAATCTCAAGATGGAAGTTTAAACGTAAGAATCGATAAAATTACTGGTGGATATAAACTCACTTTAAGTGGAAAAGGTGAAACAAAAGATTTTTCAGATGAAGAAAAAACACCATGGTATTCGATTTCTCCTAAGATTAGTGAAGTTGAAATTGAAGAGGGTATAACAGGTCTTGGTCAAAATATTTTTGATTATGTCGATTTAAATTATTTTTATTTACCTTCAACTTTAACAAATCTTGAAAATAACTCTTTTGAAAGCGGAACAACTTTATATTCTTATAGCACAAGTGAATTAACAAACGCTTCAAATTATGATGTTTATTATTTTTCAGAAAGTAGACCACTCGACTCAACAAAAAAATATTTCCATATTGTTGATGACACACCAGTGGCTTGGATTTTATCAACTATGAATGCTTTATTTATTGGAAATAGTTTTACTTATTACAACGATATGCCTCAAATTGTTCAATCAATCGCTAAAGATATTGGCTATGATTTAAAAACAACTTCGATTACAAAAGGTAGCCACACACTTACAAAATTTGCTGATTCTAACGATGAAATGGGCAAAATTGTTGATGAAACGTTAAAAGGCACAACAAAATTTGACTATGTGATTCTTCAAGAGCAATCAACAAGATCTTATTCAAATTATGATAGTTTTAAAAGTGGAGTTGACGCTTTAGTTACAAAAATAAACGAATATCAACCAAATGCTGATATTAGACTTTATGAAACTTGGGGTTTTGAAGAAGAAGCTAATAGCAAAAAATGGACTGTCCCTGAAATGGAAAATGAAATAGCCAAAAAATATGAAGACGCAAGTAAAGATAAAAACTTAAAAATTCATTATGTTGGTGAAGCGTTTAGCGTAGTTTATGAAAATCATAAAGAAATAAATCTTTATGATGTAAATGACAATAAACATCCATCATATGCTGGAAGTTATTTATCAGCCTTAGTTCATGTTGCAAGTTTATTTGATTGCGATGTGCGAGTTACAAAATTTAAAGGCGAACTCGACGAAACAACAGCAAATACATTAAAGCAAGTTGCTTATAATGTGGTTTTAAATTAATAGGAGGATAAGAAGTTTATGAAAAGGAGAAAATTACCTATTATCGTTACTTCTTTAGCTTCTGTATTGCTTTTAGGTAGTTGTGCAGAATATCTACCTGAACCTGATGTTCCTAAATTTGAAGTTAAAGAACATTACTTGGTGAGTTTTTATGTAGATAATGCTCTATATAAAACAGCAAGAGTTGAAGCTGGAGCAGTAGTTAATGTGGAAATTGAAGCACCAGAAAAAGACGGATTCACTTTTGAAGGATGGCAAACTAGTGATGGAGTTGCTTTCGATCTTTCAACAGGAGTAGTAAATTCAAATTTAAGCCTTTATGCAGTATTTAAAGCAGAAAATACTAGCACACCTACTCAAAATCCATGGGATGATTTGAATGTTACTGACACAAAAGATCCAACTAAGGAATATTCAGTAGTTATTGGTTGGTGGGAAAGATATATTTCTGAAGATACAATGAAACATTTTTATTACAATCTCAGAAATTATTTAGTTGATCAAAATGTTGAAGAATCTATTTTAAATGGCATTACAGTTAGAAAATATGATATTCATGGTATTGATGATTTAGTTCCTATAAATTTGGCACAGATAAAGTAACGATTGCTCCAGAAGGTGGATATTCAATCGGCACAGAAGGCTCTAGATACAATGCTATTTTTGATCAAAATAATGCAACCGCTAAACTAATTTATGATTTCATGAACACTGAAGATGGAATAAAAATGTGGAACATGGATTATATCTATGGTCAAGCGGAAGAACCAACTAAAAATCCTTGGGATGATTTAAATGTTACTGAAACAAAAGATCCAACAAAAGAGTATTCAGTAGTTATTGGATGGTGGGAAAGATATATTTCTGAAGAAACTATGAAACATTTCTATTACAACATCCGAAATTATTTAGTGAAACAAAATGTTGAAGAATCTGTTTTAAATGGCATTACAGTTAGAAAATATGATATTCATGGTATCATAAATTTGGCACAGATAAAGTAACGATTGCTCCAGAAGGTGGATATTCAATCGGCACAGAAGGCTCTAGATACAATGCTATTTTTGATCAAAATAATGAAACCGCTAAACTCATTTTTGATTTTATGAATACTGAAGAAGGTATCAAACTTTGGGACATGGGTACTCTTTATGAAGAGAAAACTGAAGAACCTTCAGAACCTAATGTTATAGCAGATAACGTTGCAGAAGCTGACCTAAATGTTAAAGATACAAAAGTTGAAAACAAGAAATACCATCTCGTTATTGTTTGGTATGGTCTTACAAAAACTAGTGGAATAGATGAAACTTTAATGAAACATTTTTATCATAATGTTCGTGCCTATTTAATCGAAAAAGGCATCACGCAAACTCAATTAGATAATATTTCTATAAGAATGTTAGATGATGCTGGTCAAGCAGATGTTGCAGCTAAAATCGTTGAAATGGGAGACGTTGACTTGGCTTTCGGTGCCGGCAACAAGCTTGGAACATCACTTGAAGATTTAGGAAAACCTTTTGTAGAACAAGCGAAGGGATTTACTATTAATGGTGTTGATAAAAGATATCATTTCTTACTTTCCAATAAACCAGTTGCAAAAGATTTATTCGACTACGTTTCAACCGAAGAAGGTATGAAAATGTGGGATGCAACTTATGAATATGGTAAATGATGAGGTAAATTTATGAAATTTAAGAAGAAATTTTTATTGTTACCAATCGCATTAATGAGTTTATCGAGTTGTTCTTTACTTCAAGGATTTGAAGAAGAAGTTAATGTCGTATTTGAATATAATAATGAAATTATTTATAGCGACTATACAACTCAATTTAGAAACGTATTAATGCCAACTTTAAGCGAAGAACAAATTCCAGTCGATCACGAATTCTTCGGATGGACTTGGAAAGACCCTGACACTCTTTCAATTAAAGATGATGAAGAAGGGTTTTACGCAAGTTTTTTTGAAAAAGATGGGGTAATTCATTATGCAGATGTTGCTGACAAAGCTTTTAATAGCACAGTAACTTTATATCCTGTCTTTGCTCTTGAAGCCGATATTCCAGTTGAATATCACTATCTAGCAGTAGGGTGGTATCAAAAAACTGGCACAAGTGGACTTAATCAAGAAAGAGTCGATGCATGGACAAATGACTTAATGGCTTTCTTAAAAACACAAGGCGCCACAGATGAAGATTTATCAACTGTTCTTGTTAAAGGCTATGATGGAAACGTCGCAACCGCTGGCTCCCTTATCACAAAAGATAAATATGTTGATGTTTTAATCGGATTTGGTGGCAATATGACCAGTGAAGATGGCGGCGGTCTAACTTATGCACTCGATGCAAAAGGTGGAATCACAATGGGTGGAAAATCTCGTTATGTCCATCTTCTTAGTGATAAACCTATCGCAAGAAGTGTCTTTGATTGGGTTGCAAATGACCCTGCAGGTTCAGCTTCGTTAGCTTAAGGAGTAAATTATGCGTACAAGAAAAAACTTAATAAAAGCAAGTACTGTAGTAGGTTATGTTGTAGCATTTTTATATCTACTTTTAACCACTTGTTTATTTTCAGTAGGTAATTTATGGTATTGGTTAACTTTAATTTTAGGTGGAATTTCTCTTTATAACTCTTTATATAGTGGAGTTATTAGAGGAAAACTTGATGAAGAACCTCTTGAAGGCAAACTTAAAATCAAATTCTTAATTAATACAATTATTTCAATCGTTTCGCTTCCTTCTTTTGTTTTAAATCTTATTGCTTATTTTTATAACAAAGAAGATAAATATGTCCTTGTTGATAATGAGGAATATAAAGAAGTTAAAAAAGAAAAAGTGCCAGTTAAATGGTATAGAAAAGCAAACTTTATTCTTTCTTGCATTGGACTAGGTGCAATAATTCTTGGCTCTTTTGCCGCTCAAATTGGTGAAACTAGCGGATATAGTGTTTCAGTTAGAGACTTTACTTTAACCAAGGAAATGACTGAAACTTATAATTCTGGAGAAGAAAATGCATTAAATGGCAAAAATTATGTTATTTCTGACCCAGTTTTAAGTTATACATTTACCGAATATCGACCAAATACAGCAAGCAGTGAAAATCCTCTTCCTGTAGTTATTGTTATGCCAGGTTTTACTAGAACTAAGGCTACAATGTCACAATATGCAATTGAACTTTCTAAAAGAAATGCCATTGTTTATACTCTTGACCCAGGTTGTCAAGGTGGCACAACTTATGCAGGATATGAGACTAGTGAAGATGGTTCTCAAGAAATGATTTCAGCGACAACTAACGCAAATGGTCTTAACTATCTTGTTCAATATTTATATAACAATACTGAAGAATTTAGTTATATTGATCGTAATAATATTGGCGCAGTTGGACATTCGGCAGGTGGAGGTAATGTTGCTCAACTTGCTCAAAACTTTGCTGGAAATAGTTTTGAAGAATCAATTATTAAAGCAGTTTATATTTCAGGTTACATCAAAGAAAGTGCTGCAAATAGATTTGATGATTTAAGATGTAATGCAGCAATGAGCTATGCTTATTACGATGAAGGTGCTTTTAGATATCAAGGTTCTACAAGTGCTTTTGAAGTCATCGCTCGTAGATTTATTAATGAAGTTAATGGTGAAGATTTAAATCACGATAAATGTATTATTGATTACGAATATGGATCAATGGATAATGGCACTTACCGTGTCGTTCACCAAGAAAAAATCAACCACTGTTTTGAAATGTATGATCCTTTGTCTATTTCAAATACTTTAAATTTCTTTAGAAGAACATTAAATTTAGATACTAATTTATCTGATGATTCACAAAGTTGGTTCGTTAAAGAAGGATTTAATGGTGTAGCTCTTGTTGGCTCATTCATCTTCATCTTTGCTTTAATGGCTTTCCTTGTTGATACTCTTCCTTTCTTTAAACGCTTTAGAGAAAATGCTAAAAAAGCTAAAGATTACGAAGAATCAATTAAAGTTAAATATGGCACAGCTAGCGTCGCAGTTTTAGAAAATAGAAGTGAGAATTGCACAGTTAAAGTTCAAAAGAAACATTATTTAGATAAAGTTACTTTCTGGACAATTCTTGTTTTAACCGCAATTATTGCCTGCCTTGATTATATCCCACTAGCTAGACTTAGCATGGATTGGTTCCCAGATGCTGCAAGCAATACTTATACATTCTATTTCCCAGCGAGAATGATGAATGCAGTTATGCTTTGGGCATTAATTAATGGCACAATAGGTATTGTCTTAATATTTGGTGTTAAACTTTGCGAAAACTTATATTTCAAACTTACAAAGCAAAACGATAGAATCAATTGGTATCGTTTTAAAGGCATGATGATAAATTGGAAAGATCTCTTAATTTCAATCGGATTTGCATTATTCTTGTTCTTATTATTCTATGCTCTAGTTGAATTAATGAGTTTAATCTTCCATCAAGATTTCAGATTTATGTTAATAAGTGCTGCACCTCTTGAACCTCGTTATATTGTTACTTGGTTAATTTATCTCGTTCCATTCTTTATCTTCTATATTTCTAATTCTATTAGAGTTAACTTATCGATGGCTAACGAAGGATGGAGTGAACGGAAAGTTATGTTACTAAGTGGCATTGGAAATTCAATCGGCCTTGTTGGTATCTTAATTGTTAACTATGTAGTCTATTTCTTAACAGGAACTGTCTATTATGGTTTCTATAGTCCAACAGATTCAAGTGAAATGTGGCTCTATGTAAATATGGTATTTGGTTTAATTCCAATGATGTTTATTCTCCCGATTTTAAACAGATTCTGCTTTAAGAAAACAGGGAATGTCTATTTTGGTGCAATATTAACTTGTATGATATTCATTATGATGTCTTTATCTGCATCAGTTTCATATATTCCAATGTAATAAAGAAAGAGGTTATTTAAAAATGAGTGAAGATATTAAAAAAGAAGCTTTAAAAAAGCATTATGAATGGCATGGAAAGATTGAAACAAAACCACGCGTTGATGTATTTTCCAAAGAAAATTTATCTTTAGCATATACACCAGGTGTTGCTGAAGCATGTATGAAAATACATGAAGATGTAAAAGAATCATTCAATCTTACAAGAAGATGGAATACTGTCCCTGTAATTACCGATGGAACTGCTGTTTTGGGACTTGGCGATATTGGACCAGAAGCAGGTATGCCAGTTATGGAAGGAAAATGTGCTTTATTTAAAGCATATGGTGATGTTGATGCAATTCCACTTTGTATTAGAAGTAAAGATACTGAAGAAATTATTAGAACTATCGAGCTTTTAGCAGGTAGTTTTGGTGGAATTAACCTTGAAGATATTGGTGCTCCAAGATGTTTTGAAATTGAAAGAAGACTTAAAGAAGATTTAGATATTCCTGTTTTCCACGACGATCAACACGGGACAGCAATCGTTACTTTAGCAGCTTTAATAAATGCATTAAAACTTGCTAAAAAAGATATTAAAGATCTTAAGATTGTTATAAATGGAGCGGGAGCAGCAGGTGTTGCAATCGCTAAATTATTACTTTCTTATGGGGCAAAAAATATCATTTGTTGCGATTCTAAAGGCATTATTAAAAAAGGCGATCCTAGATTAAATGAATCTAAAAGAGAGCTCGCTGAGCTTACAAATTTAGAAGGAAAAGAAGGAAAACTTGCTGATGCGATGGTTGGAAGCGATGTATTTATTGGTGTTTCTGTTGCTAATTGTGTCACAAAAGATATGGTTAAGAGCATGAATAAAGATCCAATCTTATTTACATGTGCTAACCCAATTCCTGAAATTTTACCAAGTGACTCTCTTGAAGCAGGAGCTTTTATTGTTGGCACAGGAAGTAGCCAATATCCTAACCAAATTAATAATGTTTTAGTTTTCCCAGGTTTATTTAGAGGCGCAATTGATGCAAAAGCAAATACAGTAAACTTAGAAATGATGAAAGCTGCAGCGTTAGGCATTGCAAGTTGTGTAAGTGAGGATGAGCTGAAGAGAGATTACATCTTACCTTATGCTTGGGACAAACGTGCTCATGAAAAAGTTGCTGAAGCAGTAAAAGAAGCTGCGATCAGAACTGGCGCTATTAGAAAATAAAACAAATTTATTGTGCTCCCTCTAGAAATGTGGTGTGAAATATCATCACATTTTTTTGTGAAAAAGAAGTACGTTTGTTTTCACGGAAGAAATATTTGATTAAATTTTTTCAAAAAATATTGAGTTTTTTTCAATTAAATATGCCAAAATTTATTAAAAAGTTGTTTTCACGAAAACTTGAGAAAGTTTTCACGATGTCATTTATTGACGTTTTAGTAATTAAAATTTAATAACTGACACTTTTAAAAATCAACGGAATGATATAAGCAAGTTTCTCAGAATAATTTTGGAGATTTAAAATTATGAATAGACCTTATGTTATTTGTCATATGATGATGTCAATTGATGCACGTATTAATTGCGCTATGACTGCTCAATTAGAAGGCACAAAAGAATATTAGGAAACTTTAGATGAAATTAATTGTGAAGCTAAAATATTTGGAAGAAATACAGCAGAACTTGAAATGGCTTTACCTTGAAAATTTGTGTCAAAAAACCATGTTAAGATAGGAAAGAGTGATTTTTCTAAAAAAAGTTGATTCAAACGATTATGATGTTGTAATCGATACAAAAGGACAACTTTTATGGAATAATGCTTCAGAATATGAAAAGTCATTGATTATTATTACTAGTCAAGAGGTCACAAAATATTATATAAATTATTTAGATGGAAGAAATATTTCTTGGATTGTTTTAGGAGAAGAAAAGGTAGATTTAACTCATGCACTTGAAGTGCTTAAAGAAAAAAATAATGTCGAAAGAGTTGCAATAGTTGGTGGTCCTACAATAAATACAGGGTTTCTTTCTAGTGGTTTAATTGATGAAATCAGTCTTTTAATAGGTCCAGGAATTGATGCAAGACAAGGTATGCCAACTGTATTTGATAATTTACCAAGCAATCATGAAGTTATAAAACTTAAATTATTAGATGTAAGAAAATACGATAATGGAGCACTTTGGATTAGATATAAGCTTTAGTTGAATTGCATATGAGAATTAAGTCTTTATTTTTCTTATTTAATTTTTTTGCGATTTGTTTATTTTCATGTGGAACAAATAATTTAAATAACAATAATCCGATAAATGATGAACACATAAACGAGGAAATAGAAGATATGTTTTTGAAATTAGGAATTAGCAATTTTGAGTTTAAAGTAATTCTCAAAAATAATGAGGCAACAAAAGAACTCTTAAATATGGTTAAAAACGAAGAGATTACTATTAATTTAAATGATTATGGTGGCTTTGAATAAGTAGGAGATTTTGGTAGAAGTTTACCTACTAGCAATGAAAGAATAAAAACGAAACCAGGAGATATTGTTCTTTATCAAGGTGATCAAATTGTGATGTTTTATGGATCAAATACCCGTAGTTATACTATGCTTGGCCATGTTGAGGATTTAACAAACTGGAATGAAGCGCTTGAAGGTGAAGAAATAACTGCATTTTTTTTCCTTTTTCAAAGGATAGTTCTTTATGCAAAAAGTATGCATTTTCCTTTAAAAAACCCGCAAAACTTAAATATTTTTGACAAATAAAAATTTTGTTTTTGTAAATTAGAAAACTTACTTTGGAAAATTTTCCTAAGTAAGTTTAAATGTTTCCTAAAATTTGTTTCCTTAATAGTTTTCTTAATTCTTCATTCGGATCAAAACACGATTCATCTAAACCAAGACAATCCAATATATGAGTGATTGCGACTTCCTCACTTTGAGTGTGATAGCCACGATAACTTTCAATAAATAATTTGATAGGAATTCGTTTATAAACATAGAAGGTACTAACTTCTCGTGTGTACGAGATGTATCTTAACATATAACCAGTCCGATAAAGTTGCTCTTGATTATACTTTATCTTTCCGTAATTTGATGGACCATATTGTTCGTTTAAGCTGTTAAACGCTTCATCAATATCGAGACTGAAGTTAGTTATTATTCCGGAGTCCAACTTTTTTGCGAAATCGCTTTTGCAAAAACGATGAATAAAAATTGGACTAGAACATTCGATTTTTTTTAAAGATTTTTCGAATACACTTCCTCGATATTTACAAAATTCTAATCCGTCTCTATCTAATTGCCTCATTTAAATACCTCATCGATGTATTTTCCTTGATTACGAAACTCGCGACGCGCAAAAGCAAGTTTATTATCGATTTCAATTTTTCTTTCGGTAGTTTGAGAGATTGAATTCAATTTTTCTAACTCACAAACGTATACTCGTTCTTTTAATATAAGCGCATCGAGTGCTTTTTCGCTCTTTAATATGTACTGATTTCCTAATCTACTGGCAGATAAAGCATGAATAACTTGTTTATCGGTGATATATCCATCGCCAAAATCACGCATTATTTGAAACATGCGGTTATCAGCAATAGGAGCGACTATAAGGTTTTTATTTTCAAGCAATTTTAGAGTTTCTTTTAGCAAAGGATGGTTTGAATATTGATTAAGCATTCCTTTATGAAAACAAACAATAAGCATCCGTTCCAAAGATGCTTGAAGTGTAAGAATAGATAAAACTTTTTCTTTTAAAGAGAAAATGTAAACTGAAGAATTTTGTGATGGTTCAATAAATGTCAAACTTGATGAGTAAGAAGTTGAACAATAAAATCCAACTCCAAAATCACAGTTATTTCTTGTTCCAGTTAGAGTGAGTTCATCAATGCTACTTTTAGAACCGTGGAAAAGGAGAATCTCATTTGCACTTAAGGTTTCTTGATAAATTTCTGATTTAACGACATTCAATCGTAAACATATTTTATAAAAAGAATTATAAATTTTTTCTAATATATCAACTTTTTTGCCGTTATTATAGTTATTTCTTACAGTTCGAAAATTTAAATCTGTAATTTTAGCAAGTTCCTCTTCAGTAATATTTAAAGTTCGACAAGCTATTAATATATCTTCTTTGAATTTAAAGTTTCCTAACATATTAAAATTTTAGCAATTAGTTAAATCTTATTTAACTTAGTTAGGAAAATTTTCTTATCTAAGTTCGTATAAGTATTTAACTTTTGAAGAATAATTGATCTTAAAAGCCGAAATAAAAAAATTAATGAATTAGTGAAAAAATAGTGAAATTTTAGTGAAATAGTAATGAAAAAATAGTGAAATTTTGTTAAAATTAATATGGTGAAAAAAGATGATTAAAATAACTCTTAACAATTACATATTAAACAAAATTCTTGAAATAGAAAAAAATAAAGATGCTTTAAATTTAGTTCAAATTCCGGGAAATTTATCGAATAAATTTCGAAAAAACACTAAAAAAAAGAGTTCATATGCTTCCAATCGTATAGAAGGAAATCCTTTAACCTATAAACAAGCAGAAGATGCTATTGAATCGAATAATAGACATTTCTTAAAACCCGAGCAAGAAATTCGAAACTATTATTTGGCAATTGAATTTCTCGAAACTAAATTAAAAAATAATGAACCTATCTCTTTAAAACTTATTTTAGATGTTCAAAAAATAATTTGTGCTGGAGAATCTGTTGAGAAAATAGGATTAAGAAATAGGATGCCGCCAGGTTTTTTATTTGCTGTATGGAATAGTGATGGAACGCCAGCTTATATTCCACCAGATGTTTCTGATATTAAAGATTTACTTAATGAATTAATTGCTTATATTAACAAATCAGATGATCATCCTTTAATTAAAGCTGCGATTATTCACTATCAATTAGTAACGATTCATCCTTTTGAGGATGGAAACGGAAGAACCGCAAGAATAATTTCTAGTTATTATCTTTCTTTAAATGGTTATAACTTCAAAAATATTGGCTCGCTTGAAGAATACATATCTTATGATATAGATGAATATTACAAATCTCTCCACATGGATTTGCCTGTTCCTTATTATGATGGAAGAAATAATCCTCCTCATCCAGAGATATGGATTAATTATTATTTGAAGATTTTTAGTTTGTATTCTTCAAAAGTGTTATCTATCGCATTAAAAGAAGTCAAAGATATTGAAAAAGAACGTCTTAATAATTTATCCAAAAAAGCCGTGTCCTTCTTAAATTACTTGACGAAACATGAAATATATTCTTTTGCTCCAAATGACCTCACATTAAAGCTCAAAGTTACAAATAGAACTATCATTAATTGGTGTAGTGAACTTGTTAAAAATGGTTATTTAAAACCTATTTTAATAAAGACGAGAATCAGAAGATACGAAGTAATCAAATCTGAAGATTAGCATTTGGCTTAAAGAGAATTTAAAAACTAAATACTATTTTTAATCAAAATATTTGCAAAACTTGTATATTTTTCTCAAGATTTTTATTTATTGTTGCAATACTTAAAACGATTTTAATTTCAAACCAAAACCATAAAGACATAAAAAATGGTTTCAATTGGAAATTAGTTTTTTGACAATTAAGCCAGAATAAAAATTATTAATGCAGGATTTTATTCAAATAAAATTTTAAGCGAAGAGGAGATTACATCTTTTAAAGCTAACTTGATATAACTGCCAGTTTTTTCCATAGCTTCTTTTTGAATTGGATTTGGATAAGCGGTTGGATAATAGCCATAAAGCATCGTGCTAAAAGTAATAAGAATTGTTTCTGGATCTTTTTTGCAATTATATTTTTTAACTATATTTTTAAATATATTTTGAAATCTCTTAATTTCGATTTTAAAAACTATTAAGTTTTCTAAAGAAGTTGAGCGTTCAATTTCTTCTAAATTCGATGACATAATTTTTAAAATAATCATGTTTTTATCTAGTAAGTTAGAAATTAAATCAATCATTTCTTCTTTTGAATAGTCTTTTTCAACAAGAGTTTCTAATCCATCATCTAATTCAATAAAATGATTAAACAAAGAATCTAATAAAATTTCTTCTTTGCTTTTATAGTAAAAATAGATTGCAGTTCTAGAAATGTGTGTTAACTCAGATATATCTTTTAGATAAATTTCGTTCAACGACTTCTTAAGATATAAAGAATCCATTGCCTCTATTATTTCCTTTTTTCTTTCATCAAATTGCTCTTGTGTTCTAGCTCTTAAATACATATAAAAACGTCCTTTTTAACTTTATGTGACAATTATAAAAAATTATTGACCTAATCTTTTTATACTAAATCACATGAAATTTTAAAAAGTGCGATAAATATCGTTATTTTTTTATTGTTTTTTTATTAATTATTTAGTATAATACTAC
>CASFZJ010000025.1 GCA_949299165.1 uncultured bacterium | reverse complement strand
AGATTAAAAACCCTTTGTCAATATGAGGGTGGTCAAATACGCCGATACGACTGGTCAAATACGCCGAGATGAGTGGTCAGATTCGCCGAAATCTTCAATTAGAATAGTAAAAAGTAAAGGTCAATATGGAAAAGATAGTAAATATTAAGTTTAAAGAATTTAAAAAGAGTGATTTGGTATTTGTTTTAAAACTATTGCCAAGAATGAAAGAAGATATTTTTGAATCCTTAGTAAATGGTAAATTTGGCTTCATTATTGAAGAAAATAATGTTAATAAAGGAATATTAATTTTTACTATTCTTTGGGAGAAGATTCCATTTATTGAACATTTAATAATTTCAGAAAATGAGAGAGGAAATGGAATAGGCACAAAAGCAATTCTTGAGTTTGAAAATTTAATGAGAAATAAAAGATTTAAGATGGTGATGTTATCGACTCAAGTGGATGAAAATGCTCAGTTCTTATATAGAAAGCTTGGCTATATTGATAATGGTGCAATTTTTTTAGAAAACTCTCCTTTTGATCAACCAGCTGAATTATTTTTAAAGAAAACTTTATAAACAAAGAAATTTGAGATTAAAGATAATATGTAAATTTAAGAATAAATAACATTTATTTTTAACAAAAACCTTGCAAAACCATGTTATTTTTTCTTTTTATATATCTAAAATTTTATCAATGATGGCTTTAACGGCCTTATTTGAATTGTTATAAGCATCAACTAAATTAACACTTTTTTGAGATAATACACGATACGATTCAGCTTCAGCGCCAATTAAATAATAAATAGATACATCTAATATTTCGCTAAGTTTAAATAGAACCCAAAGAGGCGGAAATGGTTTGCAATTCAAATAGCGAGAAACTTGATATTGTTTCATTTCTAATTTTTCAGCAAGTTCTTCTTGCCTGATGTTTCTTTCTTTCATTAATTTTTTGATGCGTTCAATTATTTCAAGTTCTTTATCTAACATGACACTATTATAACATGTTATGCAAAATATGCATAAATATAATTAAATATGCAAAAATATTTGAAGAAGGAAAACGACTAAATTATAGTGAATTTAGAAGCTTAAGATTAGCGAGTGAGGAGAATAAGAAATGAAAGATTCTAATTTTTTTGATGTTTTAAATTTTGATGAAACTAATTTTATCTTCCTTTATTTCTTTAGATATTGTTTACCAAGGCATACTTATATGGTAACCATTTGTTGTAAGAATATCGAAGATAATTTAGAAAGTTTAAATGAAGAAACAAAAACGATAATTATTAAAGAGATAGAAGAATATTTATCGCGAGATTCAAATAGAAAAATCTTTGAAAGAATGGATGATGAAAAGCGGAATAATCTTGCACACGTTTTAAAAGAGAACAAAAACGTGAAAGTTAAGAATAAAAGGGCATTGAAAATGACAGATCTGGATTTAATTTTTCCTTCAGTAGTTAGGTATTGTTTGTTTTATGGTAAAGGAGATAAAGAAAAAGTTTTCGAAATATTCGGAAGAGTCGCAAAACTTTTGCCTGAAAAATCGATTACAATTATCGAAAGAGACATAAGATGGGAAATTCGAGAAGATTTTAAACTTTTAGATATAAATGATGAAGGAAAAGAATTTTGGAAAAATTTCTACAATAATGTTTTTAAAGTTATGAAATATAGGTGGATTGAACAATGGGACTGAATTTAAAAAAATTATATAAAGCGATTGATTGGCATACTTTTAGATCTAATAGTCTGAATAGTGAAAGTTGTAATCAAGAATCTTTTGATAAATTGAACGCTTCGATTAACAAAATAATTTCTCATTTTGAGAACCAAGAAAAGAATTCTCCTGAAATTGATTATAGATTAAGGTTATCTTTGCCAAGATTGAATACCGAAGAAGAATTTTTTGACGGTAATTATTAAAAACTAGAAAATATTCAATGGTTTAATATTGTAATCGGAAAAACAATATATAATGGTGTAACTTATTTACTTGTAATAGTTGATGATTCATTTAACTTGCAGTTTGATAGTGAGAATATTAACCAATTTTATGATTATTCATTTATGACCGAGATTATAGATTTTTATTTTGATTTAATAACTAAACTATTCGAGAAAGATATATACCGCGAAATGATTAAATTTAAAAATTTTAAATATCGTTACGGCTCAATTACTTATGAAAATTATTGGAAATGCTTTCCTAAATCTTATAAATCGGTATTTTATGAATACAGCGAAAGAAGTAAAAACCAATTATTGTATGAGTTGAAATTTTGTGATGATATTGAATTTGCTACTCACTTTAAAAAAATGACTGCAAACAAATATTATCAAGATTGTATGATTGCTTTTAAAACTTTGGATAGATTCAATCAAATTCTAACTCCGAAAGAAAATTTTTACCGAAATGCCGATGGAAGAGTTCAAGGTCTTGATAAAATTAATGATGATTCTTCGAAAGAATTCGACAAGCGGTATAAAGAAAATGAAAATTGGTTTGACCATACCTTTGAAATTAGTCCTTCTGGAAGCAGAACTCGTATCAGTCTTTACGTAGAAAAAGATGAAAATGGCTATTATTACTACCTTACTGGTAATAATTTTAGAACTCTTTTAACGATGGGTTTAATCTTTTTTAGGTTTTTAAAAGAGGGAATTAGAGTTAAATTCGGTAACGAAGACAAATTAATTAATATTTTAGAAGGTAAGGAGAAACTAGATGTTGTGCCTATCTATACATCTATGGCTCCTTATTGTGAAGAATTAACTGTTAAAGATCTAAGAAACAAAAGATTTATCGCTTCCGTAAAATGGAGTGAAGAAGCTATTCCAAATTTAAAAAAAGATTAGTTTTGCAGGGATTTTTGATATTAAATGTATATTAAAACACAAACATGCCTTTTGTTATTAAATGCAAATTATTAAATTTTGTATAAAACGGCTGAATATAATTTTAATAAACGTTTAAAAAATTTATGTTGAGCAGAAACTAATTATTACCAATGAAATTTTCCTCGGAATGATCAGAAGAGACATTTAAAAATGAATATAATAATTAAATTTGCAAAATTAAAATGATATTTAATTGCAATACATAATTATTAATGTTAGACTTATACCATGGAGATAAAAGATTATACAAATTGTAAAAGAAGCGCAAAAAGTTATGGTGGTTCAGAGAAAAAAATTGGTGTTATTGTGAATGGAATTTTATTTATGCTTAAATTTCAAAAAGACACTCCTTTTGGCTTACGATATAACCATATTTCAGAATATATTGGTTCGCATGTTTATCAAATGCTTGGTATTGATTGTCAAGATACATATTTAGGTACTTTTGATGGAAAATATGTTGTTGCATGCAAAGACTTTAATATAAATGGTTATTTTTATGTTCCATTTAATGACATTGGTGAATCAACAATAGAAGAAGATAAAGAAAATTTCCAATATTCTTATGAAGATATAAAGTCTTTACTAGAAATGAACAAAAAATTAACAAATGTTGAAGAAACTATTTCTTCTTTCTTTGATATCTATATAGTTGATGCTTTTTTAGGCAATTTTGATAGACATGTTTCTAATTGGGGATTTTTGAAAAAAGATAATAAATATAAACTTGCCCCTGTTTTTGACAACGGTTCTTGTCTTTTTCCTAGTATGATTGATGAGAATCAAATGGAACTTATAATGGATAGTAAAGAAGAAATAGAAAATAGAGTTTATAATTTTCCTACTTCCCAAATAAAATTGAACGGCGAAAAGAGTTCATATTTTGATGTTATTTCATCATTAAAATTCAAAGAAGTTAATGAAGCATTATTACGAATATATCCAAAAATGGATTTAGATAAAATTTTCGCTGTTATTGATGAAATACCTATTATAAGTGAAATTCACAAAAAATTTTATAAAGTTATTTTGAAAGCAAGATTTGATAAAATTATAAAATATTCTTATTTGAAATTAATTGGTGAAAAAAATGAAAATATATAAATCAAAAGCGATAATATGTGTGAAAGATAAATATAATTTGGAATACCGTCTTTGTCAGATAAGCTATCAACTAAATGAAGATGGTTCTTTTAAATATGTTTTTAAGCCAAACTATGCAATTATTGACTTAACAGAATCATATTTCTTTCAAGGCATCCCTGGTCTTAATTTGGATTTAAGAAAAGAAGAATATGTTAGGGAAAATATGACGCCTTGTTTCATATCTGAAAGAGTTCCGCCTAAAAATAGAGAAGGACTAGATGAACTTTTAGAAGAAGTAGGAATGACTTATTTAGAGCCATTAATTTATTTAATTAGGCTTTATTTAAAAAGAGGTGATGCATATTCTAGTGATCATTTATATTTGATTCCATTTGTAGATAAAGTCGATGTTGATTTAGATATTTTTGTAGGGAAAGAAAATAACATTAGTTATATTAAAAGAATTTTAACGAATATAACTGCTGGAAATCGAATCTTAATAAATAATGAAGTTATTGATGGCAGCAATAGAAAATGCATCTTTAAAATCTTATATAAGATTTATAGTCATTCTATTGAAGCTTTAAAAGATAAAAAAATAAGAGGAATTCAAAGCGCTGTAAGTGAAGGAAAATATAAAGGAAGAAAAAGAAGTCCCATTGATTTAGTTAGTTTCATGCAATATTTAGCTGATGTCAATGACAAAAAAATTACCGCTAAAGAAGCAGCTAAGAAAATGAATATCTCCATTGATAAATTTTATCGAGAGAAAAAACGAGTCCAAAACGGGAAGGACTTATCATTTAATAGCTGAGAAATAGTTTTTTGATTGTTTCTCGTTATTACTGTATAGAATATTATCTAATTTTAAGACCTGGAAGAGATGGTGAACTTGATGGCGCTATAATCTATTTTGCTAGTGATGCATCAAGTATACAACTGGTCAAATTTTAACAATCGATGGCGGTGGGACTGCTATCTAATCTAATTCTATAATGCTAAGAATAAGATGAGTGGAAGCGTCTGCTCATCTTTTCTTTTTAAGTAAATTTATTACTTAATTTTAAACACTAAGTAAAACCTGGAAATTTAAAGTGTAGCAAAAATAAAAAGAAGTCATCCAAATATTTTTTAATTTGGTTTGGGTTTTGCGGGTTTTCCGGTTGAAAAACATTATCTAAATAGGTTCTTTTATTAACTGTAATTGTTATGCAAAATGTATTTTTACTTTTTCTTTTTGGTAAATCATAAGGCTCATCTGGGAAATTAAAAGATCCTTTAAATTTATATTTAAAGTTTAATCTATAAATTTTGCTCTTTATTTTTTGTCTAATTTTTTGTGGAATATTTTTTGGAAAATCTATATATACATCTTTATATTTTTTCGGTTTTGATTCTGAAAATCTTTTTGCCATATATTCGTCTGAAAAAGCTCGTAAAGTAATAATGAATAAGCATCCAGTAGTTTTAGAACTTGTCAATGCGACGGCTGTTTTAAAATTACTATTAAAACTTTTCCAATAAGCGCTATATTTTTTGTAATACATGTCTTGTGATGGTATACCATTTTCTCTAATTTGGATATAACTCTCATCATTTATTGGAGAAATAGCTTGTTGAGGAGTAAACGACATAAGTTCTTGTGTTTCCCAATCATCACTATCGATTTTATAATCTAAATTACAAATTAAACTTGGAATTTTTCCGGTAAAAACATGAGAAAATCTTGGTTTAAATATAACTCTATTTAAGTAGGCGTCCGCATTAAATCTAATAAGTTCTTTTAATTTTTCTTCTTTTATACAAAAAGAATCTTTATATTTACGTGTAAATGTCATATCAAGTGATAAATTTGGAATTCTACAAATCAAAAGATTTTTAGGTTCAGAACCACTAGATTTAATGTATTTTTTGTATAAATTTATATTTTCTTTCTCAAGTTTAGTTAAATAATATTCAATCTTTTTATTTAACTTCACTTTGGCTAATTCGGTTTTTAATTCGCATGATTTTTTAACTTTAAACGAGAGTAGAAGTTCATGTAAAGGATACATCGGTTCATAAATTACTATTCCGTTTTTTGTTACATGATGTTTAACCATTGTTTCACTTTTTGAAACAAAATTTATAATCTCATTATCTTTATGTTTAAAGAAAGATAATGGTCGCCATGATTTTAAATACGAATTTAGATAGTTTGATGACATTCCTAATTTAGGATCAAAACCAACTGGTGCTTTAAACGATTTAATTTGTTCAATAATGTTCTCTTTGGATAGCGTCAATAAAAAATCTCCTTTCATAGTAAGAGCAATTTAAAAACGCGTTTGGAGATAAGTTAAAATGTGTCACTTATTTTAAGATAAAAAATTTCAATAGTTATAAAAACTAAGGTTTCTCTTTAACCTTTAATAACGGTTTTTAAAATGCTGCTTTTCTAAAAATTTATTTAAAATCAATGCTTTGTATAAATGAAAATTTGTACGTGATAATATCATAAAGCAGAAGTAAAGAGAAATCTAGAAGATATTTCGTTTATTTAAAAATTATGCAAAACTTGCATATTTTTTAGAAATAATTAAATAAGAAACCTTTACATAAGCATTATAGTAAATTACTAAATATAAAAAACTTTCAAAAAAACTCAAAAATTACTCCCCCATAAATTTTTAAAATAAACATCATAAATAGACATTTTTATTACCGATAATACATAAATTCTTCATTTTTCGTAAAAATCGATTAAAATATGTACGAAAGGTAATAAAAATGTCAACGATTGGTGATTTTGTAAAAGAAGAAAGAAAAAAAGAACAAATTAAAACAAGAAGATTTAGCTTTATATGCTGGAGTTAGTACTAAATTTATTAGTCAACTTGAAAACGGCAAAGAAACATTAAAACTAGATAAAATAAATTCAGTGCTTGCTATTTTTGACTATGAACTTGTTCCGAAGAAAAAATAATAATTGAACTTTATATTTTTGTTTAATGGATATATTTATGACCAGAGAAGAATATATAAACTTAATAAACGAAAAAGGATATTTAGAAGGGTTTAGTGAAGCTCATATATTTATGCATGAAGCTTCTTCTAGAGCACAAAGAATAACCTCTGAAATAAATAATAAATATCATACTAATGGAGAAATCCATTCTTTAATGTGTGAATTAACTAAAGAAAAGATAGATGAATCTTTACGTGTATTTCCTCCTATCTATTCAGATTTTGGGATGAATCTACATATTGGGAAACAGGTCTTTATAAATTCAGGATGTTCTTTTCAAGATCAAGGTGGAATATATATTGGTGATAATACCTTAATTGGTCATCAAGTAGTATTTGCAACTATTAATCACGATGAGAATCCTACTAAAAGAGCATCAATGTATTTTAAACCAATTCATATAGGTAAAAACGTATGGATAGGAGCTCATGCTACTATACTTCCTGGAGTAACAATTGGAGATGGGGCAATAATAGGAGCAGGAGCTTTAGTTAATAAAGATGTCGAAGCTAATACTGTTGTGGTAGGAGTTCCAGCACGTATTATTAAGAAAATTTAGTGGGGTTTTGCATGGAATTTGGTGGGAATAAAAGAATTTAAAAATAATTTCCGGCACAATTTGTTATTAATTAAGGAGTATAGATTATGGCGTTAAAAGTTATTTTAAGTGATGAAGAAATGAAGAAGTTAGAAATATTTAATGATGAATTAGAATTTCATGATTTATCTTTTTTGAAAGGTAAATTTGAAGTTGATAAATCACATAATGATGACTTTCCTAACTTTAAATTTAATGGTAACACTAAATTAATAATTGTCGGCACAATGACACCACCTAAAATTAAGTTTTATTATTCTAATTACTCGCAAAAAAATGATTATAATACTTTAAATTATTTATTTGATTATTATAAAGAAAAAGGAAAAACGTCTTTAATTAGTAATGACTTATATAAAGAGATTAATGATTTCAAAAAAGATCTTGATGAAATTAATGAAAATGATAAAAAAACAATAGAAGAAAAAACTAGTTTGCTCATAAATGGACTTAATGAAAAAGGAATTTTATTTTTGGACGTTGTAAAATACGTTTTAAGACCTGTTGATTCTTCTAAAGATGAAGATTTTGTTTGTTTATCTTTAGATGTGGACAATTTTGTAGCACCATTAGAGAAATTTTTTGCACCTAATTCATCGTTAAAAATTGTAACAAATAGTGTAGCAGCCGAAAGTTATTTAAAGCAAATAATAAAAGAAATTAATAACAAAAGAGGAATCAAATATAAATTTAGTGATAAAATGCCTAATTATATACGCGTCTCGCAAAGAACAATTGGTGAAACAATGAAGAAGAAAAATTATGAAGAATGGAGCGAAGTTTTGGCTAGCTTAAATTAGATTCGTTATGTGTTTTTAAAAATACTTTTACTCAAATTTGTTGGTATTTATTTGCTTTTTCAGAAAAAATACCGTCAATTTTGTTCAAGGAATTTTTCAAAATTATAAAAATTGTACATATATTAGAACATTTTGACCAATTAAAACCATTTATTTCCTTCGTAAATATAATATTTCTTGTGGAGGAAAATAGATGATATTTAATAAAGAGACGAAAATTGAAACTTATATTGAAATTCTTAAAAACGATCCTTTGAACGTTGTTATTGAGGAATATAAAGATTTCATTAAGTTAACAGAAGTTATTGATTTTTTCATAAAGAGATTAGTTTTTACTTTTGCAAGAACATCAAGAGAAATTAAAAACTATTATGCCAAAGATGAAAATTTTAAACATTTAGAAAAAACTATATATAACATATGTCATCGAGCTTATTTTCGACTAGAAAATCTTGATTCACTTTTAAAAAATCAAAGTTATGAATATTTAATTGAAAATTATAAAAATTATGTCATCAGTACAGTTCCGGATTTGTCAACAAAAGCTACGATGATAAAAGACATTAAAAGACTTTATAACGAATATTTTGATCGTCATGGAAAATTTAGAGAGTTGATAGATAAAATATTTAGAGGCAAAGCGATATGTTTAGCATGTTTAGAAACTTTTGGATTTAAAGTTCCGAAAACAGAAGAACCTTATATGCATGCAATAGTTGTTGATTATTTTTATGAAACGGAAGCACTAAAAAAGACTAATTCGTTAGTAAAAGATTTTTATCTTTTAGAGTTATTTTCGTGTTGTTCTGGTTTAAGGTAATTTTTTGTGAGGTAAAAGATGTTTTATATTGATTATGCTAATAAAGAAAATTATATAAATGAAGTTTTTAAAAATGCAAAAAGTAATGAAGTTGCTTTAGAAATATTAAATAAAGAATCATTTAACTTAAATGTTCAAAGAAGCCTTATTAACGAGATTTATCTTGATTTGTTAATATTCTTGGATACAGTTTTAATATCTAGTAAAAGATATCTAGGCACAAAAACTTGTGATTGCAGAGGAAAAAATAAAGAAATTATTGAGAAGATAAAGATAAAAATAAGTGAAACAGAGACAAAATTAAATAAAGCAGTTCACACTGAAATTGATTTATTTAAGGATGGAGACGAAAACAAAGAATTAACTTTATATAAAAGATTAGTAAAATTTAATAAATTTCCGAGATATTTTAAGCAAAAGAAGATAGACGATTATAAATTCTTTCTTGGTTTAGATTTTGAAGATTGTTTTGGCGCTTGTGGCCTATACAATCTGGTTAATCACGCCATAAGGGATCTTTATTTTTATGTAGATTCTTTTGAAGAATTGATTAGCGAGGAAGGATTAGAATTTGAGCAAGCGGTAAAAAACTCTAAATATTTTAGAAATGATCTTCCGGTATTTATTAAAAGAAGTAAAGGGGGAATAGATTATTCTTTTTTACTTCTGGAATTTTTAAAAAGACTAAGAAAAATATATAATAAGAAAGTAATTCATCTTTCTTTAACTTAGTTTTAAATAAGTTTTTAGTATTCAAGAAACTTATATAAAATTGACAAAAGAAGTAGTTTAACAAAAAATAGTTAAGTTTTGCAGAGTTTTTTACTCGAAACAGTTACTTAAATTTAAACAGTACTCAACATTTAACAAAAAAAGCAGTAAGAAAGGGATTTAATGATGAAGATAATTCTACTAGATAAAAATTATTTAATGGTCTTTGCTTGGCAAAAATATTTTTCTGCTGAAAAAGATGTCGAGATTGAAAATGATACGGTCGAACATTATCTTTCTAAAAATATAGTAGATGGAATTGTAACGCCAGGAAATTCTTATGGAATAATGACGGGCGGTTTTGATCTTGCGGTAAGAAATTATTTTGGATCGGACCTAGAAAATAGAGTTAAAAATTATATTGACACAAAATTAAATTTTAAACAAAAAGTAGGTACAAGTTTTATTATTGATGGAGGAAGAAAAAACATAAAAGTAATTTATACTCCAACCATGGAAGAGCCTTCCAGAATAAAAGACTTAAATATAATCTATATTTCAGCATTATCTTCTTTAAGACTTGCTAAAGAAAATAATTTAAACTCTCTTGTATTACCTGCTTTTGGTGGGGCGACAGGAAAAGTAAATTTCTTTAAAATTGCTGAATTAATGCATAAAGCTTATAAAGACTTTTTGACGAATAATAATAAAATATAAGTGTAAATTAGCTTGGGAAAGTGATTATTTCGGATAATTTGACCGCCTGTCTCGGCCTTTTTGACCACCCTCATTTTCGGTAGTCTCTACCGCTTAAAAATAATATAAATACAACCTATT
>CASFZJ010000024.1 GCA_949299165.1 uncultured bacterium | reverse complement strand
AAAAAACAATATTATCAGCATTAGGAATTACGGAAAAACAGTTACAAAATACCCTGAATAACTTCAACTCACATTTTTAGTATAAAAAGATAAGGTATTAAATCACCCTTAACAATTAGTTCACTTGAAAACATATGGGCCCATATGTAAAATATAAATAAGAGGTTAGTAAAAATGTTCAATCAACAGCAATATGTTAATAAGTATTTAAAGGAAAATTATAAAACCATAAAGCTCAGAATAAGAAAAGATAATAAAATCGTTATTCATAAATTAGAAACAATTGAAAACTTAAATAAATATTTAATTGATTTAATCATAAAAGATATTGAAAGTAACAGAATATATAATTTTATTAATGACGAAGTTAAAATACCTTTCCCAACAACAAAAAAGATGGAAAACTTAATCAATTCAGCAGAGGAAGCTGATTATTTGAATGATTATGGCACTTATATGAACATTGCTTATGCGATTGATGCTCAAGCAAAAAAGGAAGTTACCCACCATCAACTGAAAGAGAGCCAACGGGATAAATTAATCAAGAGGTATTGTTTATGATTAGCTTAATAGATTTTTCAAATTGCCAACTAAGTCCTAGAAATTTAGAATATGGAGGAAGAGCAGGCGAAAAAAGAGGAATTATTTATAAAAATGAATTCTGGTTTCTTAAATTTCCAAAAACCACAATTAAGATGGAAAATGTAAAAGGATTATCTTATGTTACTTCACCTATTAATGAGTTCATTGGGAGTAATATTTTCAGAATTCTAGGTTTTAATGCTCATGAAACGCTTTTGGGTGTATGTTTTGATGGAAAAAAGCTGAAAGTAGTTTGTGCATGCAAAGATTTTATTAAAGATGACAAAAATGAACTGCTTATACCGTATACCTCTTTAAGAAATGATACTAGTCTGGAAATTATGGAAAAGCGTGATACATCTTATTTTTCAGCTTCAAACATCAATGAAATAATATTTCAACTTGATCACAATACAATTCTATCTACCATTCCTTTAGTTAAAGAAAAATTTTGGAATATGGTCATAATTGATGCTCTTATTAACAACAACGATAGAAATGAGGACAACCGGGGAGTAATAAAACACAAAAACGAAAAGACTTATGAATTCGCACCAATTTATGATTGTGGAAACTGTTTTTATGGAAAAACAAGTGAAGAGAGAATTATAAAAATTATGAGCGATAATACTCGTCTATTGAATAGCGCTTTGAATTGTATTACAGCTTTTGAAGATGATGATGCCAAACAAATAACAATAAAGGAATTATTTGCTTTAAACAATTTAGACCTTAAAATTTCTTTGCAAAAAATACACTCTATTGTTAAACAAAGACTCGATGAAATAATTTCTTTTATTAACTCAATACCAACTTATTATAAAGATATTTTAATAATGAGCGATCAAAGAAAAGCATATTATATTGCTACCTTAAAAATTCGTGTAGAAAAATTATTAAACGACAAAGTCAATTAAAATTTTGATTTTAATTAAGTTTTGCATGGTTTTTGATTGAAATTAATGGTTATTCTTTCAATATCAAAAGAAATTAGAGTTGATCAATTATTGAAAAGTGTAAATTTAATGGCCATTTTTATATTGAAAAGTGTAATTTTTGACAACGAATTTATATTGAAAAGTGTAAATTTTAACATGGAAATCTTATTGAAAAATGTAATTTAAGCTATTTATTAAAAAATATTTCGGCGAATTTGACCAGTTTAAAAGAAAAATAATTTATTGCCAGCACTTTTCTTTTTATTACATTATCATAATCACTGTTAATAATTGTTATTTGTCTTTATTTAGATATCCTTTCATTAATAATAAATTGTATATTCTTTCAGCTTTAAGAAAGCCAACTCGTAGATGGATTTGAATTTTTCCTATGTTTATCGTTTCTTTGTCTATATTTCCTTTCTCTATGTCATTAATTAAATCTTTTACAGAAGGATCGTTCATTAATTCATAATCATGAACATAGTCAGACAAAATAGAAATAATCATGTCTTCTAGGTTGTTACCTCTTTTAAGAAGTAACTTAGAAAGGTAATCAAATAAAAAGTTATCATTAAGAATTGCTCTACATAACTCTTCGTTCTTAAATGCTAGTTCTTCTTTATTAAGGGATTCTTTGTTCTCTTCTATTTCAATAAGATTATTATATAATTGTCCAGCTTCAACAAAACTAACTTTATAGTCATGAGCAATTTTGCTTATGTTAAATTTTTGTCCTTGCGCAACTCTTTTTATAATATCTTTTGCGATTGGACTGTCTTTCAATGAATCATCATCCTTGTAAGAAGATGCTTCGTTGATTAATCTTGTTTTAACGTAAGAACTTATTTCTTCTTGGTTATCGTTGTTGCACAACAAGGCTTTTTTGTATAACTCTTTTAATTTGTCTTCCATTTTTTAGGTCCTTTCATAAAAATTTCTTTTATTTAATGTAGCCCTTAAATTTTAATAGTTCAAAGATTCTATTAGCTTTAGGAAAACCAACTCGAAGTTGCAATTGAATTTGTGCAATATCTATCGAATCTTTATTTATATTTCCTTCTTCAATATCATGAATAAATTTTTTAATATTATCATCTTCAAGCAGTTCGTAAGTTTCAATATAATTACGAAGAATAGAAATAATTTTATCTTCAATACTTATGTGTCTTTTTTTAAGTTTGTTGTTAATTAAATTAAATAGATAATCATCATCAAGAATTTTTCTACAAAATACTTCATTTTTGCAGGTTAATTCTTCAAAACCATAATCTTTCTTTATATAATTTTCTTCAATTAAATAAATATAGATTAGATTTGCTTCATCAATACTTATCTTATATTCATTCTTAATTTTATCTACACTTACATTTTCTCCTTCAGATAATCTTTTTATAAGAACTTTAGTTACTGGACTATCTTTATAAGTAACAGTTTTAGATTTGTTATTGTAATCTTTTATTAATTTTTCTTTTATATAAAAATTAACTTCATCTTGATTTTTACCATTTACTGATAAAGCTTTGTTGTAAGCGTATTTTAATAGGTTAGACATAACATTACCCCCTAAGATTAATAGCTTTTATTGAGATTTGACTAAGAAATCCTAAATATTGATTTTTTTAATTTCTTGTTTTGATAAATTTTTAAATTTATTATATTCAGATAAAAATTTACTAATATTTTTCTTAAATTATAAATTTAAAAAATCATTAAAATTCATATCGATTTCGTCTTCGTTATCATTTGCTTTTTCTTCAGTCTTCGGACTATCTAAAATTATCTCATCGCTTTTAATTTCATCTCTTTCATAAAATAGTTTATGAATCTCAAAATTTGGCTTTATAAATGCACCTACGCCATATTTCTTTCCAAATTTATAAGTAGATACAATGACCCAACCATCTTCATTAATTTGTATACCTATTCCATTTAAATAATCTGATGTCCAATTGCCAATATAAAAATTGTTATCGAGAGTGTGTTTAATTCCAAACCCGTTAAAATCATTGTCAACAAAATTACCTATATAATAATCACCGCAAAATGAATCCATAAAATTCCATGTAAAAAATCCTCTTCCATTAAGTCTTCCATCAATAAAGTTTCCTTCATACATAGAATTACCTTGACTAATCACTCTCCCATAACCGGTAAAGTTTTTATTAGAAAAATTAAAGTTGTTAAATTCGCATTCAAATTTAAAATCGTCAGAACCGTCACAATTTATTAATTCATCATTAGGTTGATCATTTAAAAATTCAGATAATTTTGTTGCAATTGAAATTTTTCCATCATTCTCGATTTTGAGATATACCACTCTATCATTTTCATCTGATAACTGCAGAACTTGATTATTTTTAATACTTTTAAACTTGCCTTTAAGAATTTTTAAATCATCGCCTATTAAAGTTCCTTTACCGCTAATTATGCCTTCTCTAAACTCGCCCTTATAAATAGCGCCATTACTAAAAAGAATCTTACCATCGCCATTTAAAGAATCCGAATCAAAGATTCCAATATATATATTCCCCTCATTATCAGTTAAAGTTCCTTCGCCATCCCTTTTATCGTTAGCAAAATAGCCTATATATCTAAACCCATTTTCGTAAATTTTTTCACCAAAGCCCTCGGCTGCGCCAAAATGAAGTTCTCCAATATATTTTTCACCATTCGGAGTTATTTTTATTCCATTACCTTGACTTTGGCCATTATCAAATTCACTAATTAATTGGAAATGGTCGTACGATGACAATATTCCGAACCCACTAAACTTTCCATCTTCGAACTGTCCAACGTATTTATTGCCATTGCTAAAAGTTTGGACGCCAAATCCATCATATTTTTCGCTGACATTAAAGTCTCCATAATATTTTGAACCATCGTTATTTACTTTTACACCAATTCCATGGAAATTCGATTGATTGTCAAAATCTCCATAATATTTTTCCCCATTATTCAAAGTATAAACGCCAATTCCGTTAAATGAATTATTGTCGTCAAAATCACCAAAATATGTGTCTCCAGAAGCAGATTTTAATATTCCAGCTCCTTTAGTTCTCGATCCGTTTGCAAAAGGTCCGTAAAAAATATCACCCGACTTATAACGTAGAACGCCTAAACCCCTATTTCTGTTCAAATAAAACTCTCCAAAATAGGATTCCTCCGAGTCTATATAAACCCCCAAACCAGTTCTTTCGCCTTTGATAAACTCCCCTATATAAAAATCTCCAAAAGGCCACTCATATGCTCCAATTCCGTTCCTATAGCCATCTTTAAACTCGCCGAGGTAACATTCAAGTGTATCCCATATATATAAGCCAAGGCCATCCATTTCGTAATCAGAAAAAGTACCGTAATATGCACCATTATTATATCTTTCTGATTTACATATTGAACTTAAATTGTCCAAACTAGGACTAAAATTTTCTACAATTTTAAATCTAGACTTCATACAAAATAACTAGCCCTCATAACTACATTCAACAATAAAAACTGCACCAATATTTTTGATCATTCTAAAAGTAATATCATTCATTTTACAAAAACCAGAATCTTTTAAATTCTGATATAAAGATGTTATTTCTGAACTACTAAAAGTTCTCTTCGCTTCCCTAATAACATCTTGAATAATCATAAGTAAACTGAATGAACGTTTCTTTATTGTGATATTTTTTACCATTTCAATATCTACAAGAGAATAATCAATCGGTGTGTCTCTAGCATCTACAATGCCAACATTAGCATCTTTATCTCTTGATAATCTTCCGGTTTGTAAATCTTTTAAATATTGATTGAAATATAAGAGCCAATCATTTTCTGATAACCTTTTTTTTGGCTCAAAGTTTTCACCATTTTTTAAACCAACATTAATAAAAGCTTTTTTAATGTAAGAAGGCAAATGGGACCGATTTGGAATTGGATAACCCCTTCTTCCTTTCTTCTCTGTTTCTCTATAATCCAGCGAATAAGGGAACATACCTAATTTCGCCTTTTCAAATTCCTTCAATTCAGTACCAACCTGTTGATAAGGCGTAACCCCCTTCATAAGAATTATAAAAAGTAGAGCAAAAATAGCGTAGTATTCATTTTCAAAAGTTCTATAATATTCAGCAACGTTATTTGGAAGTTCAGGCGCTCCATATCCATCACTAATTTTTGTAGCAGGATATTTATCGATTTGGTAACTATCACAATCTACAAAATAAACCTTGGTCGGATCGTTATTTTTTATAACGAAGTTTTCCAACTTAATATCACCAATAATAATATTTCTTTTATGAAGAAAGCGGATATTGTTTAATATTGATATTATCATTTTAAGTATCGTTTCTTTTGATACATCTAAAATGCTAAACGTTTTTTCCCCTTTAACAGCGCCAATAAATTTTTTTAAACTAAGACCGGCAGCATTATCCATTGAAAATCCCGCAAAATTACCGTTCAAATCATAAATGCTATCTTTTGGCCAAACTATTAACGGGTTGTTAAGTTGATTTCTAGTCATAAACTCAATTCTTTGTTGCTTAACATCCGTATTATTGTTTCCAAAAGATTTAAATATTTTAATAACTCTATTAGGTTGATCGGTCGAATATACTATTCCTTCTCCACCATCACCGAGCTCTTTAATTAATTTTATCCTGTTTCCTTTTGAATCCTTGACAATTGAACCTTCACCAATTTGTTCCGTTCGAATTAGCTTTCCTTCTGGTAAAGAAACTTTTTGCCCGCCATAATAAGGGTATTTAATAATATTTTGATCGTTTTCATCATAAGAAGCTTCATTATCGAAATTATCATTATTGTTTAAATTTATGCAGGAAAGTTTAGAGGAAGTTAAACTAGATTTAATTTGAAAGTTTACTTCTTCAATATAGTTTACATTTAAAGGGTCCGAATATTTAGCAATACCATTATAAGTTAACTTAAACAACATTTTACTTACAGAAAACAAGTCATGCTTATTAACCCTAAAAGAGAATTTCCCATTTTGGTTAGATTCTTTAACATTCAAATCAATTTTTGTTAATTTTCCTTGAGCATAAACAACATTGTTTTCTCGATAAAATTGAATTTCTAATTTGTCGCAAGGACACAAAACCACTGCATTAATCTGACATTCAATCTCTTCTTCTTTGTTTTCAACTTTGTAAAATTCTGAGTTAGTAAACAAAACAGAATCACAATTTTTTAAATTTAATTTGCATAAGGTCTCGACAAAATCTTTGGCCTGCGATAAATTGCCGAAAACAAAAAGCATTCTATATTTTTTCCATAAGTTTTTTGCAAAATCTAAGCAATTATCACCAATCAAAGGTATTGTATTACTTTTGGTTTTAAAAAAAAGATTATACTTTTCCAAAGATTTTAAAAGTGGAGCGTTATTAACTGTTAAAAATTCATAGTCCTTTTTTGTAAATAATATTTTATTATTAGCGCTATTAGAACTAACCAAAAAATTTGTAAGAGCTATAGATGCATTTGAGCTAAAAGCTTCTTTTGTTATAATTATACGATCGTAATTAGCAAAGATGCTCGGAACACTATTTTTAGAGATTTTATTAGAAACTATCATAATATTTATTCTTCAAAACCAATATCTTTATCATTCGAAAGAACCAAATTTAAATATAATTCATCATAATTCTTAGATTCATAGTTTTCTATTTCGCCGTTTTCACAAAGATTTAATAATTCAATATCTAAATCAATGAGTTTATAAACATCAACTTTCTCTCTTATAGCTGTTATTAAGAAATTTAAAATCTTATCTTCGCTTAAGTCCGTATCATTATCTGAAGACAAATATTTTTTCTTTAAATTTAAATACAAAATTAAATAATCTTCGTAATTTAGCGAGTATTTAATACAAAATTCCGCAAATCCAGCCTCTTTTATATAAAATTCATCTTCGTCTGAAAGACCAAGATTTTTATTTACTTCTTCTGGAGTCCAAACTTTGTCCGTGGCAATTTTAACAATTACCGAATCCGGAACATCTTTTATGACTGGCTTAGGAATATCTTTAATAACATACTCTTCAATTTTAAAATTCGGATTAACTAATATTGCTAGGCTACAATCATCTAAATTAGAAGAATTTTCAACGCAGTCCTTTACATATTTTTCGATAAGAATACTATTTGCATTTTCTAAATCGTCACATTGACTTACATCATTGAAAATTTCAGAAACTACTGAACTATATCTCTTATGGAAATAGTCTTTTTTGTACCAAAATAAACTAGAACACCCATCGGATGATAAAATTACCCCACTTATATTTACATTTGGTGAAGGCCTTTTAAATTCAAAATTTTTGTCACAATAAAACATTTCATTGCCTTGTGCGAAGGTATAAATATTATAAGGATAAATAGTTCCGTTTACTTCTCCTTCTTTCTTTTCTTCAAGCACAATCTTTAATTTGTTGTCAACAATCGCCCCTAAAACACCATCGCCAATTCGTCCTAGTAAATATTTTCCGTCTTTTTCAGCAAAAAAAAGCAAAGTAGAATATAAAGCGGCCAAGCAAAAGGATAGTCTATCTTTACTCTTCAAATGCTTTTCATATTCAGTATTGTTCTTTTCAATATATTCTTCGAATATAGCTTCATTTTCATTAATAAAATTAATTTCTTCATTAATTATGGTATCAACAATTCTTTTTCTCTTTTCTAATTGAACATCAATTTTAGAATAGTCACCATCGTAAAGGTTATCAAAATCATCAGTAAATAGCTTGGCAATTGAATTTACAGTAATCTTCGACCCATATTGAGAAATAGTCGACGAGCCACAGCCATCAGACAAAACAGCAACAGTAACACCATTTTTTTGCAAGCAAATCGAATTATCTTGGCAAGGCAAACCCTTAGGCAAGTGAGCTTTGCCTACTAATTGGCCAAACGCTATTCTATATCTATAATCATTGATAACCATATAAACCTCAAAAGTAATTAAATTTCGCCCCAGCTATCCATTCCACTAGTATCAAGTTTTACTTGTTCGCCAACTTTAGATTGAGAAACGGTTGAGACGCTTTTGCCCAACCATTCAAAAAATTCATTAAATTTAAGATCCTTCAAATGTAAAGCTTTCTTTTTTTCTGGTAAGCAAAAACCATTTAAGACATCCATAATTGCATGAAATTTAACAGGGTCATCATCGCTTCCAACAGCAATTGGCCAAACAGATAATTTTTTATCAGCAACTAAGTCAACTACTTTTTGTTGTAATGCCGGTAAATCTTCCATATCACCAGGTTTACCGTCGGTAATTATTACTAACCAAGGTTGGTAATATTCTATTCCATTATTTTTGTAATCATTTTTTCTGACATCAAGAATTTCTAAAGCTTTTTCTACACCGTGAGCCAACGCTGTACCGCCATCAGCAAAAAAATTAGGTTCAGCTTTGGTTTCGACGTTTCCGAAATCTTCTACAACATTAACAGTGCTATTAAAAGTAACAACAGCTATTTCACATGATGATTTAGCTTGGTCATCGTTTTTAATAGCTTCATAAAACGCTTTAACGCCGCTATTAAGTTGAGAAATTGCGTCATTTTTTTGCATTGAACCGCTAATATCTAAACATAAACAAACTGGTAATCTAGCAGATGTATTATAAATTAAATCATCTTCTCCAACATAATTATTAGTCATAAAATCTTAATCTCCTTTTTTATATTTCGCTAAACTCAGATAATTCAGTCGTATCAAGTTTTATAGTTTCACCAACTTTTGAATTGGAAACAACTGAAACACTCTTTCCTAACCATTCAAAAAATTCTTTAAACTTTAGACCTTTCAATCTTAGAACAGCTCTTTTTGAAAACCCACCCAAAACATCTGTATCGGAGTATTCGCCGATAGCAAGACAAAAAACCGAAAGTTTCTTATTGTTACTCATTTCCATTGTTTTTTTCTGGACAGATTTGACACGATCTGTAGGTGCGCCATCCGACATTAAAACCAACCATGGTTGAAAATATTCAATTCCATTATTCTTATATTCATTCTTTCTTTCTTCTAGTAATTCCAAAGCTTTTGTAACGCCTTCCCCCATATTTGTTCCACCATCAGCTCTTAAACTCGTTATATCTGTTTTTTTATCTATGGTAGAAAAATTTTCGATTACATTAACAGAGGAATTAAAAGTTACAACAGCAATTTCACAAGCTTTAGAAGCCACTTCATCCTCTCTAATAGCTTTGTAAAAAGCGTTTACACCTTCTACTAACTCGTCTATGCAATCATACATAGAACCGCTTGTGTCTAAACACAAGCAAACCGGTACTCTTGAAGATGTATTATATATTAAATCATCTTCTCCTAAATAGTCTCTTGACATGCTTTCTCCTTAAATTATATATCCTGAAAAGTTGAAAGAACCGAAACATCTAAACGAATCGTCTCTCCAACTTTAGAAGCAGAAACAACTGAAACGCTTTTTCCAAGCCATTCAAAGAAATCGCTAATTTTATCAGTTTTTAAGCATAGAGGTTTTTTATTTGAAAATCCTTGTAACACCGAAAGACTAACATCTTTTTTGATAGCCACAGGAAAAACCACAAGCTTTTTTTCTCTGATTAATTTCATACAACGTTCTTGAGCTGCACTAACATCATCAGTAGGTTCACCATCAGTAAATATAACCAACCATGGTTGAAAATATTCAACACCATTGGCTTTATATTTATTTTTTCTCTCTTCAAGTAAATCTAATGCTTTATTAACAGCTATTCCCAAATTAGTATTGTTTTCTAAACATGGTTGTTCAAACTTTCTTTTTTTATCAACAGTTTCAAAATCTTCCAAAACATGTACATTATCACCGAAAGTAACAACGGAAACCTCACAAGATTTGGATGCTGTAGGATCACTTTTTATGGCGTCATAAAATTCATTTATCGCTTCGACCAAATCTCCAATGTAGGATTTTCCACCTTCGACAATTTGCCACATTTGTCCATCAGAAAACATTGTTTCACCGGTGCTAACCGAACCAGTTTCATCGTATATTTCTCCCATCGAACCGGAAATGTCAATTAAAAAACAAACTGGTATTCTTGAAGCAGTATTATAAATCAAATCATCTTCACCGTAATAATCGAAAGCCATATATTAGTCTCCTTATATTTCTTCCCAGCTATCCAGTTCACTAACATCAAGCCTAAACGAATTATCTGTAGAAACTTTACTAACGCTAGCTCCTAACCATCTAAAGAATTTGCTAAATTTTGTAGAATTAATTGGTGTTACTCTATTATTAGAAAATCTTTGAAGAATTTTAACACCTTTATTATTCTCAAAATCCGAATTATCTCCAATAAAAACAGGGACAACAGTGAGTTTATTGTTGTTTTCTAATTCAATAGTTTTATGTGATGCTTCAGTTGTGTGGGACTTTGCATTTTCACCAGTTGGACAGCCATCACTCATTATAATTAACCATGGTTGAAAATAATCGACCCCATTTTCTTTATATTTTTGTTTTCTGGCGTCAAGTAATTCTAAACACTTTAATACTCCGATACCTAAGTCGCCTTTCTTTGCAGCAACAATTTCTTCCCAGTTATTATTGTTGTCTTCAATCGTTGAAAAATCTCTAATAACTTTTGCCGTTTCGGTATAAGTTACAATTGCCACTTCTGCAGAATTCTGAGTTGTGTCATCAGATAAAACTTCCTGAAAGAATTGTTTTATTCCGTCTCTAACTCGCTCGATTCTAGATTTAGCTTCCTCATCTCTATTACTCATCGAACCGCTTGCGTCGATGCACAAACAAACAGGAATGCGAGTAGACGTATTATAAATTAGATCGTCATCACCAATATATTCACTCATCTTCCTACCCTCCTTTTCTATTACTCGAACAATCAAATACTAATTTTTATTATACCATGCATTTTAAGAAAAACTTTATCTATTTCAGGCAAATAATTTAATTTATACGGCTATCGCAAGAACACTTCCTGTTCGTTATATTCCAAAATATGTCCATAAAAACAAAATTAAGATTAAAAAACTATTGTTTTTCAGGTCCAAAA
>CASFZJ010000023.1 GCA_949299165.1 uncultured bacterium | reverse complement strand
CCAAAAAACAATATTATCAGCATTAGGAATTACGGAAAAACAGTTACAAAATACCCTGAATAACTTCAACTCACATTTTTAGTATAAAAAGATAAGGTTATTGACATTACGTCAATTGATACTTATTATATAATTGACACGAAGTGAATTAATTTTAGGAGGCTTTTTATGAAAACTAACATCGGACCAAAATTAACGTTATATCCTACCCAACTTGGAGTAGTTGTTACTAAGGTAAATGGTAAAATTACTACGTTTTAGTTGCTCATTTTGGAATAGTTTCACACCAAAATAAACCAAAACAATAACAAAAATAATTATAATATTGAAAATGCAACGAACAGCAAGGCATTAGTTTTTTATTTTTCAGCGACAGGCAATACCAAAAGAGCAGCAGAACTTATTGCAACTCATTTAGATTCAAAATTATATGAATTAGAACCAGTTGACCCTTATACTGATGCAGATCTTGCTTATTCAAATCCAGATAGCCGAGTCTCTCAAGAAGGAAATGATTCAAATCATTTAACTGAACTTGTTAATACTGATTTTGATGATTTTGATGAAGCTGAGTATATTTTCTTAGGCGCACCAATATGGTGGGGCCAATTAAGCTGGGTAATAAATGATTTTTTATTGTCTAATGATTTTACTGATAAAACAATTATTCTATTTGCAAAATATTTCATTGGTCAATCATATTTAAACCCATTAAATAAAGATGGTGTATTTATTGCAAATGTTACTTTTGAACTGGGTTGTAGAAATAATTGGCACGTACATCATGCAACAAAAGGTGGAGGACAAATTTTGCTTTGAACTGATGGAAAAGGTTGGTATCAAGAAGCTGGTCAAAAAGCTCAAAAATTAATGCCAGGAGATGTTGTTTATATTGCTCCTGGAATCAAACATTGGCATGGCGCAACTAAAGATAGTTGGTTCTCTCACTTAGCTCTTGAAGTACCAGGTGAAAACACTTCAAACGAATGGCTTGAACTTGTAAGTGATGAAGAATATTTGAAACTTTAATTAAAGAAAAAAATTTAAAAAGGCTGAGATTAGACTTCGGTCTTTTTAAATTTCGACATATAAATTAATGGATTCTAAAATTAATTTTTGAATTTAATTATTGAAAATAATTGAGTTTTGCGATGTTTTTAGAAAAAAATTCAGAATTTTAAAAACATATCGTTTATATTCGTGTTTGCCGAATAGTGTTTTTTGATTAATTCGAGAAGCTCTTCTGGAGAGATATTCATATCATCTTTTATCCAAGTATATATAAAACCAAATAAGCCAAAGGATATGAAGTTGAGTCCATATTTTTCGATGTTACTATCGTCTATTAAATGACTCTTAATTCTTGTTAAAATTGTTTCAAGAATTACATACAATAGATTTTCTTTATATAAAATAGTATAAAAAGTTTTATTTTCTAATTGATGCTTTGTCAATTCATAGAAAAAATCAGCAATTGTTGAAACATTTTTCCTTTTACATCTTATTTCGAGGTCATTTGCAAGAAAATAGTGATGTCGAATTAGTATGTCTTCAATGGAGTTAAAATTTCGATAAAATGTTGCTCTTGATACATTGGCTCTTGAAGTTAATTCAGATATTGAAACATCTTTTAAACCTTTTGTTGAAAGAAGGCTAATTGTGGCTTTTAGCAATTCATCTTTTGAATATGTATTTTTCTCTTGATTATTCATGATGATACAAATTGGCTCCTTTTGTCTCATTTTTATCATATTAAAGCTCAAAAATTGAAAATAATCAATAAAGGCGATACACTTGAATCATTAATTATTTGACTTTTTGCAAAGGAGAATTTTATGAAGTTTTTAAAAATGTGTTTATGTTTGAGTGCTCTTTTTTCAATATTTATTAATTTTCCAACCGAATTAAACGGATCTCATGATAATACTTTGCAAGTAAACCGAAATTTTAAAGATCATATTAAATCTAAAAGAAAAGCAACAATCGAAACAAATGAATTTGTTACTGAAGAAATAGATGGAATTTCTGATTTAAATGTGAATTTGAACAGTCTTAATTTTTACAGGCTTACTTTTAATGGAAATTATTATGTTGCAGATGTTAATGAACTTCAATCTAAAGGTATAATGGAGATTAAATTAATTGAAAATTGTTCTTTATATAATAATTTTGGCATTTTTCCTGAACTTTTGAATGAAAATTACGTATTAGAAGCTGTTTCTTATGGCCTAGGAAAAGACACTTTAAGTAAAAAATTTTATAAAGTTTCTGATAATTTAGCGAAAAATATTATTGGAAACTCAAGTTCTGTAGAAAAAAACTCAATTTTGTATAATCAATTACTTGGCTCAATCAATACAGAATATTCTTTCAAAAGAGAACATCAAGAAAATTCTGACCCTGAATTGGTGACTAACTCATTATCTATATCTCAAGCGAAAGTCGATAATCAAGCAGTTTTACAACACTATTTAAAAAGTACAACATCAACAACTGATGCTGGTTTAATTAGTGCTGAGTATGCACAAAATGGTTTTACTTACTCTTCAGATGATACAATCGTTAATTTAATTCCAAAATCATACTTTCGTACAAATGGAATTAGATCAGAGGGAGGCTCTGAACGGGGGTATTTTATAAATACATATAACGACATTGGTTCAAATAAAATAGCAAGTCTTTTAATTTATGATATTGATACTTATCAGTGTGATTTTATTTCTTCAGAATTAATCGAGATAAAAGTTGTATTACATAGAAATTATAAATATTACTACGATTCTGATGTAGTTGTAGGAGACGTAGACAATAATTATTGTTTAGCAAATCCTCAGTTTAAAGCTTCGCTTAGATATTTTACACCTAATAATGTTGAATCGGCTGTACGACATCCGAACCCAGGAGATAGTGATTATAATCCACTTTCTGATTATGGTTTTTCCTTTGGGACTGTAGCTGCAAAAATTAAAGGATGTTATAAAAATCATTTTTCTGGTGCTTCACCTAGTGATTTTACAAAAATCTTAGTATCCTTATTGGCGGATGCAGCGATTTCTGGAATTGCCGAAATTTTACCTATTGGTTTGGGTGCGAAATTTTTAGTTGAAGAAGCGATGGGGCTTATAACAGATTCTATTATAGATTCTGCTTTTAAAAGTCAGCAGGACCAAAATGTTCTTGCAGATTTAGGCGGTCTTAAATATGAGTTTAATTCCATTTCTTTTTCTGATTACATGAATTTTGATTATATGAGAAGAAATAAAGATTTATTAAAAGAAATAGCCGTTCTTGTACCAAATAATGCTGGAAAATACGATACTTTAGAGAGAGAACGCCCACTTTTCCTAAAGAATGAGGACGATTTTATTTCGTATAGAACCAATATTTTATCAAGTGAAAAAAATAAGGATTATTATGCGGTTATAGCTCATTCATTAAAAGTTGAAGTTTTTGATGATAATAGTACGATTTTTCATTGGAATCCTGATTTTTTAGGTAGTTCTAGTGCAAGATGGGCATATACAATCGGTATTGATTCCGTACCAAGTAAATTGACATTAGAAAATGATGGAAATAAATACGAACTGAATTTTGGTGAACAAACTAAGCAAGAGATTAATTTTACGCCCCAAGAAACTGGTCTTTATAGTTTTTGTTTAGAAAATATTGGCGCGTTTACTACCGTCGAAATTTATGATGAAAATTCAAAACTAATGGCAATCCATAAAAGTACTAATATTAAGAAGACTGATAAATGGAACAATAAAAGAGATATAGCAAACAATAAAATGATGTCTTTTGATGCTTCTTTAACTAAAAATAAAACTTATAAACTTATTGTTTACAGAAATAATGGGAATATTAATTTATTTGGAACTGGATTAATGTCTGTTTTTAAACAATCTGGGGCGATTAGTTCCATATCTTCATCCACCATCTATAAAAGAAGAGTTAACTCTTTAAACGGTAATGATTTATATGGATTAAAATTCACGCCTACTTTAAGTGGATTATATACTTTTGTTGTATCTGATAGTTATGATGGCTCGTTAGATACTTATATTGAAATACGAGATTCTACTAAGAGAGTGATTTTGGGGAGTGAAAGTGGCGCGAATTATAATCGAGGAATTGCAATGCTAACTTTAAAAGCAAATAATACATATTATATCGTAGCAAGAAACAGGACTACATCGCATAAAAACTTCAAAATCTATACTTATAAAGAAAACTACTTGCCTTATATTAGGGGGCAAAACATTAATGTTGGCTATCGCATGACATTTAATGGAATCAAGCATTATTATTACTTAATAAATTTTAGTTATAGTCATTCAGGAACTATGGCTTTACAATTCTTAACGACAAATACTAGCCATAAGTCTATAAATATTACTATTGAAGATTGGACTGAATCAATTGTGTACAATTACTCAATTAATCAAACGAACAATTATAAGTATTCATTAAACGCAAACAGTTTTTATGTTATGCATATATATAGTACAAGCAGTAGTACAAACGAAATTTGTGTTTTGGATTTGGCATAGGAGTTTGGCTATGTATAAGAATATTTTAAAGGACATCTTCGATTACGGAATATTTATATTTTTTGGCTTATTTTTGTGTTTTTTTGCATTTTATAGCGTTACTGATGTGACCTATTGGGGATTTCCTTTTCCAAAGCAATTTTTAATGGTCGCTTCAGGATTATTCCTGATTATTTTAGCTTGTGTTACTTATTATAATAATCAATATAAGAAAATAATACAGATTGAAAATTTCCTTTATGGCATTTTGCTATTCGACGCTCTTATTGAAGGAATTCAAGTTATTTATGAGGAGAAATTTATAGAAGCAATATTTGTTTTTCTTTTACCTTTAATTCTTTTTTTAGCAAATATATTTTATTCTTTTGCTAATAAGAAAGATAACATCAAACCTCTAGATCAATATGTCAGTTTGTTTATTAATATTGTTTTCTTAACTATAATCTATACTTATTTAATTTATCGTTCAAATCCAATTAATTTTGATGGGGAAAAATTTGGACTTTCAATAGTTGGGATGATATTTTTAATTCTCTTTGGAATCTCTTGGACAGGAAATACAGTTTTAGTTTGTATTACTAAAATGAAATGGAATTATGCAAAAGTCAAAGAACTTATAATGCTTATTTTGATTGCTCTATTAGGCGGAGTAATGATTTTACATTCTTTATATTATTGCATTCTAGCGGATGGTACCTTTCAAATTGATTTTTATAAAGATAAAATGAACACGCCTATCATTATTTCCAATTTAATATTTGGCTCTTTAACAATACTTGCTTCGTTTATCTCGTATTTTGTTTTTAGAAAAAAAGACAATATTAAAAAACTAGATCTTCTTGTGTTAATTATTACTTTAAGCAACATAACTGTTTTTATTGTTTCTAGTTTTAAAGTGTCTTACGATATTTTCTTTTATTTATTATGGTTCATTAGCATATTAGGACCGGTTGTTATTTTAATCATTAAATACGTTTTCAAAAAAGTTATTTTCGATTTACCACCATTGGTAAATTTTTGTACTGTGGTATGTTGTGCGGGATTCTTAATTGGTTATTCTTCGATGATAATGGCATTTAATACAGCTTATCATGATCGTATTTATGGCTATTATGTCGCCGCTTTAACTATTACTTCGCTAGTTATAATTTTTTCTGCTATTTATCTTTTATGCTCTCTCAGAGATCTAGTAAAAGATGATTTTTAGTTTTCTAGTTCTTTATTAAATTGATTAAAAATACTCTTAAGCTCAAAAAAGTTTGGAAATATATATTTTTGTTTGTTAAAAATATAAGTGGCTGAAGGACAGATGCTATGTTTTTAAAAGAAATTTTTGATAGAAACGACAAATTAATAAGTGAACTTCTTGGTATATGGGAAAGATCTGTGAAGGCAAGCCACAAATTTTTAACTGATGAGGAAATAGAAAATATTAAGGAATATGTACCACAAGCATTTAAGGGCGTAGAACATTTAATTGTTGCTTTTGATGATGAACTGCCTTTAGGTTTTATTGGTATTAACGAAAGAAAAATAGAGATGCTTTTTATTGACGGTAATTTAAGAGGCAAAGGCTTTGGTTCAAGTCTTATTAATTACGCGTTAAAAAATTTTAATGTTAATGAAGTAGTTGTAAATGAACAAAATCCATTGGCACATAATTTTTATTTAAAAGTTGGATTCAAAGATTTTAGTCGTAGCGAACTTGACGAACAAGGTAACCCTTATCCAATTATTACAATGAGAAAGTAAAATAAAATATAATATTTTTGTTAAAATTTACTGCAAATTTAATAAAAATCTAGGATATTTTTTAAAAAGTACTATATTTTTGTAATTTTATATATCTTTTTGGTATTTTTCTCCGAAAAAATATAGTTTTTGCAGGGTTTTTCAGAGAAATCAAGCTAAATGATTTTTGAAATAATTAATTATTTTTGAATTAATTATTTTTCCTTCACTTGAATCAGGGAATAAAACATTATATACGTGACCTATTTTTTCATCATCATAAAATACATATTCATGTGGGAAATGTTTCATTGTCATTTCTTGATCAAGCATCGCTGATTGAACACATAAATTATCACCTTTTGAAGTAACAATAATAGCAGGAACATAATGCGTGACATATCTTAATGTTTCGTCTGGATCAGTTGCTCCGTATACTTTCTTAAATTTATAGAAGTGACCATAAACCATTGTTAATCTACAAGTTTTATAAATGTGTTTTTGAAATCTTGTTGAAGTTGGTCCGAGTTTTTCTCCTTTTAAGTAAGGGGCTCCGTGATTAATAGCAATGGCGTTAATTTTTAAGTTATTTTTGTTATAAACTTTGTAAATATCTTTAAACGTTTCGCTGTTTGAAATGATGAGTGAATAAAGATAGGTTAATTGTCCGCCTGCGCTATCTCCTGTGACAAAGAAGTTATTAAAATCCAGCAAATATTTATCTTTCTTTTCAAAAAGATAATTTACCAAATAGTCGATTTCTTGAATTTGATTTATCATTTTTGCTTTAAAAGCAAGAGTGTAAGAAAGAGAAATTACATTAAAACCTTCTTTAGCTAAGTGGTAGCAGAAATTATCGTTAATATCTTTATCTCCATAAGCCCATCCGCCACCATGTATATCTAAGATTACAGGTCTTAAAATCTCTTTTTCATCATAATAAAGGTTAAATTTTAAAGTTTTTGATTTGAATTTAACTTTACCAGTTGAACGCAAAGGAATTTCAAACTCTTTTTTGATGATTCCTTCTGGCTTTGTCTCGTTATCTTTAATTTTTCTATCGGAAATTGAGACGCTTTTCCGCATTTTTTTAATTCTTGATTTGTAACTTAAGTAAAACATACATATATTTTAATTTGACAATTTTTTGATTTCCATATTTTTTGTCACTTGTAAGCGGAATATTTTAGTGATAAATTCTAACTATGTTTAGAGGTATTTTATGACAGAACGCGAAAAGATGCTTGCTGGAAAAATATATAATCCTTCAGATAAAGAATTAGCTACTTTATCGAGTGCAGCAAAACATAAAGCTTTTCTATTGAGTCAAACCGATCCAATGGATGGAGAAACATATTCGAGAAGGCTATACGATTTAATTCCTGGACTAGGAGAAAATGCCTATCTTGCACCAGGTGTTCAAGTAGATTATGGAGTTCATATCAAAACCGGCAAAAATTTTTATATGAATTATGGCGCCGTGCTTTTAGATTGCTGTTCTATAGAAATTGGTGACAACGTAATGTGTGGAGTTGGTGTCCATATTGTTACACCTGTTCATCCGTTATGTTACGAAGAAAGAAATCCAAGAGAATTCGAAGATGGCGTGCATGATTTAGAATATGCAAAACCAATTAAAATTGGGAACAATGTCTGGCTTGCAAGCGATGTAACTGTTTGTGGTGGAGTAACAATTGGAGATGGTGCAGTAATTGCAGCAGGAGCTGTTGTTACAAAAGATATTCCTGCAAATGTTTTAGCAGGAGGCGTACCTTGTAAAGTTATTAGACCAATCACTGAAAAAGACAAACTTGGAGTTTATAACGATTAATATCGTACTTTTCTTTGATTTAAAAATTTGTGCTGTTCATTGATTGACAGCACATTTTTCTTTATGTATAAAAAGCGAAACTGCTAGAATATAGAAAAGGAAACAAATACTATGAAGAAAATTTTACTTTTAAGCTTTTCTGCTTTATTGCTTTTTGGAATAGGCGCATGTAGAGAACAAGAGATTACACCTGATCCAAGTACTGAAAACGATGATAAGAAGGGTGACGACAATAATAATCCTGGTGAGAACGAAGACAAGGATGATGATGAAAAAGAGCCTGAACCTGAGCCAGAAAAAGAAGATTTTACAATAGTTATAAAAGATAATGGTTTGAGTGCTGAGAAAGATACTTATGTCTTCTCAAATGCTGAGGATGGAGATGAATTTCCTCCAGAAGCCAAAATAAGATTAACGACTGATGATTCTTGGAGATATTGTTCCTCTTTAAATGAGGATGAAACAGAAATCGTTGTAGAAGATGAAAAAGTAATTCCTTTAGAAGCAGTTAAACTTGATATTGTTACAAACATGGACATAGTTGGTTCAATGGGAAGTAACGAAATTGATGCTATTGATATTCAATTAGATAGGGCTTTAATAAAATCTGGCGACACAAAACTTAAGATCGTTGTTAAACCTGATAATGGAAGTTCATCAATAAATAAATTAACAACTATTTGTTTAAACGTTTCAGTAAAAGAATTCGGAACCATTGAAGTTGATACTTATAAGGTTAACTTAAATGTTGATCTTACGGGTTTACAAGAAATAATTGAGAGAGAATCAGAAACAGTAACTTCTGGATTATTATCTATCTCAGATGATGCTGATAGAGAAGAAGTCTATGGCTATTCTGCTGATTATAATAAGTCAGTTGATTTTAATTTAGAAAACATTCCTGAAACAGTTTCGATTACAGATTTTAAGTTTGCAGTTGATCATACATATAGTGCATGGATTTTTATAGAAGGTGAAGAAGCCAGTGATCGAGTTCGGTTTTCTTTAGAAAGCAAAAGAAATAGTAGTGATTATGATTTAGAACCAAATGCAGGTAATAGCAACTCAGCTTTAAAAGTATATAAAGACAATGTAACTATCGAAGCAGAACTTGGCGATTATCACGTTTTATAGAGAAAATATTAGAGATTTGCATGGTTTTTAGAAAAAATCAAGAGTTATTAAAACAATAAATTCAGATTTTTAAGTATTTTCTTGTGCTAAAAGCGATTAGGCATTACTGACAACGTTAATTCTCTTATGGAAATTATTTAGTTTAATCACTAAAATAATTTTGTTATTTTTGGTAATTATTTATGAAGCGGAACATTTTAAAAATTAGTTTAAATTTATTAGTAGAAATAGCTTTAATTGCTTTTGGAATTTATGGTCTTTATTTAAATTTCTTTTCAACTGGATTCATGGGTAATGGATCAATGTTACTTTATTTTACAATACAAAGTAACATTGCAATTTTAGCGATTGTAATTGTATTTTTTGCACTTAAAATAATTCAATTAATTACAAAGAAAAAACTTATAAATAACTTTTTATTGCATTTAAAATTTGTTTTTACTGTTGGAATAACAATTACATTCTTAGTTTTCTTTATTTTATTAGCTCCTTCACAACAACCATCATATTTATCTTCGATGACGAATTTAACAGTTCATTGTTTGGTTCCTATTTTTGCTTTAATTGATTTTTTCTTCTTTGATGCAGATATAAAATTTAATAAATTTTCGCCTTTATCAGGAACTATATTTCCACTTTTATATTTATTTTTTGTACTAATTTGTACTCAAGTTGGAGTTAGATTCAACGGACAATTTGTTCCATATTTCTTTTTAGATTTTAAAACGCTAGGTTGGTTTGATATATCTAGTAAAGGAATTGGAGTTTTTTATTATATTTTGATTTTATTGTTTTTTGTAATTTTGCTTTGTTATTTATGCATGCTAATAGTTTATTTAGTAGGAAAAATAAATAATAAGCCAAGTGTAAAAAGAGTTTAAATTTAGTAAAAACCCTGCAAAACCGCAATTAAATTTAAAGGAGGGACTTATGAAGATAGGTTTAATTATTGCAACAGAAGAAGAATACGCAGCTTTATTTAATGGTTTTAATATTAAAAATCCAATAAGCGAAAACGATCTATTTAACACAATTAAATTTACTGTAAATGAACATGAACTTTTTATTGTAAGAAGCGGAATTGGGGAAATTGCAGCAGCAAGTTTAACTCAATATTTAATTACAAAATATAATGTTGAAATGATTTTTAATTATGGTGCATGTGGAGCTTTAAAAGAAAATCGTAATTTAAATGATGTAGTTATTGTAAAAAATGTAGTTCATTATGATTTTGATATTTCTCAAATTGATCCAATTGCTCCAGCAACCTATCCCGAAATAAACGATTGTCGAATTCCTTTAAGCGAAAAAATAATTGAAAAAGTTAAAAAAAGTTTTCCAAATTTAGAAGAAGTAACTTGTGCAAGCGGAGATAAGTTTATTTCTGATGTTAAATTTAAAAAAATGCTGGTCGAAAAGTATGATTGCGATATTTGCGATATGGAAAGTGCAGGAATTGTTTTGACTTGCTTAAAAAATAAAGTTGATGTTTTTTCCTTAAAAGGTGTTAGCGATAGTGCTTCTGGCAAAGAGTACAATTCTTTTGTTGATAGAACTTGTAAAATATTGTTTGAAGTGTTGAAAAACATAATTTATTCATTTTAAAAAATAGTACTTTTTTAAAAATTTCCCGGGAATTTTGCAAAAAAGCTAACTTTTGCACATTTTTCGGGACTTTTTTCATTTTTTCCTAGAAAAATGCAATTTTTCCCATATATTTTTATGTTAAAATTTTAATATAGAAATAGTTGGAGGCATAAATAATATGGATGCTATTGAATGTATTTTAACTCGTCGTAGTATTAGAAGTTATAAAAATGAACCAGTGAGTGAAGATGACTTATGCAAAATTTTAGAGTGTGCTAGATATGCTCCTAGTGGAATGAATAATCAAGACTGGCATTTTTCAGTTGTTCAAAATAAAAGATGGTTAAAGGAAATGAGTCAAATAGTTGGAGAAGATATGAATAGACCAACATATGATGTAACTTATGGTGCACCAGTTTTAATCATCGTAAGTCACAAAAAAGGAAAATTACTTTATGAACATGATGGAGCTTGTGCCCTTCAAAATATATTTTTATCAGCTAATTCGTTGGGTTTAGGCACATGTTGGATTAACCAATTAGGTGATGAAATTCATTATAAAAACCCTAGATTTGCGGAGCTTTTGAAAGAAGCAGGCGTTCCTGAAGAATATAAAGTTATTGGATGTTCAGCATTAGGATATCCAAACGAAAATGTAGAAGCTAAAGACAGAAAAGAAAATACAATCACAATTTTACGTTAATTTTGAAAGATTCTTTGCTATTCTCAACTGATTTTTATTTTTTAGACCTTTAATATTATGTATAATATTAAAGCGAGTTTGGGTAGGTAATTAAGTTATGGAAAAATTTGATGTAGTTGTAGTCGGTGCTGGTCCTTGTGGAATCTATCTTTGTTATGAACTTATAACAAAAAAACCAGATTTGAATATTCTTCTTGTCGATAAAGGAAGAGATATTTATCATCGTACTTGCCCTATTTTGAACGGCAAAATCAAGCAATGTCCTCAAGATATTTTTGGGAAAAGTGAATGCTATCCAAGTTGCTCAATGACAAGTGGATTTGGTGGATGTGGTGCTTTTTCTGATGGAAAATTTAATATTACCAGTGAATTTGGTGGTTGGATGGGCGACTATATGGACAAAAAAGAAGTTGTCGATCTTATCCGCTATGTTGATGCAATTAACTTAAAACACGGAGCTCCAGATAAAATTACAAATCCTAACACTAAAGAAATTTTAGATATCGAAAGACGTGGTCTTGCTGTTGGTCTTAAACTTTTAAGAAGCGAAGTCCGTCACCTTGGAACTGAAGTTAATTTAAAGCTTCTTCAATCAATTTATGAAGAACTTCTAGCTAAAGGTGTTCACATGAAATTTATGACTGATATTAAAGATATCGTTGTCGAAAAAGATGTAATTCGTGGTGTTGTTGATTCGGAAAACAACGAATATTTAGGGAAATATGTTGTATTAAATGTTGGTAGACCAGGTTCGCAATGGTTATCAAAATGCTTAAGAAAACACAAAATCAAACTTAAGAACAATCGTGTTGATATTGGTGTTAGAGTTGAAACAAACGATGTCATCATGAGCGAAATAAACGAAAAATTATATGAAGGTAAGTTTGTTTTTACAACAAGCGTTGGCACAAGTGTCAGAACTTTCTGTTCTAATCCAAGTGGACACGTTGTTGTTGAAAATAACAATGGAATTGTCACTGCCAATGGGCATGCTTATAACTCAAGCGATTTAGGAAGTAACAACACAAACTTTGCTTTGCTTGTCTCTCACACTTTCACTGAACCATTTAAAGATAGCAACGAATATGCTGAAGATATTTCTGCTCTTGCAAATAAACTTTCTAATGGCACAGTCATTGTCCAAAGATATGGTGATTTAAAACGTGGAAGACGAAGTACTGAAAAAAGAATTGAAGAAGGTTTTGTTGTGCCTACCTTAAAAGAAGCCGTTCCTGGCGATTTAGGTCTTGTTTTGCCTTATAAAACAATGCAATCAATCATTGAAATGATTGAAGCTTTAGATCACATCACTCCTGGAATTGCTAACAAACATACTCTTTTATATGGTGTAGAAGCAAAATTCTATAGTGATAGAGTTGAATGCGATAACAATTTCGAAACCAAAATTAAGAATCTTTACGTTGGCGGAGATGGCGCAGGTATTACAAGAGGTTTAGCTCAAGCAGGAGCAAATGGCGTTTATATTGCTCGTAATATCATCGAAAAAGAGAGTAATTAATTATGGATATCAATGTTTTAGCGGTTACTGTTTTTGATACGGGTGGCGCAGCTGCAATTTGCGACTTCATTTTTTCATTTTTCGCAATTGCAATTTTAAACTTATTTATTGATTACTTCGTTAAAAGAAAATTTGTTTGGTATACATTACTTTCTTTTAGCGTGATTTTCTTAATCTCACATATTTTCATGATGGATTATCTTGCACAAATTTGTCTTGCGATAATCACCGTTTTAGCAATTGTTGCGATCTTTGTTAATTTAAGTGAATTTAGACCAATTCTTGCTAATAAATTTACAAGAGCTATCAAATTTAAAAAGAAAAAGACTACACTTGAGGTTGATGAACCATATGCTGCAAGTGATCTTTATGACATTATCAATACAAGCGTTTTATATCTTTCACAATATAAAATTGGAGCTTTATTGTCTTTCGTGAGAAACGATAATTTAACGGAAGTTTGTGAAGACGGAAATAATGGTGTTATTTTAAAAGCTCCAGTTAATGCCGAACTTATCGAAACAATTTTTTATAAAGGTACAAGACTTCATGATGGAGCAGTGATTATTAAAGGAAACATAATTTATGCAGCAGCAGTTATGTATAAAGACGTTTCAACGGCCACACTTGAAGGAAAATATGGCACTCGTCATAGAGCGGCACTTGCGATTTCTTCTCAATACGATTGTGTAACTGTTGTTGTTAGCGAAGAAACAGGAAATATTTCAATTGCTTATAAAGGTGTTTTAGAGCATTATAACCGTGATACTTTTAAAAATGCCTTTGCTAATATTATGGAACAAGCCAAAACTCCTATAGAAAATCAGGAGAAAGGTGAAAATGCAGAATAAAGAAACAATTTATTCTTATTTAATTCAAACTTTAACTCTTGCTAAACTTTATAAAGCAGAGATTGCTTTAGATAAAAAAGTTGAAAATTTAGACAAAATCATTGATTTAATTTTAAAAGCACTTGATGATTTTGAAGAACTTGACACCTTAAATCCACATCAAAATCTTGCGATAAAATATAAGTTGATTGCACAAAATAATGAAGGCGAATACCTTATAGAAGACAAAAAAGGCAAAGAAATTTTGCCAGAATTTAGTCCATCACTTAACTTAAATTTTAAGGAAGATTTAGATAGCTATTTAAGCAAAATCCTTGCAAATCTCAATTATTTTTACAAAATCACTAACTTAATAAACCTTGCAGAACTTAAGGAAAATGCTCTTGTTAATGAAAAAGTAACTCACCCTATATATTTACTTACTATTAAATTGACCTTAAATAGTAGTAGAATTATAAAGAAAGGTTATAGGTTTACACGTGATGTATCTAATTTAAATAAATTAGATAAATATATATTGTCGGAGGAAAATTAATATGTCAACACACATTAAAGACTCAGCACATTTTGCAAAAACTGTTCTTATGCCAGGCGATCCTTTAAGAGCTAAATGGATTGCAGAAACATTTTTAACAGATTATGAACTTGTAAGTGATGTTCGTGGAATCTTCGCTTATACCGGCCACACTAAAGAAGGTAAAGAAATTAGTGTTATGGCTTCTGGAATGGGCGTACCTTCAATTGGTATCTATTCTTATGAACTTTTCACTTTTTATGGAGTTGAAAATATTATTAGAATTGGCACAGCTGGAAGTTATCAAAACGAGTGCCATGTAGGCGATGTAATTATTGCAACAAGTGCTTCAAGCAATTCAAATTTTGCAAATTATTACACCAACAAAGGACTTCATGTCTCTCCATGCAGTGATTTTAATTTAATGTTAAAAGCGTATGAAAATGCTAAAAAATTAAATATTCCAGTTCATGTTGGACCAATTTTCTCAAGTGATATCTTCTATGATCCACAAAAAGATTTCTATAAACTTCCTCAAGAACTTGGAATTTTAGCCGTAGAAATGGAAAGTTATGGACTTTTCTTGAATGCAATGAGACTTCATAAGAAAGCTCTTTGCCTTTTAACAGTTAGCGATTCTTTTGTTAATGATGAAAAAGATTTAACACAAGAAGAAAGAAGTCACAATTTAACAAGGATGGTTAATTTAGCACTTACTTTAGCTTAATAAGGGGGTAACATCTTGAAAATACTTAATGTATTACAAGACATATTTGATCCTAACGCCAACCCGTTAGGTTTTACGATTACAATAGTTGGTATTTGTGTAATTGCGATAGTTTTAATCTTTTTAGTGATATTTCCACTCGCTAAAAGACATTACACATTCAAAAATTTCCAAAATATTTATTACAA
>CASFZJ010000022.1 GCA_949299165.1 uncultured bacterium | reverse complement strand
ACTTGATTTGCCTTTCAGAAATCCCACGAAACCAGAAACAGACATTTTTGGTGGAATTTCCACGAGCATGTGAACGTGATCTGGACAGATTTCTGCTTCAACTATATTTATTCCTTTGAATTCACATAATTTCCTCAAAATCTTTCCAATATCCACTCTTTTTTGATTGAAAAATACCTTTCTTCTATACTTTGGCGCAAACACTATGTGATATTTACAATTCCAACACGTGTGTGCTAAACTTAATGTGTCCTTGGACATACTTACTCCTTTCAATTAATTACGTTGACGCGTATTTATATTGTAAGGAGTTTTTCTTTGCAAAACTATAAGTTATCCCGAACCCTCGGACAATCCGAGGGTTTTAACTCGCTTCGCTCACACAAGAATAAAAAATCCTGCAGAATATCAGGATTTTTTATTTTTATTCATTATTTCGAAAATTATAATCAGTGCAAATAATATTAATTCAATGCCTATTGCAAAAATGAGCCACACACCTGCTTTTTCAATGGGATTCATTAATGAAATTACCAAAATATTAATTAGTAATGAAATAAAAGCTAAAACAATATATATTATCTTTTTCAATTTATTCGTCTTCAATATTATTCTTCTTTTAAATTGTTTTTTGCGTTTTCAAGCATCATTTTAATACGATTTAATTGGTTAACTTCGCTTGCACCACTATCGTAATCGATTGCAATAATATTAGCTTTTGGATAACGATTATGAAGTTCTTTTATAACGCCTTTCCCAACAATATGATTAGGCAAGCAACCAAAAGGTTGAGTGCAAATAATATTTGTTACGCCACTTTCAATTAAATCAACCATTTCTCCAGTAAGCAACCAGCCTTCACCTGTTTGATTGCCTAATGAAACTATACCATTCACGTTCTTAGCCGTATGCTCAATGAAATTAGGTGAGGTAAAATTTTCGCTTTGATCTAAATAAAATCTCATTTTTGATCTAAATTTTTCGGCAATTTGAATCATTGTATGTGTAAATTTCGCAAGTGCTTTGCTTTTTCCTAGGTGTTCAGCCTTAAATTCATTATTTAAGAAACAATATAAGAAGAAATCTAATAAATCAGGAATTACAGCTTCAGCTCCTTCTTTTTCTAATGTATCCGCTAAATAATTGTTAGCATAATCTGAAAACTTAACTAAAATTTCACCAACGATTCCGACTTTTGGCTTCTTAATATCAAGTCTTTCGATTTTGTCAAATTCATCTACACAATCCTTGAGCATTTCATTAAATTCCCTAACATTCATCTTTTTAGATTTAAAGAATTCAAAACCTCTTTTTTCAAATTTTTCAAAAACTTTATCTGTTGTTCCTTTGACTTTTTCATATGGTCTAGTGCGATGTAAGACTCTCATAAGCAAATCGCCATACACTACACCTTGAATGGCTTTATAAAGTAAAGGTAATGTAATCCTAAACCCTGGGTTTTCCTCTAAACCAGCAAAACTCGCAGAAATAACTGGGATTTGCGACAAATTTGCTTTATTTAAGGCTCTTCTAATAAATCCAATATAGTTGCTGGCACGACATCCACCGCCAGTTTGAGAAATTATCAAAGCAACTTTATCAAGATCATATTTTCCGCTTTGTAAAGCTTCCATCATCTGACCAACAACAATTAACGAAGGGTAACAGGCATCATTATTTACATATTTTAAGCCAAGGTCAATTGGCGTTTTACCTTTTGGTTCGAGAACTTCAGCATTAAAACCAAAAGTTTTCATCACTACTTCTAGTTGCCTAAAATGAATCTTCGACATATTAGGAACTAAAATTTTATGAGTTTTTTTCATTTCTTTTGTAAAAATAACCTTATCAATGCTTGTTTTTGATACTTTTACAAAATTCTTCTCAATTTCTCTCGCTTTTAAAGCAGCAATTAATGATCTAATACGAATTCTTGCTGCGCCAAGATTAGAAATTTCATCAATTTTTAAAACTGTATAAATATTGTTTGAGCCAGTTAAAATTTCGCTGACTTCATCAGTCGTTACAGCATCAAGCCCACATCCGAAAGAATTGAGTTGAATTAAATCAAGATCGTTTCTTGTTCTTACAAAAGCCGCAGCTTTATAAAGTCGAGAATGATACATCCATTGATCATTAACTCTTAAAGGTCTATCTAAAAGGCATTCACCAAGCGATGCAACTGCATCTTCTGTTAAAACTGCAAAACCATAACTTTCAATCATTTCCGGAATTCCATGGTTAATTTCAGGGTCAATATGATAGGGCCTACCAGCAAGAACAATGCCTCTATGATTGGTTTCCTCCATCCGTTTTAATATTTCTCTTCCCTTTTCTTCAACTTCATTTTTGAACTTAATTAATTCAAAATATGCGAGTTTTGCAGCTTTTTTCGTCGAATTTCGAGGAATTTGATATTCCTTTTCAAAAATATTTGCTAATTCTTCTGATGCAATTTTTTCATTTGTTAAGCTCAAAAAAGGATGTAAAAATTTAACATCAAATTTTTTAAGGTTTTCAACATTGTTTTTAATGTTTTCTGGATAGCTTGTAACAATTGGACAATTAAAATGATTATTTGCTAATTTTGTTTCGTTTCTTTCATAAGGAATTGAAGGGTAGAAAATTGTCTTAATTCCATTTTGTATCAGCCATTCAATATGGCCATGAACAAGTTTAGCTGGATAACACTCTGATTCACTTGGTATTGATTCAATGCCCATTTCATAAATTGAATGATAACTTTCAGGCGAAATAACCAATCTAAAACCAAGTTCCTTAAAAAATGTTGCCCAAAATGGATAATTTTCATACACATTTAAAACTCGAGGAATTCCGATTGTTCCTCTAGTGGCCTCGTCAATACTAAGTAGCTCATAAGAAAATAATCTTTTATATTTCCACTTATACATGTTTGGAACATCTTCTTTTCTTTTTGTATTATTAACAAATCGTTCACATCTATTTCCTGAAATAAAACTCTTTTTATTGGAAAATGTATTAATAGTCAAAATACAATTGTTATTACACCCTTTACAGTGTGAAAAATGAGTTTTATAAGTCAAATTAATAGCATCTTCTAAACTTATCATTGTAGTTTGAAGTTTGTAGTATTCATAGTTTTCTTTTGCTACAAGTGCTGCGCCAAAAGCGCCCATAATACCGCTTATATCAGGTCTAATTACTTCAATACCAAGAATTTTTTCAAGCGCTCTTAATACTGCTTCGTTATAAAAAGTGCCACCTTGTACAACAACATTTTTACCAAGTTCATCTGGGCTAGTAAGTTTAATAACTTTATAAAGTGCGTTTTTAATAACCGAATAAGCTAAACCACTTGAAATATCACCAACGCTAGCTCCTTCTTTTTGAGCTTGTTTAACGTTACTATTCATAAAAACCGTGCATCTTGAGCCAAGATCAACAGGTGATTTTGCAAATAAAGCTAATTTAGCAAATTCTTCTACTGATTTATTTAGCGATTTAGCAAATGTTTCAATAAATGAACCACAACCTGATGAACATGCCTCATTTAGTAAAACAGAATCCACACTTCCATTTTTAATTTTTATGCACTTCATGTCTTGACCGCCAATATCAAGAATGCAGTCAACTTTATTATTAAAGAATTTGGCAGCTTTATAATGGGTAATAGTTTCTACTTCACCATAATCTAAATTAAAAGCTGATTTTATAAGTTGTTCGCCATAACCAGTTGAACAAGATTGAATAATTTTAATATCCGGATTCAAAACATCTAACAATTTTTTAAATCCTTTTTTAGTTGCTTCTATTGGAGAGCCTTCATTGGAAGTATAAAAACTAAATAAAAGATTTCCATCTTCATCAATAAGAGCAATCTTAGTTGTTGTACTTCCTGCATCAATTCCTAAAAACGCATTGCCTTTAAAGTTTTTAATATCTCTTTTTTTAACGCAAGCTAAAGAATGTCTTCTTTTAAAATCTAAATATTTTTCATTATTTTCAAATAATGGATCTAATTTTTTAATATCATTATCTAATTTTAGGGAATTATTTAACTTTTTTAGGAACGCGTGAAAACTTTCGCAATTGTTTTCACACTCCTCTAGAGCAGCACCAATTGCTGGATATAAATGGGAATCTTCAGGAGCGAAAACGTTCTCTTCACCTAAATTTAGAGTTTCAATAAATGTATTTCTTAACTCTGATAAAAAGTGTAATGGGCCACCCAAAAAAGCAACATTTCCTTTAATTGGTTTTCCGCAGGCAAGTCCAGAAATTGTTTGATTTACAACTGCCTTAAAGATTGATTTTGCTAAATCATTTTTGCTTGCTCCATCATTAATAAGGGGTTGAATGTCGGTTTTAGCAAAAACGCCACATCTAGCAGCGATTGGATAAATGACTTTATAAGTTTTCGCAAGTTCATTTAATCCGCTTGCATCCGTCTTTAATAAAGAGGCCATTTGATCAATGAATGAGCCGGTACCGCCTGCACAAATTCCATTCATTCTTTCATCAATTCCATGATCAAAATAAATGATCTTGGCATCTTCTCCACCAAGTTCAATCGCAACATTAGTTTTTGAACTTCTAAGTTTAATAACTCTTGCTTCAGCGACAACTTCTTGAACAAATGGGATATTTAATGCTTTCGATAAGCCTAATCCACCTGAGCCGGTAATATAGATTTTTACATTTATTTCCCCAAGTTTAGAGTAAGCATCTTCTAAAACGCCTTTTAGAGTTTCAACAATAGAAGCAAAGTGCCTTTTATAAGAAGAAAAAACTATATTTTTATTAAAATCTAAAAGAGCAACTTTTACGGTTGTGCTACCTACATCTATACCAAGAGAATAAACTTTTTCCATAATTAATATATTATAATTACTTAATTTAATTTTTGTGCCTATATTTTTATCGAATTGCTTTTTTAATGAAAAAAGAGCTAGTTAGAAATCAATTTTCTAAATAGCTCTTAAAATTAATTTTTATATGTTTTATTTAGTAAACTTTAAGATTTCTGGTAAGGAAGAAACAACAACTGGATTTCCTTCTGCATTGTGTGGTAAAGCAACTAAAGTTGGCGCGCTGGAAATGTGATATTTTTCAACTAAATCACCTCTTGTAGTTGCATCGATTGTTGTATATTTAATTCCGTGTTGATCGAAATATTTTTTAGCAATCTTACAATTTGGACAGGTTGGGGTTGTAAATAAAACTAAATCCATTTTATTAACATCAACATTTACTGGTTCAATCTTTTCTTCTTTATGAGATTCATGACTTTCACAAGCATGAATTCCATCAACACTAGGATCAAATTTTGATGTAGCAATATTGTATGTTTTTCTTTCTTTATATTCTTCTAATTTACCATCATTCCAGTTTTGAACTGGTCTATAGTAACCTGTAATTCTAGAATAAACTTCCGCTTTTTGACCACATTTTGGACAAATAAAGTGCTCGCCTGTAATATAGCCATGTTCTTTACAAACAGAATATGTTGGTGAAAGTGTGTAATAAGGAAGTTTATAATTTTCAGCAATTTTTCTTACAAGATTTGCAGCTGCTTTCCAATCTGGTAATTTTTCACCAAGGAAAGCGTGGAAAACTGTGCCACTAGTATATAAAGTTTGTAATCTATCTTGAACATCGAGTGCTGAGAAAATATCATCTGTGTATCCAACAGGTAAGTGTGAAGAGTTGGTGTAATAAGGAGTTTTTCCATTTTCACTAGCTGTAATAATATCTGGATATTTTTCTTTATCGTGTTTTGCAAGTCTATAGCTTGTTGATTCAGCTGGAGTAGCCTCTAAGTTATATAAATCACCATATTCTTCTTGATATTTTACAAGTCTATCTCTCATGTGATTTAAAACTTCAACAGCAAAATCTTGAGTTTCTTTATGAGTTAAATCTTTTCTTAACCATTTAGCATTTAAACCAACTTCATTCATACCAACAAGTCCAATTGTTGAGAAGTGATTTTTAAATGTGCCTAAATAGTGTTTTGTGTATGGATATAAACCATCATCTAATAATTTAGTAATGACCTTTCTCTTAATAGAAAGTGATCTAGCACTGATATCCATCATGTGATCTAAACGAGCATAGAAATCATCAACATCACTTGCTAAATAAGCAATACGTGGAAGGTTGATTGTAACAACGCCAACTGAGCCGGTTGATTCGCCGCTTCCAAAATATCCGCCACTCTTTTTTCTCAATTCTCTTAAATCAAGTCTTAAACGGCAGCACATACTTCTAATATCACTTGGTTTCATATCACTATTTACATAGTTAGAAAAATAAGGTGTGCCATATTTTGCTGTCATTTCAAATAAGAGTTTGTTGTTTTCGGTTTCGCTCCAATCAAAATCTTTAGTGATTGAATAAGTTGGGATTGGATATTGGAAACCTCTGCCATTAGCGTCGCCTTCAATCATTGTTTCAATGAAAGCTCTGTTAACCATATCCATTTCTTTTTTACAATCTTTGTATTTGAAATCCATTAATTTGCCACCAACAATGCATTGTTGTTCAGCAAGATCTTCAGGTACGACCCAATCTAAAGTAATATTTGTAAATGGAGCTTGTGTTCCCCATCTTGCAGGGATGTTACAACCATAAACAAATGATTCAATACATTTTTTAACTTCAGGATATGAGAGATTATCAGTTTTAACAAAAGGAGCTAAATAGGTATCAAATGAAGAGAAAGCTTGAGCGCCAGCCCATTCATTTTGCATAATTCCGAGGAAGTTAACCATTTGGTTACATAAAACCGAGAGGTGTTTTGCAGGTGCACTAGTAATTTTTCCACTAACTCCACCAAGACCTTCGGTAATAAGTTGTTTAAGACTCCATCCGGCACAATATCCGCTGAGCATACTTAAATCATGCAAGTGAATATCAGCATTACGATGAGCATTAGCGATTTCTTCATCATAAACTTCACTTAACCAATAATTTGCGGTAATAGCACCGCTATTTGAAAGAATTAAGCCGCCAATTGAATAAGTAACAGTTGAGTTTTCTTTAACTCTCCAATCGTTAACATGAATGTAGTTATCAACAATTTTCTTATAATCTAATAAAGTATTAGCATTTCTTAATTTTTCATGGTTTTTTCTATATAAAATGTAACTTTTTGCTACATCTGTAAATCCGGTTTCCATTAAAGTTTGTTCGACGCAATCTTGAATATCTTCAACAGAAATTGCATCATCTTTAATTTTTGAATCAAATCTAGATGTAACTGATAAAGCTAATAAGTTAATTTGTGATTCATCATACTTTCTATTAACTGATTTGAATGCTTGTGTGATAGCTTTTGTGATTTTAGAAATATCGAATAAAACTCGACTTCCATCTCTTTTAATAACTTTGTACATACTCTTACCTACTCAATCCCTCTTAATTCAGTTCTAACGCCTTCTTTTTCTAATATGCTAACAAAATGTTCCATTTCTTCTTTTGTATAAGCGTGAAATCCTCTTTCGATACAGGTTTCACTATCGCGATACTCTTGAAGATAATAAACTTTGACACCTTTTATAAGTTTAGCAATGCTTATAAAGTCTGATTCGCTATGGAATTCCTTAATGACTGTTGTTCTAAATTCATAAGGAATTTTATTTTCTTTAAGAATTTTTATCGATTCTAGGATATTATCGATTTTTAAATTCTTGACGCCAGATGTTTTTGGATATTTTTCTAGCGAATTTTTAATATCCATCGCCACATAGTCAAGCAAGGAAAGATCAATTAATTCCTTTAAAATACTTGGGGTATAACCATTTGTATCTAATTTGACTTTAAATCCAAGATTTTTGATCTTTTGAATAAAATCTTTCAAGTCACTTTGAAGTGTTGGTTCTCCACCCGTTATGCAAACACCATCTAACACGCCTTTGCGGGTTTTTAAATAATCTAGAATTTCTTTTTCTTCTATTTCATTAGCTACTGATAGTTCAGTAACTAAAGATGCATTTTGGCAGAAAGGGCATCTAAATTGGCAACCCGGAAGGAAGATTGTACAAGCAACGAGGTTAGGAAAATCTAACAATGTTAATTTTTGTAAACCACTTATTCTCATCTTAACCCGGGACTATGTTTTCATCCGCCCATTAATAGTAAGGTTCAAACACTTTTTTTACAACCCACATAATTGTCAAAAACTCAAAAAAGGAAGAATTAGTAGATTTCTAGTAGATAAATTTTCGATTAAATTTCAATCGTAAAAAACCTTGCAAATCCTAAATAAATACTAGTTTTTAACTAATTTTTTAAATTATTGATTTTTATGAAAAAAACTAATTTTTTATCTAGTTTTCAATACTAAAAGTAAATTCAATTATTTAACAATTTCAATATAATTTTTTGTTCGATCCAAAAAGAAATAATCTTCAATAGAAAACTCTTCTGCTTTTCTAACAATTTTATTCTTGAAGAGGTACTTTCCATCAAAACCTAGAGGAATTAAATATAAATTTTCTTTAAAAAGATATAAATATTCTTCTATTGCTTTTTTACATACAATAAATTCATCTTGAGCTTCTTTAAATTCACTTTCATCGTACATTAGGCAATCATTTAAAAAAGAATCAAGTTGTTCTTTTAAAACATTTCTTCTTTCTTCGTTTGAATATGGCGCTTTATGATTAAAAAATAAAGGTTTATTATCTTCTTCAATGTCTCTAAACTGCCACTCAGCTATATCATAGTGGAAATCTAAAATTTCATTCCAATGTTTCTTTTGAAAATCTAGAAAAGGTTTAACATCAGGATTCCCTTCTCTCATTCTTTTAAATTTCTTCGCTTTTACTAAAAGTTTGTAATATTCTTCCATCAAAATTACAACTTTGTTCAAATATTCATCGCTTGATAATTTTAAGTATTTATTTTCTATATTTTCTCTAGTGTTATCTTTAATCACCTCTAAAAAAATATCCAAGCCATTATATTTATTTTTAAGATTGTGGTAGTAACCGAAAAAAGTTGTATCAATGAAAGGTGTAAAAATATAATTGCAGCAAGAAAACTTAGAATTGTCTTCAAAATTAATCAGTTTTTCGCCTTCATTATCTTTATAAAAAATTCCTAAACAAGGATAGCCAATATTTAAAAAGTCTATTTTTTGTATATTATTCGACATTTGAAACTTCTTTTTCTTTTGAATAATGATCAACAAAATGTTCGCAAGGAGTTAAATCGTCATTAAATTTTCTTGATACCGCAACATAAATTAAATACATATATGGCAAGCCAAGGTTTGTTTCGATTAAACTATTTACCGCTAAAGTCATTAAAGAATTTGCGTTCATAGGTCTAATTTGATTCACTAAAAGTGCGAATTCCCGGCAGAATTGAACACTGATTCCAATAAGATTTAAGAATAAAATATTAACAACTCTCCTTTTATTAATTATGTTATAGATAATAAGATCAAAATAACCTACAACCAAAATAATTGCCATAAATCCATGATATTGACCAGTTGTTCTAAACGTTTGGATATTACTTGGTCCGCCTAATGCAGCAATTGATGGTGCAACCATCCACCACCCAATAATTAAAATTAAATATTCTTTCAAGTTTTTATCTTTCTTTAGGCACAACCAAATAAATGCAAAATTAGTAATACCATAAGATAAAGACATCCACAATAAAACTAGTGCTGTATAAGCTTCGGTTGAAACACCATCCACAGTTACTACTCTTGAGCCACTTATCCAGTAAAAATAGCCATAATCTACTAAAAAATAGATAATGCCACCGAAAAGCGACCAAAAAAGTGTTATATATTTCTTTTGATAAGTTAAAAGTCCAATTAATAAAAGAATAAAGATTGAATCTAAAGCAATATAAAGTAAATTAAAATTTCTGGTTGGTGTTATATTCTCCAAACTCGATAATACTTCTACAAAATTCATTCGTCTAACCAATAAGAAAGTGCCTCTGGAAAATATTTTGACCAAGCATATTCATTATGTAACATGTTTGAATCATAAATTAACCTTAATTGATCTTTCTTAAACCCCTTCCTTCTTAAATATTTAAATGTGTAAAAAGTCAATTCTTCAAATCTTCTCTCAAATTCTTGACCTCCACAATATAAACAAAATCTACCGAATTCTTCATGATTAAAATTATGTTTACTTAATGATTTTTTAAAATATTCTCTTTGATACATCAAAAAAGCAGGCGAAAAGCACAATGAATAGCCGATTACATCTTTATATTTCATCCCCATGTAAAAAGCCATTAATCCTCCCATTGAAGATCCGCCTACTGCTGTATTTAAATCATCAGATAATGTAAAAAACGTTTCATCAATTAATGGTTTTAAGAAGTTAATAATCGAATCAGCTAAATCTTCAGCATATCCCAAAACTTGATCATCATCATAATAAGATAAATGATTGCTTTTTGGAGTCATTTCCATAGTCCTATCAATATCTTTTGCAGCAGAATCAATGCCGACAACAATGCATGACTCTTTGTGTCTTCTAATTCTTCTTTCTATCGTTTCGTCAACATGCCACTCTCCGGCATAAGATGTATAATCATCAAAAAGATTTTTCCCATCCATCATATAAAGAACGGCAAATCGCTTTTCTGGATTATTAAAATCGTATTCGCTTGGCAAATAAACTCTAACTTTTCTTTTTCTATTAACATTTGGTACATCAAACTCTAACTCACTAATATACAAATAACCCTTTTTGTTTACTGTATTTGGTTTTTGAGTATAAAGTTCAAATGGTCCGATTTTTGAATAAGCTCTCATACCTAACATTATACTTGTTTAAAATAATATTTTTACTAACAAAAATATACTAGTTATATACACAATTTGATACTAAATTACTACTAATTATATACTAAAATTGGATTATAATCGTGTTTTTTTGCAAAATAAAAAAGTGCCCTGTTTTGTAAGGACACTTCAATTGTTCAAATCAGCAAATTAATAATCTAATTGTTCGTTAGCGCCAGCAGAAGCTGGATCTTCTTTCTTCTTTTCGGAAACACCTGCTTCTGTAGTAATGAACAATGCACTTATTGAACTTGCATTTAAGATAGCACTTCTTGTAACTTTTGTTGGATCGACAATTCCTGCTTCGAACATATCAACCCATTTACCATCTTTGGCATCGAATCCAACATTAACTTTTTGACGTTTTTGTTTTTCAACAATTGCGTCACCGTTATAGCCAGCATTCTCTGCAATTTGGAATAATGGAGCGCTTAAAGATTCAAGAACTACTCTTATACCTTTTTCAATATCTTGGTTCTTATCTTTAATCTTATCTTTTAAAGCTCTTTGTGCATCCATTAAAGCAGCGCCACCACCAACGACAATACCTTCGCTAACTGCAGCTTTAGTTGCGTTAAGTGCGTCTTCAATTCTAAGTTTCTTTTCTTTTAATTCGCTTTCAGTTGTTGCACCAACTTTAATGACAGCAACGCCACCAGATAATTTCGCAGCTCTTTCATGATATTTCTTCTTATCGAATTCACTCTTAGAGTTATCAGCTTGAGCGTTAAGTTCTTTAATTCTATTTTCAACTTCTTCCTTATTACCTGCACCATCAATAATTGTTGTGTTATCTTTTGTAATGGTAATTTTCTTAGCTTTACCTAAATCTTCAAGGGTAATATTCTTTAGCTCCATATTTAAGTCTTTAGAATAGAACTTTGCGCCAGTTAAGATTGCAATATCTTCAAGAATGTTCTTTTGGTTATCACCAAATTCTGGAGCCTTTGTTGCAACAACATTGAATGTGCCTCTTAATTTATTAACAATTAATGTTGAAGTTACATCATTATCAATGTCATCAGCAATGATTAATAATGGCTTATGTTCATCGACTACACCTTGTAAAACAGGTAAAACGTCTTGAATGTTATTAAGTTTTTGATCTGTGACAAGAATATAAGCATTTTCAAGTTCAGCAATCATCTTATCTCTATCGGTAACCATATAAGGTGATACATAGCCTTTATCATATTGAAGACCTTTAACTACTTCGAGTTCAGTATCAAAACCTTTAGATTCATCAACAGTGATAACACCATTTCTTCCAACAAGATCCATAGCTTTAGCAATTTCTTCGCCAATTTCTGCACTTGAAGATGAAATTGTAGCAACTGAAGCGATGTCTTTACTTGTTTCGATAAGTTTTGTGTGAGCGAGTAAATAATCAGCGGCTGCTTTTCCTGCTCTTTCAATACCTTCTCTTAAGAAAACTGGATTACTCCCTTTATTTACATAATCGATTCCTTTATGAATCATTGCTTGAGCCAAAACTGTTGCTGTTGTTGTGCCATCTCCCGCGATGTCATTAGTTTTATTAGCGACTTCGTATACAAGTTTTGCGCCCATATTAGCAAAATTATCTTCAAGTTCAATTTCTTTAGCGATTGTGACGCCATCATTTGTAATTAATGGCGAACCATAGCCTTTATCAAGGACAACATTCCTACCTTTTGGACCAAGTGTAATTTTGACAGTATTCGCAAGAGTATCAACTCCTTTTTCCATTCTACTTCTTGCATCTTTTCCATATCTAACTAATTTTGACATAATTTAAATACCTCTTTATTCAATTACAGCTAAAATATCTTCATCTTTAATGAGCAAATATTCTTCGTCATTTTCTTTATAAGAAGTTGTTGAATATTCTTTAAAGATGACTTTTGCTCCAACTTTTAATAAAGGATTTTTAACTTCTTCACCTACTGCAAGAATGTTTGCAACATTAGCATCATCTTTTTTAGTGGTAGAAAGAATTATTGATCCTACCTTCTTTTCTTCTACTTTTTCTTTCTTTAATAAACAATAATTTTTCAATGGTTTAATCATGAATTAATACCTCCGAGCAAATAATATTGTAAACCCAATTTTAGCAATTGCAATAGGAGAGTGCTAATTTTTTTAAAGTTTATTTTTTGTATTTCTTTGAACTAAATTACAAAACAAGGACTTATAAAATATAAATTGGAAATAATAAAAAAGGAATCTCGTTTTCTTCAATTGATATGAGATTCCTCAAAATTTAACTTTTAAATTTATCTCTAAATTTATGGTTTCTTAACAAACTTTAACTCATTTAATATTTCTTCTTCTGAGATTCCGGTTTCTTTTAAGAATCTATCAAAATAATCATAATCAATTTTATCGAAATCAAATGGGGCATGAGCATCTACTCCAAAAATAAACTTACAGCCTATTCTCTTTGCAGTTTTAAAGAAATTAACATCAGGATAATGGAAACATCCATATTTTAAAGGCAAAGATTTATTGTTAGTTTCTCCGTTAATATTTATCTCTAAAGGTATATCTTTATTTTTTGCAGCAAAAGCAATATCCTCAAAAATCTTTTCAATTTCTGGAGTTAAGGTTTGGATATGATTTAAAAATAAATCCGGATGACAAACATAAGAAAAGAAACCAGAATTTATTGCTGCGATTAAATCATTTGCGTAGCGTCTTGCGCCTTCAAAGTCATCGTTAAATCTTTGATAGAAAACTGGATATTTATTTTCATCATAAGTTAAATGCTGACCGACAATTAGATAATCTAATTTATAGTCATTTAGAAGTTCTTTATAGTAATTTTCATATCTAGGCATATATTCAATTTCTAAGCCTAGGTAGATATTAATTTTATCTTTATATTTTTCTTTTAAATGAAGAACTGAATCTCGATAATCTTTAAATTCATTTTGAAAAACCATCCTCATTCCTGGGTGAAGAATATCTTTAAATGGAGCATGATCTGAAAATCCAAGATTTTTATAACCAAGTTCAATCGCCTTTAAAACATAATCCTCATCTGGATTTGGCAAGGCATGTCCACACTTAAATGTATGTGTATGATAATTTGAGATTAGTTTTTTCATAATAATGTTTAATTAAAGAACAAATAAATAAACACTTAAAAATTGTAAAACGATCCCAGCTGAAACAAAGAAATGGAACACAGTATGCCGCCAAACACTATGTTTCTTACCAATTCCATATAAAATTGCCCCTACCGAGAAAGAAATTCCGCCTACTAATAAAAGAATAAAGCCAGGCATCCCGAGTTTATTATAAAGTTCCAAGAAATTTAGAATGATTAACCAACCTGCACAAATATAAATGCTCATTGATAAAGCACCAAATTTTTTGATATTTACAGAGTTCATGGTTATACCTAAAGCGATAAGCGCCCGAACAAGTGCGAAAATTAGCCAACCACTCCAATATGTATTATTCAAACCCCAAAGAGGTAATTCTCTCATTGTGATTAAACAATAAGGTGTGTAAGTCCCGGCTACCAAGAAAAATACGAAATCATGATCAAGTACTCTTAAAACTCTTTTACCATTGTTTTTTGCTAATGCATGATAAATACAAGAAATTGTCATGCAAACAATAATTGCAAATCCATAAATTGCACAACTTACATATGCGTAAGGATCATTTACTGCGATGTGCATTCCACCCGGAGTATAAACGCCTCCAATTTTGCACATCATTAAAACTTGAGCTATGATTCCAAAAAGTCCTGTAAGCCCATGACTTATCGAATTCCATAACTCGTGTGATAATCTATAATTTGGTAATTCAATATCTCTAACAGCCATAACTAAAATTATAAATATTTAAACGAAAAACAAAAGAAAAATTAATAATGCGAAAACATGTTTTCACGAAAACCAGAAAAAGTTTTCACGACGAAATTATTTTTTCAAAATTTCCTAGAAATTTTCATTTTTTCCGGGAATTTTACAAAAGAAAAAGCCACTTCTAGGTTGTGCGATACCTATTTAGGGAGTGGCTCTCTTTATATAGAAGGATAAATCTATAAAAGCAAATTTAATTATCTAAGGAATGATCTGAAGTCACCAATGAAGTAACCTTCTTTTAAATCTTGATCATAACCATAGAAGTCTTTTCTAGAACTTTCTTTTTCTTCGTTTCTTTCTTGTTCGTGTTCATTAATTAATTCTTTTTCTTTCATATCGTTGTTCCTCCTTGAACAACTACATAATACAATGAAAATAAAAAGTGTAAAGTGATGAAAAATACGATAATAATCGTATGAAAACGCTTTCACAAACTATGAAAATTTAAAAAATTCGATAATTATCGTTATATTTCGAATGAAACTTTTTATTTATGAAAGTGTTTACATTTTTTCTTTATTTTTTACTATTTTGATTGACTTAAAAACAGACAAAATTTTTTCTTTATTTTTAATAATTAATTTTCTTAAAACAAGCAGTCCCCAAAGGATAAATGGACAAATAATTATATATAAATCAACTATCAGCCATTCGTATTCTTTAAAACTTATAAATAAATTCATATTAAAAAAATCGCTAAAAATTAAACCGAATTGTTCTGATAAATTATTAGCTTGTTTTAAATATCCTGGATTTAAGAATACATCTGGGAAAGCCAAAGCTAAAATAATAGATAGCGACACTCCAACTAATGCAACACCAGTTGTATATGTCGAAAAAGGTTTACATATATATAAAAGAACAAACAAACCACTTATTGTGATATTTATTACTATTAGCGATTCCCAATGTTCGATACCTTGTGGCACGACTGCATTTAAAATTACCGGAATTAAACCAGATATTGTTAATAATAGGCCAAAAACGATAGACTTCGAAATTACGTTAACAACAAAGTTCACTTTAATTGGTTCTGGTTTAGTATTTTGAATTGAAAGCAAGAATCCACAAAGTGCTATCGAGATAAATTCATAAATATAAATTGATTCAATTTCGATTGGTAAACCTGTTTCCATAAAGACACTTAGAATCGAGAATGTCCCAATGAAAAATGATTTTGTTAAAAAAAGCAAAACCGATCTCATAATATTGGAAACTACTCTTCTTCCCTCTTGGAAAACAAGAGGTAAATGAGAGAAATCGTTATCAAGTAAAATAACGTCGCTTACAGCTTTAGCAGAATCAGCACCATTATTCATCGCAATTGAGCAATCAGCTTGTCTTAAACTTGTTGTGTCGTTGACGCCATCGCCAACATAGCCAACTTTGTGATTTTTCTTTTGTAGACAACGAATTATTTCCTGTTTTTGTTCCGGTCTCGTTCTTCCGAAAATAGTATATTTTTCACAAATTTCTTCAATTTCTTCAAGTTTTACATTTTCCATTGAAATATATTTATCAGAATCCTTCACGCCAGCAAAACCCGCAATTTTACTCACAGTTAAAGTATTATCGCCGCTTATTATCTTTATTGATATATTTAAATCATTAAAGAAAGATAACGTTTCTTTTATTCCTTTCCTTAGTTCATCTTGTAATACAAAAATAGCTAAATCATCTTTTTCATTTACAAATCCGATAACTCTATAGCCTTCTTTGGCAATTTCTAAAGCTTTTTTCTTACTACTTTCATCGTGGAAAATAAATTCAGGAGCGCCCATTCTATAAATTTCTCCACCTTCAAATTCTACTTCGCTAAATTTTATTTTTGATGAAAATGGTTGTACCTTAATAGCTTTAAGAACTTCTTCTGTGCCGAATTCTTTTACTAAAACTTCCCCTGTTTTATTATTATCTTTCATCGCATACAAATATGAAGATACTATATATTTCTCGTTAAAATCTTTTAGTTTTACGAGATTTTTAAACAAAAAGTCCTGTGTTGTAAGGGTTCCGGTCTTATCCAAACATAATGTATCAACATGAGATAAGTTCTCAATCGCGTATAGTTCTTGAACCATAGTTTTATGTTTATAAAGTTTTACTATGGATGTTGAAAGTGTAATTGAAGAAAGTAGAATCATACCAATTGGAATCATCCCAACTAAACTTGCTGCGCATTTAGTCAAAATTTCAGGAGTAAATACCCAGTGTTCACCACCAGTTAATGAAGTTCCAACATAATAAATTTTTAAACCAACACAAAGTACAACAGGAATGATGCAAATAAGTAAAATTCCGATAATTTTTCGAATATTTACGATTAGTTCTGATTTTTTCTTAGTGATTTTATTTATTTCGTTTTCAAGTTTAGCAATATAGGTCGCTTTACCGACCTTTTCTGCAACCAGTAAACCATAACCGCTAACCACAAAACTTCCAGAAAGAACTGAATCACCAAGTTTTTTGATGATTGGTCTACTTTCGCCAGTTAAATTGCTTTCATTAACAATGAGTTCGCCTTCTTTTAAAATTAAATCACAAGGCACTTCATTCCCGCTTTTTAAAATAACAGTATCCTCTTCAACAATTTCTTCGATTGGAATTTTTTCTTCTTTTCCTTCTCTTACGACAAGAGATAAAGGGTCAGAAATTAACTTCATTTTTTCGAGAGTATGTTTCGAAGCTTCCTGAGAAATTATGCTGCACATTGCATTGAAAAATATTACGAATAAGAACCCATATTTGGTTATTGGCACATATTTAATTCCGTTAGGATAAAATATCTGAAATAAAGCAAAAATAATTGCTAACAAATATAGAATAATATTAAAAAATGTGAAAAAGCTTTCAAATATGATTTTAAAATGACTCTTGCCTTTAACTTTTTCTCTTTTATTTACTTTGCCTTCTTTTTTTAGAAGTTCTATTTCCTGATAACTTAAGCCTTCTCTATAATTATTCATCGAAATTTAACTCTGCAATTACTAAATTGCTGATATGTTCTCTTTTTGTAATGTTCAATTTAATCTTTAAAGTGTTGAAATACACCCTTCTACTTAATGTTTCTTTGCCATGATTCACAAAAATTTCACACGAAGATTTATCTAACATAATTAATAAAGCTAAATCTTTATATTTATAAATAGATTCTGAAACAATCTCATTAGTTTTTAAGAACAGTTTATCTTTAAAATAAAGAATTTCTAGTTTTACTTTATTTTCTTCATCTACAAAATCAATTTTAAATTCATCGTAAGCTAATAATTTAATTAAACTCGCAGTTGAAATAAAGCCATTGTCGTATTGATATTGTCTCTTAATTTTTTTCATTATTTCTTTGTATGGTTTTTGAATGAGCAGCCCATGATCAAGGGATAATATTCTTGGATAAGTAAATAATCCACAAGACTCGAGATTATTTTCTTGTTCAATAGGTTTATAGTCCCATGAATTAAACCATGAAATTAAACCTAATTCATTATCTTTTGTAGCAAATAATTGTGGAGCATAAAAATCTAAAGAATTATCAATTTTTCCGCATTTTAAAATCGCAAAATAATCATTTTCTAAGTCCATGTTTAAAACTAAGTATCCAGTTTTGTGCAAATCTTTATCTTTTGTTTTTTCTATATACGAATATAAGAGGATATAATCATCACCAATTTTGCCAACAGCTGGGCACTCAACCATATCGCCGAAAACTTCAAGAGGTCCAATCTCAAATGCGAAATTGAAATTGTCTAAAGTTTTACTCTTAAAAACTACTACTTTCCCAAGATTAATATCTTTATCTCTAGATGCAATAAAAAGATAAAAAGTGTCTTTTTCCCTATAAATAAATGGGTCTCTAAAGTTTTCTATATCAATGTCGGGATAAAGATCTAAGTCAATTAATTCTTCAAAATTTGTGGTTATTTTTTGATTTTCGGTTAAAAACCCTGCAGAAATCGACTCTTTTCTGAAATTTGGTTTTTCGATGTGTTTTGTAAAAATTAAATTAATGCCATTTTCAGAAGAAGTTACTGAACCACTAAATATTCCATCTACTTCTTTAGATGGAGCAAGAGCAACATTAAAATTTTGATAAGTCAATAAATCGTTGCTTTCAGCAACACCAATCGAAATTTTGTTCCGATGATTTTCGTTAGGATTGTATTGATAAAAAATATGATATTTATTGTCAAAGTAAATTAAGCCATTAGGATCATTAATCCATCCTTTAGGCACACAGAAATGATAGTTAGAAATGCCACTATCTCGATTAGTTAAATCTTTTTTGTTCTCTTCTTTTTTGCTCATGTGAATATTTTATCATGTAGCAAGAAAAAACAATTAAAATATCTAATCAATTACATTAAATAATTTCCCTAGATCAGATTCTTTGAATTCAAAAAATTTCCCATCATCAGTAGAAACGCTATATGTTCTAGCAAATCTGTCAAGTTTGTAGATAAAACCATTACCGCCTTTATATGTGTCTATTGGTAATACTTCTACTTTTTGATTAACACTAAGTTTCATTATTATTTCCTTTCTTAGCGATTATATAACAACTAACGACACATAAATTATAGCAAAAACTACGAAAAATTTGGCATTTTATATTTTTTGTAAAATATTAAAAATCCGCTTATTTAGTTAAAAGCGGACCTTACAAAATAAAAAAATTATTGCTTTTTAATAAATCGTCTTAATTGAGTAAATGTTTCATCGCTTAAATCATGCTCAATTTTACACGCGTCTTCAGCAGCAACTTCTTCGTTTACACCAATAGAAATGAAAAAATCTCTAAGCAAACAATGTTTTTCGTAGGTATTTCTGGCGATTCTTTCACCTTCATTAGTCAAAGTTAAAAAACCTGTTATTTCATCAACCGCAACTAATCCTTTTTCTTCTAATTTCTTCATAGCAATAGAAATCGAAGGTTTACTAAAATTCATATCGTGTACGATATCGATAGATCTAACATTTCCTAATTTTTGTCTTAAAATTAAGATTCTTTCTAAGTAATCTTCCAATGATTGATTGTTCTTCATAAACATTGATATTTTAACATGTTTTTACGTAATTAAAATCCATTTACACATTTTCATAAAATTTTTATCCCTAATCTTTTTATACTAAATCACATGAAATTTTAAAAAGTGCGATAAATATCGTTATTTTTTTATTGTTTTTTTATTAATTATTTAGTATAATACTAC
>CASFZJ010000021.1 GCA_949299165.1 uncultured bacterium | reverse complement strand
AGGTTGTATTTATATTATTTTTAAGCGGTAGAGACTACCGAAAATGAGGGTGGTCAAAAAGGCCGAGACAGGCGGTCAAATTATCCGAAATAATCATCTCATTAAATTTATTTTCTATTTTTATATGTGTATTCACGTAGTGAAACACAATAAATAAATGAAAATTAATATTGTAAATATAATGTAAATGTCGCTTATGTTCTCTTTATGCTTTTGACATAGTTAATTTATAAATTATAAAATAGTCGTGCAAAGGATAAAGGAGAGAGACATGAAAAGAAGATTTTTATACCTTGCGATACCAGCTTTATTTGCAAGCTTAACCTTATCAGCTTGTAATGAAGATCCAACAGGTCAAAATAACAATAATAACAACCAAACAACAGAGAAGTATTCTTTTACTTTTGAGCTTGATGCTCCAGAAGCAATCAAAGATGATATTAAATACACTCTTTCAAATGGAAATGGAGAATACGACAAAGGAACTAAGATTGCTGTAAATATTTCTAGCTATGATTCAGTTAACTATTCGTTTGATGGTTATTTTGTAAATAACTCTAAAGTTACAACTGAAACAAGCTATACAGTTGATTTACAAAGTGATACAACTTTAGTCGCTAAATTTAGTGAAAAGAGTGGAGGAGAGAATCCAAATAATCCTGATGAACCAGATAATCCAGATAATCCAGAAAATCCTGATAATCCTGACAACCCAGATACGCCAGTAGACCCTACTAATCCTTCTTTTGAAGATGTAGAAAATGGTAAAGTAATTGAAAGCGGGAAGCTTGGATTATGGCAACAAACACAAGGAAAAGCTCTTTACTTTAATGGAAAAATGGATAAGCAAGGATACTATTTTTCCACTACAGATTATTTTGATCAAGGCGTGACAGTTGAATCAAAAAAAGTTAATGGTACACAATTAACCATTAAAATCACTTCTGGTGATAATGCCAATAAATATGTTGCTGCTAAACTCAGTGATGATGGTAAACATAGTAATATTGTCATGCAATCAACTGCATTCAATTGGACTTACAACATTGAAAATGATGCTTATACAACTGTTCTCGAAAATGGCGATGAAGTATTTATCGGAAACGATGAAGGTTTCTACACTATTGATGCCGTTGAAACTTTAGATAACATTAATGGTAATTACGCTCACATTGTCCAAAGCGAAATTAAAGAGCCAACAAGTGGTGGAGATACAGATCCAGATGAACCTGATAATCCAGATAACCCTGATAACCCAGATAATCCTGATACACCTGTAGATCCTCAAAACCCAACTTTTGCTGACATAGAAGTCGGTGCTGAAATTGAAAAAGGAAAGTTAGGTTTGTGGCAAAAACAAAAAGGTTATGCAATTTATTTCAATGGTCAAATTGCTAATGAGTATTACTTTGGTAGTACTAAAAACTTTGAGGATGCTGTAGAAATTACATCAACAAAAGTTTCTGGAACAGAATTAACATTAAAAATTACTTCAGGAACAAACATAGGAAAATTTATTGGAGCAGAAATTAGCGGGACACATAAAAATATTGTTATGGACAACGAAGAATTCCGTTGGACATATGATCAAGATAAAGATATGTATTTAGGCAATTTAGACGATAATTCGCAAGTATATATCGGAACTTACGAAAGTCATGAAACATTCTCTGTAAGTACAATCGATCATTTAAGTGGAAGTGATACTTGTCTTGCTCGCGTTGTTCAAAGCGAAATTAAAGGCTCAACAAGCGGTGGCGGTTCAACTAGTGGCGGCCAAAATGAAAACCCAGTCGGAGACCAAACAATTACATTACCAAGTGGTGATAAAACATTAAAAACAAATTATAAAGCTATCTCCGCTGATGAATATTACAAAAGTATTGATTTTAATAATGAAACAACTTTAGAACAAAATCTCTTAAATTTAACTCAAAAAAACTTTGAACAAATTCATTACGATGAAGCTAGATGGATTCTTCAATATACTGATGCTTCTTTAGAAGATGAAAGTAAGATTTATGGCGTTTACGATGGACAATTGGTTAATGCACATTGGGATGCTAATAACAATTGGAATAGAGAACATTTATGGCCTGCTTCTAGACTTCCTAATGGTAGAAGTGACACAAAAGAAGGTGCTGATTTATTTAATTTGAGAGCATCTTATTACAGAACTAATGGTAAGAGAGGTAATAATTACTATAGTGAAAATGGTGATGGTGGATTTTATCCTATTATCGATGGTAATACTGATGCTGACCAAAGAGGTGACTCAGCACGCGCAATATTCTATATGGCTTTTAAATATGGTGATATAGGACTAGAAGTTGTTGAAAATCCAAAAGGTAATGTTGGATATGATGACCATTATTATAAAATGGGCATTCTTTCAACATTAATTGAATGGAACGAAGCTGATCCAGTTGATGATTTTGAAAAGAGAAGAAATGATAGAATCTATGAATTCCAAGGTAATAGAAACCCATTCGTAGATTATCCAGAACTCGTTGATTTATTTTTCTAAATTAACCCTCAATTCTAAGTTGGAGGAATTTAATAAATATATAATGTATATATTTATTAGTTCCTCTTTCTTTTTGGAAAGAAACTTAAACTTATAAACTTAAATAATCAATTATGCGCTTTTAAATGAAAGCATCTTGTAAATCTTTCTTTACAAAGATGATTTTAGACTTGTAAAGCACTAGTCAAAAAGCGCATAATTGAAGTATGAAAAAAGAAAAGAAAGTTTATATCATATTTACTCTTACCGAGAAATTGTATAATACTTTTTTATTATCTAAATAACTAAAAATCGCTTTTTAAAAGCGATTTTTTCTTTTTTCAGACAATATTGATGTTTTTTATTGTATTTTGGGAGGCTTAAAATGAAAAACACTAAAAAATTATTAGTCGGCGTCTTAAGCGTAGCTGCTCTTCTTGGAACAGGAGTTGCTGCATGGACCATCGGGGGGGGCTTAACAAGTCATACTGAAGAAGCTGAACCTGAAATTGTTACTACTGTAAATAATCGCGATATCAAGCTAGTTGTTGAAGCTAAAGATGACAAGATCAAATTCGATTCAGAAGACGATTTAGAAGTTACTTATAATGTTAAAGCACAAAGAGGAGATAAAACTGATGTAAATTTTGATCCTTACGATTTAACAAATTATGCAAATATTGCTGATGAATATAAACCTAATTTAACTGTTACAACTAAAGCAGTCGATAAAGAAAGTGGCGAAGAATTAAAAGCAGATAATCCTTTTTTTGATTATGTAGTTTTACCTAAAGTAAAAACATTTGAATATGATACGTGGCTTGCAAGTGAAAATAAAAATCTTGGACAAGATATTACTTTAGAATTTACTTGGGGCGAAGATCTTGGTGGATTAAACCCACAAGTTTATGCGGATAAAAATAATCTAGGTTTATCGCAAACTGAACAAGAAAAATGGTTCAATACATTAACTGATACTTTAAGTGGTGTTAAATTTCAATTTGTCTTTGAAGTCAAAGGTGTTAAAGGAGAAGATGTACCTCCAGTTGAAGAAACAGGTGCAGTTACTATTCCTGAAGTAGCAGGTTCTGAATTAAGTATTGAAGGACTCGTAGATGGAAAACTTCCAGTAGGTGAACATACTATTACTATTACAACTGATGAAGGTAAAGTTGTTAAAGATAACACATTAACTGTTGTTGAAAATGGTGAAGAAAAACCAGTTGGACTTACTGAAAATCCATTAACAAGAGCTATAGCTCATACATATACTGCTAAATATAAGTTCGTTAAAGGTGCAACATATAGCTTTAAATATGAAGTAACTGATGAAGAAGTACCACAACCAACAACACATAAAGTTAACTTTAGTGTAGAAGGTGAAGGTGGGAAAATCGAAGTTACAGTTGGTGGTGAAACTATTGAAACTGGTGCTGATGTAGAAGAAGGAAAAACAGCTGTTGTTACAGTAACGGCAGATAGCGGTTATGAATTAGATAAAGTAACTGTTAATGAAGAAGCTGCAGAATTAACAGAAAGCACATTAAATGTAACTGTTGATAAAGATTTAACTATTGTTGCTACATTTGTTAAAGAAGCTACTACTGATTATATGACAATCGCTGAAGTACTTGCTTCTGATGAAGGAGCTTCTGTTGATACTGCAGGTAAAATTCTAACTATCACTGGGAATGGCTATTTTATAGGTCAAGGATCTGATTACGTCCTTGTATATGATAAAGATATTGATAAATTTGCTGTTGGGGATGTAGTACATGTTACAGGCACTAGAACAAATTTTAAAGGATATGATCAAATTGGTGGAAGTATAGTTGCCGAAAAACTCCCAGATTATGATGTTGATGTTAACTTAGGAGAACCTGTTGAACTATCTGATGAATTTATTTCGAATACAAATTTTGAAGATTTCACAAACTTCAAAGGTTATTATAAAGGTGATGTTAAAATTACTTCTAATGATGGAACGTATATTAATGCTCAATTGTTAGACCAAACAAATTTAGACAGAAGCATTAGTTTTTATTGGTATGCAGGTGATTACGATGCTATTGTAAAAGATAAAGTTTATAGCATTGAAGGTTTAGCCGCTGGAAAATCTGGTGCAGGATTTATAAATTTTGCTATTATTTCAGCAAAACCTAAAGATATTTCTTTAGAATCATTAACAATTACTGCAAGTAGTAATGAAGTTGCTGTGGATAGTACTATAACATTAACTCCAGAATTTTCACCTGCTGGTGCTAGCGGTGAAGTAACTTATACAGTAAGCGGTGATGGTGAAGTAAAAATCGAAGGAAATAAAGTTACTGGCGTTAAAGAAGGTACAGTTCGAATCGTTGGCAAAGTTGGAGAAATTGAGAGCGAACCAATAAAAATTACTGTTACACCTAAACCTGAAGAACCTATTGGAACGATGACCACAAAATATACAATGCTTAAAGGCGATGGTAGTAATACTGATGGCGTTACCAAATTTTCTGATTTAATCGGAGATGATGGAAGCAATATTGAAGGAACTGATATTATAAACGATGAAACAACAACTGTTGTCAAAGCTTATCCAGCATATGCAGATGGAGCAAAATTTGGATCTAGTAAAGAAACAGGAGAACTTAACTTTGTTTTGAAAGAAGGCTATCAATTAACAGCTATTGAAGTTTCTGCATATTCACATGGTTCTGATTCTGTTACCCTAAAGATTGGTGACAATGTTGAACATAATTTAACTAGTGAATTTAATGTCTATACCGCTGAATTTAATCCTGGTGTAACTAGCCTTTCAATTAAAGGTCACAAAAAAACCAGTTGTAGATTTTACATTGACTACATTACATTCACTTACATTGAACTCTAATTATGAAAAAACTCCTCTTAGCATTACTAGTTATTAGTGGGTTAGCGGGATGTGGATTGTCTGCTTGGTACGTTGGTACCAAGCAGACTTCTCATAGTGAGTTTGTTGAGCCGGTAGTTGGAGATTTTATAGATGAATCTCCTTCTCCAGAAGACCATACCCTAGAAGAAACTCCTATAGAAACCCCAGAATCTACTGAACCTCTAGAATATTAACCCCTTTCCTTTTAAAATATAAAAATATATAAGGTATATCTTTTTTATGAATCAAGAAGTATTAGTTTTAATTTTATCGTTAATTGCTCTAACAATTGTTTTTATTGTTATTCTTTTGTGTTTTTCAATGAATTACACAAGTTTCAAAAATAAACTCGAAAAAAGAGAATTAGATGATAGATATAAAAAAGAATTACCTTTTATCAAAAAAGAATTCTATCGTACAAGTATCAATCCTAAATTTGAAAATGGATTTGTTACTGTTACTGATTACAATTCTTTTGTGAAACAAAGCGTTTCACAAAAGCCATATTCATACAAAGAATATTATTACTATGAAGATGAAAAGAAAAAGAAGAGAAGAAGAGGGTGGGAAGCATTAAGAGTAACTCTTGCAACAATCTTTTATATCATCTGTATTCTTCTTATTGCTTTAGGAATATACACCAAAGTAAATGGTGATTTAGTTAGTGTTGGAAACACTAGCTACATCACAGTTACAACTGGTAGTATGAGCTATGCTAATGAAGCTAATACTTATCTCGAAGAAAACGATATCATCAATCATATTCCAGAAAGAAGTTTCATTAGACTTAAGAAAGTAGAAAATCCAAGTGATCTTAAACTTTACGACATTGGAGTTTATAAAAACGAAGAAACAAATCAGCTTATTGTTCACCGTATAATAGGTGAAAGAGAAATAGATGGCGAAAGATATTTTACTTTTAGAGGAGATGCTAACGCTTATAGTGATTATTACTTAGTTAACGAAGATGATGTTTTATATGTTTATGATAACTATCGTAATACATTCTTAGGTAATTTCTTTACTTATGTTGCAAGCTATCAAAGTATTGTTGCGATTTGTTATTCCATTATCGCTTTAAGTATTCTTGAAGCTTATGATCACAAAAAGAAGAAATTATTTGCTTTATATCGCGATGAAGCAATTAATCGTATTAACTATCGTGAAGCGATAGGTGTTAGTTACGAAAGTAACAAAAACAATTAGTTTCATAGAAGGTTTAAAAAAAGAAAGATAAGTTCCCTGTTAGACAATTAGGGAACTTTTTTAGAAAATTTAATAGCAAAAGTTCCCCAATTAAAAAAACTTTTAATAAGTCAGTATGAAGGCGAAAAAATAGATACATTATTAAACTTCATGAAAGAGAAGTGCCGGAAAAAGTTTTAATTATTTATGTAGACTTATTAATTAAGAGAGTGCTTAATAAGCTTAAACCACATGTTTTCTCGTTTAAGCCAACATTTAAGATTTAACAAACCCAAAAATTGTGCCATAATGTGTATGGAGGAAATTAAATATGTTAAAAAAATTTAATGAATTCGACAAACTTATCAGATTTTTACTTTTGATAATTCCTTTTGTTGGATGGATTACTGAAATGGTTATTAGATGGAGTGTTTTCTTAGAGAAAAAATCTCTTCTTAGTTTAGTTATGGCTATCATCCATACATTTGTTGGTTGGGCTTTGGTATTAGCTATTATTGACGCTATCCTTGTTCTTCTTGACAAGAACATGCTACTTATTGAGTAGTTATTAAATTTACTTACTTCGTTTTTCATAATTGCAAACAACCATCGGCTTGGTAGGTGGTTGTTTTTTTAATTTTGAAATGAAAATAAACATTGCAAAATTAAAATGTGCCTAACGAAGAGACACATTTTAATTATAAATAACGATAACAAAAAAGAATATGTGCCGGAAACTAATCCACCCTAAACACTTCAAATAAGCCGTTTCCTTTTTTATCTCTTATTAAAGGAGTAGCGTATTCTAAAAATTCATCGGTGACATTATTTCCTTCTTTGTTGATGTATTTTAAAGGAAGAGTTCTTTCTTTATTAGCGACTTTAGATATATCAATAGTAACATATTTTACTTTATATGGAGAATTTGAAATTCTTTTTATAGCAATGAGTTTTCCTGTTTTTCCTTTTAGTGCCTCAAGTAGTGCTTTTTTTCCTACCATCATCGCTTCCTTAATATCTACTATAGAAGGAATAATAGAATTAGATCTTTGAAGAAGAGATAGTTCAAAGTAGCGAGTTTTAATTTTAAGTTTTTCAGTTATTAAGTGAGATAGATACACACTTACTCCGCCAAGTTGCGTGTGGCCAAAAGCATCTTCCTCTTCTTTTATTGTGCCAATTAATTTTCCGTTCTTATTTCTTATGCCTTCAGAAATACAAACTAGACAATGTTTTTTAGCGTTATATATTTCAATAACTTTATTTAAGAAATCTTCTAAAGAAAAAGGAACTTCAGGGACGTAGATAAGATCAATTTTGGCCCCATTTAATTCAGCAAGTTTTGTGCTAGCAGTGAGCCATCCTGCATTACGTCCCATAATTTCAACAATATTGACTCGACCACTAAGATAACTTTTATCATCGTAATAGATTTGACTAACGGAGTTAGCAATATAGCGAATGGCACTAGGGTAGCCTGGCGAATGATCCATTTCGCATAGATCGTTATCAATAGTTTTTGGAATACCAATTGAGTTAAGTTTATACCCTATTTTTTTAGCATAGTTAGAAATCTTTAAAATGGTTTCCATTGAATCATTTCCACCATTATAGAAAAAGTAGTGAATATTATATTTATCAAAGATTGAAATTATCTTATCGTATTTTTCTTTATCAGTTATTTCATCATTTAGTTTATAGCGGTTGCTACCAAAAGCGGCACCAGGTGTAGTAAGAAGTTTTTTAAGTTCATCGTCTTGTAAGCTCGTTAAGTCGATGATGTCTTCGTTTAATAATCCTTCAATCCCAAAATGCATCGCATAGATTTTTTCTATTTTGTCCGCATGTTTTTTAGCTTCTTTAATTAGGCCATAAGCGGAAGAGTTAATAACGCTAGTCGGGCCGCCACTTTGACCATATATAATATTTATTTTCTTTTCTTGTTCCATGTCTTAATTTTACTTTACTCATTAAAAAAATATCTACTAGAAATCTACTAAAACTTGGCATTTTTTCATTTTTGATATTTTTTATTTTTCTTTATTGATATTATGAGCGAGGAAGGAAAATGTATGCTAGAAGCAATTAAAAAAAGAGATGGAAGAATTGAAGAATTCAAAAAAGAAAAAATAACTAAAGCAATTAGCAAAGCTTTTAAATCGATTGGGACAAAGATTGAAGAAAGTAAGCTAGAAGAAATAACTTTAAAGGTTGTTAACTCTATCACGAACGAAGTGCCTAACGTTGAAGAAGTGCAAGATCTTGTTGAAAAAGCGCTGATGGAACTAGGTTACTTTGATTGTGCCAAAAGTTATATTATTTATCGCAACGAAAGAAAAGCCAAAAGAGAATTTCGCGATGAAATTAGTGCCTCTTTTAAAAACATCGATTTAAGAAGTGTTTTAAGAGGAATTGAAAAAGATTTTAGTGATGAACAATATTCACTTAATCATTTACTTGTTAAGTTTAAAGGTTTCACCGCTAAATCGATGAATGAAGAAAATAAGCTCAAATCGCTCATTCGTGCCGCAATGGAACTTACAACTTTTGAAGCGCCTAAATGGGAATATATCGCTTCAAGATTATATATCTTTTCGTTTAATTCAAAACTTAAGGCGCTTCAAAAAGAACTTGGTATAACTTCTTTTTATTCAAAGATTCAATATTTAGTTGATAACGATATTTATGGCGCCTATCTTCTTGAAAAATATACGAAAGAAGAAATCGATGAATGCGAAAAGATGATAGTTAGAACGCGCGACAAACTTTTAAACTATGCTTCTTTTGAACTTATTTTAAAAAGGTATTTAGCAAAGAACCACGAAGGAGTCGTTCTAGAAAGTGTTCAAGAAATGTTCCTTGCAATTTCAATGCATCTAGCAATGAATGAAAGTGATAAGTTATATTGGGTTAAAAGATATTATGATTCGCTTTCTAAACTTGAATTTACTCTTGCAACGCCAACTCTAGGAAACGCCCGTAAACCATTCCATCAATTATCAAGTTGTTTTATAGATACTGTTGAAGATTCTCTTGATGGCATATTTAAATCTGTTACTAATTTTGCAACTGTTTCTAAATATGGTGGAGGCATGGGATTATATTTTGGAAAAGTTCGTGCCAATGGTTCAACAATTAGAGGCTATAAAGGAGCAGCAGGAGGTATCATTCGTTGGATTAGAATTGTAAACGATGTTGCAGTTGCAGTTGATCAACTTGGAGTGAGATCTGGTGCAGTAGCTTGCTACTTAGATGTGTGGCATAAAGACTTACCAGAATTTTTACAAATTAGAACAAATAATGGGGATGATAGAATGAAAGCTCATGATGTTTTCCCTGGAATTTGTTATCCAAATTATTTTTGGAAACTTGCACGAGATAACATCAACGCAATTTGGTATTTAATGGACCCTCGAGAAATCTATGAAGTTAAAGGATATCATCTTGAAGATTATTTTGGCCTTGATTGGGAAAATAGATATTTTGATTGCATCAATGATGAAAGAATTTCAAAAAGAGAAATTCCAGTTAAAGAAATCGTTCGTTTAATTATTAAATCTCTTGTCGAAACTGGAACACCATTTGCGTTCAATCGTGATTTAGTAAATGAAGATAATCCAAATAAACACCAAGGAATAATCTACTGTTCTAATCTCTGCACTGAGATTGCTCAAAATACAAGGGCAATAGGCGATATCAAAAAGAAGATTGTTCATACGAAAGAAGGCGACGTCATTGTTGAAGAATCAAAAGCTGGAGATTTTGTAGTTTGCAATCTTGCTTCGCTTTGTTTAGGAAATTTCAACGTTGACGACAAAGATGAATTAAAAAGAGTTATAGATACCGCTGTTAGAGCGCTAGATAGCGTCATAGACATCAATTTATATCCAGTTGAATATTCTGAAGTCACTTCAAAAAAATATCGCGCTATCGGTCTAGGAGTAAGCGGCTACAATCATTTACTCGCTAAAAAGAAAATTTATTGGGAAAGCGAAGAACATTTAAATTATGTTGATCGACTTTTTGAAGATATAAATTATTACGCAATAAGTGCCAGCAATGAACTAGCTAAAGAAAAAGGCAGTTATAGTTTATTTAAAGGTAGTGATTGGGAGAGTGGAACTTACTTTACTCGTCGTAACTATATTAATGACAAATGGACTGAGTTAGCTCGTAACGTTAAAGAATATGGTTTAAGAAATGGATATTTACTTGCCATCGCACCAACTTCATCAACATCAATCATTGCGGGAACAACTGCTGGAATTGATCCAATCTTAAAAGAGTTCTTCTATGAAGAAAAGAAGGGGGAGATGATTCCTCGAGTTGCGCCGGAAATTAATGGAACAAATAATGTGTTTTATAAACCTGCTCATATGATAGATCAAACCTGGTCAATTAAAGCAGCAGGTGTTAGACAAAAACACATTGACCAAGCTCAAAGCTTAAATATCTATATCACAACAGATTTTACTATGAGACAAATTTTAGAGCTTTATATCAAAGCTTGGGAGAATGGAGTTAAAACAATTTACTACGTTCGTAGCAAATCTCTTGAAGTTGAAGAGTGTGAGGGATGTGCTAGTTAATTGCTAGTTAAAAACTAATTTACTACTAATTATCTACTAATAATTTACTTTTGAGGATATTTTATATGGAAAACAAACAAAATCAAGTAATGAAACAAAAGCAATTATTTAATCCAAATGGTGATATTGAAATTGTTAAAAGAAGAATGATTGGCGGAAACACCACTAACTTGAATGACTTCAACAACATGAAATATTCATGGGTCAGCAACTGGTATCGCCAAGCAATGAACAATTTCTGGATTCCTGAAGAAATTAATATGAACCAAGACGTTAAAGATTATCGAAAAGCTTTAACACCGGCTGAAAAAAGAGCATACGATAAGATTTTATCTTTCTTAGTCTTTTTAGATTCGCTTCAAACAGCCAATCTTCCTAATATTGGGGAATATATAACAGCAAATGAAGTGAATATGTGCCTAAATATTCAATGTTTTCAAGAAACAATTCACTCTCAAGCTTATTCTTATATGCTTGATACAATTTGTTCGCCAATTGAAAGAAATGATATTTTATATCAATGGAAAAACGATAAATATCTTTTAAAAAGAAATGAATTCATTGGAAATGCCTATAATTCATTCTTAGAAAATAAAACTACTGATATTTTTTTAAAAGTTTTAATCGCTAACTATATTTTAGAAGGAATCTATTTTTATAGTGGATTTATGTTCTTTTATAACCTTGCTAGAAATAACAAAATGAGTGGTTCGGTACAAAATATTCGTTATATTAATCGCGATGAAAACACTCATTTATGGCTATTTAGATCAATTATTCTTGAATTAAGAAAAGAAGAGCCAGAACTATTTACTCCTGAAACTGAAAAAGTTCTTAAAGATATGATTGAAGAAGGATGTAAGCAAGAAATGGAGTGGGGAATGTGTATCATTGGAAATGATATTCCTGGACTCAATGAAACTATGGTCAAAGACTATATTAAGTATCTTGGTAATCTTAGAAGTACGTCAATTGGTTTAGGCAAGATTTATGAAGGATATGATCGCGAACCAGAAAGTATGAGTTGGGTTTCTAAATATAGCGATGCAAACATGATAAAAACTGACTTTTTCGAAGCTAGAAATACAGCTTATGCTAAATCTAGTACTATAAAAGACGATTTATGATTTTTTGAGAATTGTTTCGCAATACAAAGAATTACAAAAAGCGACGAGTCAATCGTCGCTTTTGTTCATTCTTTACAAATCTCCTTTATATATTCGTAAATCCATGAAGTAGCAATTTTTGCTTCTTTTAACATTTTTTCCTTTTCTTCCTTGGTTAATCTGCTTTTTAATTTGTGTATTACATATTCGCTTACATGTTCTTTGCCTAATGCTTTTAACGCTTGGACAACTAGAGCAGTTTTAAATGAGAAATTCTTAATATCTTTGTTAGTGGTTTTCTTGAAAGTTATTTTAATCCTTCCATAGGTATATTCTCGATAATCTCCATCGCAAAGATAAAGCCAAACAGCTGGAACTTGAGTGGATAAATTAAGTAAATTTAGTGCTGTATCGCCGTAAGGTATGATAGTCCATCCGAAATTGCGAGCTATTGCTTCAGCAATCAAATCAGGATAAGGTGCAATATATTCTTTCAACAAATTACTATATTTTCGTTTGTAATAAACACCTCTGATAACGCGTTTAATTAAACCTTCTTGTTCTAATCTGCTTAAACTGATACTCACTATTGCTTTGTCAGCGATGTCAGTAAAATCGCTTGATACAAATACACTACCGTATTTTGAGCATTGAATTCTTTTTCTGATTTCATCGAGATAGATCGGTCTTTTCATAATAATTTCGTTAAGAAAACAATATATTTTTGTTAACGAAAATTCAAATTTTGAATGTTCTATAAATGTTGTGATTTGAATTTAGTAAAGACTGATTTATTTTTGACAATTTAATTAATTACTAATCAGCAAAGTGACAATATCAACAACTTAAATTTATATTTTCTTCATTTAAAAACATTTAATAGTCAAAGACATTATTTTTTTAATGCAATTATTCCGACTAAATTTATTAATGCTAACATGGATAGATAATGTCTCAAGTTCGCACCAGCTTTTTCTTTAGCTTTTTACCTATCATGTTTCCATAATAGTTGTTGAAATTCGCATGCATAGTCCTTAGAATTTAGATATAGATGTCTTAACGGCGGCCATTATTATGGTCGTCTTTTTCTTTAAGTTTTCTTAAAAACAAGATTAGTAAAAGAATTATTAAAACAGATTCCATACTTTTTCCTCCTAGCACTTACGCGAAAAATAAGTGGGTGCTAGAACTATACTTTCAACAAACTTACCTTAAGCAGTAAGAAGTTTTAACGACCGACTTCTGTCTCTTATGCTTCAAAGATCATGTGAAAAACCTCCTTTCACTTATTACGAAGGAGGTCAATTTCAATTTTGTTAAAAAAATTTGATTTTTTTCTTAAAAAAATTTTTAAAAATATTTTTAACTTAAATTTATACGATTAGAATGGGAATTTTTACTGATTTTGAGTTTTTTTTAACCTCTGTAAATAAATTTTATCTCTTGCAGAAAAGATAAAAATCGGTTATAAATTAAGTACATAGAGATAAACATCTCGAATTAATAAAAGAAGCAGTAATAATAAAAACTGCAAAGAAAAGAGAATAGGTTGCGAGCCTATTAACATCATCAAAGATAAGATGATAGAAAAAAATGAATTGTGTAAAGAAACAATTCATTTTTTACGTTTAAATTATCTATTGAATGTTGTCATTCATGATATCTTTTAAGATTGCACAAATAACATTTATTGATTTATTGTCGTATCCATCATTATTGACGATTAAATCAGCGTAATATTGTGATGGACCAATTATTTCTTCATACATTGGTTGAACAGTGGAGAAGTATTGATTAACAATTGAATTTTGATCACGACCTCTTTCATGTAAGTCACGATCCATTCTGCGCAATAATCTTCTTTCTCTGCTTGCGTTAATAAAAATTTTCAAATCGCCAAGTTCTCTAACATCTTTATTTACAAGAGCCATAATTCCTTCAACAATAATTAATTTATTTGGTTCAACGTGAACAACTTCCTTAGCTCTTGTATGAGCAACATAATCATAAGTTGGTTTATCAACTGCATAATCGTTTTTGAGCATAAGTAGTTGTTCTTTCATTAGCTTCCAATCAAAAGCTTTTGGATGATCGAAATTTTGCTTTTTTCTATCTTCAAGTGTCATTGATGATAAATCTTTATAATAATCATCTATAGAAAAATGAACGATATTATCTGAACCTAATTTTGCTATAACTTGGTCAATAACGTAAGTTTTACCACTTGCGGATCCACCGCCAACTAATATAATTTTTGCCATTTTTAAGCGCCCTTAAAATTGTATCATTAATTAGGGTTTTACGAAACTAAATTTAAAATTAATTTAAATACCTATTTAGTATATTTTTAGTTCACTTTAAGTAGTTAATTAGTAGTTAATTAGTAGGTTCGATAATTATATAAACATTTTAATTAATTATTTTTGCGTTTGTTATATAATTGAGACATGAAAATTCATATATAATTTTAGAAATTGATTAGTAGGTGTAATTTAGATGAAATATAAGATTTGCGTAGATAGTAGCTCAAATTTAGTAAACAGCTACATTAATGATGAAAAAATAGGATTTAAAGTCGTTCCATTAACAATTCGAGTTGGTAAAAAAGAATTTGTTGATGATGATACTTTAAATGTTGCTTCAATGTTAAAAGAAGTCGAAGAAACAAAAGAACAATGCTCATCTTCTTGTCCATCGCCAAATGATTTTTTAGATAACTACGCGGGTGCCGATCATGTTATCTGCATCACAATTAGTAAAAAATTAAGTGGATCATTTAATAGTGCATGTGTTGCACGCGATATGAGCGAAAACAAAGACAATATTTTTGTTATTGATAGTAAATTAACCGCAGGTGCCATGAGACTTCTTGTCAATAAAGCTTATGAGCTTTGCAAAAAAGATATAGATTTTGACGAAATCAAAGCTGAATTAACAAAATATCGTGATTCACTTCAATTATTATTTGTTTTAGACAAATTTGATAATTTAGTTAGAAATGGCAGAATGAGCAAAGTTACTGCTTTTATTGCTCAACTTGCCGCAATTAAACCACTTTGTTATGGTGATGATGGAGAAATTAAAGTTAAAGAAAAAATCAGAACATTTAAAGGCGTTTTAAAAAGACTAGTGCATAATATTGGAGTTATGTGCCCAGTAACAAAAGGCAGAACTTGTGTTATTTCACACACCGATAACAAAGAAAGTGCTCTATTATTAAAGACTTTAATCGAACAAGAATATGAATTTGACAAAATTATTCTTGATGAAAATAGAGGACTTTGTTCTTTTTACGCTTTACGTGGCGGATTACTTGTTAGTTTTTAAACTATAAAAGATAGCAAATTTTTGCTATATTATTTCTCATGAAGAGAGTTACGCGTACCGAGAAATATAAGCAATATCGTGAGGAAATTAAAAATTCCTCACTTTTTAGTGAAAAGAAGGTACAAACTACTCAAAAAGCAAGCGAAAGAATGCTCGAAAACATTAAAAATAACATTAATGGACAACAAAAAAACACGAGCAAACATAAATTAGACAAAAAAGAAGAGAAAAAGTTAGAAAAATCTGTCTACGATATATATACTTCTAAAAGACGTAAAAAAAGGTTCTTATATTTTATTTTTGTCTTATTCGTTCTTGCAATTTTAATTGGTATATTCTTATTTTTAGGTAATAAATATTTGGGGTTTAACTTATGGTAAAACATTATTCAATAGCAATAGATGGTCCTAGTGCCAGTGGTAAAAGTACAGTAGCAAAGTTAATTGCGAAAAAACTTGGTTTTCTTTATATCGATACAGGTGCAATGTATCGTGCTTTTACACTTGCAGTAATTGAAGCGAATTTAGATCCTAAAAGTGAAGAAGAAAGCAACTCTTTAATTGGGAAAGTTGATATTTCTTTTAATGAAATTTATCACATTACGTTAAATGGTAAGGATGTTGATGCTAGAGTTAGAGAAAATGATGTTGCAAATAACGTAAGTTACATTGCAAGTTATAAAGAAATTAGACTCCATCTTGTTGATATTCAAAGAAAAATCGCAAGTAATAAAAGCGTTGTAATGGATGGAAGAGACATCGGAACCTACGTTTTACCAAATGCAGATTTAAAGATTTATCAAGTTGCAACTCCTGAAGAAAGAGCAAAAAGAAGATATAAAGAAAACTTAGAAAAAGGTATCGAAACAACTTTTGAAGCATGTCTAGAAAATATTAATAAACGTGATTATATTGATTCACACCGTTCTTTTTGCCCATTACATCCAGCAGAAGATAGTATTGAAATTAATACAACTGATATGAGTATCGATGAAGTTGTTAATGCAATTTTAGAAATTGCTTACTCGAAAGGAATTAAAAATGTCGAATAAACTAGTTGCAATAATTGGAGCTCCTAGTGTTGGTAAATCAACAATTTTTAATCGTATAATTGGTGAAAGAAAATCGATTATCGAATCTCAAAGAGGAGTTACTAGAGATAGAATTTATTCTCATTCGAGTTGGTTAACTCGTCCTTTTAATGTTGTCGATACTGGTGGAATTGAAGTTGAAAATAGACCATTTCAAGAACAAATTAGAATGCAAGTTGAAATCGCTATTGATGAAGCCGATATTATTGTCGTTGTGGTTGATGGCAAAATTGGTTTAACTGATGATGATCAAATGGTCGCAAGAATGTTATACAAGACAAATAAACCAATCATTCTTGCTGTTAATAAAATTGATGATGCTCATTTAAAAAATAACATTTATGAATTCTATTCATTAGGTTTAGGAGATCCAATTCCTGTTAGTGGTGCTCATGGTGTTGGAATTGGTGATTTATTAGACAAAATTGTTTCCTATATACCAGAAGATGACAAAAAAGAAATTGATGCATCGATTAAATTTTCTATTATTGGGCAACCAAATGTTGGAAAATCTAGTTTATGTAACGCCATATTAAATGAAGATAGAGTTATTGTTTCAAATATTGAAGGCACAACCCGTGATGCAATTGATACGCCATTTACAAGAAACGGAATTGAATATACTGTTATTGATACCGCAGGTTTAAAAAAGCGCGGAAAAATCTATGAAGCAATCGATAAATTTGCTGCTTTAAGAGCTTTAAGAGCAATTGATGATAGTGATATTGCCATTTTGGTAATTGATGGCGCAAAAGGTATTACTGAACAAGATAAACACGTTGTTGGATACGCAGTTGAAGCTAAAAAAGCGATTATTTTAGTTGTTAACAAATGGGACTTAGTTAAAAAAGAAAACAATACTCAAAGCGAATTTACCAAAAACATTCGCAAAGAATTTAAATTTTTAGATTACGCACCAGTAATTTATCTAAGTGCCAAAAATAAAACAAAAATTAATGATTTATTCTCTTTAATCAATCAAGTTTATGAATCATTTATTTTCGAAATCAAAACAAGCGTTTTAAATGAAATTATTCAAGAAGCACAAATGATGAACGAAACTCCAGATTTTAATGGAGGAAGAGCAAGAATATATTATGCTCAACAAGTGGCATCCAAACCATTAACGATTGCTTTATTTGTTAATGAACCTAACTTTATGCATTTCTCATATTTAAGATATATTGAAAATAGAATTAGAGATGCTTTCGAATTAACTGGCTCACCAATTAATTTGGTTTTAAGGAAAAGAAAATAATGAAAATTTTTACTTTAGGTAGCGGTTCATGGGGTCTTGCCTTAAGTAATGTTTTAGCTGAAAACAAAAATGAAGTTTTCGTTTACGCTAGAACTGAAGAAAAGATAAAAGAAATAAATTTTGAACATAGTGCCAAAAAATATTTAGAAAATCGAAAATTAAATGAAAATGTAATCGCAACAAATGATTTAACAAAAGTTAATGATTGCGATTTGCTTTTAATTTCAGTTCCTTCAAAAGCAATTAACGAAGCAATTAATGAAATCAATAAATTTATTAATAAAAAAATTGATATTGTTAATGCTACAAAAGGTCTTGAACCAACAACTAATAAACGTATACAAGAATATATAAAATTAAATTTCAAGAATGAATATTTAGGTCACATATCTTCAATTCTTGGACCTGGATTTGCTGGAGAAGTTTGTGACCATAATTTAACATGTGTAAATAGCGTCAGCGAAGATTTTGAGTTTGCAAAAGAAATTCAACATCTTTTTTCTAATGCTTATTTTAGAGTTTACGCAAGTAATGATGTAGTTGGGTCTGAATATGGTTCAAGTATTAAAAACGCAATTGCAATTGCTAGCGGAATTATCAAAGGACTTGGTTTTAACGAAAATACAAAAGCTGCTTTAATTACAAGAGGCTTAACTGAAATGACAAGATTTGGTGTGAAAAATGGCGCCAAAAAAGAGACGTTTTTTGGCTTAACTGGAATAGGAGATTTAGTCCTTACTTGCAATTCGATTTCATCGAGAAATTATTCTTTTGGTTATAAGATTGGAAAAGAAAAAGATGCCAAAAAAGTTATCGAAGAAAACAATCGAACAATTGAAGGTTTATATACCATTAAAGTTATTCATCATTTAGCAAAAGAAGAAAATATCGAAACGCCAATTATTAATGCGCTTTATGAAATTCTTTTTGAATATAAAGACATCAAAAATACAGTTAAGAATTTAATGCTTAGGCCTTTAAAAGAAGAAAAGTTTGATTAATTTAAAATTCTAAAAAATGCACTTTTTATATAAATTCCTTAGGAAAAATGAAAATTTTCCGGAGATTTTCATTTTCCCTAATTTTTTTGCATTTTTTCCATGGAAATTTTGCATTTTTTATTGATAAATATCGTTGTACATGCTTAAATTTAGAAAAAGAAGGAGTTTTATTATGAATAAAGCCGATCTAATCATTGCTGTAGCTGAAGCTTATGGCACAAGCAAAAAGGATGCTGAAAAATTTGTTGATATCTTATTTGAAGAAATCGAAAATTGCTTAGCAAGAGGGGAAGAAGTAAAGATTTCAGGTTTTGGTGTTTTCCAAGTTAAAAGTAGAAAATCACGTATTGGTACAAGTCCAGTAGGCGATCACGAAAGAATTACAATTCCAGCTACAAAAACTGTTGGTTTTAGACCAAGCAAAAATTTAAAGCAAAGTATAAAATAATCAAGACTTTGTTTTAAAATGTCTTAATTGCAAAATTAGGATTTGTAAGCACAAATCTATTTTTAGAAATGTGCTTTTTTTGTTGAAAGTTTTTAAAAGTATATTTAGCGAACTAACGAAATTTGATAGAATTTAGTAGGTGATTTTTATGAATTTTAACAACGCAAATGCATTAAATTTTTCTTATTTATTAATCGAATTTTATAAAAAAATTGGCTTAAACGAAGAAGAGTTAGCTGTAATTTTGGTTTTAGATCATTTATTAAGTCAAGGAAATAACTTAACAAACTCAACAGCTTTAGCTTTAAATATGACTTATGATGAAAAAAGGATTGATTCGATTATGGCTAATCTTTACGAAAGAAAATTAATCGAAATTAATATTGTAAATGGGACAGTTAGTTTCTCAATTAATCCTATCAAAAATATACTTTATAAAAAATTCCAAGAGAGCATTTTTACTGAAGAAGAATTAACCAAAAATAACGAACTTGAAGAAGTAAGAAGTGAAGTACTTCAAAATTTAGAAAAAATGTTTGAACGTTCTTTAACACCTCTTGAAATTAATCGTGTTAGTGATTGGCTAGCAGATGATCCTGATATTAATATCATTAGAGAAGCAATTAAAGAAGGTTTTTCTAAAGGATATCATTCAATAAATCAAGTTGATAGATCAATTGTTAGAAGAATTCGTCAAGCCGCAATGGAAAATGACAAATGAAACTTGAAGATAAATTAATTGTTATCCAAAAATATTTTGATGAAATTTTGCCTAATGCAAGTTGTGAATTAACTTATAAAACTGATTATGGCTTTTTAATTTCGGTAATGTTGAGCGCACAATGTACTGATAAAAAAGTCAATAAAGTTACTGAACCATTTTTCGAAAAATATAAAAGTTTAGAAGAAATCGAGGTTTTATCGCTAGAAAAAGTAGAAGAAAGTATCAAAAGTTTAGGTTTATATAAAAATAAAGCTAAAAATTTAAAAGGTATAGTTCATGAACTTTTAACCCGTTTTGAAGGTAAAGTTCCAAGTGATAAAAATGAATTAATGTCTCTTCCAGGAGTTGGAAATAAAACCGCCAATGTTGTTCGTGCCGAACTTTTTAAAATTCCAGAATTCCCAGTTGATACTCACGTAAATCGAGTATCAAAAAGATTAGGTTTAGCTAAAGAAAATGATGATGTTTTAATAGTTGAAAATAAGCTTAAAAAAGAATTCGAAAAAGAAAACTGGATTAAACTTCACCATCAATTTATTCACTTTGGAAGATATTTTTGTAAAGCAATCTCACCAAGTTGTAAAACCTGCAAATTACAAGGAATTTGTTCAAAAACCCTGCAAAACTAAAGTATTTTATCTAAAATAGCTAAATAATCAAGAGGTGGAATGAGGCCTCTTTTTATTTCATAAGCGTGTTTTTCAATATATGAAAGAGGTATGCTTTTTCTCTCATTATTTTTAACAAATTCGACTAGATCGTTACCCATTAAAAGATAATATTTTTCTAGTTCACTAAACGAAATTATAAGAAAAGAAACACCTCCATTTTTGATGACGTTTTCAATATGAAGAAGTTGATTTTCTTGCAAATTATTTAATGGAAATGCAGTTTTTGAGTTAGTTTCTTTTGCTTCAAAATCGATATATTTTCCTTTATATACGCCATTATAATCGGTAGTGGAACTTTCTTCAAAATACGCTTCAGTAATTTTCTTATTTTGACATTTTACGACTTTTATTGGAGTTGGGCGCTTAGAAATAAGTGCCAAATCGTGAATTTTATAATATTCATTTGTTTCATTTAGCTCTTTTTCAAGTTCCATTCCACGATTTTGATAGTTAACTAATTCATTATTTTCATTAATTTTGTATTTTAATTTAATCATTTTAAGTCCTCGTTTATAAATTCATAAAATTCATCGAGTGTAACTGACTTATTTTTAACAAGTCGATTCAATACTTTTTGAATTGGTCCATATAGATGTGGATTATGAGTAAGAACTTTCAAATATTCTTCTTTAACAATATTTTTATGAGATAAAAATCCTTTATATAGAAGCAATAAATTCATCGCATCACTTAGTGAATCATGAAGCGGTTCAACTGGAGTGATATTAAAAATTTTAAGAGCATTAGCGAGCGACAAAGTTTGATTTTTTTCGTTTCTCATATAGCGATGAATCAGATTTGAAAAGTCTGTATTTTTTGAAAAAAAATGCAAAACTAAACTATTTTTGAGTAAATTTTCTTTTTGTGCCATAGAATGAAGTAATCTCATATCATAATTTCCATAGGTAAAAAAGTGAGTAAATGTCATGTCTTTACCAATATAACTTTCTAATTTTTGAAGTGCATTTTCAAAAGAAATTCCTTTTTCTTTCAAAAGTTTGTTATTGATTCCAGTCATTTTTTCGATAATTGGAGTGATTTTAGTATCTGTATAGATATAACATTTAAAACCCTTG
>CASFZJ010000020.1 GCA_949299165.1 uncultured bacterium | reverse complement strand
ATTAACTAATTTTCCCATAGTTTATTATAACATAATTATTGTAAAATTAATATATATTTTTATAATTTTTTGTAATAATTATGTTTCAGTTAATAACCCCGAAAAATAAAAAATGTCCGTTTCTTCGGACAGATTTTAGTAGTCATATAAATTGGCAAAATGCCTTATTTATCGTATTTTTTGGCGGGAGTTAAAGGAATCGAACCCTTATCAACGGTTTTGGAGACCGCTGTTCTACCATTGAACCAAACTCCCGTTTATAATAGCCTTTTCAAAAAAGGCTATTAGATTATAAACTTTTAAGGACCTTATTTACAAGTGACATATCGCATTTTCCAGCATAATTTGCTTTAAAGTGCTTCATTACAGCTGGAATTGATTTGTCTTCTAAAGATAAAATTACTGTTTTTATCTCTTCTTCACTCATCATTTTTGGTAAATAAGAAGAAATTGCATCAATTTGTTTTTTAACATCACTTACTTTGTCTTCTCTTCCACCTTTTCCGTAACTTGTTTTTTCTTCTTCTAATTCCTTTAAAGTCTTTTGAATGATTTTGATCATTTCTGGATCGCCGATAGTAGATCCTTTTGCTTTTGCTTCGTAACCTTCTAAATTATATTTAGAGATTAAGATGCTATAAACAGCTCTTAAAACTTCATCATGATTTTTAAGGGCCAATAAATTTTCTTTTTTAATTGTATCAATTAACATATAAGCCTCCTTTAAACCACATAAAAATTACTAAATTTAGTAAACAAAATTTTTAAATTAAGAGAAAACTATTTCATGAATTTGCCCTTATTCTTGCCTTTTGAAGCGTGAACTAAGAGCGTGCCACCTTGTCTTTCAGCTAAAGCTTCACTATAAGCCATAGCTTCGTCCTTGGTTTTAAATTTTTTGATGACTTTTTCGCCTTCTCTTAAAATTACTTGCCACTCCCCATCAACCTTTTTTAAATGGTAGACCTTTTTTCTTGGAGTGGCTGTTTCTTTTTTAACTTCTGCCATAAAAGACCTCCCATTAACTATCGAAAATTATAAGTTAACGTTGTGATAAACGTTTTGAACGTCTTCACATTCATCAAGCATATCAACTAATTCTTTAAATTTAGTTAAATCTTCTCCATCAAGAGTAATTTCATCATTTGCTCTTATTGTAACTTCAGCAAATTCATAATCATTTACACCATTTGCGGCTAATACTTCTTTAGCTTTTTCAAAAGCGCCTGGTTCAACAACAACTTCAGCAACTCCATCTTCAAGTGAAACTTCTCTAAGATCAACATCACCAAGAATTAACATTTCTTCAAGTGATTCTGCTGAGCCATCATATTTGAAATCTAAGATACCAACTTGTTCAAAGTTGTAACTAACATCGCCTAAATGTCCGCCTTTTCTTGTAATAATTGTTCTAACATTAACAAGTGCTCTATTTGAGTTATCACTTAATGTATCGATAATTAAATAACTTCCGGCTGGTCCATAAGCTTCATATCTTCCTTCGATATAGTTTTCGCTACCGCCACCTTGTGCCTTTTTGATTGCTCTATCAATAACGTCTTTTGGACATTGTTTTCTATATTTATCAATTGCAGCTCTTAAAGCAAGATTGGAGTTAGGATCTGGGACACCTCTTTTTGCGGCCATATAAATTTCTTTTGAGGCACGCATATAAATTGCGCTCTTCTTTTTTGCGGTTGCTGCCATTGATGCAGCTCTAACTTCAAAGTGTCTTCCCATAATAAAAAAATCTCCTTATCTTTAACGAGTTAATTTTACTACTTGTTAAAGTAGTATGAAAGAATTTAAAGAATAATTCCTGAATTTTTCATGAAATAATGTATATATTTTGCTAAAAATTAATCAATGCATTAAAATAACTGACGCAATGACAAATAAATTGCACCATTAATTATTTGTCGCTATAATTTTTGCACAAAAGGAGGCACGAAAAATGAAAGTAATCGAAAACAAGACATTTCCAAACGAACGTGATTTGTATGCTTCTAAAGATTTAAAACTAGTTTCTTGTCGTTTTGAAGGCGAAATAGATGGCGAATCCGCTTTAAAAGAAAGCGAAAATATTGAAATTGAAAATTGCTATTTCGATTTAAGATATCCTTTTTGGCACGACAATAATTTAAAAATATCTAACTCAAATTTTACTTCTAATTCTCGTGCTGCAATTTGGTATTCAAACAATATTGAAATTTCTAATTCAAATTTAGATGGGATCAAAGCTTTGAGAGAATGTAACAATATTTTAATCAAGGATTCTGAATCAACTTCCCCTGAATTTGGCTGGAAATCCTCGCAAATCTCGATTAAAAATTTTAAACTCACAAGTGAATATGCTTTTCTAGAAGCTAAAAATATGAAAATCGAAGGTTTGGAATTTTCTGGAAAATATTCTTTTCAATATACACATGACATCGAAATTAAAAATAGTAAACTTGATACCAAAGATTGTTTTTGGCACGCTAAAAATGTCGTAATCAAAGATTCAATAATAAAAGGTGAATATCTAGCTTGGTATTCAGAAAATTTAACTTTTATAAACTGTAAAATAACTGGCACACAACCATTTTGTTATTGCAAAAACTTAAAACTAATAAATTGCACAATGGAAGGATGTGATCTCGCTTTTGAATATAGCGATGTTGATGCTGAAATCACTTCTTCAATCGAATCAATTAAAAATCCATATAAAGGCACAATAAAAGTTAAAAAAATTAATAATTTAATTATTACAAAAGACTCAAAATATCCTTTTGAAACTAAAATTATTGAAGAATAAATTAATAAAAAACGTGATCAAGATATAAAGCAGAACTTTCTGCTGTAAAAGGAATGATATCTCGTTCTTTTTTTTCTAGATAATTTTTTAATGTTTCTAAATTTGTTTTGTTAGTAGCTAGATAAATTAAAGAACCCACAATTTTTCTAATTTGATAACGCATGAAGCCATTTCCTTCAATTACGATTTTTAATTTTTTGCCTTTTTTAATGAATTTAATCGAGTAGATTGTTCTAATAAATCCATCTTGATCTTCTTTTTTTGAACAATAATTTTGAAAATTATGTGTACCAAGAAAAATAGATGAAGCTTCAATCATCTTTTTGTAGTCGAAATTTTTATCGGAAATATAATTTACGTAATTTTTTTCAAGCGGATTATAAACACCAAAATTGATTAAATAAAAGTATCTTTTTTTCTTTGCAGAATATCTTGCATCAAAAAAATAGTGGACTTTTGCAAGGTTTTTTACAAAAATCTCACCATTTAAGAGTTTATTTAATGAATGTAAAAATTTTGATTTTTCTTTGATTTCGTCACTTATTTCAAAAGAGGCTACTTGGTTTAAAGCGTGTACTCCTTTATCAGTTCTTCCGCTTGCGCTAATTATAATTTCTTCATTCAAAATAAGACTTAAGTTTTTTTCGAGTTCGCCTTGAATTGTTTTAAGTCCTGGTTGTTTAGCATAGCCAAAAAAGAGGCTACCATCATAAGAAAATATAATCTTATATTTCATTAAAATGCATCAACTCCAAAAAGCAACTTTAGAGCATTATCAGCTCCAGGATAGAACGAAGAATATGCACAAGCTGTAATAAATAAAGTCATAATTAATAAAACAACAAATAAAGAAACAAGATCGCGCCCATGGAATTTTAAAATTTTATAACTAGTTCTTTTACCATATGGATCATAACCTCTTGCATCCATTGCAAGAGAGAGTTCAACACTTCGGGAAAAACAACTGACTAAAAGAGGAATAATTAAAGTTGTTACAGATTTAATCTTTTTGGAGATAAAACCACGATTATAGTCGACTCCTCTGCTCTTTTGTGCCTTCATAATTTTTTGCGATTCATCAAGTAAAGTTGGAATAAATCTTAAGGCGAGAGAGATAATCATTGTTACAATTTGAGTAGGGAATTTTATTAATTTTAATGGATATAAATACCAATCAAGTGCATAAGTTATATCCATTGGTGTCGTTGTTGAAGTTAAAATTAAAGTCAAACAAAGCATTAAAATTAATCTTAAAAAGACATGTAAAGTTTGGAACAAACCTTCCCAATATATTGTGTAGCCATTTGGAAAAATTATCATTGGGTGAAGCGATGATGTATCCACTCCTTGTTGCACAAAAACAAAGATAATAAGCAAGAAAATCATCATTACCCATAAAGATTTTAAGCTACTAAAGATTGAAACTGGATTAATTTTAGCAAGAATCATGATTAAAACGATGATTAATGCCAAAACTCCAAGTACAATAAAACGATTCGCATAATTTCCATATGGCAAAAAACACATGACCATTAAAGCGATTAAAGCAAAAAACTTTAGTCTAGGATCAAGGCGATGAATAATCGTATTATATGGTGTAAATTTTCCAAAAACGTTAGACATTTTTTGCCTCACAAATTCTATCAATTAATGTATCAATATCATTAATTTCATTCAAATTCCCTGCAAAACCCATACATTTTAATAAATTAATGAATTTATAGATGGTTGGAATTTCAAGAGAATATTTATTTAAATCGTTTGAATTAAATAATTCTTTTGGTGTTGTAACTTCAACAAGTTTTGCATCATTTAAAACAATTACTGTGTTTGCAAAATTTAAAACAAGATCCATATCATGCGTTACAATAATTACTGTTTTTCCAGATTCATGAATACTTTTTACAAGAGTCATAATTTCTTTTTTTCCATTTGGATCAAGTCCAGCCGTTGGTTCATCTAAAACTAAAATATCAGGATTAGAAGCAATAATGCCAGCAATTGCGACTCTTCTTTTTTCGCCTCCACTTAATTCAAAAGGTGATTTTTCAAAATAACTTTCTGGAATTCCGACTTCTTTTAAACTTTTAATGGCAACTTCTTTTGCTTTTTCGTCTTCCATTCCGAAGTTTTTTGGTCCAAACATAACATCTTTTAAAATAGTTTCCGCAAAAAGTTGATATTCAGGGAATTGAAAGACCATTCCAACTTTTTTTCTTAAATTTGCAACATGTTTATTATTTTCGATAACTTCTTTTGAAGCATTTTTGAGAAGTTCTTTTTTAAGTTTTTTGTCAGATGTAATATAAAAAGCTTCAACTTGAGTATAACCAGTACTTGGCAAAATTAAACTATTAAAAGTTTGAACAAGAGTTGACTTTCCACTACCTGTTTTCCCGACAATACAAACAAAATCACCCTTATTTATTTCAAGGTTGATATGACTTAATGCATCATAATGATTTGGGTCTTTTTTATTATAGACGTATGTTAATTCGTTTGTTTTGATCTGCCACATAAAAATTCACTTAACCCATCTATAGTTCTAATATCTTTTGGGACAATAACTCCCTTTCTAGCAAGTTTGTTTTTAAGTTTTAAAACAAAAGGGATATCAAGTCCAATTGATAAAATTTTGCTTTCATCTTCAAAAACGTTTTCAGGTTTACCTTCTAAAAAGATTTCGCCATCATTTAAAATAATAACTCTATCCGATAAATAAGCTTCTTCGATATCATGAGTTATAGAAATAAAAGTTAACTCTGGATTTTCTTTCCTCATTTCTAAAATTAAATCTTTAATGTCTTCAACACCTTCTGGATCGAGCATGGCTGTTGCTTCATCAAAAATAACAACTTTTAAACCAAGCGCTAAAATGCCAGCAATGGCGACTCTTTGTTTTTGACCACCACTAAGTTCTTCAGGACTTTTGTTCAAAAATTTATCCATTCCAACAAGATTTGCATATTTATGAACAAGTTCAATCATCTTTTCGCGTGGTACAGCTCTATTTTCTAAACCAAAGGCAATATCGCTTTCAACGGTTGAGCCAATAAATTGATTATCAGGGTTTTGGAAGACTACACCAATCGATTGACGAATTTTACGAATATTTTTTTCGTTTTCTAAAATGCCATTGATATAAATTTCGCCACTTTGAGGTTCAAGAAGGTATGCTAAAAGTTTAGCCAATGTGGATTTTCCACTTCCATTATGGCCAATTAAAGTAACATATTCTCCTTCATTAACTGAAAAAGACACATTTTTGATAGTTTGCTTTCCTTCTTGACTATCATATGTAAAATTTAAGTTTTTAACTTCTAATACTTTGTTCATTTATTTTAATTCTAAATCTGTAAATCTTCCTTGATATTTCTCGAATTTAACTCCTGCAAGTTCTAGTAATTTTTTACTTGCTTGATTTTCAATCGAACCACAATATTTATCACTTAAATAAACTAATTTTTTAATTCCTGTTTGAATGATTGCTTTAGCACATTCATTGCAAGGAAAGAGTGTAACATAAATTGTGCAATTTTTTAAACTAGAACCATTTCTAATATTTAAAATTGCGTTAAATTCAGCATGACAAACATAAAGATATTTTGAGTCAAGCCCTTCGCCTTTATTCCAACTTAGTTTTGATTCATCAATTCGACGAGGCATTCCATTATAACCAATTGAGACAACTTTATTGTCTTCATCGACGATACAAGCTCCAACTTGAGTATTTGGATCTTTACTACGTTTTGCGCTTAAAAGCGCAATGCCCATAAAATATTCATCCCAACTAATTACATTTGCCATAAATTTTTCACTCCGTGAAAAATATTTTACTACAAACTTCTTTTTAACTCATTATAATATTGAGTATGAATGTTTTATTTTTCTTAACACCAAAATCACAAGTTAAATTTATTGATGAAACAATGAGTGTGCGTCAAGCACTCGAAGTAATGGATTTTTACCGTTATTCAACAATTCCGCTTTTATCAAAAGATGGTAAATTAGTTGGCACAATTAGTGAAGGTGATTTACTCTTTTATCTAAAAAATCATCCTTTCTGCAATTTGTCAGATCTCGATAATACAAACATTTTAAAAGTAAAGAGAAATAGAGACTATTTACCAATTAAAGCTAACGTTGAAATGAGCGATTTAATCTCTGCTGCAATCAATCAAAACTTTGTGCCGGTTCTTGATGATCAGATGAATTTCATCGGAATGGTCACCAGAAAATCTATCATCAATTATCTCTATTTAAATAAATAACCTGCGATTTGCAGGCTTTTTATTTGAAAAGTTGAATTAAAATCTCAACCATCTTTTTCATTTGCGTTAAACTTACAAACTCAAATCGGCCATGAGGATTAAAATCTCCTGTGCCAAGATTTGGACAAGGTAAACCCATATAAGTTATAGTTGCGCCATCTGTTCCACCTCTAATTGGTTTATAAGCAATTGGTGTTTTTGAGTTAACATAAGCTTTATTAATAAGCTCAATCGCTTCCATGTGATTAATGAAATAATCATACATGTTGCGATATTCATCTTTAATTTCGACTTCAATTTTAGCTTTTGGATATTTTTTAAGTAATTTTTCTTTAGCAGAAAGCATCATTTCTTTTTTATCTTCAAGTAATTTTTTATCATGGTCACGCAAGATGTATTCAAGAGTTGTATTTTCGACATCACCCTTAAAAGAATCTAAATGGAAGAAACCTTGATAATCTTCAGTTTTAGAAGGAATCATATCTTGAGGTAATAAATTATTAAATTCAATGCCAAGTAAAACCGAGTTAATCATAATTCCTTTTGCATCACCTGGATGAACTCCAACGCCTTCAATTTTAACTTTTGCACTAGCAGCGTTAAAATTCTCAAAATTTGCTTCATAAATTGATCCGCCATCAATTGTATAAGCAATATCGGCTTTCATTTTATTTACATCAAATTTTGAGGCGCCTCTTCCAATTTCTTCATCAGCAGTGAATGCGATAGCAAGATTATAGTTAAATTCTTCTTTATGATTTAAAAAATAAGTTAAAAATTCAAAGATAATTGCGACACCCGCTTTATCATCTCCACCTAAAAGATGTTCTCCATCTGTTACTAATAAATCATCGCCAACAACCTCTTTTAAAGCAGGAAAATCGTTTGGAGACATAGTATAAGTTTCATTTAATTTGATGTCGGCTCCATCATATTTCTCGATTAATTTCGGATTTTTTATGCCTCCTGCAATTGTTGGGGCTGTATCCATATGAGCAATTAATCCAAGTGTTTTTCCTTTACCAATATTCACATGAGCATAGACAATACTATTTTCGTCTTTTACTACATCTTTTACACCAAGCGATACTAAATCACTAAAAAGCAAATCAGCGAACTCACATTGACTTTTTGTCGAAGGATAAGTTAACGAATTTTCATCACTTACTGTGTCGAATGCAATATACTTTTTAAATCTTTCTAGCATTTCCATAATTATTCTCCTAAAACATTGAAATAAAATAGGTCTTTATTGTAGTTTATATCAGATTTATGAATCTCATTTGCATCATAAATGCTTCCATCTAAATTAAAACTAATTTGTTCAAAGTTTTCATCTTTATAAAATGAAAACTCATAACTAATTTTTGTTGTAGGATAATTGGTATAATCAAAAGTCGCTTTATTTTCATTTCCATTTAATACGACTTCAACTTTTCCATTCGAATATAAATCATTTGGATTTAAGCTTGAATTTGTTGCTTCGATTTCTAAATGAAAATTAAGCAAAAAGTGTGAATAAGATGAATTATTTTCTTCAAGTTTATTTAAATTAACGTTGATAGTATCGCTATCTTCATTAAAACTTACTATTTCAGCATCATTTAGTGTGTAATATTTTTCTTCGTTTATCGAACCAGATTCATTTTGAGAAGGAAGTTCAGTTATATCAACATTATTCTTAATCCATAAATATTTCGGAGATGAAAAATAGAGCCCACAAAAAACTCCAACTCCTGAAGCAATAAGAATTGCTCCAGCAGCAATACTAACAATTAACCATTTTTGTTTTTTAAAATCTAATTTTTCCACTTTTTTATTATATTACATTTTATGGATTTTATGAAAAAATATCATAATTTATTTCAAAAACCCTGCAAATATTAAATATTTTCCGAAAATTTTTATTTTTTTCTGGACTTTTTTTAAAATTTCCGTACTTTTTTAAATTTTTTCCGATAATATTTGAAAAAGTGCCATTTTCTATAAAACCAACAAAACTATTAATACTGCAATTATTAAAATTAGCAAAATAATGAAAAATATTAGGAGTCCAATTGGACCTTTCTCGATTTTTCCACTATCTATATTTTCTGCATTTTCTTCCTCGGTTTCACGGATTATTTCTTCTTCATTCTTATTATTTTCCATCACTTACCTCTAATTTCTCGTCAGTCTTTTTTTAATCTTTTAAAAATATTGTCATCGCTTAATAACGCTCCTTCAACATTGAAGTGTAAAGAAACATCAAGTGCGATTGAAATTAAGAAAATATGAATAAAACTTGTAATAAAACCAGTTAAAAGTCTTGCGGTTAAAATAATCATAAATTCCCAATTTAATACAAAAGCTTGAACAGCACTTCCAACAGGAATTTTGAATACAAAATAAGTTAAATAAACACTACTTGCAATAATGTTTATATTATAAAAATGACTAAATTTCTTATTTTTATATTTTTTATTTAAGAAGTATAAACAAACAAAAAATACGATAGATAAGGCTAAACTTACTAAACTGATAGTCCATTTTAACCAAGGATATAAAATGTAAGCGGTTTTGCCACTTTCGCTATATATTTCATCATTAAAAACTAAAAACAGATCGATTAAAACATTAAATAGGATGATTAAAATCGTCGAAATTATAGGAAATCTATCCTCAAAATGTAATTTTCTGATTACCCAATAGCAAAGATATGGCATTAAACCAGTTAAACTTGCAGCAATTGTAAATAATGGATTATAGGCTCCCGTTGGAAAAAGTAAAGCTCCTAAAGTATCAACTAAAGTGCCTACTAAAAACCCAAAAAATGGTCCTAAATAAAAACTCGAAAACATTACAACGCTATTTGCAGGCGAAACTTTTAAAAATGGTAAACCAAAAAGACCTGGTAAGCTCACAAAGCGAGATAAAATAACTCCAAGCGCAATGAAAAGTGCACTATAACTAATTTTATAAAGTAGAGACATTTTTCTCATTTCTATTTCCTCTTTAAAGCACGAGCTACATTTCTTTTGTCGTCTCTTTCTTTAATGGTTTCACGTTTATCGTAAAGTTTTTTACCTTTACCAAGGGCAATTTCAAGTTTTGCTTTACCTTTTTTTAAATATAATTTTGTTGGAACTATTGTGTAGCCTTCTTTGATAACTTTTTGTTCGTATTTCAAAATTTCTCTTTTATTTAAAAGAAGTTTTCTTGTTCTTAAAGGATCGTGATTAAACACAGTGCCTTTTTCATAGACACTAATATTCATATTTAAAATAAAAGCTTCATGATTTTTAAAAACAACATAAGAATCATTCAACGAAACATTTCTTTGTCTGATAGATTTGATTTCCGTTCCAGTCAAAACAAGTCCGGCTTCTAGAAAGTCAGATAAGAAATAATTAAAGGAAGCTTTTTTGTTGCTACATATAACTTTTATTCCGCTATCAGTCATGCCATAGATTATAAAATAAACTTAAAATACTTTCTATAAATTTAACCTAACTTGTATATTTTCTTAATCAAAAAAATCCTAGGATTTTTATAATTTTTCCTAGGAATTTTATCAAAAATACTATTTTTTTACTTTTGAATGAAACTTACATTTCCAGCTTCATCGACTACTTTTTCATAGATAAATAGTTCTTTAAAATGATCATCTTCTTTAATTTTAACTTTATAGATTTCTTTACCATCTTTATCTACAAACTTTTCTACTTCATATTCGCGGTCATTAATTTCGAACTCAATATCATTTTCAAATTTTTCATTTTCAATTTCGATAGAATATTCAAGTTCTTTTCTGCCATTGTTTACGAAAGTATATTCAAATTCGCTTTCTGTTTCTCTGCCTTCGTTTTCATAACTTTCTTCAACTAAAACATAACTTCTTTCATCGATTTGAACTTTAAAATTTCTTTCTCTTTCGTTTTCATCGTCTTCGTTTTCTTCTTCCATGTGAGAAATAAATTTATAAGTTGTAGTTTCATCAATTAAAACGACGCCACTCATAATAGTAACTTTTTCAATCTCATCATCGTCTTTTTCTTCGTGAACTCTTGAGTTATATACAAGAGTATAAGTTACATCTTTTAATGAAGAATCTTTAAAAGTAATTGTTTCTTTCTTTTCAAACGTTTCTTCACCGATTGTTGTTTGAACTTCTTCAAAAGTTGAAGTAACTAACTTATCATTCGTTAATAAAACATCAAGTTGAGGTAATATTTTTTCGATGTCATCTGTAGAAACAGTAGCATCTCTTCTCGACATTAACTTATTTTGCATTAAACCAGGTGATACATCTGATAATGAATTAAGTAAATTAATACTTGTAACAGCTTGTAAAGTTTGAACTTTTTTAGCTTTTACTTCGTTTCCACTAACGATGCCATCGCCATTTGTATCTGTGCCCAAATTTATGCTAGGTGTTGTACCACCACATGAACTAATTAGACCAAGTGTTAATCCTAATAACGCTGTTTTAAATAAATTAGTCTTTTTCATAATTTTTTTCTCCTTTATCTTATTGATTTACTATAAATACGATAGAGGGAAATAAATTATTGGACTTTTTTTAATTTTTTGTGACTTTTAAATTTTCTCCGGTAGAATATGTTCTTTTTCCATCTTCATAAACAAGTTTTACTTCACAATCTTCCACCTCAATATCATTAATTTCGTTTTCATATTCAACTGTAAACAAATAAGTTAATGGATCTTCATCGATCATTCTTACGTTTTGGAATTCGCATTGATAATTTCTTGTTTCAACACTAATTTCAATTTCTTCTTCTCTTCCTTCGTTTTCAATTTCATAAGTTAACTTAGAAGTAAAGTTATCTTCATCTCTTCTAAAAGCATTTTCACTATCATATTCAGCGATAGAATATGTATTTTCGCTTTCTTTTCCTTCATATTCGTGCTCTTTTTCGATGAAAGTCACTTTATTATTATCTTTATTAATAAGTAAAATGTTTACTTCTTGTTCAAATTCGTCCTCCTCGTTCTCGGTTTCTTTTTGAATTAAACATTCAAAATATTCTTCACCATATTTCATTACTCCATTTTGAGGATGTTCTGAAGAAACAAAATTTTCAAAATCTTTATCTTGATAATAGAAAGACATAAATGGTTTTTTAAATTCATCACTAGAAGAATAATAGTTATCAACAAATTTATAAATTGTGCCGTCAATTTCTTCATTAACTTCTTTAGCAATTTCCATTTTTACATTTTCTTCTTTATTTAATATGTCTAAAACTCCTTGGTTTATCGAATCATAACTATCGACGATTGCTGAAAAAGATTTTTCCGAAAGATTATTTCTTCTATAAGCATTCAATAAGATTTTATTGGCTCTATTTTCACTATTTTGATGATTGCCAAAACTTGAAAAAGTCAAAAGTTCATTTGTTAAAGCATTGCTATTAAGATCGACTAAATTTGGTGGAACAACAACTGTGCCGCCTCCTGGACTATCAGGATTTTCTGCATTATTATTTAAACCAAAAACAATAAGCATAGATGCGGCTGCAATTGCTAAACTTCCTACACCAATTCCGCCAAAAATAAAGTAATTTTTGTGGGATTTTTTTACTTTTTCCTGGGTTTTTTCTTCGGTTTTTTGGCTCTTTAAAAATGCGTTAAAAACAGTATTTGCATCCTTTTTAACTTCATAATCTTTGCTTGATTTAAACATTTCTACTATGTCTTTATCATCGATCTTTTTCATAACGAACCCATCCTTTTTCTAATCTTTTTTATAGAGTTGTTATAACTCCAAAGGACTGTGCCTAAAGCTTTATGTTTTAATTTAGCAATTTCTTCAAAAGTTAAATCACTTAAGACATGAAGCGTAAAGATTTCTAACTCTTTTTCGTTCAAAATTTGACTAATTTTATCAAGGAGAAGAGTTTTATCAATTTCGTTTTCATCAAGATGATGGACTTCTTCGTGTTCTTCAAAATTTCTAACCCTGCCATGCTTTTTAAAATAGTCAAAAGTGATATTGCGACTCATTAAAATCAAAAGCCCTACGATATTTTCGTTTTCATCAACATTTTTAATATTTGATAAAAACTTAGTGAAGGTATCTTGAAGCAAATCTTCAGATAATTCTTTATCTTTTGTAAAAGAATAAATGTTATAAAAAATCTGATTTTTTACTTCATTGTAAAAATTTTCGAAAGAAGCATAATTTCCGTTTTTAAAGTTAACTATGTATTCTTTTAAATTTTCACCCTTCATAACATAAATACGATTGATTTTAATAAATTATTGGATTTTTCTTTTATACAAAAATAAAGTTAATGCATTTATACAAACCGTGACGCTACTTAAGGCCATTAGCATTGATGCATACATTGGTGATAAAACAAAACTTAGTGGTGCAAATACACCTGCGGCAACTGGAATAAAGACAACATTATAGATAAATGCCCAAAGTAAATTAAAATTAATATTTGTTCTGATCTTTTTAGAAATCTTAATAATATCGATGATATCTAATAAATTATCATTCATTAATATAAAATCGCTACTTGCAAGAGCAACATCGCTTCCTTTTGCGATTCCTACTCCAACATCAGCCAGAGTTAATGCGATTGAATCATTAACGCCATCTCCAACCATCATAACTTTATAATTTTCTTCTTTTAGTTTTTTGATGACACCGCCTTTTCCATCAGGTTTAACATTTGCAATAACTTCATTAATTCCAACTTCACTTGAAATATTTTTTGCAATAATTTCGTTATCTCCAGTAAGTAAAACTACTTTTTTGAAAACTTTTTTGACTTCTTGAATAAATTCTTTTGCGTCTTTTTTGAGTTCATCTTTTAAAGAGAATACCGCAATTATTTCTTTATCAGTAAAAGCAATAATTGGTAAAGTGCCTTCTTTCCTGAATTCATTTAAGTGCTCATTTAAAGCTTCAAGAGTTTCACCATGATATTCATCATTTAAAAGCATTTCATTTCCTATAAAAATTATTTCATCTTTATAAATGCCTTTAACGCCTCTTCCTGGCACATTAGAAATCATCGTGAAATTTTTATCAAATTCACAATTTTTTGATAAAAGAGATGCAATTCCTTCACTTAAAGGATGTGTTGAAAATTTCTCTATTGTATAAATTCGATTGGGTTTTGCAGGGTTTTTTGAAAAAAAGTGGTATTTATTAACAGTTAATTTTCCATTTGTGATGGTGTTTGTTTTATCTAAAACTAAGCAATCAATATCTTTCATATTTTCGATTGCTTCACTTTTATTTACTAAAATTCCATTTTTTGCAAATAAGGAAGAACCACATAAAAGTGAAATTGGTGTAGCCAAACCTAAAGCGCAAGGACAAGAAACAACCATTACGCTAATTGCAAAACTAAATGCTTCATCAAATCCACTAGTAAAATGTGTGCCTAAAATTGCGTTTCCGCCATTTGATGCGTAATCAATAGTTATCCAAATTAAGAAAACGAGTAAACTAATCGCTAAAACAACAGGAACGAAAACACGAGCTACTCTATCAACTTTTCTAGTTAATTTAGTGTCCATGTTACTTGCTTCCATAACAAGACTGATGATTTTACTTAAAACATTATCTTTTTTACTTTTATCGATTAAAACGGTGATACTTCCATCTTTATTGACACTTCCGCCAATAACTTTTTCACCTTCTTCTTTATAAATCGGTAAAGATTCACCAGTTAATAAAGATTCATCAACACTGGTTGTGCCATTTACTATCACGCCATCTAAAGGAATAGTTTCACCTTCTTTAATAATAATTTTGTCGCCTGCTTTTAAAAATTTAGTCTCTACTTTAACAATTTCATTATCTTTTATTAAATTAGCATATTTTGGACGAAGTTTTAAAAGTTCATTAATAGTACTTCTCGCTTTTCTTTTTGATAAATTTTCAATTAATTTACCAATTGAAACAATAACAAGAATCATCGCTGCACTATCTAAATAGGTATGGAACATAATTTTCCCTGGTTCCATTTCATAAACAAAATAATCACCAGGAGAAACTATAAGTTTAATAATAAAATATAAAGAATAAATTAAAGAAAAAAGTGATCCAAGAAAAATCAAACTATCCATATTTGGGGAAAGTTTAATTAAACTTTTAAAACCACTTATATAATAATTAAAGAATATAGCGATTATTACGATGGCTAAGGCAAGTTCAACAAGAGGCAACAAATAAATTGGTTCTTTTAAAGCGCCAGGTATTAAATCTGGATACATATCACTCATTGAAAAGAACATGAGTGGGATAAGCAAAACCAAACCGACAATAATCTTAATAAAATCATATTTATAACTTTTTTCTTTTGAATATTGTTCATCTTCATCAATTACTTCGAGTTTATATCCAATACCTTTACATGCATTGATGATATCCGTTTCATTGATTTTTTTCTCATTATAGCGGACTTTTACGACGTTATTTACTAAATTAGCACTAACTTCTAGCACACCATCCATCTTTTTTAAGGTGGTTTCGATGTTGCCTTTACAAGCGGCACAGTGCATGTTTGAATTAAATATCTTTTCCACTAGCCCTTCTCCCTCTAACAACATTATAGACTTCAATCATTCGGTCAATTGCACTTGGATTTACAAGATTTAATCTTTGATTAATACGACTTTCAAGTAAAGTTTTGTCAACTCCTTCTGGCATTTGATTGCTCGATAAGGCTTTTTTCATTGCAAAAGAAAACAATTTTCTTTTAAGTGGTTTCATTTTATTAATATCTAAGCCACCTGGTAATAGATAAAGTCTCACATGATAAAACTCTAATCCATTAGCATTAATGACGTTTTCTTTTTTCTCATTGTCAATTGGTTGAATACCTGTTGCAAAAATAAAGACATCTTTATCACCAAAAAGGTCATTTGCTTTTAAAAATTTGTTAAGACCTAAAATTACATTATTTCTTAAAGGTCCGCCATAAAAAATGATGTCACTTTGTTTCACCATTTTTCTTTTAAAATGTTTAATGTCAACGATTTCAACATCAGGAATTCTTCTTTGAATTGCATCAACATAATCTTTTGTAAAGCCGGTTTCTGATTTATATACTAGTAATGTTTTCATATAACTTAATTTTATATATAATTTCTCTAGTTTCAATAAAAATGCTAGGTAGTTATGGAATTAAATTTATCAAGAAAAATAGTTAAAGAATTTATTAATGTAAGAGATGAAAATATTTTAATCGACAATATTTATAACGATTTTTTTGAAAATTTTTCAAAAAATATCACTTTTATTGATCATAAAAAAGCTGACTCCTACTACTCTTTGTTTCTAAACAAACTTGAGATCGATAAAGATGATAAAGATTTTAGGCACTTAGCTAACAAAACACATTTAAATGCTTTTGACGAACTTGATAAAAGCAAATATTTAAACAATCCTTACTATAGAAACATTAAACTTGAAAAAGATGTAAAATTTAAAAATTTACTTCTAACAAAATCAACTTATAAGCCTTTCCAAGCTTTTATATATAAAGATATAGATGTTTTACCTAATGATTATTATCGCGAAATAAATCACCTTGGATATTTTAAACATGAATTTTCTTTTATTGATCTTATTGAGAAAGATACTACATGGATGTCAATTACACCTCACGAAATCGAAACAATGGAAGAAAGTTTAAATCAAGTTTATGGAAATGTTTTAGTTTTAGGCTTAGGACTTGGCTATTATCCTTATATTGCTTCTTTAAAAGAAGATGTTAAAAATATTGATATTGTTGAACTCAATAAAGATGTCATTACAATTTTCCGTGAAAACATTTTCCCTCAGTTTTCACAAAAAGATAAAATAAATATTATTAATGAAGATGCATTAAATTTCTTAAACAAAAACGACCTTAAAAAGTATGATTATATTTTCATAGATTTATGGCATACGGTTGAAGATGGTTTAGAACTTTACATCAAGATAAAAAGAATTTTAAAAGATGGGAAAACAAAAACTAATTATCGGATTGAAACTTCCTTAATCGCTTCTATTAGAAGAGCCCTAATTACTCTTCTAGAAGAAAATTTAGAAGGCTTTAAAGAAGAAAACTACAAAAAAGCATCAACTTTTTACGATTCTTTAATAAATGAACTTTATTTTAAACTTAAAAATGTGAAATTAAATTCAAAGGAAGATATAACCAAATTTTTAAGTGATGAAGAAATCAGAAAACTAATTATTCAATAAAATCATTTTAATATAAGAATCATAAGTTTTAAGAATTGCTAGCATTCAAACATTGAATGAATTCTTTTTTAATTGGTAATTGGGTTTAATAAATGGCAGAAAAAATTATCTAGGAAACATATTAATTAAATTAATTCCTATCTATTTGAAAATCCTAGTTCAACAACTTTCTTGCGTTTTACATTAAAATAAAAAAAGGTAGTTATTTCACAACACAGCAAAAGAAAAATCGCAATTAAAATCAAAAAATTAAATTCTGAAAAAACAAAATAATTAATTTCAAACGTCAAGGTAGATGTTGCGGATAAAATACTGTTCAGTCCACTACTTATTGGGGGTGATATTACTAATCCAAGCAATAAGCTTATGGTTAGCATAACAATTTGGCCTAATGCAAAAATTAAATACAAGTCAGTGTAGGAATATGAATCCTTTAATAAAACATAAAAATTTTTACTATTTTCTTTAACAATATGAAGACAGCAAATTGTGAAAAAACATATGGACAAAAGTAAGCAAAAGATAGAAATTGAAATAAATATACCTTCATAAGTATCTTTACCTTCCAACACATTAAAATCAGAATAAGTAATGTTTTTATCTGCATCATAAGAAGCATATGTAAAATACATTGGGCAATTTTCTGCACCAATATTAATAAGATTTGACTTAGAAAAATAAATGTTATCACTTACATTTCCAAAATATGGATCATTTTTAATGTTTTTGTTCAAGATATTTGCAAAATCATTGGAAATCTCAATTCCAAAAGCGCCTACAACTGGCAAAATTGCCTTGCTGTCAATAACTTTATAACCTTTAATAGTAAATTCATTAAAATAATTAAAAATTGAGAATTCGTTATTAATATTTTCTTGTTTTTCTAATGTTCGATTTTCCAAATTTTGGCTAAAGTATGAATTAAAATTTTCCTTACCATAATCATCAATATATTCACTATAAAGAATTAAATTAATTTCGTTATCTTTTAGAGTTGAACCATATGAATAAAGTAACAAATCATCAAGTGTTTTATCAAAACAAATTAAAGCATTATTATAAAAATCCATTGAAAGTTCTGGCCCAATTTGATTAAGACCAACGGCCTTTGGAGATATAGAAAAAACAGGATTAACAATGAACTTAGAAATTGTATCGGCATCCATAAATATCAATCCATCATCATCAAGCTCTTCTACAACATCAAAAACAAATGCATCTAGATTATAGGATTGAAATTCAAATAAATTATCAAGACTAACAGCCAAGTTATCACCTTGGTTTAAGTTATAATCGTTTGCACATTTTCTAGAAATAATTAAAGGAATTTGATTTGAAAAATCTGGAAATCTATAAAAGCTATCAAAACTTATTTCTTTATTAGATGTTAAAAAAATCGAATTAGTATTATCCAAAATTGTTTTATCTTTTAATATCGAGACCCCGCTTTCGATACGAGTTAAATATTTGTCATCTGTAAAATTTAGATTACTAAAAGCAAAATTTTTTTCAACCGAAGCATATGATACTTCATCACCATTTAAAATTTGTTCATAAAGATTAGATTTTGATGTTAGAGAAAAATTTAAAGATGTAAACATTAATGTTGACGATAAAAATAAAGTTAGAAGCATTAAAAAATATCGCATTTTATGCCCAAAAAAGATAAAAAATGTTAATTTAGAAATTTTTTTCTTCGATTGACTTGTCTTTAAATTTATATTAATTTTGTTTTTTTCTATGTTTAAATTTTCAAAAAGTATATTTTTATTCTTTATCTGCAAATTATTTAAATTATCTTCTTCGTAACCTTTAAAATAGTGATCACTAAAAATTACTATATGATTATTACTATATTCTTTTAACTTTCTGTAAACATTTCTGCTTGTATCAATATCCAAATAAGCGAATGGCTCATCTAAAAACAAAATTTGTTTATCTGATAAAAGAGCTTTTATTAAACCAATCCTTGCTTTTTCTCCTTTAGAAATTTCATAAACGTATCTCGAAAGTAAATTTCTAACTTCAAAGAATTCCATAAATTTCAGCAATTTTTCTTGATTCAAATTAGCCAAGTTATCCTTGACTGTTAAATAATCTACTAAATTGAAATCTACATTATAATAATAAAGATATTTTTTATAGGTTTCTTCGCTTACGATTTCATTATTAATAGCAATCTCCCCAGAGTTAATGGTCTCAAATCCGGATAATAAATTGAATAAAGTTGTTTTTCCACTTCCGTTTTCACCATCCAACAAATACAAACCATTTTGAGAGATTTCTAAATTAACATTTTTAAAAATTATATTTTCTTCATAACTTTTGAACAAATTAGAAATTTTTATCATTTAATTTTCCTCCAAAAAGAAGTTTGTATGCTTTTTTTCAAAATTAAATAAGTAAATAAAGAGAACAAATACAAAGTAAATAAAACCTACAGCAAAAATTGATATAACAGATGATGCAAGCAAAAAATCTCTGAAATTAACACTACTATAAAAATTTTCATTCAAAAGGAAAGTTAATCTAAAATCAAAAAAATAAAGTAGTGAGAAAAATAATACTGAAAAAAAGAAAAAAGATATTATTTCATTAAGGGCGCAAAACACAAAATATTCACTTTTTTTATTATTGCGGATTTTTAAAAGATTAATTTCTTTTCTATATGCTTTTGTCCAAAAGATTTTAAATATAATTGAAAAAAGGATAAAAAATCCTGCAAAACCCAAACAAAAACCTAAATAAGTATTAAATAAATTTAATTTATCAGTAATAAAATTTTCTTCAACACTTAAAAAAGAAAGATTTATAAGTAAGTTAGTAGTGAGCCCCATTAATGCGGCAAGTACAGCAGTTAAAAAATCGTTTAATAAAAATCTTTTCTTGCTTAGAATTAACTTTAAAATGTAGAAAAAATTTATATCGTTCTTTTTGCTAAATTTGCAATTTTCTTTAATTCTTTTTTCTTTCGAAGTTCGTTCTTCAACCAAGTTAAGCCCTTTATTGTTAATTTCGTATAACTTAGAATAATTTCCATCATAACTTCCTTTTTCGTGGTCAAAAATAATAAAACTTTTATTTGATGTAAGTAACAAACTATTCAATTTTTCAATATTTTCTTTATCAATGTCAGCGTAAGCTTCATCCATTAAAATGATTTCTTTATTAGAGTAAAAAGCAATCAAAAAAGATACAATCTTACGTTCACCTTGTGAAAGTTTATTTGGATATTTACTAAGGAGATTTTCACTGAAATTAAAAAGATTTTTAAGTGTTTTGGAAATTTTTTCTCTATCACAAATATAAAACTCGATATTTTCCTTGACCGTCAAAGTTTCAAATAGTATCGATGTGGTTGGCAAACAAAATAAAACATCCCTAACATTTAAATATTCACCACTTAATTCATCAAATACTTTTATTTCGCCTTTTTGTTTAACTAATCCTGCAAAATGGCTAAACAATAAAGATTTCCCACTACCACTACTACCTATTATTAAAGTAATTTCATTTGGTACGGATGCAAAATTTACGTTTTTAATAATTTCATTTGAAAATTTTCTTTTTTTGAAGACTATATTTAAATTTTTACACTCAAGCAACATTCTCAAAGAAAGTACCATCCTGGTAGACAACGTCCATGTATGGGTCTTTTACTATATACATTGTAAAATCTCTTACGGTATCTTGTAAAATTTCAGTATTATTCCGCCATAACCAATGTGTTTCATAATATTTGCACTCTAATTCATATACGTAACCAACAGTACCTACTGCATATTTTTTCTCTTGATCATTAGTTGCTTCGTCAGATAAAGTGTGTGTTATTTTCGTTTCTTTTATTTCAGAAGCTGTATAAGTGTTCGTGTTCGAAAAAGTATATGATTTACCTATTTCATCTTCGCTTGTAATTTTAGCGAAATTAGGAATTTGCGCTGTAACATTAAATCCATTTGTTGCATATACATTAAATTTTTCTGTAGTTGATAGCGACACAGTAGTAGTTTCAGAATATGTAAATGTTAGAGTTACATCCTCAAAAGCGCCTGGCGCATAAAAGTTTGTAAAAGTGTTACAAACTTGGTACCCGTTATCTTCTATTGAGTGAACCTCAAAAAAAGCATGTCTCCCAATCAAACCATCTTTTCTCATTTCTCCCATATCGTATGGATGATTCACCGCTAAATAGGAACTTGGACTATAGGAACTATTTTTTGCCTTTAAAGAGCTTTTTTCTCGTTTACACAAAACTTCGATGTTTGAATTTTCATAGATTTCGTTATTACAATTTACATTGCAAACCAAAAAAGTTAACGGAATCAACATAAACAATTTTTTCATAATTGAATTACCTTCTTCCGCATATATTTTAGTTCGATTTTTTGATATTACAATACCTTAACCCACAAAATTTTACTTCCTTAATCGCTTCCATTAGAAGAGCCCTAATTACTCTTCTAGAAGAAAATTTAGAAGGCTTTAAAGAAGAAAACTACAAAAAAGCATCAAGTTTTTACGATTCTTTAATAAATGAACTTTATTTTAAACTTAAGAATACGAAATTAAATTCTAGGGAAAATATAATCAAATTTTTAAGTGATGAAACAATCAAAGAGTTAATTATTGAATAAAATTGTGCTTTTATAGAAAACATCAATAATTTAATTTATTTAATATTGAAATTAAAGATTACTTATATCGAAAATCAAAAATAAAAATAATAATTCTTTTATTAAGACATTCAAAATAGACTTAATTCTTGTTTGCATTCATTTATTTTTTCTTAATAATTAAATTCATAAAGAAAAGAACGATATGCAAAAATTAGACCAGTAACGACTTTCGATAATCTGATAGCCGATTCTTCATCACGCCCAAAATCGTCCTTTATCCCTTTATAGAGTATGCTTTCAAAAACATCAAACAAAGTGCATTTCATTTTAAATAAAGAATTTCTATTTTTATTCAAGTTTAAAAAAGTCCCCGACTCCTTCGTTTGCCACATAAAAACATCGTAAGTGCTAAGCAAATGTTCTTTAAGTGTTTTCTTATCTTTCATTCTTGAAAAACTATCAGTTATATAAAAACTTTTTCCAGTATATAAAAGATGTTCTTTCGATTCAAAATGGCGACAAAAAGTTGCTCTACTAATAGAAGCAATTTCGCAAATCTCATCGACTTTAATGTTTGCGAAATCCTTTTCATAGAGCAATTTGATTAATCCTAAAAATGCTGTATTAAATAATCTTTTTCTGCTGCTTCCGCTTTTTAACTATAACGCAGAATTTTATTAACTTGGTAATATAAAATTATTACGAATTTAAAATCATTAATTGATCTTTACTTGAAATAATTCATTTATGTATAAGCTCTATCAATAGAGAAATTTTTTACTTATTATTCCCTCTTCCCCTACTAATAAATAAAAGAATAAACGTTCCAATTAATGCAAAAACCACGCAAATCGCAAGTAAAACCCAAAAACCATTAGGATCATTTGCAAGTGGCATATTTGCAATATTCATTCCATAAATAGAAGCGACTAAAGTTGGAAGAGAAATAACAATTGTAACAACTGCTAAAGTCTTCATAATAATATTCATATTATTATTAATAATTGAAGCGAAAGCATCCATCATACCAGAAAGAATGTTTCGATAAATCGAACACATTTCAATAGCTTGATCCATTTCAACTTCAGTATCTTCCATCAAGTCAAAATCACTTTCAAATTTCTTATAAGTTTGACTTCTTAAAAGTCTACTTAAAACTCCTTTATCAGCATTTAATGCAGTTGAAAAATAAACTAATGTTTTATTGGTATCCATGAGTTCTAAAAGTTCTTTATTTTTTGTTGAATTACGAAGTTTATTTTCTAAAACATCAGTATGAGCATTTATCTTTTTAAGATAGTTAATAAATAAAGTTGCAAGACGGTAAACAAGATAAAGTGTAAGTCTAACATGTTTATGAGGTTCGACCACTTTCACTCTTTTAAATAGTTCAGTAATTAGTTCAACGTTATATTTGCAAATAGTTACATAATATGAACGATTATATCCAATAATAAAAGGAACTGTTGTATAAATAGCGTTTTCTTCATCTTCAACAAGAGGCGTGTCTAAAACGATTAAAGTATCACCATCATCAGTATCGATACGAGCACTTTCTTCATCATCGAGCGCACATAAAAGAAGCTCACTAGAAATTGATGTGAGTTTTGATATTTTATTGATTAAATCTGCATTTGGCTCAGAAATATGAATCCAACTGCCAGTTTCAATCTCTAAATTATCAGCATTTTCGTAATCGTTTCTGACAATCTCTTTTCCGACTTCTTTAAATACGCTAATCATGCCTATATTTTACATTTTGAACTTAAAAGATAAAAGAAAAAAGAGCATTATATTGAGTAAAATTAATGCAGCAATAAAACATAAATAACTGAGGAATTAATCTAATTTGATAAACGTTCAATTATTATTTCTAAAGTTTTTAAATTAATAAAATCGATCTTTTTACCATAGGTATTAATTATAGCTTGGTCTTCAATACTTCTTTCAATCTTTTGTTTTTTCTGAGCACACGCATAAACTATATACATCATAAAACGATGAACAAAATTCAGTTTCGAATAATCTAAACCACCTCTTAAATTATAAATTTCTATTTTTGAAAATAGATTCTTAGAAACCTTTTTTTCAATGCTTTTTTTAATATTTTCTTGATTTGTCTTATCATGAGGATCAGCAATCCGTTATATCAAACTTATAAATTTTTATAAATAATTATAAAAATTATATTGATTTCTTGTTTCAACCTTACTAGTTATCAAGCGATTTACGTTGAAAT
>CASFZJ010000019.1 GCA_949299165.1 uncultured bacterium | reverse complement strand
ACCATTAAAACGACCATGCATCTTGTTATGGCATTCCTTACAAAGCAAGAGGAGGTTATCTAGGTTTAAAGCAATCGATGGATCGTCTACGTTATCAAGCGTTAAATGTATTTTATGATGGACCTCCGTCCCAGGCTTTCCACAGACTTCGCATCTTCCTTTTGCTCTTAAGATAACCTCTTCCCTTACCTTGTGCCAAACATCTGACTTATAGAAGTTATGTAGACGCTTTGGCTGTAGCCTTCTTGAGCTCACTGACTTTTCCATCTACATTCTCCCAAGGATAAATGTCATTACCAAAGTGACCATATTCGGCTAATCTTTGATAAGAGATATCCTTTAATTTAAGTTCTTTTATGATGTTGCCTACCGAGAAATCAAAGTGATCATTAATAAGTTTTAAAAGCTCATCTTCACTAAGTTTTCCTGTGCCAAAAGTATCTATGCTTACGCTTATTGGATTTGCTACTCCAATCGAATAAGAAACAGCTACTTCACATTTATCTGCTAGTCCTGCCTCGACAATTGACTTAGCAACATATCTAGCATAATAAGCGCCGCTTCTATCGACCTTGGTGTAGTCTTTACCAGAGAAAGCGCCGCCTCCATGATGCGAGACACCGCCATAAGTATCGACCATGAGTTTTCTTCCTGTAAGTCCACTATCAGCATAAGGACCACCTCTAAAGAATGCTCCTGTTGGATTTACTAAAATCTCGATACCATCAAGAGTAGAACCTAGCAAAGGAATTAAAACTTCTTCTTTAATGATTCTTTTTACTTCTTCAAGTTTTACTCCTTTTTTAGTTTGAGTACTTATCACAATTGTTTTGATGTCTTTTGGCTTATTATCTTCATATCTAACAGTCACTTGACACTTACCATCAGGCATAAGAACATCCATGTATTTTTCTTTTCTAATGTTTTCTACTGCTTTTGAAATATCTCTAGCTATCACATAAGGGAGAGGTAAGCACTCTTTTGCTTCATTAGTGGCATAACCATACATGATTCCTTGGTCACCTGCTCCAAGTTTATCTACACCTTTTGCTATATCCCAAGACTGAGTAGAAACTTTAGCGATAACAACAAAATTATCGAAATAGCCAATATCTCTTAAAACTCTTTTAGCTACTTTTTCTAAATTCACATGAGCTTTAGAAGTAATCTCACCAAAGATAATGACTAGGTTATCCTTGATAGAACATTCAATCGCTACCCTTGAGTCTTTATCTTTAAGGAGATATTCATCAAAAATGGCATCGCTGATCTGATCACATAACTTATCAGGATGGCCTCTAAAAACTGATTCACAAGTTACATATTTATTCATAATTTAATATTTCCCTTTCAATTAAAAAGGAGCCGAAGCTCCAGTGTTATTTTCTTCAATATTTAAGTCTTGGTACCTTATCTTCTCTCCATCTCTTACGACATAAACTTCATCACTTTTACCAACTTGAGCGATATATCTTTTTACCGCTACATCTACAAACTTTTCTTCTAGTTCAATACCATAACAAGTTCGATTAGTTTGCTCGCACGCAATAAGTGTTGAAGCTGAACCTAAGAAAGCATCAAATACTAAGTCTTTAGGTTTAGAGCTTTGAGCCACGAGATAGGCAATTAATGGTACAGGTTTGCTAGACGGATGATTCCACCCTTCTGTAGTTGAATTTCTAATACTAGCAAAGTCAAAGCAAGCCTTCTGCTTTTGATCGCCATACCAGTGATGCTTTCCGTCTCTTCTCCAACCAAAGATTACTGGTTCAAAGTTGAATTTCCAGTCTGTTCTCATTAAAGGTGTATGATCTTTTCGCCAAACAAGTGATGCCCCAAGTTTAAATCCAGCATCTTCAAAGGCATCATAGAAAATCCTAGATTGACTAGTCGCATAAAACTCATAAATAGAAGCATCCTCACGCATTATTTCTTTTAGATTAGTAAAAGCTTTAAGTAAGAACTCATAGGCTTCTTTACCTTTAAGATTATCATTTTGAATTTTGCCACTTGCACTATCTAAATCGACGAAATACGGTGCATCTGTAACAACCAAATTGACTTTATTCCCATCTAAAATCCTTGCAAAAGTCTCTTTAATTGTCGAATCTCCACAAATTACTCTATGCTTTCCTAAAAGCCATATATCGCCTTTCTTACTAAAAGCTGGTTTTTGAAGTTCACTATCTATATCAAATTCATCTTCTTTGACATTTTCTAGGTCTTCAAGTGAGAAATCCTCAAAACCAAAATCACCCATATCTAAAGAAATGCCATCTAATTCTTGTTTTAATTTTTCAAAGTCCCATTCGGATAATTCAGCAGTTTTATTATGGGCTAAAGCATAGGCTTTTCTTTGTTCATCGGTTAATTGGTCGAGTCTAATACAAGGTACTTCTTTATACCCTAGTTCTTTAAGAGCCAAGAGGCGGCCATGTCCCTCCACTATGATATTTTTGTAGCTCCAAACACCGATAGGATCATTCATGCCAAAAGCCTCAATTGATTTCTTAATAGCCTCAACATCTGCTTTTTGGTGCTTTCTAGCATTATTTTCATAAGGAGTAATTTTATTTATATCTATGTATTCAATTTTAAGTTCGCTCATTTACTTTCCTCCATTAAAGGCATACTCCGCTGTCATCATTTTCAATATCTTCTTCATCTTCACTATCAGCGCTTTGCCATTCTTCATCATTTGCTTTTTCTTTTTGCTCAGCCATAAAAGCCAACTCTTCGTATCTTTCACTATATTCTTTGCCAAAATGCTTAACCATTAAGTAAGTTAAAGCCTTGTAATCAGGTCCTACTTGCTTCTTAGTTCGATGAACTTTTTTGACTTGCTGACCACCTTTATCAACTATGTATTGGTCCTCTTCTACTGTTTCATATCCAACAGCCTTTTTATACATGGCACTTGCTAAATCTTTTTTTAACTCATATTTAGCTTTATCAATAGTCTCTTGAATTATTGGATAATCCTTTTTCATAGAAGAAAATGTATTCGGATTTATTTTTAGTACCTGACACATTTCTTTTTGTGAAACTAGTTTCTTCGCACACTCTGATATAAAAGCTAATACTTCAGGGAGCTTACCACTATTAACCCAGTCTTGATAAATGTTAGTGCCATAAACTCTTTTATTCTTTCTAGCCACGTCTATCCTCTTTCCTCCTTTCTTTGCATGAAAAAAGCCCACAGCATCTATTTGCACTATGGGCTCAAAAATATAAGTTGCTTAGATATAATTATCTATACTACCATTTTACCCTCTTGACATATTATTTCAATGTTTCACTATGTGTCAGAGTGTTTCATCGTGTTTCAGAATGTTCCAATTTTTCAAAGCATTAATTTTTCTTGAAGATTTTGTCTTTTAGCCCTTGTATACAGCTAGAAAGACATTGTCTTCTTTTGCTTATCTCATTAAAGACTTTCAAGGCATTAAAGGTATTTCAAATCTAAGACATAATCTTTTAAAAAATCTTTTACGTGTCTTTTGCTTAAATTTTTTAACGTATCTAACGTATTACTCAAATTGAGACAAAATCTCTATAAAAAGTCTTTACCTTAGATCACCTTAAATAAAACTAACGTATTTAACGTAGCGTCAAACATACCAAAATTTACAAAAAGAAAAGGCTATGTTGAATCACCTTAATTAAGTTTAACGACTCTAACATAGCCTCAAAATCTATACATCAAGACTTTTCATTACTTCTTCAGCTTCATTTAGAAGCCTATAAAGTGAGCTTCTCGAAACGTACATAGCAGACATTATTTCATCATAAGTCATAAAACTAATGTGCCTATACATAATGGCAAGTGCCATGTCCTTATTTTCTAACTTTTCAAGTGCATTAGTAGCTTTAAGCTTTAGATCAGCAAGTGTATCCTCTTCTTCTTTTATCTCCTTTTCTTTATCTAATGCTTTGATAACCCATTTTTCAAAAGGAGCTTTACCACTAGGCTGTGTGTATATTTTTTCACCATAGATAGGGCCAGGAATCACATCAGCTTGTCTTTTATAAAACTTTAATAGTCCTCTATCCTGATGAATTTTATTGCTTAAGTCTTTAATTTCATCTAGTACAAGTTTTAGTTTCATTGCCTATTTCCTCCTTTCACATGGGCTTTTACTGCCTCAATTAAGGCATCCTGTGTTCTTTCCTTTTTATCAAGAGCCTTAATGACGTCTTCATCAATGGTTCCTGAACCAATTATTCTTATCACTGCTACTGAACTAGCCTTTTGACCTTGCCTATATAATCTTCCGATTGTTTGTTGATAAAGTTCTAATGACCAAGTTAGTGAAAACCAAACTAGAACATCCCCACCTTCTTGAAGATTGAGCCCATGCCCTGCTGATTGAGGATGAATAAGGCCGACACTTATTTCACCTTTATTCCATTTTTCTATCGATTCTGGCTCATCCAAGATTTCAAAAGAGATATCTGTCTTATCTCTTATCTTCTTTAGCCTATTTTCGATCCTTTCCAAATCAGATTTAAACCAATAGGCAACTAATATAGGCTTTCCATTTGCTGCTTCCATAATATCTTCAAGTGCATCAAGCTTCTTATCGTGAATCCACTCAAATGTTCCATCATTTTTATAGATGCCACCATTTGCAATTTGAAGCAGTTTACTAGATAAAACACCTGCATTAGCGATGGTGATATCTTTATCCTCAAACTCTAGAACGAAGTTTTGTCTTATGGCATCATAGATTTCAAATTCCTTCTCACTTAGTACAACTGGATAATCATTTATGATTAGACGTGGCATTTTTAGATGGTCGATCGACTTCATTGAAATGGTTATATCCTCAATGAGCTTATAAATAGCTTTCTTCGCCCAAGGTAGTGGCTTATATGAAAATACTATCTCTTGATTTCTTTTATCTGGTTCAAAGAAAGATTGTCTATAATTGCTAATGAATCTTCCTAGCCTCTTTCCTTTATCGAGAAGTTTATATTCAGCCCACAGGTCCATTAAGCCATTACTTGAAGGAGTAGCCGTTAAGCCAATGATTCTTTTTACTAGAGGTCTTACTTTATTAAGGGCTTTAAATCTTTTTGATTTACCATTCTTGAAGGATGAAAGCTCATCTAGAACAATAGTGTCAAAGTCAAACCGAACTTTACTCTTTTCAATTAGCCATTCGACATTTTCTCTATTGATGATATAAATATCTGACCTTTCACTTAATGCTCTTTTTCTAGTTTTTTCATCACCTATACAAAGAGAAAATTTTAAATCTTTCAGATGATCCCACTTCTTAATCTCATTTACCCAAGTGTTAATGCAAACCCTAATAGGAGCAACTATAAGAACCTTATGAGCTTCGAATGAGTCAAAGAGTAAATCGTTAAGCGCTGTTAAAGTAATTATCGTCTTGCCTAATCCGACATCCAAAATCAACGCACTCTCTAAATGGTTTTCAATGAAGTTTATTGCATATTTTTGATATTCATGTGGTTGAAATTCCATCTTTTCTTCCTCCTTCAATTTCATCAAGTATTTTTTCGATTTCTTCTTTGCTATCTAGGACATAGACTTTGAAGCCTAGTTTTCTTAGCTCTTCATGCCTTTTAAGTTGTATTGGTCTTGGCATTTTTTTAGGTGCCTTAACTTCCACAAAGCCAATATGACCAAATGCGATGAGAACTAATCTATCTGGAATACCTATGTAACTAGGTGAGTAAAGTTTTAATGCTAAGCCGTTTCTTTTCTTAACTGCCTTTATAAGTTGCTGCTCTATGTATTTTTCATTCATTTTTAAATCCTGCCTTCATTATTGGTGCAAGACACGAGTTCACGAGTGACACGACTATTTCCTTATATTTATATACGCGCCTATATAAATACATAATCCCTATTTATTTTTCATTTGTCGGTCTAATAAGAATAAGTTGTGTCACTTGTGACTTGTGTCTCACTTTGTTACCTTTTTATAGATTTTTTGCCTTCCATAGATAGGTTGTTTTTTAATGCTTGAGGTTCTTTCCCAGCCACCTATTTGTTTCATAATTGCAGCAAGTTGATAAGAATCACTAGACTTTAGATCGCTTTGTGATTTTCCAAAACACTCACACCAAATCTCTGCATTAGAAACTTCAGTTCTTTGACTTGTCCCTTTTTCACATATAAAATCATCACCATTGAGAAAAGAACGTCTTTTATAAAGATCCATTTCATGCCAATTTGTAGGAAGGAGCCTATTAAGATACTGTTCTACAATTCCTACTCTTTCATCCTGTTCAAGTGCTTCATTTTGATAATCCGTCGCGATATCAAGTAAACTGCCTTCAAGGTACAGCTCCTCACCACTTTCATAGATTTCCTTTGCTTCAGACCAAAATTGATCTCTATAGTTTTTATCGCTTTCATCCCACATTCTCTTTTGGAGTGTTTGATTGCATTTGACGATCCAAAATCTACGATTACCTGTAATATCTCTTAAATATCCTCTGCCATCACCATTAACCGTAGCAAAAATGACGCATTGTCTAGGATGTGACTCAACCACTCTTCCATAACTTGCACGATACTTGTCGTCAGTGGTTGAGACAAAGGATTTAACTTTTTCAATATCCGCTTTTTTCATACCAGAAAGCTCGCCTATTTCAATCAGCCAATTACCCTGTATTTTTTCAGCAGCCGTTTTGTCGTTCATATCAGTTAAAGAAAGGTTATCTGAGAAGAACTCCTCACCTGCTAGATATTTAATAAGTGTTGACTTTCCTATGCCTTGAGCACCATCTAAAACTGGGATGCTATCAAACTTTGTCCCTGGATGATATGCCCTAGCTACACAGGCAGCAAAGGTCTTTTTAGTTATAGCTCTCGTATAGTCATTGTCATCAGCACTTAAAAATTTAATAAACACCTCTTCTACTCTTTTAACACCATCCCATTTAGGCAAAGAGTCTAGATAGTCTCTAACTGGATGAAAACGCCTATTGTCAACGATGGCATTAAAAGCGACTTCAAAATTTCGCTCTTTAAATTCAATGTACTTCTTATCAATATAAAGCCTTAGCTGCGATTCATCAGCTTCTCGCCAAAACCTATTATCTTTTGGTCTATCCCAAGGAACCCTGCCAATTACCTCAACTCGATTAGATAGTTCGTTATAAGCAAAACCCTGCAGATTCTTGTCATTTTCTAAAATTATTTCTAAATTCTTTGAAGTATTTTCAATTGCTCCATCGATTCCTATTGATAATTTTGAAATCCAATCTTTAATAGGTTTAACTTTATTAACAACAGGACTTTCGCTTTTACTATCATCATTTATTTCATCCTCATCGAATTCCCCATTATCTAAAATTAGCTGTGTTCTTACGCGCTCATCATCACGCGCCACTTCCTTCATCTTCTTTACGGCATCGTTATTATCACTACCAAATAGATGAAGCATGACTAGTTGAAAGGCATTAAGTTCTTTGCCGCATGCAATATCAGTAGCGTGATGAGAAAAGGCATACTTATCATCATAAATAATTAAGCCGCCTTTTGAATCGGCACTTTTTAAGCTATATCTATTGCTTTTATCAGTAGGCTCATAAACATCACTTAAATAAGTCTCTATCGCTTCTTGAACCGTATAAGCTCTACAAAAAGCACCTATAACTCCCTTTAGCTCAGTAGGATCCTTTTTCTTTCTTCCTTTTTGAACATTGTTTTTAGGTAGTTCATCAGGAGTTAAAGGAAGAGTAGAAATGTCCTGCCACATTGGATAATCAGATAAAAACTCGTCTGGATTAAGAACCTCTCCTTCTATTTTCTTAAAGATGAACTCGCCGTCCTTAGGAGTAGTAGGATAAAACATTAATTGAGCTATTCTAAAAGAACATGCATCAAACTGCTCAATGCCAAATTGAGACGCAAAAAGTCTAGCGATAGCATTATATTCATCAGGCGTTACGTCTCTACTTAAAGGAACGATCACCCTACATCTAGGCTCTTCTTTTGTATGGCTATGCGTAGTGTATAAACAAGATAAATACTTAGATTCTGCAGTGAATTTATCAATAACTCCTACTTTTGCCTTATCTAAATCAAGGGTAAGCATTGAGCGAAATAAGACTTCACTCACACCTCTTTTTGTGCCTTTTAACTTACCTCCAACAAAGCCACCATTATCTTTAGCCTTATTTCTTTCTTCTTTATTAAAATGCTTATATTGCTCTATGGTTTCGCTTGTATATTTAGTATTAGATAATCTTTTGCAAAGCTCATCAAAAGTTACTTCTTCGTTTGACCAGAATTTAGCTTCACAGCTATTACCAACAGCAATGCTATATTTTCTTTCAACCATTATTAATTACCTCCTTTGATTAATCTTTCTGATAAAAATTGCACTCATATCCGTCTGCTCTTAAAAGTAAGTCACTAGCCCATAAAGGCGATTTACTCATAAGTGAAGTCACTTCTTCTAACTTAGTGTCTAAACTTGCTTCAATAACTACTTCATCGTGAATATGCATAACTATGTCATAGGCTTTTAAGTTATGAATAGAATTACAAAGTATGTCTCTAGCCGTTGCTTGAACGATATTTTCAACAAACTTAGGACCATAAGAATCTATTCTTTCCCATTTCTTGGTATTTCCTATGCCCTCATATGTAATGTCACCATTGATGTCACTGATTCTTGGCCTTATATAGGCAAGGGTTCTGCCACTTGGAAGTTTTATGAATAAGACACCTTTATCAAAATATATGGAAAGTCTATATAAACTAACTTCTCTATGTTCTTTGATAACCGTTCTTATAGCCTTATCTATATCCCACCAAAACTTAACAATATGCGGATTGGCTCTTCGCCAACTATCTACTAGCTCTTGAAGTTCCTCTTCTTTTAAACCTGCGTCAAGTGCTCCCATTGCTTTAAGTGCGCCTATGCTTCCACCATATCCGCAAGCCAAATTTGCCTGTTTACCTTTTTGTCTTAGATCGCCATTTATGCCGTGTTTTACAACAGGAATCCCGTACATTTTTGAGGCTGTTGCACAGTAGATATCCTCTCCATTTTTAAAGGCATCAAGAACCCAAGTTTCACCTGCATACCAAGCTAAGACTCTAGCTTCAATAGCACTAAAATCAGCTACTATAAACTTATGGTTTTTCTTTGGAATAAAGGCCGTTCTTATAAGTTGAGAAAGTACATCTGGTATATCGTCATAAAGTATATTTAATGCTTCAATGTCGCCATTTTTGACAATTTCTCTAGCACCTTCTAAGTCAGATAAATGGTTCTGTCTTAAGTTTTGAAGTTGCACGAATTTAGATGCAAACCTGCCTGTCCTCGATGCGCCATAGAACTGAAACATCCCTCTGATTCTTTGATCAGATAACTTGCATTTTTCCATTGCCTCATACTTTTTAATTGATGATTTAGAAGTTTGTAGCCTTAATGCTAGAGCGGAAGAAATAAGGTGATTTGTGGTAGATTTTATTAAGCCTTCAACATTCTTTTTCCCTAGATCTTCTACTTCTAAGCCTTGTTCTATTAACCATTTTTTAAGCTGCGTAACTGAATTAGGATTTGATAAATTAGTTAGGTTTTGCAAGGAATTTAATAAATTTTCATTAGTTTTTGCAGCAATATCAATTGCATTACTTACTAGGTATTTATCTATTAAAACCCCTCTATCATTTATCCTTTCGCTCTCGCTATATTCCCTCCAAATAAAATCTGGAGCCTTAATAGCACTTAGCCTTTTAATTATCTCTACTTCGCTATCAACATCGCGCTTGTTATATTCTTTGAAAAGAGTCCATTTACTAATATCATGAATTGGCAAGTGTCGAGTTCTCATCTTATTTGATTTAGTAGCCTTACAAGGAAGACTAAAGTAGCGAATGAGATCCTTTCCTTCATCAAGTTTTTGTTTATCTAATTCAAGTACTACCCCTATATCTTTAAGTGCCTTTGGTAAGCCTAGCAATGAGGCATAGACCATCGAGCAACGCCATGAAGAAGGATCTAAATATGTTTGTGTTGGTAGCCTTAAATATCTAGAAAGACAGACCCTTTCAAAGGATGCATTATGAGCCCATTTAAGAACAGCATCACTTTTAATAGCCTCTATTACTTCTTCTGGTATCTTCTCTCCACTTTTTAAATCAATAACTTTTGCTTCGTTAAAATCGACACTATAACCAAACAAAAGGATTTCAAATTCTTTATCTTCAGCGTATCTATATACACCGCTTTTAGAGATATCAGTGCTTGAATATGTTTCTAAATCTATTATCAAATTATGCATAATAAATTCACCCCTTAATAAGTAAATAGGGTGATAAGAGCTTCCTCCTACCACCCTTAAAACTTCTAATTAAAATAAGTAATCTTCGTCATCGTCGGCATCTTCTAAATGACTAAAATCACTTTCAGCTGTAGCTTTACCACCAAGTCTCTCACCATCAGCTATCTTTTGAACGTTATTAAGTCCACAAGCGATGCCCTTAGACATACCAGTGTTATAGGCATAGAAGGTAATTGATGCCCTACCATAAATTCCTGAATAGATTTCTTCTTCTGGGTTTAAGATAGGTTCACAATTAGCATCGACAATTCCAGGTTTAGTTCTTGATTTAGCATTGACGAAATAGCTGTTTTTATAGGCTTCGTCCCCTGCTTTATCGATATCGCCATCACGTAGGACGCTTCTAAGTGAAGCAAGAGGAGGCACAACTTTAGAGTTGCCTTTAAGTTTATTTGCTCCTTCTTCATATGCAGCTTTGATAGCATTATTAATCTTATCGATAGTGAACTTATCATCCTTAGAGATAATAAGAGATACACTATAGACTGGTTCAGCTCCTTCAACAGGGCTTTTTGGCGTTAAGAGATTAGCGTAAGAGAATCTCACATTTTTAGAAGTAATAACTTTAGTTTGTTTATTCATAATAATTTATCTCCTTTATTCATCTTTAAAATCATTAACAGCTAGATTCATTTCTGGTCTTTTATCATCAATGCTTACTAAGGTTGGCTTGCCTTGTGGTTTATAGACAAATTTATCTAATAGCTCGACAAACTTCGCCTTGCCTAGAAGCCTTGTTAGTTCAGTAATGCTACGTAGTTTTTTCTCGTAAGGATCATATCCAGCATCCTCTACGATTTTGGCAACTTCGTCTTCTTTACTAAACTTACGATTAGAACGACCTTCTACCACTTTGTATCTAGACCACTTTTTACCTTTTAATGCTTCATTCAAGGCATATTCTTTGATTGAATTTGCCCACTCGACTAAATCATCAGTTTTACCGATAATCTCTTCGATTTCTTCATCAGTAAGTAAGTCGGCAGTCTTAAATTCATAAGCAGCTAGTTTAAGGTTTTCAAGTGCTCTAGCAGTACACTTGACCTTAGCTTTACAAAATCTACAATGCTCTCCAGGTACAAATTCACCTTTGCCTTCAAATGCTAACTTCGCCTTTGGTGCTAGGAAGTTATTAGCCCAGTCTAGGAGTTCATCCCTACTCATCTCATATGTACTGATATTACCTATCCTAGGTTGGAAGATAGTCATTGAGATTTTTGGTGTGTCATATAAGCAAGAGAAGAGATTTAAGGCTCCTAGCGAATAAAGCATCATTTGAGGATTTTTCTCACAAGAAATCTTGATACCGGACCCATTTTTGTAGTCAATTACATGCATGACTCCATCTTCTATAATCAAGCAGTCACAAGTTCCAAATCCCTCAGGTACAAAGTTAGAAAAGTCCACTTTTTGTTCGATTAGGATTACAGGATCATTGCATCTTTGCTTAATCTCAGTAATTAAGTCCATGATGTAATTAACGTACTCATCGCTTGCTTCTTTTAAATCTTCGCTAAACTCGAAGTCAGTAGGCATTTTCTCATCGGTATGGATTCCTAATAGCTCACATAATCTAATCTCATTTAGCAAGTGGACCATAGTTCCTTCACGACTATAAATCGTCTCAATATCTTCAAAATTAGCTGAGATTGAAGGGGATTTTGTACAATTTAGCCAAATATGAGCACCTGAAGCAGATAGCTTTGCGTGTATTTCACTTGCCATAATTAAAGCCCCTCTGCTTCCTTTAATAGTTCTTCATAATCATCAGGATTAACCTCTGACAATTTGTTAGAACCATGCTTTTTAAGTAAAGCCTTAACATCGCTAGTCTTACCTGCTCTAGACTTTTCAGTTAGTACTTTTCTAACATCTTCAAGAGTAAGTTTGACAGTTTTAGCTTCTGCCTTACCTAACACTTCTTCTGACGCTGCTTTGTCTTCATCATTTAATAGGCTTTTAACTTCTTTAGCCTTCTCAATGATTTCAGTTAAAAGAGCATCAACCTTTTGAATTTCTTTTTTCTTCATCGTCATTTTTCCTTTCTGTAAGGAAGCCCCCACTTTGAAGGACGATGATTTTAGAAAGTAAAGACAGTAAGTTTACGAACTCTTGAATAGGATTCATGTTTGGTTCGTTCTTATTTTCTTCTTTCACTTTTAATCACCGCCTTTCTTGTGAGTTTTGCTTAACCCTTACACTTTCAAAAGGAAGCAAACTTTTATCTTTGGAACCTTGATGAGAAAATTATTTCAAAAGGTATTTAGCTAAAAAGTAATAATCATCTTCGCTTATTTCTTCTTTAGCTTTAGCAAGAGCAGTCTTTATAGCCTTTTCAATAGCTTTATGACTAACTCCGTAAATGTCTCCTATCTTTTGATAGGTTAAGCCTTCTTTAAAATAGAGCTTAATCTTTTTAAACTGCTCTTCTGTTGAAACGCTTTTTATTACATTCCAAAGTAATTTATTAGCTTCATTAAAAAGAGATAGTTCTTTAGGATTGAGGCTACTATCATCAGCAGGCTCAAACTTAGTTTCGGCTTTCATAGCATCAAGTGATGCTGGTTTACCGCTTTTACAAAATGGACACTTTTCGCAGTCTTCCATGCAACGCTTATAACCAGCGCTATTTTTAGCAGGTATAAGGCATCGTTTTTCTAACTGTTCTTTTTTCCATTCTCGCCATATAGGTCTTTTGTAGAGAAGATAATCGTGGCGGTCAACATAGATAGTCTCTAGGACCTTGCCATGATCATCTTTAAGCTCAATGTAGTAGCTTCTCTCATCAGTCTGAGTTTTAAGTTCGACTTCTGATAGATCACTACAATGGTATTTTTCATCTTCTTTTAGCCCTTCTGCTTCATCAGCAAAAGAGTTAATTTCTTTCTTTATTAAATCGTTATAATTATCGTTATCCACCGTGTTGCACCTCATATTCGAAGGCGCAAGCCACAGTGAGCAAAAACTTATGATGTAGTGCTTACTGCGGCCATTGCCTAACAGAAAGCGCAACTCGATTCACCTAAGTTTTGCTTTTACGAAAACTAACGGCACATGAATCGGAGACATTGATTTTCCGGAGTCAAACGTCCCTTACCATCAGTAAAAATTTGTTTGTTAAGACTTATGTCCTAGTCTTGGTTATCTAATTCACGAGCTAATTCATCTTCTTTGAAAAGTTGCCAGGAATTAATTGTTAAGTGACCTTCAGCATCATAAGAATCAGGTACTAATGCTTCAGGTCCGCCATCAGGTTCTAAATAATCTCTTAGGCTCGTAATTCATCACCTCCATTCGTCAAATCTATCGATGATTTGCGTATAATTTATGAATTCACACCTAAGTTTTATCATTGATTTTTTAATAAGTAAAAAGTCGCTCGGTAATCAATTACCGATACAAAAAGATGCAAAAAAGGCATAAAAAAAGAGGCTTTTTAGCCTCAATTGTTACAAATTAATCCTTTTTCTATTAACTTTATGTGTTTTTAATATTTAAGAGTTCTGTTAGAAGTTCAAATTCGGCAATTGATTACCGAGAATTTTACTCTAAGCTACAAATTTTGCTATCCATTTATCACTAAGTTCAAGCAAACTTTCAAGATTATTACTTTTCAAAGCATTATATACAGGTAACATACCTTTTCTAGGATTACTATAAATTATTGTTTTAAAAATCACCATTTCTCCACTAGTAGCACCAGCAAAAGGTACATTCCCCTTCTCTAAAAGATCATAAATGTATGGTGCGGACAGTCTTAAAGTCAAACCTAATTTTATGAGCTCAACTCTATCGATGTTTTTAGATTTAACTTCGTCATATCTATATTCTTTTATCTTTTTAACATCAACATCGCTCTTGGTCGCTAGATCTTCGTAGGTATGGATATATCCTTTCTTTCTAGCTTTATCTATATGATATTGAAGAGTTTTACCAAGTGATAAAGCACGTAGTTCTTCTTTATGCTTCTCAAAGTGGCATACACAATTATTCGCAATTTGCATTATCAAATTAAACTGTTCTTGGTTTATTTCCTTCTCTTCTACTCGTTCAGACGGACTGCTTAGTAAAAAGTTTTCTTTACTAAGTTCGCCATTTTCATCTATGCCAAATCTCTGAATATCAAAAATTAAACAACATTCATGAACATGGTTTAAACCATAATCAGTGAATTCATATTTCTTATTATCAACATACTTAGGGTTATTGATAACGAGCATTTTATTTACATATAAGAATTGCTCATTTTGCAAAGCTGTTTGTAAGTAAAGGTTGGTCGTCAATAAATGGGCTAATTGATCAGATGAAATTACAAAAGTTTGATTTCTTTTTAGCGCATCTTTTTTAAAAAAGAAAGGTTTTAGATAGCCATCATCAACATAATTTTTAATACCTTCAACTTCATTAATACCTAGCTCTTGAAGTCTTATTCTTGCTGAAGTTAATGTCACTCCAAAGAATTTAGAAAACTTATCCAGTGCCTTCTCGTAAATCTCAAATTTTGCTAGTTCTTTATCTTCGTTTTTCTCTTTTATGCTACTTAAAATTTCGTTCCATTTAATTACTGCAGTTTTCTTTGGCATCAAAACACGAGGAGCTATACTTCTCGCTTGCCATTCCATCCATGCGATTTCACTATTAGGATAATAAGATTCACCTTTATAGCAAATAGCACACTTAAGCTCATCATCTAATAATTGTTGAAGTTCAAAATAGTTACTATGAAAGAACCAATGTATGGCTTCATGAATCATAGTATTTCTATATACACCTAATGGCCGTCTAACAACTGCATCAAAATTAATAAGCACCGTACCTGGTTCGACGTCTATAACTTCGGTTTCACCATCAAAAAAATCAACTATGTTATGGCCCTTATAAACTTCTGCTCTGTCTTTAGCAAAATAAGTTTTACCAAGTATATAATCTTCTAATGGAGCATAAAAAACTTTAACGCCTTTATTATCTAACATTTCTGCTACATTAAGCATCATGGGCTTTTCTAAAGCTTCAGGACAAAATTCCTTTAAAAACTTAGTAGCATAGCTATCCATTTCATCTCTAGAAATAATAGGAACTAGGCTGTTAGATATTGTTTCTGGCTCTTCTTCAACTTTCTTAACTTCATCTTTACCTTTAGGCACAAAACCTTTTTTGAAAGAGCCTTTCATTTCAAAAATAAAGTAGCTAGTCTTTTCAACTACTGGGGGCCAATCACTATCAGGATCTAAAACACTATCACATACTTGATAATCCGCTCTAAAATGAACTTCAAACTCGACATTATCTTTTTTGTTCTTGGTGTAATGAACGGTTGTCACTCTAATAGTATTTATTTGAAAATCATCATAAGTATGAGTAGCGTTTGTGTCTTCATCAGTAATAACTAGATCGTTTTGCTTAATATATAATTCAAGAGCGTCCTGGATCGTTTCAATATAATTGAGCTGAATATATTCTTTGAACGAATTATATTTATACACGTCAATGACACCTCCTGAAATAAATTAAATAAAGTCTAGTTAAAAACTGAACACAAAAATTATTCTTGAATATTTTATCATGAAAGCGGACGGCTTACTATTTAATAGTTAGAAAATAAAATTTATATTGCATAATAGTTTATCCAAATAAATCTTCATTACAATTCAAATTTAATATAAAAAATCTCAGAGATTTTAACCTTCATAAAAAATATAATAAACATGGTTTTAAAGGCACTAATAATACTTCTTTAATAATAATTAATGGGCAATTAAAAGGTAAATCAGCCTTTTAATTATAAACATTTTAGAAATAAAGTAAAAAAATGTTATTCCGGCCAATTTTAAAAATATTTAATCAAAATTTTGAGGTGAAAAAATGATTTATGGATACGTAAGAGTAAGCACAAGAAAGCAAGTTGATGGTTATGGATTAGAAGTTCAAAAAAACGATATTTTGAGTAAATATCCAACAGCCATTATATTCGATGAACAATATACAGGAACAAAACTAGATAGACCAATTTTTAAAAAACTTATAGAAAGTTTAAAAACTGGTGATATTCTTGTTGTTTCTAAACTTGATAGATTTGCAAGGAACACTGTTGAAGGAATAAAAGTTGTTGAGAAACTTTTTAGTAAAAAAATAGCTATACATATTTTAAATATTGGTTTATTAGAAGATACTCCAATGGGCAGATTTTTTCTAACTACTATGCTAGCAGTTGCTGAATTAGAAAGAAATATGATTGTTGAAAGAACGCAAACAGGCAAGGAACTTGCTAGATTAAGAAAAGACTTTAAAGAGGGTCGCCCCAAAAAATATAGCACTGAAGAATTAGAAATGGCTGTTGCACTCCTCTCACAACACTCATATAGCGAAGTTGTTAGTTTAACTGGAATAAGTAAATCCACGATTGTTAGAGCAAGAAAAACCATAAAAAATAACTAGTGCCAAAAGTTACAAGTTTTGGCACAAACCATATATAAGCGTTGGTTTATACAATTTGAATATCCTTTTGCCAATAGAGATTTGATATATAATAGTGAATTAAATAGAAAAATACCTAATGATTGGAAGGTAGTTAATTTAGGCGATTTAATACATAAAGTAAATAGTACAGATAATAAAACTATTAATTGTCCAATGATAGATTTAAGCGTAATGCCATCATCGAATATTTCTTTAACAGAACTCAATAATAGTGAAAAATTTTCTACTAATTTAAATGAAATGATTGAAGGCAATATATTATTTGGATCGATTAGACCATATTTAAAAAAATGTGGCATTGCACCTTGTGATGGAAAAGTTGCAGGGACAGTATACCAATTTGAAGAGTTAAAAAAGGAATCATATAACTATGCACTATTAACAATGTCTCAAGATTTCTTTTTCGATTATGCATTAAAAGTTTCTAAAGGAACAAGAATGCCAGTAGTATCGGCAGAAGACCTTCTTTCATATAAACTTCCATATAATGAAAATGTAGTTAACTTATTTAATAAGTTGCCAATTAAAAAAATGATAGTTTCATATAATAAAATGACCAGGAAACTTAATTTTTTAAAAGAAAAATTGCTTCCTCTATTGATTAATAACCAGTTAGGCTAAATTTATAAAATTTGTTTTTTTATCCAACCTGCCCATTAATCAGCAACGGCAATATCTTATTTTTTAAAGCTTGCAATCTAAAATTAGCCTTTTGAATTTCGGAAACCTGACGATAAAGTTGAGCTACTATTTTATTATATTTATCTAATGATGTACTTTTTGGTATATACATCTTTGATTTCAAAAATATAGGTTTTTGTAAATGTTTTAAGCCTGTCCCGTGAAAATATAATTTGTCCATTTGAGTTTCGATATGTTTTAAATAACCGTATAGATAGAAATGAAGATTAATTTTGGCTGTTATACACCATGTGTCAGTAGAATAAGCAGCTTCTCCATAATATGACTGAACTTTAGCGTTACCACCTGTGCTTAAATATATATTAAAGCCATTTGTTAATTGCTTATCTGTGTATAAAATTGCTTCGCCACTAGTAAAAAATGGGAAGTTTCCAGAACTTTTTTGGACATCATTGACTTGAATTTTTGACTTATCCCTCTCGACAATTATATCTTTTAAGATAACTGAATTTGGTTCACGATCTAACGTCGAATAATAATCAAATGCTCTAAGCGCCAAAACTTGTAATCTTTTGACCATAGTTTCATTTCGTTCAATTTGTGCGTCAAGAGAAGTTAATATATTTGCAATTTGATTTTGTATAGCTATATTTGGAAGTTCTATTGTTTTATTTTCCATTATCTCCTTAGTGATGTGTACCATTGTTGATCCGTTGGTTGATGATAGCCAATACGGCGTCATAAAAGCCAATTTATAATATAAATAAAATTTATTAACCTTACTTTCGTCAGGTATTACTTTCCAAATATGATAGTGATATATCGCTTTTTCTTCTTTCCAAATTTCGGGGCCAAAATTACAAGCCCATTTATATAATAAGTCTCCTTTCGTGCAATACTTTTCTGGCTCTAATTCCATATCTGAATAGAACCATTCGTCTTTCCCTGAAAAATTCCCAACCCTTACAATTCTATATTTACCGGCATTTTGAAGTTCAGGCATTAAATATGCTCTACCATTAATAAAAGTTGCTATATCTTTTAATTTAACCAACATAGTAAATTCCTCCGTTTTTAGAGAAATTCAATGCTGGTTTAAAACACTGTAACTTATGAACCATATCATTATTTTTCTTTATTTGACTATCAATTTTATATAGTGTTTCACCTATTTTGTCTTGTTCTTCTTTCGATGGCAAATTAATAATAATTTTGTCAAAAGTTTTGGCAGAAATTCCAAATACGGTGCTTCCACTCTCATGTTTTTTGATTTGTTGCTGCCCAATATCAGATTCAAGATAATACTTAAGGTATTTAGAATTAATTGACTTTTTAACTTTTAGGCCAAATAATCGTTGCCCCACTATCACTTTATAATCGGTATCCCAATAATAAACTTCACCTGCTGGAGCTTCTGATGTTAATAAAATGTCTCCTCGTTCCAAAGGTTTTTTCATCCACTTTTCATAAACATCATCAGGAACAAAACGTATATCTTTGATTTTTGTTATTCCAGATGTTTTAACATTATTAGCTGATAAGACAGGTATACCTTGATCGCAAAATTCCGTATTTCTTTTATGTGGAGTTACACCCCTATTATCAATAACGTAGTCGAGACAGTCTTTTAAAGTAATTTTCATCATTTGACTTTCAACTCCTTTAAAATACCACTAATCTCTTTTTGAAATTGAATTGTATCATCGACATATTTAGCAAAGTCAGAATTAAAATCATCGATCATTTTTTCATATTCTTCTTGAGTGATGTCAACGTATTCAATTTTAACTTCGAAATATTGGCCAGCACTAAACGAGCAATTTTTCTCTTTTATCTGATCATAAGAAACTAATATTGAAAAATCTTCTATTACTTCGTTATTAATGAATACATTAACAATCTTATCCAATTCATCATTAGAAAGAACGGTCTTTTGATTTTTGCCTACTTTAACTTTGCTCCCCATTTTCGAAGCATCCATTAATAACACCTCACCATTCTGGTTGGATTTATCAATGAACAAAACAGAGACATTTGTTCCTGTATTCGCAAAAATATTTGAAGGCATCGAAATAACGCCTCTTAACCATTTCTTATCTACAATTCTTTCTCTAATTGTTTTTTCGATACCAGATTGAGCTGTAATAAACCCGGTTGGAACAACAATAGCGGCTTTTCCGTTCTCTTTTAATGAGTACAAAATATGTTGAATAAATAGCAAATAAATGGCCATAGATTCCTTCTTCTTATTTGGAATTGTAGGAACCCCGGCAAAGAATCTATCTGTTGACTCCCAGTTAGTTTCTATTGTATTTCGAGTCGAAGAGAAATCTGTTTTAAATGGCGGATTTGATGTAATAAAATCAAATTTCTTTAATCCTGAAGTGGAATCACCTTTGATAACAAAATGGGCTGGATCAACTAGTGTATCACCTTCAATGATATTTTCTAATGACTCCTTTAATCCGTTTAAAAGCATATTTATTCTTAAAAAACGTGAAGATTTTTGTGAAATATCTTGAGTATAAACACGAGCTTTATTACCAAATTTTCCATTACCTAGTTCATTAGCCAGATGTAAAACTAAAGAGCCTGAACCAGCGCTAGGATCGTAAATATCATAAATTGTATCCTTAATAGGCGACATATGAACCAAGATTTTAGCAATGGCGCTTGATAACGCTTGAGGGGTAAAATATTCGGCATATTTACCGCTAGCAACGTTATAATCAGAGATTAAATATTCAAAAATCGTGGAGAAAAAATCGTAGTTCCCCTCATTTACGATTCCAAAATCAAACCTATCTCTAGTGATATACGAAAATATATTTTGTGCGAATGCATTCTTTTTAGATTGCTCCACATAAGTAGATAATGCAGTAAATAATGGTTTTTTGGTGCCTTCTGCCGTGTCAATATTAAAAGCGTCATTTTTAGGGTAACTTGAAATTCTTATCAATGTATCATCGAACGTTTTATAAAAGTCCTTATTGCTTACTGACTGAACTAAAAAGTCGATGGTATCTTCGTAAGCAAATGCTACATCTTGAGGATAAGAATCATAAAAAGCATCCATATAGTCTTCTTTGTTTTTTATCAATTCATCATATGGGATACCGAGCTCTTTAGCAAATTTGTGCAAATTATAGATAAATTTGTCATTTAAAAATTTATAAAGAAAAACAGAAGTTACGACAATCTCTTCCCCTGCCGTATTTGAAAGTCCATTTGTAGAGCATAAGCCTTTAAGATCATCGATGATTGATTTAATGTTGATTTCTAGTTCGGCAAAATTTTGCATGTTTAAATACTCTCCTTGTATAGTAATAAATTTACATATAACATTTCTAAAATGTCATCGTAGTTATCTTTTATCTTCTTGTATAAACCACTTTTTACCAGGCTAATAGTAATTTTAGATTTTGTTGTGGTGACGAACCCTTGCTTACCTTGGGCTTTCAAAGCGTCATCATAAACCGTATCTTTTATCGCGTTGTAAATAACTATCAATAATTTTTCTAAATCTGAGCGATCAATATTAGTTTCAATAACAGCTTCAGATAAGGTTTTAACAAAGGCAAAAGAACCGCCGTATGTAGCTGACAATCTTTCATTTTCCTTATTTATTGCTTTTGCCTCTTCGTAAGCCTTGCGTAATTCTTCAGATAGGTCTTCGATCGAAGTAAACTCGTTCATATCCAATCGTCTGAAAATATCTTTAATTAAATCTTCGAGTTTTTGGATTTTTATATCTTTTTTATTTTTATTGCTTTTGATTTCGTTTTGCAGATTTGTAATTACTTCAGTAACTTCCTTATACTCATCCTCACCAACAACAAATTTACTTAAATCAATAATCGTTACTTTAGTTTTAATAAATTCATAAATGACATTAATCACTTCTTCATTATTCATGATATCCAAAGTATCAATAGTGTTTGTGGATAAATTTATAAAAGAGATTCTGTCATTAACAGTCTTTAAATATTTGTTTACTTTATCGTCATCGATCAATTTAGAATATTCATCTGCTCGTGATAACTTGAACTCGATAGAGCATTCTTTGACACCAACTAAAAGTTTTCTTATTCGTAATAGAGCATCTTTGTTATAGAAATTCATCATGTTTGTAAATTGCTCTAAATTATCAACAGGTATAAACTGCTTTAATTCATTGCAATATTTATCAAACTTAGACTTGATGTTTTCCTTATCAACAATTAGCCCGGATAATGAAACTGGATCATCGCCTTCCGTATTAATATCATCTTCAAGTTCTTTTATATAAGCATCTAGTGTGTTGTTATATTCTTCTTCAATATCAATAAAATCCACAATGTATCCATACTGATAAATTTTCCCGGAAGGAGATTTATAAGGACGATTTACTCTAGATATAGTTTGCAACAGACTTTGAGCTTTAGGCCCTCTCAATAGATACATTTTTTTTAATCTTTTAACGTCATATCCTGTAGTCAACATATAATGCACAACCAAAATATCTGGTATGCCGTTTTCTCTAAAATTTATTTGATTTTGTTTGTTGATATCCGCTTGCGTTGCGTTTTCAGAATCCGAAATAACCAAACCAGAGGTAAGCTTGCTATTGTTTTCGAACCACTCGTTTATCTTCTTTGCTTGATAATTAGAGCGGCAAACAATCATTGCGCCAATTGAGTTATCGGTATTAAGATACCTAAAATTTTTGAAGTCATTTTCTATATATTTGCTTACACTATTAACATAGCTATCAGATTCGTAAACATCTGCTGAATCTAAATCAGCATTTTCTACTTCCAAATTGGCTTTAATTTCAGCCTTAGCAATAGTATCAATTTGCTCTTTTTTAATTCTTAAAGTGTATCCATCAGCGATAGATTTATCATAAAAATATTTATGTATATAATCACCAAATTTAAGGTTAGATCGTTCTTTCTTTGAGAGTAATGGTGTTCCAGTCATGGCAATGTAGATACCATTTCTATCACAGGTCATTAAATTCTTAAAAAATTCGCCATGAAGTTTATAACTTCTATGTGCTTCATCAATAAAGAATATTCTTTGAACTTTAACGTTATATTCATTTTCAACATGAGGCATTTTGGACTCTTCCATCAGTTTTTGCACGTTAACAACGCAAATAGTCCCTACCCCTTCATTTTGCTCATCTAATGGCTTTTTTAACTCTTTAGCAAAATCAATCTTGTTATCTACCGAAATCACCGAAAAACCACGATTTTCAAATTCAGTTTTTGTTTGCCTTAGCAAATCCAATCTATCCACAACAAAGAAAAATCTAGTGTTTACTTTTTTGCGGCCATAATAATCTTTTATAACACGATTAGAAAAAGCCGCCAGCGCTGTTTTGCCTGAACCTTGTGTATGCCAAATTATCCCGTTTTTTTCCGGCTGCTCAAATCTTTTAAGGATAGCACGCGTTGCGAAAAATTGAGGGTAGCGCATGATATGTTTTTGATATATATAGTATTCTTCATCTTTATTGGTTGTTTTATTATGGATCTTCTTAGTTTCTTTCAAAAACATGATTCCATAATGAAGCATATACATGAATCTTTCTTTGTCGAAAAAAGAAGTGATAAACCTATTACATGGTGTTAAGTCAGAAAGATTGGTTTTAAATTCCTCAGTATCAGTTTCTTCAGGATTGTAGCCCCCATCTCTTACTACGTCTTTAATAGTATTAATATCTATTTCTTTTAGTTTGTAAGTAGCATGATAGTTAGGAACATCTTCTCTAAAAAAGGAAAAAGTCGTCATTTTTCCATTGGGCGTTGTATAGAAAGACCCAGCTCTAACAGTATCAGCAATATCATCGTCTGCGTCTTCGTATTCCATATTGTTAGAAAACGAAACGACTTGAAGCATATTGAAATACTTCTTGTAGTCTTCATTAACTAACCTTTTATTAATCATTCGCTCAAATTCAACTTGAATACCACCGGAATTATTTGGATGTTTAACTTCTAAAAAAGCCAAAGGAATACCATTAATTAAAATGTTTATATCAGGACGGAATGAACCTTCTTCAGTTCCCTCTTTTACACTAAATGGTAGCTCATCAACAACTGTGAAATTATTATTTAGATAATTGTCTAAATCTAACAATTTGAGATCATGTTCAACCGAAATTAATCTATTATAAAATTCTTTTCCCAAATCATTGTTTTTCAGCATCAAATTAAGTTCTTTTAAAAGATTAACGATTTCGTTATCATCGATTTTTCTATGATTGATTTTTTCTAGAGATGATTTAAAAATATCGACAAATATTTTAGTTTCAAAATCTATCCAAGCTCCCTTTAAGGACTGATAATTATAACCTAACTTCAAAAACTGAATTGTGGCAGGAAACTTTACTCTGGTATCTTCATTAAAATGCAGCATTAGTAATCTTCACCTCATTATTAATCATCTAATTTCATGCCAATCTCATTGAAGAGAGCGACAAGTTTTTTCTTGGTTTCCATGTTTGGTTCGAACTTGCCCCTTTCCCATCTGGAGATGGAAACAAAAGTAACACCCAATATTTTAGCAAGTTCCTCTTGTGTTAAGAACTTTCTCTCTCGATATTCTCTAATCTTTTTAGCGTAATCAAACATATGGTCACCTCATTAACACTGAACACTATTTTAACACAAAACCGAGAATATTACGATAGAAATCCTTAACTTTTGTGAGGTTTTTATTCAGGAAACGACAAAAAGTTTCTTGTGCGACAAAAAGTTTCTTGTGGTATAAAAAGTTTCTTGTGCAAATTCGACCCCTCAAAGGTCTTTAAACCGAGATAAGCAAATTCTAACTCTATGCTCAATTTATGTTAAATATCTGCTAAATTTTGCTAATTTTGGCTCAAAAAAAGGCTTGATTAGCTATTTCTAGCGTATCAAACCTATGCTTTCAATATGGTAGCCTGTACGGGATTCGGACCCGTGAATGCTGCCTTGAGAGGGCAGTGAGTTAAGCCACTTCTCCAACAGGCCATGTGCAAGAGATATTATAATCAATATCTCTTGTAATAATCTATACTTTTTTCAATCAAGCCACTTGGACATCTTCAATTCCGCTGCCACGAAGTGATTCGAAAATATCCACAAGCGAATCCGCAATTACTTTAAGGGTAAACGTTGGAAAGAAAGTTTTGTTATCAATTTTTGTTAGCATGCCATCTTCTACTAACAGATTTAATTTATCTTTTAAAACTTTTTCGTCAAAGTTCCTCATTTCATAAAAATCGATAATTGGTTTTTTGATTATATTATTAACAATTGTTCGATAAGTAACTTCTTTTGCATAACCTTCTTCGCTTATTGTTTTATCAGCCAAATATAAAATTAAATCTGTAATTTTATTATCTAAAGTATAAATAAGTAAATTTGGCGTTTTTTCAAACGTCGAAATTATATCTCGCAAATGATTGAGTTTCTCCTTACCAATATATTTGAATAACTTCTCGATTATCATTACGCCTTCTTCTAATGAACCTATTGCGTATGGCTCATCTAATAAACTAGCAAGTTCACTTGGCTCAAGCGATAATTCTCCACACATTAAAAAACATAAGTATTTATTAATTTCCATTAATCTTTGCGTAAATTTGCTATAATTTCGATCTTTTTCAAAAGAAAAAAGAGCTCTTCCAAATTTTAAAGTATTATCAAAATCATATTTTTTATACAAAGAATCAAAATAATCTTTTTTATCTAAACTATAAGCAAGCAAAGCTAAATCTTGTCTAACGCCTTGATTATCATTTGGATTTAATTTCAAAATAAAATTAAATTCTTCAAAAGCTTTTTCTAAATCCCCTTTTACACTCTCTTGATCAGCAATTAAATAAAGTAACCTGAAAAAAGGCCTATTTTCCCAAATTCCATATAAATGAATATCTTCTGGAACAGAAAAAGTTTCATCTAAATCGTTTTCTTCCATAAACTCAGGTAAATACTTATCTTTAAGTTCGTGATATTTTTCGAGTTTATTAAATGGATACTCATAATCAATCATTTTAAGCATGACATCAATGTCATCAGGATGTTTAGATAAAATTCTTTCACCATAAAGTTTGACTTCTCTTTTTCGATGAGCTCCTTCAAACTTTTCATAAAGCTTTATTTCTTCTTCGATATCTTTGTCTTTTTTATTAATACGTCGAAGTGTTTCTTCAGAATTTAAAGCTTCTAAAAATTCATCTTCATTTGTATATTGTTCAGAAAGTTCTTCGACAAGTTTATCTAGTTTTTTCTTTATAGTCTCTTTTTTAATCATTACTCACCACTTAAATATTTTTATAAACATTGAATAGCCTTTTCTATTCTAAAATTGATTTCATCAGTTCCTAAAATTTTCATGATTGAGAATAGATTAGGTGTTACTTTTCTCAAACTCACAACAATTCTAATGATTTCACAAGCATCGTTTGTATTTCCAATCCATTTAGAAGGATCTTCTTTATAAAGCTTGTTATCTACGCAAAAACCACATTTGCTTGCAGCTACTTTTACATTATTAAACCAGTTGTTTTCATCTAAATCTAATGCAAAACCCCTATTTTTATATTCATTTAAGAAATTTTTAATTACTTCTTTTGAGATATTTTCATTAAATTCATATTTAGTTTCTTGAGACATTTTGACGAATGTATCGTGATCAAAGAATTTAACGACTGGATAGATATCAGAATATTTAGCATAATCCTTACGAGGATTTTTCTTTTCTCTTTCAATATTTAAAATTTCTTCAAAACGTGCTTCATCTTTTTCAATGAATTCTTTAAGTTCTGAAGAATAAATATTTGCCCAGTTATGTGCCTTTTTAGCAATTTCTTCTTTTTTCATCTTGGCTAAGATTTCTTTAGCATAAAAATCAAGTTTACCATTATCAAATAAGGCACCATCAAGAGACATCTTTTTAAGTGACATCTTGAAATGATCTAAATCATAATCTTTACTAGTGACAATGAAATCTTCATAGTTAGAATTAACAATAGTCATTAAATAAACAAGTAAAGATTGAGGTTCATAACCTTCTTTTAAGAAATAATCAACGCTTGCTTCTTTGTCTTTTCTCTTAGAAAGTTTTCTTCTATTTCCATTATCAAGTTTCATGATAACTGGAAGATGAGCATATTTTGGCGCTTTAAAACCAAGTGCCTTAAAAAGTTCAAGGTGAATTGGTAAAGAAGAAAGCCATTCTTCTCCACGAGTAACAAGATTTGTTCTCATGAAGTGATCATCTACTACATGTGCAAAATGATATGTTGGTAATCCATCACTTTTATAAATAACAATATCTTGATCATTTTCAGTAAGTTCTAAATCACCTCTAATTTCATCATGGCACTTAATTTTATTTAAATGGTTTCCACTAGATTTAAAGCGAATTACGTAATCTTTTCCTTCTTTAATCATTTTTAAAGCGACTTCAGGATCTAAATCACGATATTTTGCATATTTTCCATAAACACCAGTGATTTCTTTATTTTGAGTTTGTTCTTCTCTTAAAGTTTTTAAATCTTCTTCACTCAAGAAGCAAGGATAAGCAAGACCTTTTTCGAGCATTTCTTTAATAACAATTTCATAAAGATTTTTTCTTTTTGATTGAACGTAAGGTCCATAAATTCCAGTTTCAGTTTTTCCTAAATATCCTTCATTAGGGATAATATTAAAATCATGAAGTTGTTTAATTAAAAGTTCAGCACTTCCTTCGACTTCTCTTTTAGTATCGGTATCTTCTAAACGCAAATAAAAGATTCCGCCACTATCTTTTGCCATTTTATAAGCAACAAGAGATGTAAATAAAGATCCAGTATGTAAAAATCCAGTTGGTGAAGGAGCAAAACGCGTAACCTTAGCACCTTCTTTTAATTCTCTTTCAGGATATCTTCTTTCAAGATCTTCAATAGTATCTTTAATCTCTGGGAAAATGTAATTTGCAAGTTCTTTTCTATAATCCATAAAATTTCTCCAATTTTTAAATTTATTCTTGACAGTAATTTTTACTCTATCATATAATAATCAAGCGCGCAGGTGTAGTTCAGTGGTAGAACACTACCTTGCCAAGGTAGTTATGCGGGTTCGATTCCCGTCACCTGCTCCAGAAGAGAGCTTACTCCGAGAAATCGGAGTTTTTTTATTGCTTCTTCTCGCTTTCTTCATCTTGACGGGAATCGTTAGAAGGTGCATCAACTACTTGGTTATCTTTCTTAAGTCGTTCCATTTTATTTTTATATGGTTTGTAATCTTCGTTTTCGCCAATATTTTGATAAATCTCTTCAAAAGTTAAACCTTCAAAATCGCTTTCTTCATAACCTTTATTTTCGACTAAATCTTTAATAATTTGATCTTTTATATTATCAAGTGAACCTTCTGCTCTTTTTAAGTTCTCTTCACCAATTCGAGCGGCCATTTGACTATCTCTTTTATAAGCTTCAACTTCTTGTTTAGCATTTTCTAAGAATGTACCCATAAAAAGCATTGAATATTTATCCCAAAGTTTTTCATGGAAATTAAAAACAATTGGTAAAAATGGTAAACATAATGCAATCGAAATTACAATTGAAGTTAAAGATAAAATTGTAACACCCATCGAAGATGGTCCTAAAAATCCAAGTAAGAAATAACTTAAAGTAAATGAAGCGACTAAAATAATAGTTAAAGGAAAACAAACACTATAATAATTTAAGTTATAATCTTTTCTATTTTTTCTAAGTGTTTTAACGAAAATAAATTCAGTGACTTGTTTTGGAGCTTTCATTCCTAAACTTGTTGCGAGGTAATATTTAAAAGTATTACGTGAAATTGTGTGTAAGAAATAGTATAAAGCGCCAATTAAAGCAAAATAATTTGTGACAATCGTAATTAAATTAATTAAGCTTTCATGATTTAAGATGACGCTTTCAAAAGCGGTAAGCATTTCGTTTGCGTCTTGATAATTTGTGCCTAAAATAGCAAAAATTTCCGAATACATCGTACTTAATTCGTTGCCTGGAATTTGAGCAATAATCATAACAATAATATTAATTAAAGCTTCAGCAAGAATATAAAAACAGATTGCTTTTAGTAAAGTTGACCAAACTCTAAGTTGTCCACTAAAAGGAGGGCGGGTGCCGAGCATATAAGTTTTTAAAAAGCTAGTATATTTAATTTTTTCTTTAGCTTTAGTATGAAGCCCACCATTTATAGCAAAGAAACTATATATAAAAGGAGAAAGCAAACTAAGGATTAAACATACGCAAAGTAAAAGAATAAAATAGTCAAAAAAGCCAATTGTTAAACCTCTTATTTGGTTTAAAATCAATGCAAAAATGGCATAAATAATTAAAAGAGCAACAGTAATTGTGCCGCTCATTTTGATAGTAAAATCAATATCATCGCCAAAGGTTTTATAAATTTCTTTGGCTTTCACAAAGGGTTTAAAATCCATAACTAATAAATATCCTCGCTTGTAGTATCTGCGTAAGAATGTTTTCCATAAAGTCTTGAGATGTCTTGAACCGCATATTCAAGTTGTTTTTGATCCATTCTTTTAACATCTCTTTTTTCAACCATCTTAATAATCTTTTTAAGATTTTTACGTGAAACGATAAATGAGTTTTCTTTATTTAATTCATTAGCGTTTTTAATTACGCAATTATCATTAATAATTACAATACTAATAAAGAACGATGGATCAATTTGAGTAACAAGTGAGAGTTTTTCAACTCTTTTTTCATTGATATTCATTGGATTTTCCATTTCATATTTTCTTCCATCGTTTGAATAGAAGAACCAGGTTGAATCCTCTTTATTTCCACTTATTGCTCCTCGATAATATCTATCTTTAATGACATATATATATTTATCACCAAATAGCACGTGATCAATTCGACAAACAAGTTGATTGTTATTCCTGATGACAAGATTATTAATAAGATAATAATCGTTTAAATCAGCTATTTTACGAATTGACTTGTAATAAATATTTTGGAAATTTTTGAATGTGTAATGTCTTTTAGCGAGTGGAAATATCACTAAAAAGATTAAAACTATCGCAATTACACAAATACCA
>CASFZJ010000018.1 GCA_949299165.1 uncultured bacterium | reverse complement strand
ATCTAGCTTCTCAGAAATAAATTCTGCGAATAAAAAGTTTTCCTTAATAAATTGACGTTGTTTGTTTGTACATCTATTTAGTTTTCAAAGATCTCTTGCGCTTATTGATTCTATCAATCTTAATACGAAATTAATATTTTCGTGAAGCGCTTAATAATAATATCAAAGCGATACTATCGTGTCAACAAGTTTTTTAACTTTTTTTATAGAATATATATTCTATAAAAGTTTTTTGGTTGTTCCCCTTTAACTTGCGACAACTTCAAAAGTATATAACAAGGGCTTATGTCGTTGCAAGTACTTTTTTAATTATTTTAAATATTTTTTGGTTTTTGACAAATCGATATAAAAGGACAAGTAAGGCACTCATTAAAATAATATCTTTTATATAAATCGACTTGTTTTTGCAAGCGATAATAATGCACTAACTCATCCTGTAATTCTGGTTCGACTTGATATCTTAAATTAAAGAATTCTCTAAGTAATCTCTTCCTTTTGAAGAAAAAACAAGTTTCATTGTCTTCATAGACTAATATATTTTGAATTTCGTTAACAAAATTACTTGGATCTTTATCTAGGTCCACTAAATCTATATTAATGACAATCAAAGAATCGCTTTTATAACCACCTGCTTGGAGAGAATTCTTTATTAATTTATATAATAAAGATAATAAGGTTGGACTTGATTTTGATTTAGTTACAACAATTGGGATAGCTCTTCGATCATCAAATAAAAAGGCATCAAAATTATATTTGTTATCATCAACTACAAATTCGTTTCTTGAAATTCGATAATAATTTTCATCACATAAAATAAATTGATAAAAATATCTAATTCTGGTTTTCAAAATTTCGAAATTATTTATATATAAACAATGCGAAAAAATTTCCCTATATATTAATTTTTCTAAATGAAAAATCGCTCTTTTATTTTTAGCGTGAAAACTTTTGTAAAAGTTTTCATACACATCACATTCTTTAAAAAGTATTTCATTTAATAATGATTCAATCATTTAAATACTCTAGTCGCTTCGATTGCTTTAGCCCATTTTTTGTCGATTTCATCGCGCACTTTTTTAGACATTTTTGGCACAAATTCTTTCTTATATTTATGTATCTTTTTAATTTCATCAATACTTTCAAAATATCCACTATTTAAACCAGCAAGATAACATGCCCCTAATGCTGTTGTTTCAAGGCAATTTGGTAGCAACAATTTAACGTTTAAAATATCACTTTGATATTGCATCAAATAATCATTTGCCGTTGCGCCACCGTCGACTTTAAGTAGTGAAATCTTTGTTTTGCTCTCTTTTTCCATGACGCTTAAAACATCTTTAGTTTGTAAAGCAATTGAATTTAAAGTCGCATTTATAAAATGTTCTTTTGTTGCGGCTCTCGTAAGTCCAAAAATAGCTCCTCTACAATTGTCATCCCAATAAGGGGCTCCTAAGCCAACAAAAGCAGGAACAACATAAACTCCGCCAGAATTTTTCACTTTTTTAGCATAATTCTCACTTTCTCCGGCACTTTTTATCATTCTCATTTGATCTCTAAGCCATTGAACGCAAGCTCCACCCATAAAAACACTACCTTCTAAAGCATAAACAATCTCTTCATCATAAGAACATGCAATAGTTGTAATCAACCCATTTTCACTCAAAATTGGACTCGTTCCAGTGTTCATGAGCATGAAGCAACCAGTTCCATAAGTATTTTTGCTTTCTCCTTTTTCGAAACAATTTTGTCCAAAAAGCGCAGCTTGTTGGTCCCCGGCTACTGCTCTAATTTTTAAATTTTCATTTAGTGCTGTTGCGTTCCCATAAAAATAAGATGATGGGCACACTTCCGGCAGCATACATTTAGGAATCTTGAATAATTTTAATAATTCATCATCATATTCTAAAGTGTGAATATTGAAAAACATTGTTCTACTTGCATTTGTATAATCAGTCTTAAAAATGTTTTCACGTGAAAGTTTATACATAAGCCAAGTATCTACAGTCCCGAACATTAATTCCCCATTTTCTGCTCTTTTTTGACCATTTTCAATATGGTCTAAAATGAATCTAATCTTAGATGCACTAAAATATGGATTAATGATTAAACCAGTTTTCACGTGAACAGTTTTTTCATATTTTTTCCATTTTTCACAAATATCAGCGCTTTGACGAGATTGCCAAACGATAGCATTATAAACAGGCATTCCAGTTCTCTTATCCCAAATAATTGTTGTTTCTCTTTGGTTTGTAATTCCTAAACTATCGATGTCATCATAAGTTAAATTTGTTTTTAGCAATATATCATTTATTACATTTAAAACACTTAAATAAATATCAAGCGCATTTTGCTCAACCCAACCATCATTTGGAAAAAAACAAGTTACTTCTTGCTGAGATTTGTAAACAATTTCTTCATTATGATTAAATAAAATGGCTCTTGATGACGTTGTGCCTTGGTCAACAACTAAAATATATTTTTCTTTCATATTATTCAATTCTCTCACCTTTATTATTGTATTCGTTTAAATGTAATAAAATTCTGAAATAAATTTTAACTAAATCACGACTGATTACTTTTAATCTATCTTTGGTATCTTCATCGTAATTACTGATTTTATCTAAATAAACTTTACGTGCCTTTATAATATCAAGTTTTAACTCAAATAAATTTTTGCAGTCATTACATGTGGCAATACCAACAATAAAATCTACTAATTCTTTCATTGAATCTTTGCCCCATTTCTTTAACCACAAAGCTGAAGCTTTTCTGAAAGTTAATGATAAATTCGTAAAATTCTTCACTCTTTTAATTTTGCGATAATTTTCTTTTTTATCCATGTCCCGTGTTAAAAGATCATGTGCATTAACTCCTCTTTTTGAAGTACTAACAGGAATCATATTGTCTGAGGTATCAAAGATAACGCCGACTATATCATCTCTTGGAACATATTTAAAAATTTTAGTGCCAAACTCACTATAATCATAATTATCAACTTTAAATCCAGGACCATCAAAATTGAAAACATATTTCACTCTTGTTTGAATTTCTTTTGAAGAATTAAAATAAGCATAATAAGCCAGATTTCCGCCTTTTGAATGTCCAGAGATTATAATAGGTTTTTTGTTAAGTTTAGCTATTTTTTCAACATATTCTTTTGAGGCTTCCCATGAAGGTATGCTATCTTCTAAAAGCATATTAAAATTTTCTTTCCAACCTAATATTGAAATGTCCGTTCCTCTAAAGAAAATTAAATTATAATTTTTCGTAATAATCGAAAATGTACAAAATTGCATTACATCAGATTCAGATAAATAGTGAATAATGTGGCCAACTTCGACATCTTTATATCTTTTTGAAATAAATAATGGTGTTATGAACTTTTCAAATACTTTAGGCGTTAAATAGTTTTTACACATCATTTTTATTTCATTATTATCAGAAAATACGTGAGCTTTGCAGGTTTTTTCTTTCAAATTATACTTTTTATAAGTTTCACTTTCTTCAAAAAGAGAATAAGAAAAAAGAGAACCAACAATAACATCTGCTTCGCAGAATGGTTCCTCTTCAAAATTTTTATCAGCGTATAATTTTGTAAATTTACTTATGTTTGCCATTATAAAAATTCCTTAGTTGCAACAATATCAACACCAAGATTTAATACATTTTCTATCACTATAGCATGCATTTTAATTGGTTTTTCTATTTCAACTTTGTTAATTTCTGTTAAAACTTCAAATATTTTATCTTTTGGAATAGGTTTTGATGTTTTTATTGGGCAAACTTCGTTTGAATTTTTAATTTTTACTGTAGATGTGATTATTCTTTTTGGCGCAATCATCTCTTCTTTTGCGTATTCTAAACCTCTCTTACAGGTGTAGCCAAAGATTTTTCCACCATCAATTTCAATTTCACAACCATTAGGGCAAACTATACAGGTAATCTTTTTACTCATCTTCTATCACCTCTAAAGTAAGTTCTTTGCAGTCTAATAAATTTAGATTTTTACCATTTATTTTGATCATTTCTGCAGGTAATAAATTCATTTTTTTAACAGAATAGTGGACTTTTGCATGATTTTTCAAAATAATTGTCGCTTTTTTGATATTTTTTCTAACTCTAAAAGAGAAGATAATATCTTCATTTTCTTGTCTAACTTTAATTATTGAAGGCATTAAATAAGATACATTTTTTGAATGAGAGACATTAACAATGTTTTTAACTTCACCTTGTTTATTTAGAATATATTTTGCTGCATTGGCGCCGGCTCTTTCACTCTCTTCACTAACAAAATCAACAAGATCATGAACATGGAGCACGTTTCCGGTTGAGAAAATTCCTTCAATACTAGTCTCTAAATTTTGATCAACTAGGCTCCCTTTGCTTTCTTTATTTACGGAACAACCTGCGCTTTTTAGCATTGCATTGAAAGGATAAAGTCCAACACTTAATAAAAGTGTGTCGCATTTAATTATTTTTTCACTGCCTTTAATTGGCCTTAAATTTTCATCAACATCACTAATTTCAATCGCTTCAAGTCTATCTCTTCCAAAAATATTAGTAACCGTATTTGAAAGTCTTAAAGGAATATTAAAATCTTCTAAACATTGCGCAATATTTCTTTTTAATCCGTTTGAATAAGGCATAATTTCACTTACACCAAGGACTTTCGCTCCTTCAAGCGTCATTCTTCGCGCCATGATTAAACCAATGTCCCCACTTCCTAAAATATAAACATTTTTACCAACTAATCTTCCATAAATATTTAAATACTTTTGAGCAAGTCCTGCAGTATAAACGCCTTTTGGCCTAAAACCAGGCGTCAAAATTTGACCTCTTGTTCTTTCGTTGCATCCCGCAGCAAAAATAATAGCTTTTGCTTCAAATTTTTGAACACCATTTTCATTGATAAAAGTTACAATTTTATCTTTAGAGATATTTAAAACTTGAGAATTTAATAAATAAGGAATGTTTCTTTTTTGAACTTCTTTAATATATCTATCGGCATATTCTGGTCCAGTTAATTCTTCATGAAAATGATGTAAACCAAATCCTGGATGAATGCATTGATTTAAAATTCCACCAAGTTCAGAGTTTCTTTCTAAAATTACTAGATCTTTAATTCCATTATCAAAAGCTGAAACTGCACTAGCAAGTCCTGCACTTCCGCCTCCAATAATTACTAAATCCTTTTTAATCATTTTCTTTACCTTTATGAGTTTTAAACAACACATTTGTGCCTAAATCGCTATAACAAATTTCACTTAAATCCACTTTAAACTCTCTAGCTAAAATTCGAGCAATTTCGGTTTCACAAAACGTTCCTTGGCACTTACCAAATCCTGGTCTGACTCTTTTTTTGATACCTTTTATGGTTCTGGCACCAGAATTACGATGAATTGCATCTAAAATTTGGCCTTCACTAACTTTTTCGCATCTACAAATCATGCGACCATATCTTGGATCTTTTTTGATTAATTCATTATATTTTTCTTCACCTAATTTAGTTAAATTTAGATGTTTTCTAATATAAGGATTAAAAGACTTATTAATTTCTAAATTTAATTTCTTTTGAATTAATTCTGAAACATATTCGCCAATCGCAAGAGATGATGCTAATCCTGGCGACATTATTCCGCCAACTGTGTAAAAACCTGGATTTTTTTCACTCTCTTTTATAATAAAATCACCGATATCTGAATTTGGTCGAATACCCGAAAATTCTCTAATTGTTTCTTCAAATGGTAAAGTTGGGCAAATTCTTAACGCAATTTTTTTAATTTCATTTAAGGTTAATGAGTCTGTTGAAACATCATCTATGGCACATTCATCATTACTTGGTCCAACAAGATAATTTCCACTTGCAGTTTGTGAAATTAAAACGCCTTTCCCAACTTTTGTAGGGCACATAAAAATAGTGTGTTTAATAAAATTGTTATCAAAATGATCTAAAACAAAATATTCGCCTTTTCTAGGAGTTATCTTAAAATCACTTTCCCCGACTAAATTTTGAATTTTATCACTATAAAGACCTGCTGCATTTACTACTAGTTTTGTATCAAAAAAAATACCATTTTTTTCAAAAACCCTGTAAAACTCAACTCTTTTTTCTATTTTAACAACTTCTGTATTTAATAAAAGTTCTGCGCCATTATCAATTGCGTTTTCCATTAAGTTGTTAGTCAATGCAAATGGAGAAACGATTCCGGCACTCGGAGCAAACAAAGCACCATGAATTTCTTGACTTAAATTAGGTTCTATTTCAAGCGTTTCTTTTTTAGTTAAAATTCGAGTTTCAACTTTATTTCCATCGGCGCGTTTTTTAAGTTCTATCAAAGTCTTATCATCTTCATCAGAAAAAGATAAAGTAAGTGAGCCTATTCTTTTGAAACTAACATCGAGTTCTTTAGCGGCTTCATCAAACATCTTATTTCCACGCAAATTAAAATATGCTTTTTTCGTGCCTGGTTTTGGATCATATCCGCTATGAACTATTCCACTATTAGCTCCGCTTGCTTCATCCCCAACATCGTTATGTTTTTCAAGAAGTAAAAGTTTTAAATTAAAACGCGATAAATAACGAGCGATTGAGCAACCAATAACTCCTCCGCCAATTATTATTACATCGTATAATTTTTGCTTTTCTTCTTTATTCATCTCGATTTACGCTATCTTTTACATGGAATTTTTCGCCATGATATCTTTTATGAAGTTTATCTAAATTATATTGAGCAACTTCTTCAAGAGTAATTCCTAATCCCGAAGCAGTTTCTGCGATATACCAAAGAACATCTCCAAGTTCGTCCTTAAGATGTTCTTTGTCTAATTCATGTCCTTGATATTTATATTTTTTTACAATATCGCAACATTCGCCACTCTCTCCAGCAAGACCTAAAACACCGTTAGTAATCATGTCTTTTTTTCCATCTTCACTGATTAAGTTATAAGCGTGCTTTTGATATTCATTAAAACTTAGTGTTTCTTTTTTATCCATTTTTATATCCTTAATTTAATTTCTCGAAATCTTCTACGCCATGTTTACAAATTGGACAAATGAAATCTTTTGGTAATTCTTCGCCTTCGTAAACATATCCACAGATTTTGCAAATCCAACCAACCTTCTTTGTTGATTTTGGTGGAATTGGCTTAATTTCGTTCATGTAATAGTCATAAGTTAAACTTGTATCAGAATTAAGTGATTTTGTTTCGCTAATTGTGCAAACAAATCCATAGTGAGTGCCAAGATCAATTGTTTCAACAACTTCTAAAGAAATATAAGAATTAACAAATTTAGTTAGATAGTAAATTCCATTTTTAGCAAGTTTAACATCTTCAAAATTACAGAATTTATCAACATTTTTCCCACTTTGGAAACCAAACCTCTTGAAAATAGAGAATGGCGTATGTTTTGTTAAAATACTAATATTTGCTTTTTTAGTTTCTTTCATGACTTCGGCTGTGTAATTTTGTTTATTTACACAAACCATGATTCGATCTGGATTATTTGCAACTTGGTTCACTGTATTAATAATACATCCATTTTGTTTTTTGCCATCAAAAGTTGTAAGAACGTATAAACCATAACTTAAATTAAATAATGGATTTGATTCAACTTTTCTTTGTGGAATGGTTTCATAAACTTCTTTTGCAAGCTTAACAACCTCTTCTGCATCAGCAGTTTTAACACTACTCTTAAATGTAACTTTATCACCAATTTGTTCAAAATCCTTAAGATCTGAAAGGATTTTAACAATTAATGAACCGCTATTTGGTGCCCAACTACCGTTTTCAACAACAGCAAATTTTCTGTTTTGTAAGTTATGATATTTTAAATCAAGTAAAAATTCTTCAACTGGTGTAAAAATTCCCATATTGTAAGTCGATGAACAAACAATAATATGAGAATACTTAAACGCTTCAGCCACTAAATATGATTTATCAGTTTTACTTGCATCATATAAAGCAATTTCTTTAAGACCTAAATCCGATAAAGTATCTGCAATTAAATTAGCAGCAACTTCACTGTGCCCATAAACACTTCCATAAACAATAAGAGCACCATTTACTTCTGGTTCATATCTTGACCATTTATCATAAAGATTTAATAAATAATTTAAATCTTGTCTCCAAATTGGTCCGTGAAGTGGACAAATATTTTCAATCTCAATAGTTCCGGCTTTTTTCAAGATTGCTTGAACTTGAGTTCCATATTTTCCAACAATATTTGTGTAATATCTTCTTGCTTCATCTTCGAATTCTTTTTCAAATTTAACTCTATCTGCGAATAAATTTCCACTTAACGCACCAAAAGTGCCAAAAGCATCAGCGCTAAATAAAGTTTTAGTGTATGAATCATATGTGACCATAACTTCTGGCCAGTGAACCATTGGAGCAAAAACAAAAGTTAATGTATGTTTCCCGAGTGATAAAGTGTCAAATTCTTGAACTAACTTAACATTTTTAAGTTCAACACCTTCATTAAAGTTTTTAAACATATCTAAAGTTTTAGAATTTAAAACAATAGTTAAATCAGGATAAAGAGCAACCAAATCCTTTAAACAAGCTGCATGATCTGGTTCCATATGTTGAACGACAAGATAATCAAGCTTTCTTTCGCCTAAAACAGCTTTTACTTTTTCTAAGAAAATTTCTCTTACACTTGTATCAACTCCATCTAGAACACAAGTTTTTTCGTCTAAGATAACGTAAGAGTTATAACTTGCACCATTTGTTAATGGATAAATGTTTTCAAAAAGAGCTAAACGACGATCGCTAGCACCAACGTAATATGTATCTTTACAAACTTCTCTATTTTTATAAATCATAATAAAAACCTCTTGTTAAGATTATAGCAAAACCAAGAGGTATTTTTACATTTAATACATATAGAAATTAAAATTATTTTTTAGCGCTATTTCGCAATTCTGTTCTTAATTTTTTAAGTAAATCTTTTTGCTCTTTGCTCAATCTATATGAATCTATCGCTTTTTGGATACTCTTAATTTTTAAATCTAAATTTAGATCAGCACATTTTAAATAATCGAAAGTTTTTTCAAAATGAAACATGAATAAATAAGAAATTACCCAAGCTTCAACCATAACTACATAATAAAAATCGCTATTTTTGAAAAAACTAGTGATTTTTTTAAAATATTGTGGATTTTTGACATAATTAAATAAAAATAAATATCCGTATCTAATTAAAAATTCATGTTTATCATTGATAAATCTCTCTATTACCGGCACAGCTTCGTCGAAATCTTTAAAATCAAATAATTGATATGAAGAGTCCGTAATCGCCCAAGCATCAATATGCGAAATATTTTTTTCAATAAAATCAACTTTTTCATTAAGTGTCTTACATTGCTTTAATCCGATATTAATATATAAAGAATTTAATTCATAAAATTTGTCTAATTCTATTAGTTCAATATCGATTGATTCATATTTTTTTACTAAAAACCTAAAATCTTTAGTATATAAACCAATTACATCAAGTTTTGTGTTTAAAATCCCTTTTGAAAATTGCTTTAATTTTTCACTTTTTAATCTCTCAATATCAGAAAGCAAATTTGTATACATATCCATAGTTTTAGATTAACATAGAAATAGAAAAAATTCCTAAAAAAGATAAAATATTAGTAAAGGAGAATAACTTAAATGGAAGATATTAAATTATTATTTTGCAAACATTGCGGTAAAATCGTAGAAAAATTACCTAATACTCATGGCTGCGCAACTATGTGCTGCGGGGAACCTATGACTGAACTTGTTGCAAATACAAAGGATGCTGCTTTAGAAAAACACGTTCCAGCTGTAACAATTGACGGCAACAAAGTCCATGTACAAATCGGAAGTGTTGCTCACCCAATGACAGAAGCACACCACATCTCATTTGTTTATCTTGTAACCGATAGAGAAATCAGAAGACATGATTTCGCTTTCACTGATGCACCAGAATGGACTTTTACTGTTGGAGAAGATGAAAAACCATTAAAAGTTTATGAATACTGCAATCTTCATGGACTTTGGGTTAAAGAACTTTAAAAAACACCAGAAAAAATTTAAGATTTGCAGGTTTTTTAATTAAAAACTTGGAAAAAAATAAAAAAAGCCTAAAAATATTTAAAAAATCCCAGAAAAATTAATTTTTCTGGGATTTTTTAATAAAACCCTGCAATTTATAGATTTTTATACATTATTATTAATATAGTTTTACAAACATCACGACATTTATCAGTTACATATTCAAAGTATGAGTAGACTCTTTCGCCAAGTCTAATTGTGTCATAATCTTTATTTTCAACATATAAATTATGTACGTGAACTTCATAAATTTTATCGACTGCTTCTTCAATGGTTAAAACCTTATTAATAAGCGGATCCATAATATTCTTATCATTAATATGTTCAAAATTCTTTAGAACTTCATGTAAAGCTAAAATTGCCTCTTCACTCTTTTCAACAAAAATTGATGTTTTTGGAGGAAGCGTTTTATAGTTTCTTATATAAAGTTTGAATGAAATTTCTTCAATTGCATCACATAAATCATCAATGTTATCTAAAAGAACAAAAATATCTTCTCTATCAATTGGAGTAATAAATTCTTTAGCTAATTTTTCTTCAATTTCTTTCTTTTTAACATCAGCTTCGTGCTCTATTTTATGAACATTTACTTTTAATTCATTTAACTTGTCATTGCTAAAGTTATTTAATCCTTCTTTTAAGATGCTCATTTCTTTAATAGCATATTCGCTTAAAACTTCAAACGACTCATAAAAATAATTGTTTTTCTTTTTACCAAACATACGACCACCTACCTAAAAATAGCTATAAATATAAGCGTAATTACATAACCTATAATTCCACACCCTGGGAAAGTAAATAACCAGGTCAACACCATATCTTTTGCAATTGACCATTTTACTCTCTTGATACCTTTTGTTGCTCCAACCCCCATAATAGAAACTGTTTTTACTTGAGTAGTTGATACAGGAAGACCAAATAAAGTAGAAAGAAGGATGCCAATTGCACTAGTTGTATCAGTTGCAAAACCCTGGTATGGCTCTAAATTTGCCATTCCCATGCCAACTTTTTTGATAATTTTATATCCACCAATTGATGTTCCAAGCCCCATAACAAGAGCAACAATAATTGCTAACCACCATAAACTTGAATCATTAGTTAAAGCAATTGTAGAACTAGGATCTTTAGCTTTTGCAGCAAGTTCAATCGCTAAAAACAAAACACCAATAAATTTAAGACCATCTTGGGCACCATGCACATAAGCCATTGCAGCCCCACTAAAAACTTCTGCTTTTTTAAAGAAAGGTCTCGCTTTATTTCTATTTACTTTTCTACAAATCAATTCAATAAGTTTCGTTAACCCAAACCCGACAAAAAATCCAAAAATACAACTTAAAACAAGTCCATATATTGTTAAAGCCCAACTTGATAAAGGTCCAAAATCAATTCGAGCATCAAGCCCCATTGTCATGGCAGCAAGTCCAGCGCCGGTAATTCCTGCAATTAAGGCATGTGATTCACTACTAGGAATGCCAAACCACCAAGCCAAAACTCCCCAAGCTATAACTCCAACCATGCCAGCACATAAAGCATCTAAAGCAACAGCATAATTTGTACCAAAATCAACCATATCCGATATGGTTTGAGCGGTCTGCTTTGATATAAAGAACATTGTTAAAACGCCTAAAAAATTAAAAAAGGCCGCCATTATTATTGCAGTCTTTGGTTTAATACATCTTGTGGAAATACAAGTTGCGATAGCATTTGGAGCGTCAGTCCATCCGTTTATAAAAATAACTCCGATGACTAAAATTGATGCAATTATTAACATCGGAAATTCAGCATACAAATTTAAGATTTGGCTCAAGTCCATGCCAAGATTATAAAACAAACAAAATTGAAATTGTAAATAAAATGTAAATTTTTTATTTAAATTGCAAATTTTTTCATAGCAAAAAATTAAAAAAATCCTAGGAAATTTTTAAAATTTACCTAGGATTTGCGTTTTTTTCGGAAAAAAGATATAAATTTCTATATTTTTTATTGAATAATTATTCCTTTATCTTTTTCGTAATCAACTGTATATTTCTTTCCAGTTTTTAAATCTTGATTGATGATTTTACGAGCAAGTACAGTTTCAATATTATGTTGAATATATCTCTTTAATGGTCTTGCACCAAATTCTGGTGAATATGCATTTTCAAGAACATAATCTTTAACATTATCTGTAAAATCTACAACATAGTATTCGTTTAATAATCTTATCTTTAAATCGTTAAGCATCTTATCAACAATCTTATATTGAACTTCTTTTGATAAACTATTGAAATAAACAATTTCATCGATTCTATTTAAGAATTCAGGTTTGAAACTTGAATGCAAAATATGTTCAACTAATTCGGATTTACCTTCAAGAATTTGTTCGCTGCCAATATTACTTGTCATAATAATAACTGTATTTTTAAAGTCACAAAGTCTTCCTTGTGCATCTGTTAATCTTCCGTCATCCATAATTTGTAATAAAAGATTTAAGACATCAGGAGCTGCTTTTTCAATTTCATCAAATAAAACTATTGAATAAGGATTGTGTCTAACTGGTTCTGTAAGTTGTCCGCCTTCTTCATAACCAATATAGCCTGGCGCAGCACCAATTAATCTAGAAACACTATATTTTTCCATATATTCAGACATATCAATTCTAATAATATGTTGATCACTATCGAATAATGCTTCCGCAAGAGCTTTAGCAACTTCGGTTTTGCCAACACCTGTTGATCCTAAAAATAAGAAGCTCCCTATTGGTCTATGAGGATCGTTAATTCCAGCTCTTTGTCTAATAATAGCATCACTAATTAATTTAATAGCCTTATCTTGCCCGATAACACGTTTAGATAGTATTTTATCAAGTGATAAAACTCTTTCTTTTTCACCTTGAGTAATTCGACTAACTGGAATGTTGGTCATTTTACTAACAATTGAGGCAATATTATCTTCTGTAATTACATCACTTAAAATCTTATGACCACGTTCAGAACTTTCTAATTCATCAAGTCTTGATTTTAAACTTGGAATTTCTCTATATTGAATTTCACTTGCTGTTTTGTAATCTCCATTATTAAAAGCGCTTTGAAGTTTGAAATTCAAATCATCGAGTTTTGCTTTCAAATCCTTAACCTCTTTAATTTCGGTTTTTTCTTTTTGCCATTGCTTAGTTAATTCAGCGGCTTGATTGTTTAATCCATTAAGTTCCTCATCTAATTTTTCGAGTCTAAGTTTTGATTGCTCATCTTTTTCTTGAGAAAGTGCTAATCTTTCAATTTCAAGTTGTCTTATTTTTCTTGAAACATCATCAAGTTCGCTTGGCATTGATTCAATTTCTACTCTAGTTTCTGCACATGCTTCATCAACTAAATCGATCGCCTTATCTGGTAAAAATCTATTTGTGATGTAACGAGTTGAATAATTTACTGCCGCTACTAAAGCATTATCTGTAATATGTACACCATGATGGGATTCAAATCTGTCTTTTAAACCTCTTAATATTGATAATGTATCTTCCTTTGTTGGTTCGTAAACCATGACAGGTTGAAAACGTCTCTCTAAAGCTCTATCTTTTTCAATATATTCTTGATATTCCTTTAGAGTTGTCGCACCAATACAATCAATATCGCCTCTAGCAAGCATTGGTTTTAGCATATTTGAAGCATCTAGTGCGCCTTGATTTCTACCTGCTCCAACAATTAAGTGAATTTCATCAATAAACATGATGATTTTATGATCACTATCTTTAATTTTGTTAAGAACTGCTTTAAGTCTTTCTTCGAATTCACCTTGATATTTAGCTCCTGCTACAAGCGCACCCATATCAAGTTCGAAAATTTCTTTATTTTGTAAAGTTGTAGGCACATCGTTTTTGACTATTCTTTGAGCTAAACCTTCAATAATAGCTGTTTTACCAACACCTGGTTCACCAAGTAAAATAACATTATTTTTGGTTTTTCTTGCTAAAATTGTAATAATTTTTCTGATTTCTTCATCTCTACCAATTACAGGATCAATTTTATTGCTCTTCACTAAATCAGTAATGTTTCTACCAAATTTAGATAAAATATTTTCATCCTTGCTGTAATCTACAGGTCCTTGATATTCATTCATGTCAAATACCTCCTTTTTAGCACTCTCAATATTTAAGTGCTAATATTATTATATCGATGAAATTAGCACTGTCAATATAAGATTGCTAAAATTTATAGAAAAATTTAATTGACACACATAAGGTTTCTTCGTTATAATCAATGAGCGATTTGGCGAAATTGGAGAAGTGGTTAACTCACTTGGCTGTGAACCAAGCATGCACCGGTTCGATCCCGGTATTTCGCCCCAGACTCAAGAATAACACGATGAACATCGTGTTTTTTTATTGCGTTCGAACACATCAAATAATTTCGAATTTTATTTCGAACGTAACCAAAAAATCCGAATATTTTTAAAATTCCTAGAATATTTTTTCTTTCATTCGAAAGAAAATCACATTTTAATGAAATAGAAACACAAGTTTTCGTTAATTTCCTCTTATTTTCACTAGAATAAGCATAAAAATTAATAGATAATTAAGTCATAGGAGGCTTTTATATGCCATACATACAATCAAAAGAGATTTTAAAGTATGCACGTGATCATAAGATTGCTCATGGTGCTTTTAACGTTAACGCACTTTGCCAAGCAAAAGCTATAATCGAAGCTTGCGAAGAATTGCGTTGTGCAGCTATCATTCAAGTTGCTGAACCTGGACTTGCTTATATTGGAGGAAATCCTGATTTCATCCATGGAACAATGGAAGAAAAGAAATTAGGTGCAAAAAGAATTGCTGCTTATGTCAAGAAATTAGCTGAAAAAACATTTATTCCTGTTTCACTTCACCTTGACCATGGTAGAAGTTTTGAAACATGTAAAATCTGTGTAAATGCTGGATTCAACAGTGTTATGATCGATGGAAGTGCATTAGAATATGAAGAAAACGTCGCTCAAACAAAGAAAGTTGTTGCATATGCTCATAAACATGGCGCATCTGTTGAAGCTGAACTTGGTGTTTTAGCTGGTGTTGAAGATCATGTTTTCGCTGCTAATTCAACTTACACAAACCCAATTACTGCAGTTGATTTCTTAAAGAGAACTGGTTGTGATTTATTAGCTATTTCTTATGGCACAAAACATGGTGCAGTTAAAGGCGATAATGTTCAATTAAGAAAAGAAATCGTTATTGCAACAATGGAAAATATGAGACACGAAAATATTGATGCTGTTTTAGTCTCACATGGTTCTAGTTTAGTTCCTCAATATATCGTAAACGAAATTAATGCTCTTGGTGGAGCAGTTAAAGGACATGGTATCCCAATTGAACAATTAAAAGAAGTTATTCCAAGTGGTATTTCAAAGATTAATATGGATACCGACATTAGACTTGCAACAACAAGAAATATGTTAGAATACTTCGAAAATAATCCAGAAAAGAAAGAAGGAAGTAAAGTTTATCCACTCTTAATCGAAAAGAGAGATTCATTCGAATATAGATATTATTTAAAAGAATATATTAACGAATTAGAAACAAACAAAAATATCACTGGCGAAATCAAAGAACTCATTCCATTAATGGAAAAAGCAGTTAAAGAAATTGTTTTAACAGCTAATGTTGAATTTGGTTCCGTTGGTGATGCTTATTACATCTATAAATAATTTCTATTAAAAATTTCTAATAAAAAGGCTCTCAAATCGAGAGTCTTTTTTAATTATACTTGAGTTTTGTAGGGTTTTTAGTCTAAAAAGCTAATATTTTCAGGAATTTCATTGACTAGTGGTTTTAACCATTCAATAAACTCATCTATAACATCATGTTTATCTTTAATGTATTTTAATGGGAAAGTTGCTTCAGTCATCATGACTTTTTCAATAGGTATTAAAATAGGTTCAATCTTATATGGATTGGTTGAAATTCTCTTAATTCCAGCCATAACCCCATTTGTCTTATTTAAAGCTGCTTTAATTGCTGTTCTTCCCATCAATACTGCTTCATCTTGATCAACTTTAGAAACTAAGCTTCTATCACAACGGCAAATTAAACCTGGTTTTTCACTTCTGGCTTTTATTCCAAGTTTTTCAATAATAAGCGTTGCTAAATGAGTTGAAACATCACCAAAGTAAGTAGCTCTTTCGGTTTTGAAAATTGGTTTTACAATTGGTGTGCCATCAGCATATTTTAATCCTTCACTGCAAACAACAACTACACCATGTCTTTTTTCCCAAGCTTTTTTGACGTCATCTAAGAATTCTTGTTCATCAAAAGGAATTTCAGGGAAATAAATTAAATGTGGCGCATCACCTATATTTTTTCTTGCAAGTGCGCTGCTTGCAGCAAGCCAACCAGCATTTCTTCCCATAACTTCAATTACTGAAACGTGAATTGGAAGACCTTTAACGTCTTGTGCACAGCTTGCGACAGTTTGAGCAATGTAATTAGCACAACTTGCAAAACCAGGAGCATGATCCGTTACACCAATATCATTATCGATAGTTTTTGGAATACCAACACAAGTTACTTCAACCCCTTCTGCTTTAGCATATTTATAGATGTTTCCAATGGTATCCATTGTTCCGTTTCCACCAGTAAAGAGAACATAGCCGATATTGTGTTTAACTAAAATTTGAACAATCTTTTTGTATTCTTTTTCATAAAGTGGGAATCTAGAACTACCAATTGCACTCCCTGGAGTCTCTTTCAACACTTCCAAATCGTGATCTGATAGATTTGATAAATCGATAAAATCTTCATTATAAAGACCATCCGATCCAAATCTTGGTGCTAGAATTTTTCCATCAAATCCGCTTTCTTTAAGTTCTTTAATCGCTCCATATAAGGATGCATTAATAACAGCAGTTGGTGCTCCTCCGTGAGCAATAATTACGTTTTTCATCATAAAACTTTCTCCCCATTAATATATACTTCTTCAATTTCATATTTATCGTTTAAGATAATAAAATCTGCATTTTTACCTTCTTTAATCGAGCCAACTTTGTCGTCAATACCAAGCATTTTTGCACAGTTTAATGAACAAATTTGACTTGCTGTTAAATCATCAATATTACAGAAATCTTTTACATTATCAAACGCTCTTTTCATGTCGAGTGTCGATCCTGCTCTTACTCCTGTTTCAGTTATTACGCAATCATGGTTTTTAACTGTGATTGGTGTTTCGCCAATAAAATAATTTCCATCTGGTAAACCTGCCGCCATAAGTGAATCAGTAACACCAATAACTTTGTTATTTCCTTTAATCTTTCTAATCCATTCAACCATTTCACGATTTACGTGAATTCCATCAAGGATAACTTCACAATAAAAATCATCATGATATAAAGCAGCACTTGTAATCGAAGGGAAATGTTGATGAATTCCTTTCGATGCATTAAATGTATGAGTGATGTCTGTTGCTCCAGCTTTTAAAGCTCGCGTTGCATCATCAAAAGTTGCGGCACTATGACCAAGTGCAACTTTTACTCCGTGTTTTGTTAAATATTCAATTGTTTCTTCGCTACCTTCATTTTCTGGTGCAATTGTCATTAATTTTAATAAATTGTGTGACTTTTCGATAAAAATTTTAGCTTTTTCAGGAGTTGGCTTTTGAAGACAACTTTCAAGTTGAGCTCCTTTAAATTCTTTACAAAGGAAAGGACCTTCTAAATGTACCCCTTTTATAATTGGATTTTTCTTACTAGTTTCATAAATAAGTTCTAGTTGTTTAAACACTACTTCGTCTCTTTCAGTAAGTAAGGTAGGTAAAACACTAGTTACACCATGTTTAATATAAAAGGCGAGAATTTTTTCCATTTCTTCAACCGATTTACAAGTTGAAAAATCATATCCATCACCACCATGGGTGTGTTCGTCAATAAAACCAGGAATCATTATTTTTCCTTCATAAGTTTTATCATCTTTTTTTGCTTCAGAAATTGTTAAAAATTTTCCATCTTCAATCACTAAATCGACGGTTTTATAACCGCCCTCAAGTAGAGTTTTAATATTTTTAAATTCTTTCTTCATATTATTTTAAAAACTCCTTTATTTATATAAAATTATATCATAGTAAACGATGAATTTTGACTTATGGATTAACGAAATTCACAATTAGGTTTCGTTAGAAAGGAAAGGCTATTTTATATGGAAATAATCGAAAATAATTTCTTAAAAGTTAGTATCAATTTAAAAGGAGGAAATCTCACTTCTATCTTCTTTAAAAAAGAAAATGAAGAGCTTTTATATCAAATCGAAGAAAATTCTTGGCCATTTCAAGACGTAGTTATTTTTCCTTTAATTGGTGCTGGAGAATTTAAATATCAAGAAAAAGATTATAAACTCGAAATGCGACATGGATTTTTAAGAAATACAGATTTAGACATCTTAGAGAAAAAAGAAAATAAAATTGTTTTAAATTTAAAAGCTAACGAACACACCCTTACTCAATATCCATTTCACTTTGATTTTACTTTGACATATGAACTTATTGATAATGTTTTAAAAGTCGAGACCAAAATTAAAAACGAAGGTCAAAATGATCTCTATTTTTCATATGGCTCACACACTGGATTAAGAGCGTATCCAGAAAATGGGTTAATTAATTTTGATAAAGATTATAAACTTTTACCTTTGATTTGCGGACTTATTGACCAAAACAACCAAGATAATATGTTATTTAATTGCGTTAATTTAAAGAAAGAATCCTTCAAAAAACTCGATACTTTAGTTTTTGAAGGAAAAAATGAAGAATTAGAACTTTATACAGGAGTTAAAAATATTTGTGTTACTTATAAATTTGATGCGCCATATTTTGCTATTTGGTCAAATCCAAATAAAGGAAATTTTGTTTGCATCGAACCATGGTGGGGAATATCAAATTATAAAGATGAATCAAATGATTTGAGCAAAAGAATTGCTATAAATACATTAAAAAAGAACGAGGAAGCCTCGTTCTCCTATACTTTAACTTTTGATAATAAAGATTAATCAACAATTGTTAAGGGCACACCAATTGCTTTAAAGAATTCAAGGTAATCTTCAGGAATTTTGCGATCTGTAATAATTCGAGATGGCTCTTTTTGTGAAAATTGTACTAAAAGACCTCTTTTAGAAAATTTCGATGAATCAGTAAGAATAATTACATTTCTGGCACTTTCAGCCATATTTTTAATTGCTTCTGTTCTTAAAACGTCACTTCCCATAAAGCCAACATTTTTAACAAATCCATCAGTTCCTAAAAATATTTTATCTACATAATATTGTCTAACTGATGATCTAACTAATGGTCCTACCATAACTTGAGCATCTGGTTGATATTCTCCACCAAGTAAAATAATTTTATTATTTCCAAGTTTTGAAGCGTGTTCAGCAATATAAATTGAATGAGTAATAATTGTGACACTTGGCTTTGTTTTTACTATTTCCTCGGCAAGTAAAGCACAAGTTGAACCACTACCAATTAAAATTGTTTCATTAAAACCAATTAAAGAATTAGCTTTTTTAGCAATTTTACATTTAGTTTCGTAGTTAATTGATAAACGATTCGTGATATCAGCTGTATTCTTTTTTAGTGCATAACCATGATGACGTATTAAAATTCCATATTCACTCAAAACATCTAAATCTTTTCTGATTGTAACTTCGCTTACGCCAAGTTTTTCTGATAATTCTTTAACTGTAACTTGCTTTTCATTATCTACAAGTTCAACAATTTCACCTTGTCTTTTATTAATCTTCATTTCTAAATCTCCTAGTTTCGATTATACGCTAAAACTTTCGTTTTATCAACCAAAACGAAAGAGTAAAAGTGCACTTTTTTAAAAATTCCTAGGAAATTTTTGCCCACTTTCTAATGTATTATTTATATATAAATAATACATTTAATACTTTTTATTTATAAATGCTTTCGTTTGTTCTACAATATGAATGTATGGTTTATTATTTTATTTTTCCAATAGTAGTTATTATTGCATCTATTATTGGGGCAATTGCAGGTATAGGCGGTGGGGTTATTATAAGACCTGTACTTGATGCCTTCGGTTATTTTGAAACCCCTGAAATCACTAATATGATTTCAACAATGTGTGTTGTTTTTGGAACTTCCACTTCAATCATTCGTCATATTGCTTCTAAAAGTAAGATTGAAAATCGGAAAACAGCCGTTTATTTGGGAATTGGCGCTGTTGTTGGGGGGGTTGTTGGACAATTCTTGTTCCAATTTGTTAAAGACTCATCGAATGGCGATGTCTTAATTATTATTCAATCATCAATCTTAATTGCTTTATTAATATTTGTTCTTATTTATATGCAAATTTTCCTTCCAAAAGGAAAAGTTATGCATATTAACAATTTCATTGTTACAATAATTATCGGTATTTTCCTTGGTGTTTGCTCTACATTCTTAGGAATTGGAGGCGGACCAATTAACGTTGCTGTTCTTTTATTATTCTTTGGAATGAGTATGAAGCAAGCAGCTATAAACTCGCTTATTACAATTATTTTCTCTCAAATGGCTAAAATTGTAATGGCTGGAATTGATGGAACTTTTGTAACATTATTTACAATTGATGCACTTCCATCTCCTGCCGATCAATCTTGGTGGATATTTTTAATCATCCTTGTTCCTGTTTCAATTATTGGATCACTTCTTGGAACTTGGTTAAACAAGGAAATGAATAATAAAGGCGTTCAAATTGTTTATATGGCAACTACTGTCGCAATCATTTTAATCAATATTTACTTAATAATTAAATCAGGAATTGCATTAGCATAAAACCTGAAAATTCATAAAACCTTGCAAATCTTAAGTATTTTGAAAATTAAATAAAAAGTCGGATGAATTTCCAACTTTTTATTTAACTATAATTAGTGCATTGTATTTTAATCTCTTGTCGATTTTTTAAACTTTTCTTCATTTTAAAAGGTAGGCGTTTGGCCTACCTTAAATTGGTAATTAAGCAAGTGCTTCACAAGCTGTCTTTAAGTATGAGAAGTCAGCAGCTTCAGCAGCGGTTTTAACAATCTTATCTTTGTTGTCGCCACCTAAATGGTTATTTCTAATATTTTCAACATAAGTATAAGCGATTCCACCGTCTTTAATATAATCTAATTGATCTTCTCTTGTTGGCCAATAACCTGGGTTAAGGTCAATTGTCTCTTTTTCAACAGTGTGATTTAAAACTTCGACAACAGCATCTGCAGTTTTGCTTGGATCATCGTGTCTGAAATCCATGCCTCTAACTAAACCTTTCATAAATTTAGCAAATTCAGTTGGATGTGCAGCAGCAAAGTCTGTATTAACTGCCCATGTTGAAGGGACAATCTTATCAGTGCTTAAATGGGATGAAGTTCTACCAACAATCTTATAATTTAAAGTTGTTTGGATTGTACTTGCAGCGTTACCAAAAGCAACTGCAAAGTCATAATTACCACTTCTTAATGAGGCGGCCATATTTGCTTCAGTAATGTTGTTGTCAACATTAATTTTTCTATCTTGTGAATAAGCTGTAATCCCTGTTGCAGGTAATTTAACATTTGCTGATTCCCACCAAATTCTTTCAGAATCTTCTAAATGTGAGTTAATTTCAGTAACTAATGATGAGAAGAATGTTGCAGGAGTTGTTGTTGGGTTAAATAAAACGTTTGCACCTGCTAATGCATCTGCTAATTGTTCATAGTTATCTAATTTTCCGTCAGCTGCTGGTAAATTTTTAGCTTTTTCACTATTTGGATTTGCTAATAATCTATCATCATCTGTAATGTTATCAATAGCAACAATTTTAATTTTTGAATCTGCGGTGAAATAGTTCCATGCGACACCGTTTCCTAAGAAACCAACATCAAGTTGTCCTTGTAATAAGTTTTGAGCAATAACTGGTCCGCCTAAAACTTGTTGTGTTACACTAACGCCTTCGTCTTCGAAGAAACCTTCTGTGTAAGCAACAGTACCACAAGCTCCACCCATGTTATTTTGCAAACCCATTCTGACAGTATAACCTGTAGTGTCGCCGCCTGGGGTAGGGTTTGGATTGTCATTGCCACAGCTTGCAACGCCAGCGACTGATAATAAACCAACCGCTAATAAACCGAATAATTTAGTTTTTTTCATATAGTCTCCTTTTTTTAATTTTTATTATAAAATACAAATTTATTTGTAATTTTATTTAATTTGATCTTGTGCAAGATACATTTTGTAAACTACATCCCAAATGTGATTTCTGTATTCAATAAATTTAGGATCGAGTTTTGTAGCTTGGCTTCTTGGGAAAGGTAAATCAATTGGAATGATTTCTTTAACCACACCTGGTCTAGCCGACATAATAATGACTTTTGTAGCCAACAAAACAGCTTCATCAGTATCATGAGTAATAAAGAAACATGTTTTTCTTTCTTTTTCCCAAGTTTTTAATAAGTCTTCTTGAAGTTGTGATCTAGTTTGAGCATCAAGAGCACCAAATGGTTCATCGAGTAAAAGGACATCACTGTTTAATGCATATCCTCTAGCAATAGCGACTCTTTGTTTCATACCACCAGATAATTCTTTAGGATATGAATTTTCAAAAGCGTCAAGTCTAACCATTTTGATATATTTTCTAGCAATAGCTTCTCTTTCAGCTTTACTATAACGAACCGGTTTCATTAATGGTTTATCAGTAACATTACCATTTTCGTCTTTTTCGAAAACTTGTTCCATTTTTCCTGTTTCTTTGTTTTTCTTATAAACAGGGGCTAAATGTCTAATAAATTTTGTTCCATAAAGAACATTTTTCTTAACTGTTAACCAAGGGAATAATGCATATTGTTGGAAAATGACTCCTCTATCTGGGCCAGGTCCAACGATTTCTCTTCCTTCAATATAAGCTTTACCGCTAGTTGGTTTTTCAAGACCAGCAATAATATTTAATAAAGTTGTTTTGCCACATCCTGATGGTCCAACGACACATATGAATTCATTACGTTTGATTTCGAGTTCAACATCTTTCAACGCAACAACTTCAGGACGATTTTCTGGTGTATAAACTTTTCTTACGTGGTCAATTTTAATAATTACATCGTTATTGTTTTCCATAAATCACTCCTTATTTCCAGCGTGTAAGACGTTTTTCTACTAAAAGTAGTATTTTATCCATAACGATACCAACAATTCCAATGACAAATACGCCCATTAAAGCATTGTTAACGTTTAAAGTACCCATTTGGTTATTAACGAAAGCACCGAAACCTAAACTACCACCAGTTAATTCAGCAGCAATTAATGTTGTTAACGCAATACCAACACCAAGTCTCATAGCTGTTAAAATAAATGGGAAGCTAGATGGCATCATAACATCAATAAATAAATCTTTATCTTTTGCGCCAAATGTATATGATGCTTTGATTAATGTCATATCAACATTTCTAATACCTTGATAAATTGTAACTGTCATACTTAAGAAACATGCCATCCAAATAACAAAGTATTTTGATTGTTCATCTGTTCCTAATACAACAATAACAATTGTGATGTAAGCTAGTGGTGGGATACATCTTAAGAATTGAATAAATGGATCGATTATCGCTCTAAATGGTTTATACCATGCCATTAAGAAGGCAACAATAATTGAAGTAACTGTTGCTATAGCATAACCGATTAAAATTCTAGAAAGAGACCAACCCAAGTGGATCCACAAGAAGTTGCTTTCGATTCCATATCTATAAAAACTATCCCAAACAAGTTGTGGAGAAGAAATCATAGATGTCAATGTTGGGTCAATTACAGTAATGAGCCACCAAAGAACGAAGAACGCAATAACTGCGACGAGTCCGACAAGTAAATTTTTCCAACGGTCCCAAGGAGTAAAATCACGCACCTTAATATTCCCTGTTTTGTTTGGGTCGTTATATGGTCTTGTCAACTCATAAACGTCAATGGATTGAACTTCTTTCTCAAAAGCGCTGTTTTGTTGTTTAACTTTTTTTGCTTCAGCTCTTTTAAGTTTGAAGTCATCCCGCTTTTTCTCGATGTTCTTGAAGAAATCAAGAAAAGCATTAGATTTTTTATCCTTCATATATATCTCCCTACTCAGCGAGTTCTTCGCTGATTCCTATCCTAGCATCTGGATGTTTTTGTAATAATGAAGCAGGGAAATCAATTGAACAATCTCCGAATGCTGCACGTCTTACAACGTATTTATGCCATGGTCTGAAGCAGAATAATCGCACTTTTTTTGCTCCAAGGATTTCTTTTAATCCGATAGTCACGGCATATTTAGGAACAAGTGGATAAGCGCCATCAAAATCATCAAATGAATTAACGACTCTAGTTTCTCTACTAATCTTTACCACTCTAGTTCTTGAATTTACAAATTCTTCTTCACTAACTTTTTCGTCTTCTTCTGGTGGTTCATTGAAAGCCATATGACCTGTAATACCAATTCCACCAAAGCAGATATCAACTCCACCATGATCTTCAATTACTTGATCGATATAGTCGGCGTTATCTAATGTTGGGAAGATTCTTTGCGACTCCGGCATAATTAAATCTTCATCGATTTTATTATAGCAGAGTTCATACATTGTCTTTTTAAATGACAATTTATAGTCTGTTCCACAAATTGTTTTTTCATCTAACATGTATTCATCCATGTTGATAAAAGTAACGTTTTTAAGTGAAATCCTTTCAGAATTCACTCTTTTTGCAAAATATTTATATTGACCGATTGGTCCAAGAGGACAAATAAATAAAGTTCTTTTCCCAAGTTTGTTATTTTCTTTAATAGCTTCAACCATCATGTCAGCCATTCCAGAAAACGCACCTTCTTTATCTTTATAGATATCAACAGGGACTTTACCTTTTTTGATATCTTCACCCTTAATCTTTAAAATTTCTTCTGTCATTCTTTGTCATCCTCCATACAAAGATGTACTGATGGTCTCTTGAATGTCATTGGTAAAACAAGAACGTTTGGTTTGTCTCCAACAAATTTCTTTGCATCATTGAAAGCTTCCATAACTGTGCTTCTTGTTTTCATACCCATTCCACGAGCTGTGCCAGGATCTTTTGCTCCAACAATGTAAACTGCTGCACAATCTCTTTCAGCAATATGTGCACAGGAGATCATTGAGAAAGCATGATATGGGTGGAATGCATAGTGATGTCTATACATTTCAATATATTTTTTAGTATCCATTTCATCGTAATAGCTTTCGACTTCAGGAAGTGTATTACCATGTTTTTGGAAATATTCATAAACATCTTTCATTGCTGGGAATTCTTCATCACCAAAATCACCATCACATTGAGCAAGAGCAATAATAACAGGTTTTTCGCTCATAACTCTCTTAAGTCTAACAACTTGAGCAGAAATTGCTTGTTCAACAAGAATTGGGTTTCTACCTTGTCTTGTACCATATTGGAAATCATTTGGTAACCCAAAGATTAAAACATCGTATTTTTTCTTTGCCCAGTGAACATATGTTCTCTTATCAGCAATCTTCCAAGATTCTTCTTGAACTCTATGGGCTTCACCAGCATAAACTGCGATTTGATGTGAGAATGAATCTAAAACAGCATCAACACAGAAGAATTTTTTACCCATGCTGTGTTCCATCCATTCACCAATTGCATCAAATTTCTTTCTCATTAATGAATGTGATGTGACTGGAACAAAGTCATCTCTATGCATAACTGCTGGACAGTGATGGGAAGAGATACATTCCCAGTTGGAGATACCAGTAGCGCAATGTTTATATCCACCACTATATCCACCATAAGGATTTCCTTGAGCGTGCCCAATTAAGAAACAAATATCGCTATCATAAACATATTTGTTCATAACGACTTTTGCGCCATACTTAGGTTCATTTCCACAATCAACTAAATGATCCCAGTCTTCACTATCATGATTGATAATTTGTCCTTTTGGATAAAATCTATCAAAGATAGCATCACCTAAAATATGTCTAATTTCATCTGGTTTGTTCTTTCTATGTAAACCATTGGAACAAATAAGTAAGATATCTTTTTCTTCAACACCATATTTTAAGCATTCATCGATGATTAGAGGAATTGATGTTTTACGGTGTGAATCATCTTGGAATCCACCTTTAACTTTATCAGGGAAAACAATAGTGACTTTGCTACCTTTGTGAACAAGTTCACTAATTGGTTTCATATCCATTGGATTACGAATAGCTTCTAAAGTGGCTTTTTTGACATCTTTAATTCCTTCAGGATCTTTTACAGTAACGCCAGTTTCAAATACGTCACTTCCCTCTGGGACTTCAACATCTACTTGACCATCGCCGTATTCTAATTTAACTTTCATTTTTTTAGTCCTTTCTCATAAGTTAATACGATTTTTTCAAAATCTTCTAAGGTGAATCCAAAGTCTGCACCAAATTTTGTTAACGCAATGAGTCCACCATCAACTTCAGGAATTGACGCAATCATTTCAGCGTTTTCTATTTTTAATCCGCCGCCGTAAACTACGGGGACGTTAACAACAGATTTAACAAATTTTGCTATATCTTCTATATATTCTCTTCCTGGAGGTACTTTTCCAGGTCCGATAGCCCAAACAGGTTCATAAGCAATTGTAATTTTACTTAAATCAACCCCCTCTAAACCTACTTCGAGTTGATGTCTAAGAACCTCATATTTGTGATCTTGTTCTTCGGCTTTCTCACCAATACAATATAAGACTTCTAAACCAGCTTCTTGAGCGCGTTTAATTTCTTCATTTAAGATTTTATTGATATCACCTTGTCCGCCTGCTTGAGCAAAAAGATAATTAAGATAATTTCTTTCTTCACAGTGGCCAATAAGTGTATCGCTAACTCCAATACCTCTCATTGATTTAGCTGTTCTAAATGTTGTGAAGGCGCCAAAATTTCCACCTTTACTTACATCTTGATAGTGAACGCTTTGACAACCAATATGAACATTTTTGTTTGCGCTTAAAGCACTTAAAAGGTTTGCTTCTTGAAAAAATATTGTCACAGGAAGTGAAAGATTCATTTTTTCAATTCCTTCAGTGATTTCTTTTCCATAAGTTTCGTTTTTCCGTGTCTTGTTTATACCATCGAAACTAGCTGGTATATCGAATCTTTTCAAATTTAAATATATTTTTTTCACAATGAAAGCCCTTACATTTACTTAAATTTTAAACTATTTAAATGCTAAATCAACATAATAAAAATATAAACTTTATAAAAAATGCAAATTTAATTATGAATATAAATTAAAAAACTTTCATTCGAAACTATAAATCATTTTCGATGATGAAATCTGCCTTACTTTTGATATCGAAAAAATCAAAATATCTATTTTCTAAAACTACCCATTTATTTAAAAAATCCTGGAAATTTTGAAAATTTCTGGTCTTTATTCGATTTTCTTGGACTTTTTTTGAAATTTCCAGGAAAATTGCAAAATTATAGTACTTTTTAAAGTATGGATTTGTTGAATAACTGCCTTCAACAATAGTTAAATCACGTTTTCCTAAGATTGTGGAGCTTACAATTTTTTGTTCAGCACACGAAAATACATTATAAGTTAATTCACTTTCGTTCAAACGTGTTACGATTTCGTTTTTAAATCTTTCTAAATTTATGTTTCCATTTACGCTTGTTGAAAGATCAATGTGTCCTCTTGGCTCATAAAAATCATCCATATGAATGATTCTAGAATTAAATTTTTCAGCTAGCTCAAAAGCAAGCGTAGATTTTCCGCTAGCGCACATTCCGTCAATTGCGATTACGCATTGTCCGTTAGTTGTTATTATTTGTTGGATTTTCTGTATTATCTTGTTTAACGTTTCTTCTTTTGAAAACTTTTGCATAATCAGGTAATAAATGTTGAACTAAATTAAATGAATATAAGAGTTGAACAATTGCAGGAATAAGTACTAATTGTAATAAAATTCCTGGCCATGCATTAATATAGGCTCCATTTGCAAAAACCATGAATGTAAATGGATTATCGCTTCCTATTAAAAATAAATAATCAAAGAAAGCCCAAATAAATCTCCCTAAAACCATTGCGGTAACTAAAGAAATATAAACATTTGCGATAGTTGGTATTTTTTTAATGTATTTCGTTAAGAAAATAAACATTGCACCACTAATAAATCCATAACTTAGAAGTTCAAAAGACATTGCAAGCGCAGTTGGATAAATTGGTGGCATACCAAAAATTAATGATCTAGTTAATGGTGTGATAAAACCAATTAAAGCGCCATAACATGGACCTAAGATGAATCCAGCTAAGAAAACAGGAATATGCATTGGCAAGAGCATGCTCCCAATTTCAGGAATTTGACCTGTTAAAAAAGGTAATAACCAACCTAAAGCTAAAAATATAGCAGCTAAACAAATTTTATTGATTTGAACTTGATTTTTCGTCATAAATTAATCTCCAAGTAAAATGTTAATTCTAAAAAATTATTCGTGTCAATATTGATTTGTCGTTTTGTCAGTTAATTTCAAGATTCGTATTTCAAACGAAATAACTAAATTTTTATACATAAAATTTACATTCTTTTAATTACGTAAATTGTTTGTAAAATTTTAAGCATAAGACTTGAATTAGAATTTAAATCCTTTATATTAATGACAGTGTGATTTAATTGTACGACACGACATGGACTTAGATAAATTCTAAAACTGTGGTTAAATCACTAACGATTGACTGAACGAAATTCCAATGGAATTTCTTTTTTTATACAATGAAATTTTTCAAAAACCTTGCAAATCTCAACTATTTTTTGTAAAAAATCAAAAAAATAAACTTTTGAAAAATAAAGTTACTTAAAATTTTAAGCAGCAAAAAAAGATTTAATTCAAAAAATTAAAATAACTAAAATTTAGGATTAACAATTCATTTAAATTGTGATTAAATATTTAACGTTTCGTGGAGATTTTATGTTTAAGAAACTTTTTGCACCAGTTGACTTAACAAATGGAAAGATTTACAAAGTAATCCTGGTATTTATGATACCAATTCTAATTTCTTATATTTTTCAACAAATTTATACATTAACTGACGCAATAATTGTTGGACAAAATTTAAGCGCCAACGAGGTCAATGGTGTAAACGATGTTGGTTCCATTACTTACATTATTTTGCAATTTGCTTTTGGTTGTTCAGCCGGTTTTTCGGTAATTTCATCAGAAAAAATGGGGCAAAAAGACCACGATGGACTAAGATTATCATTTTTAACACAAGTTATTTTAGGTTTCATAATCGCGGTATTTTTAACAATATTAGCTACTTCTTTATTAGATCCTTTATTATCTTTAGTAGGATTAACAAGCACAACTGGTGGCGCAACCTATGAAGCGGCAAAAACATACTTATTAATTATCTTTTTAGGTACAATTTGCCAAGTTGCATACAATCAAATTTGTTCTTTATTAAGAGCTATGGGCGACTCTTTAACTCCACTTCTTTTCTTAATAGTATCTACAATTTTAAATATTTGTTTAGATTTGCTCTTTATCGTTGTGTTTCATTGGGGGGTTGCGGGTGCCGCGATTGCAACAATTATTGCTCAAGGTATTTCAGCCTTACTTTGTTATATTTATACCTTTGTTAAATATCCATTTTTAAGATTTAAAAGTAGCGATTTTAAAGCATTAAATTGGTCTTTTTATGCTGAACATCTTAAACTTGGGCTTCCATTAGCTCTTCAGTTTTCAATATTAGGAATTGGGCTTATTACCCTTCAATCTACAATTATTAAATTCGATACTACAATAGCTGGTGTAGTAATTGATAACGGTCCTGCTCAACTTGCTTATGGTGCAGCTAATAAAATGCAAAATTTCTTGATGACTCCTTTAAATGCTTTAGGAACTGCAATGTTGTCTTTTTGTGGTCAAAATCATGGTGCTAAATTATATAAAAGAGTTAAAAAAGGAATTATAACTTCAATAACTTTAATGTTTATTATTTATGTCTTACTTTTTGCAATTGCACTTCTTTTACTCATTGATAACACTTATATGAAATTATTCTACGATGCTTCAAAAATTACTGATGAGTCTGCATATTTAGGAAGACTTTCAGTGTTATCGACCGTTCCATTTTTCCCACTTTTAGGAATTTTATTCATTTTAAGATGTTCAATTCAAGGAATTGGAAAACCTGTCATTCCTTTCTTTGCGGGGATAGGCGAACTTTTAGCTAGAACTCTACTTTGTTTATTTGGCCCTTATATGTTTGTTGATCAAATTAGTACAAGTTTAAATTTATACGAAAATCCAGCTCCATTTATTACTACTTGCTTAGCTGATCCATTTGCTTGGTTAATAGCTTGTTTAATACTTGGAATAGGTTATTTTATCTTTATTCACAAGCAATACAAGAAACTAGTTTTAGAAAATAATACCGAAAATTTAGAAATAACCTCGCAAAACTAAAATATTTTACATAATTTATTTAATTTTAATCAGCATATTGGACGAAGAGTTTATTTTAGGAGAACTATATCTAATTAACTTATCTTTTATCAAATCGTTGATGCATTCTCTAAAAGTTCTCGATACATTGCCTGAATAGCCGATTGATTCATAGAGTTTTTTTGCAGATAAATTATTATCTTCCAACTTTACTAAAATCTCTTTTTTAATCTCTTCTTTATTTTTTCTCTTTTTAGAAGATTTGCTATCACTTAAATAATCATTTTTATTAATTTTATTAGTTAAAAAAGCATTGTGTATAGGTAGAATTACACTAAAAAAGCTTCTTTCTTCATCAGTTTCTAAAATAGGCAATGGCGAACCATTATTTTCAATCGCTCTTAAAGCCGTAGGATAGCCTGTATTTCTACCTTCAATCAAGTGCAATTCTTTTAAAAAATCTCCGATTCGACGATTACGATATCTTCTAGCCTTTAAATTTAAATTTTTTAAATCTCGATCCGTAATTGATCTGTCTGGTCCTGGAAAAGAGGTAATTTCTATTTGAGCTTTTTCAATTCTAATTGTTATCGGTTCGTGTATTTGATACGACCTGTGATATACAGCATTAGAAATAAATTCATCTAACGCTTCATATGGGTAATTTTTAACTCTCACTGCTTCTGCATCATTATCTATTTTAAAAACTTTTTCAGCAATTACATTATTTTTAATATAACTTAAAACACTTTTAAGTTGCCAGTCAATTGGGCCTTGAAAAATTCTTTCTTCCATTCCTTGACCTGTCGAATCATATATTGTCACAAGCTCAATTCTGCAATAAGGGAAAAATCTTTCTATATCATCAGAGAAAAAGAGCAAACCAACATTTAAAGGTTTAATAAATTCTTTTGGTCCGTCCACTATTTTTAAATCTTTAGAAATTTCTACCAACTCTTTATTTTCAATATTAGCTAATAAATTGCTTTTAACTTCCCGAAGATAATTTTTAATTAAAGGTAAACTTAAATCTTCAACATCAGCTTTTAGGTTGACTCTATCATCAAAAGGAATGTCATCAGCTAAAGAATTTAATTCCTTTTTATTGGCTTCATTCGCCTCAATTGTAGATGAAAATTTTCTTATAAAATAAACTTTTTCACTATTTTTCGATGTTACTTTTTTAAAAGTCTTATATGGTCTATCATTTCCGCCTGGACACCATATTAAAATTAAATTTTTGTTTTCGTATTTTGTAACTTCAACAATTGGTAAATAGGAAGGCGAAATTAACTTAGAATATCTCAATAATTCTTTCTGGATTTTATCAATTTCATCGTCTTCTAGGCCACTAATTGGATAAACAACTTTTCCATTTTCTTCTTTTATGCCAATTAAAATATAGCCGCCACCCCGGTTATCAATATCATTAGCAAAAGCACATATTGTTTTTATAATTGCGTCAGGGTTCCAACTTTCTTTAAACTCAATTCGTTCACTCTCAACAATATTCTCTTTTAATAATTTTTCAACTGTGATAGGAATCGCCATTATTTATCCCTCCATTTGACTTACGACTAACTTACGACTTACTTACGACTTAATTTTAAAATGAAAGGATCTTTTTTTAAAGAAAAAAGTAGATTTTTTGTATTGGTAAATAACTTACATTTGCCCAATTTTATAAAGTATTTAAGCAATAAAAAAGCGAAATTCCGTAAAACTTCGCTTTTTGGGTGAATTCAAC
>CASFZJ010000017.1 GCA_949299165.1 uncultured bacterium | reverse complement strand
CGATGTATTAGAAACTATAAGTTCAAGAATTGTTAATGAAGTCGATTATGTAAATAAAGTTGTTTACGATATAACTTCTAAACCTCCATCAACAATTGAGTTCGAATAATTTTCCTGTTTTTTTATTTAGTTAGATTTTTCAAAACTTGCATTTTCGTGCAAATCAACTGTTTTAAAATTTGCCTTTTCTACATTGTTTGAGCTATTGTAACAAATTATTATTGTTGTTTTATTAGAAGAAAAACGTTATTGAAAATAAAGTAATTGGTGTATTTAGAATTTTAATACAAAACAAAAGATTGCAAAAAAAATATAAATTTGTAATTTTTTTGCAAAAAAGCGAGTTTCATTAACAAATAAATTAGGTTTCTTATTTATAAAATAAAGCTAGATTTGCGGAATTTTCATTCATATTCTCCTATTTTTGAATGCAAATAAATAAATATTTATCAAAGGCGAAAAGCAAAAAATATACAAAAATGTAAAATTTTTGCAAAAAGAGAACTTTAACATGAATATGTCAGGCCAATTGTTTGATGAATCCGCTTAACTAAAGAAGTTGAGTTTTTCTAGGTGCTTCGCTTTGAAAAATAGTAGAGTCTTAGCTACCGCCAGGCAACAAAAACACGGGTTAACGTTACAAAAATTGAAAAATTAAGAAAAATTGTAACGTTAACTAGAATATTTGATACGTATTTAAGAAGAATCAATTGAATATAATATTTTAAACGTTTACGATTTAATTTATTTTCAAATTCACTCTACATTAAATAAATATAGGACTTTGCGATTTAAGTACGTTTCTTTTGTATACTGCATAGATTAATAAATTAAATAGTTGAAAATGTTTAAAAAGCGATTGTTTATTTAAAAAACCTTGCAAAACGCAATTATTTTTTAAATTATTTCTTTAAATATATTTTATTTCTTTGTGTATTATAACATTTATAAATGTTATAATTTTGGGGTGGGAGGCCAATAGCCATGAAATATAATATTGAAACGTTAGGAAACGGCGTGCACCTTATACACGTTGATAATGAATTAAATTTAAAAGCAACACTTTCAACCTATGGTGCTGGTGTTTATGAGCTTTCTTTTAAAGACAAACCTGTCATACTTGAACTTAAAGAATTTTCAGATTATATGCATTCAAGTGCTTTTTATGGAAAAACTTTAGGTGTTGTTGCGGGGAGATTAAAGAAGGATGGAATTTTAGAAGGCGAAGAATATCATCTTTCACCTGATGGATCTTTTGATTTTTCTTTACATGGTGGAAAAAAGGGTTCAATTTCATTCAAAAATTGGAAAGTGAGTGTTAAAGAAAGCAATAAAAAACTTGCTGTAAACTTTTCTATCGCTACTAAAAAGAATGAAAATGGCTTTCCGGGAAAAGCGAGAATTAATGTAGTTTATGAATTCTTAAAAGGGAAAGATGAAATAAAGATGTATCAAAAGGCTACAACTCCAAGCGAAGCAACTTTTGTTAATCTTTCAAATCATATGTATTTTAACTTTGCTAATTCAAAAGATATTTCAGCTTATTATTTAAAAATGAATTGCGATAGAGTCGCGACAACAGATGAAACGCTTTTAATTAATGGAATTAAAGATATTCCAGAGGTTTTAGATTTTAGAAAATCATCAAAACTCAGTCCAAGACTAGATAAAATCGAAAAACATGATTTTAAGAAAACAATCGATGATACATTCTTGTTTGATGACAAAATTGGAAAAGTTATTTTAAAGAGTCCAGATGTAACTATGACTTTAACGACAGACTATCCAGCAATGAATGTTTATGTTGATAATACTATGTCTCCACTCAATTTTAAAAACAGAGAGGATTTTGGAATGAGAAGAGGTATTGCTTTAGAACCTCAAAGATTTGTATTTGATCGTGAATCAATTACTTTAAGAAAAGATGAAAAATATCGTCACTATATCGACTATAAGTTTAAGGAGACAAAATAATGATTAGAGATATTATTAATAGTCTTATTGACTATGCTTCAATTCATTTAGGGCTTGAAGGTTTAGATAGAGTTTATGCACGTAATTTAATAATTGGTGAACTTGGTCTTGAATACCCTAGTAGCGCTGCAAAATTTACTATTGAAGAAATCGAAGCGATGGAAGTGCCAGATTTTTTCATTCATGAAATTGAAAAATATTTAGTTGAAGAAAAAGGTTACACCGAAAAAGAAGCTGAACTTAAAGCAGTTACTTAAAGCAGTTTTAGTTATGGGACTTGTTACACCTTCACCAGAAGAAGTTGTACATAAGTTTGAAAAGTTAAAAGAATTTGATTCAGCTAAAGCTCTTGATTATCTCTATGATTTAGGAATCAAGAACTATTATTTCCAAAAAACAATGGTTGATAAAAACATTGTTTGGAAAACTGATTATAAAGCTAAAAATATTGAAGTAAGCGTTAATCTTTCTAAACCAGAAAAGAATAATAAAGATATCGCAAAACTTTTAGAAAAACCAAAAACAAGCGAAATCAAGTACCCAAAATGTTTGCTTTGCAAAGAAAATATCGGATTTTTTGGCAATGATCATCACCCAGCAAGAGCAAATATTAGATTTATTCCTGTAATCCTTGATGGAGACACATGGTATCTTCAATATTCACCTTATGGATATTATTATAAACACTGTATTTGTTTTTCAGACAAACACTCAAATATGGTAATTAATGATTCAACATTTAGAAAACTTGTTGATTTTGTTGATGTATTTCCTTCTTTCTTTATTGGAAGTAATGCTGATTTACCAATTGTTGGTGGCTCAATTTTAAATCACGAACATTTCCAAGGTGGCGAACATATTCTCCCTGTTATGGAAGCAGAGACTAAAAAAGAATTTAAATTAACAAAATATAAAAACGTTAAGTTATATAAACTTGATTGGTATAACACAACTTTATTGATTAAAGGTACTGATAAAAAAGAAGTAGTAAATTTAGCTAATGATATCTTGGTTGCTCGGAGAAAATACAGCGATAAAGATAATGACATTATAGCCAGTGACGAAAGCGGAGAACACAATACAATTACTCCATCAATTAGAAAAATCGGTAGCGAATATAATCTTTATTTAATCTTAAGAAATAATAGATGTTCTAAAGAATATCCAGATGGAATATTTCATGCGCATCCAGAATATCATCACATCAAAAAAGAAGGTATTGGAATTATTGAAGCGATGGGCTTATTTATTTTACCAGCACGTTTAGTTAGACAAGAAAATGAAGTTAAAGATGTTCTTGCTTTAGGACTTGATAATTCTAAAATTGTTGAAAAATATCCAGATTTAGCAGACTTTTTACCTATGATAGAGGTTTTAAGAAAAGATTATTCTGAAAAAACAATCGATAAAAAGATTAACGAATATATCGAAGATACATGTAAACATATTTTAGAAAATACTGGTGTATTTAAAGATACAGAAAAAGGAAATAAAGGATTAGATAAATTTATTGGAGGTTTAAATTTATAATGGAAAAGGCAGATTTAAGAAAAGAATTTACTTATTTTTATAAAGAAGATCCAACTTATTATATTGATACGGGCGGTAGATTTGAGATTTGTGGAAATCACACTGACCACAATCATGGACTTTGTCTTGTCGCAAATTGCTCTTTAAGAATTAAAGCTTTTGTTAAAAAGCACGACACAAAGGTCAAAATTAAATCACAAGGTTATTCTTTCTTTGAATTTTCTGTTGATGACTTAGCTTTTGATAAAAAAGAACAAAATAAAACTTTGTTGCTTGCAAAAGGAATCCTTTTTAAATTAAAAGAACAAGGCTATAAGATTGGCGGATTCGAAGCTTACATTTCTAGTGATATTCCTGATGGAAGTGGCGTTTCAAGTAGTGCCGCAATTGAATCTTTATTTGGCTATATAATTTCTTATTTATATAATGATGGAAAAATTTCACCACTTGTTATCGCTAAAACTGGTCAATTTAGTGAAAACAACTATTTTGGTAAACCAAGTGGACTTTTAGATCAAATTGGAACATCATTTGATAGTTTTAACTATATTGATTTCAAAAATATCGATAATCCAACAATTTCTACATTACCATTTAATTTTCCATTAACTTTATATCTCATTAAATCTGTTGGAGATCACGCTAATTTAACCCCACTTTATGCTGCAATTCCTGCAAATATGAATAAAGTAGCTGGTTTATTAGAAGGCAAGAAGTTCTTACGTGATTGCGACGATAACAATATTTTTGAAAAAATTGATGCTTTAAACGCAACAGAACTTGAAAAAAATATGGCAAAGCATTTCTTTATTGAAAATGAAAATGTCAGAAACGCGAAAAAAGCAATTGAAGAAAATGACCTTGAAGGTTTCTTAACTTGCATTAGAGCAAGTCAAAAAACCAGTAAAGAAAATATTAAAAATACTTTTGTTGAAGGCGAATATAAGGATTCACCTCAAAATATTATTGATGACGTTACAGAATTTATCGGAAATCATGGTGCAATTAGAATTCATGGTGGTGGATTTAAAGGCACAGTCCTTGCATTTATTAAGAATGCTTTCCAAGATGAGTTTGATAAATTCTTAGCTGCAAAATATGAAAAGAACAGATATTTTAAGGTTCATATTTCAAATCACGCAGTTAACTTTGAAAAATTAGATTAAGGAATTAGTTATGATCTTCGATGTTGTTGTTGAACCAAATACTCCGCCTGATGGAGTAATGATAGCTCTAATTGTATTTGCATCAATTTTAATTGTTGCAGGAATTAGTTTTATCATTTGGCTACTTGTACATTTTAAAAATAAAGAGAAGTAATGAATGAATTCTTAAATTTATTTTATTGTTTAGGAATTACTTTAATAGTAGAAGTACCTTTCATGTGCTTATTTACAAGAAAGGTTAAGTGGAATGGCATAGCTTTATTTACAAGCGCTAACTTTGTAAGCAATCTATTGGCTCAAATCACAAGCCTATTGATTGCTTTTTATTTGCCAGAAATTAATTTTTATTATTATTTTGTGCCTATTGAAATTGTGGTCTGTGCGTTTGAATTTTTAGTATATTTTTTGTTTTATAAAAATATAAAAATTCCACTTTTTTCCTTGATTGGGAACCTACTTACAATACTGATTTCTTTAGTTATACATTTAAATGATTCTTTCAGTACAATTAGCTTAATTGTCACTTTTAGTATTGTTCTAGTAGTTAATTTGTTGTCAATTAGTTATTATTTAGTAGTAAATAAGTATGAAAGAAATAAGTAGCGATCTAAATAGAAATTTATTAATTAATGTAGGTTTTGCAGGTTTTTTTCATTTTTTAGTGGATTTTTTCCCGATTTCTACTTTTTATTTTGTTTATCAAAATGATGTGAATTTGTTTTATTGGATCTTGCTTTATAATGTTTTAGCTTTTGCATTACAGCCTTTTATAGGGTTTATAATTGATCGTTTTGAAATGACAAAAAAGTATTTTTGTTATCTTTCAATTGCCTTAGTGATTTTAGGCGCTTTTATTCCTCTTGTTTATATTTCATTTATCTTTTTAGGATTAGGAAACGCAATGTTTCACGTTGCGTTTAGTAAAGATATATTAAAGGAAAGTGAAAGCAGTGTGCCGTTAGGAATCTTTATCGCACCTGGTGTTTTAGGTTTAGGAATAGGATTTAGTTTTCTAAATGAAATAATCAGATTCGTATTTTTAGGAATTGGCGTTTTTCTATATTTTTCATACATTTTATATAGCTCATATTTCGAAAAAAATCCTAGGAAAAATGATAAAATTTCTGGGAATTTTTTAAGAAAATATAGAAAAATTGAAACTTCAAAAATTAACTACATTATTTTAATTTTTCTAGTAGTTTTTAGTATTTTCTTTAGAGGTTCTTTAGGCAAATTAACTCCATCCATTAATATAACTTATTTCTTTTTGGTAGTATCAATTGTATCTTTTGGAGGAAAAATTATTGGTGGATTTATTCCAAAAGGCATTTGCTTGATGGTTTCAATATTAACTTGCATTATTTCTTCTATATTTATCGAGGATTTAACCGGAATTATTTTCTTCACATTAGCAATTAATATTTTAATGCCTTTAACATTAGATTATTTAAGAAAATTATTATATGAATTTGAAGCGACTAGTTTAGGCTTAAGTGCTTTCTTCTTGCTTGTACCTAATTTGCTACTTTTAGGAATAAATGAAGAAATGAAAAAAGCAACTTTCGTTGCTTTTGTGGTTCTACATTTATTGATTTTATTGTATTTCTTAATATTCGAAATTTTATCTAATAAATCAAAAATAATTGAGTTTTGCAGGGTTTTTGTAAAGAAAAATTAGTTTTCTTTAAGTTTTTTATCCCATTCTTCAAGTTGTTTTTTAGAAGGAACAAAGACATAACCTATGTTTCTTCCGATTTCGTTATAGTCAAAACCATAACCAACTAGGAACTTAGCTTGATTCATTGTGATACCCACAACATCAGCTTTTAAATCGACTTTTCTTAAAGGTTTTTTATCAACAAAACAAACAATCTTTATATCTCTTGGAGAGTAATTGAGTTGAATATATTGTTTTAAATAGTTAAGTGTTAAACCTGTATCAATGATGTCTTCAACAATGATTACATCTCTATTCTTAATATCTGTAGTAATATCTTTCTTTAAATGAATAACTCCAGTAGATGAAGTGCCACTATAACTTGTTACTTGAATAAAATCGATAACAAGATCAAATTTTAATTTCTTAATTAAGTCCATCATGAAAGGTAAGGCGCCTTTTAAGACTCCGATTAAGACTGGAATTGTGTTCTTGTTTTCATACATTGCATTAAGTTCATCAGCTACTTTTGTAATAATTTCATCAATTTCTTCTCTAGAAAGTACAATTTCTGGTGCCATAAAGAATCCCTCTTAAATAATAAAGATATATTATAGATTAGTTTTTCAACCTTCAAGAAAAAGTCATTAAGCATATAAAAAATTAATTTTGTTTTAATTTTCGTATTTTTCTCGAATTGTATAGAGAAATTTACATTTAAAGTAGAAAATTTTACATTACACAATTGAAAGCGCTTACATTAAAATTATTATGCGATAAGGTAATTCGTGCGAGAATATCTTATTTAGGGAATTAAATAGGAGGATAAATTTATAATATGAAAAAATTAATTCCATTTGCCGCTTTAGGCTTATTAGGCGTTATTGCTACATCATGTGGTGGAAGCAATACATGGTCATTAGAAAACGCTTTATCTGATGGCGAATTAAATTACGCTTTATTAATCGGCCAAATCGACCACAACGACTCTGCTGCTAGAACAGCTGGTATTAGAGACGCTTTGTTTACAAGAGGCACAAAAACATCTAATGCTAATACAGAAGATCCAGTAGAAGGTCATATTGAAATCGGCGGAAAAGAATATAAAGTTAAAGAAATCGTTCATGGTGAACAAAAATCAACTGCTGGTGTTACATGGGATGCTCAAACAGCTACAACAAGTACAGAATCTTGGTTAAATGCTTACCAAAATATTGACTTCTTCATTTCTAACAATGATGGTATGGCTGAAGCAGCAACTGCAGCTTCAAACTGGGTTGAAGGTATGCCAATCTTCGGTTACGACTCCAACCAAAGCACACTTAAGATGATTCAAGATGGTAAAGTCATGGGTACAGTTAACCAAAACGCACCTGCTCAAGCTGCTGCTATCTTTATGGCTGCTAGAAATGGTATCGATGGACTCTCCAATGAAGATCTTGTTAAACAAGGTTTCACAGAAGAAAGCAAAAATGGTTATGGTAAACTTACATCAGCAATTACTGTTAAAGATGATGGCTCAAAAGCATTATTAGCTCAAAACGTTGCTGTCACTAAAGATAATGTCGCTGACTTCATGGCTTCAGATATTACAACTTTAGCTGAAAAATCAATTAAGAAAGGTACAACAAAACAAGCTAATGTTTATCTTTCATTCTATAGTGAAACAGATACATTCTTAACAACATCTATGGAACCATTATTTAAACATTATGCAAGTTCATTTAACTTCACATTAAATGTTACAAAAGGTGATGGAACTGATGATACAAAAGCTCTTGGTGCTCTCGAAACAGCTACAAATGTTGACGCTTATATCATTAACATGGTTAAGACAACTTCAACAAAAACTTACTTAGATACTATCGCTGAAAAAGAAGATGCTACAGAAGCTAATCCATCAAAGAAACCAGTTATCTTCTGGAATAGACAAGGTACAAATGCTGATAATACTGTTGATACAGTAAATATGGCAGATAAGAGATTTGAATACATCTATTACGTTGGATTCGACGCAATTCAAGGTGGCGAATTACAAGGTGATATGATTGTTGATTACTTCCAAAATTTATAATCAACTGAAATAAGTCTATTTATTGAACGGGCCTAAAAGAGACTTAGGCCCGTTCTACTATAATTAACAGGTAGGAACAAAATGGAAAATAGTGAATACATTCTTGAAATTGAAGGTCTCTCTAAAGCTTTTGGTAAAAATAAAGTTTTAAAAAATGTTACTATACGTCTTAAAAAAGGCGTTATTTTAGGTTTAATGGGTGAAAACGGAGCTGGAAAGAGTACTATGATGAAGTGCGTTTTCGGTATCTATTCCCGTGATTCTGGTAATATTTTGTTTAATGGCGATTCCATTAATTTTAACGGACCAAGAGATGCTTTAGAAAGAGGCGTTGCAATGGTTCACCAAGAATTAAACCAATGTCTCGATCGTAATGTTCTCGATAATATGTTCCTTGGAAGATATCCTACAATGGGCGGAATTATGGTTAATGAAAGCGCAATGCTTGATAAATGCAGGCATCTTTTCGCTAGCTTAGGAATGAATGTTAACCCAAAAACTATTATGAGAAATATGTCTGTTTCTCAAAGACAAATGGTCGAAATTGCAAAAGCAGTTTCTTATAACGCAAAAGTTATTATTCTTGACGAGCCAACCTCTTCTCTCTCTGAAAGAGAAGTTGCAAAATTATTTGAAATTGTTAGAAATTTAAAAGAACAAGGTATTAGTTTCATCTTTATTTCTCATAAAATGGATGAAATTTTCAAACTTTGTGATGATATTGTTATTCTTAGAGACGGTGAAGTCACACTTGATAAAAAAGTCAAAGATACCAATTTAGATGAACTTGTTAAAGCTATGGTTGGTAGATCACTTGAATCAAGATTCCCTGAATTAACAAATAAACCTGGAGATGTTGTTCTTGAAGTTAAAAATTTAGGTACTAAATATAAACCAAGACTTAAAAATGTAAGTTTTGAAGCGAAAGCAGGTGAAATTTTAGGTATTTATGGTCTTGTTGGTGCAGGAAGAAGTGAACTTCTTGAATCTTTATTCGGTTTAAGAACTATTTCTGAAGGCGAAATCATTTATAAAGGCAAGAGAATCTTATTTAATGATTCGAAAGATGCTATGGATGAAAACTTTGCCTTAGTTACAGAAGAAAGAAAAGTTAATGGTATGTTTGGAAAAGCCGATCTTTCCTATAACACAACTATTACAAATCTTAATAAGTATAAAAATTTTGGTATTTTATCTAATCATTTAATTTCAAAAGCTACCAGATTTGAAATAGATCAAATGCATGTTAAATGTAATGGTCCGACTGATAATATTTCTTCATTAAGTGGTGGCAACCAACAAAAAGTTATTATTGGTAAATGGATGGAAAGAAATCCTGATGTCTTCTTGATGGATGAACCAACAAGAGGTATTGATATCATGGCCAAATACCAAATTTACGAATTAATGATTAAATTAGCTAATCAAGGTAAATGTATCATCATGGTTTCTTCCGAAATGCCAGAAATTCTCGGTGTTACAAATAGAATTGTAGTAATGTCAAATTATCAAGTTGCTGGTGTTGTTAACACTAAAGAAACAAACCAAGAAGAACTTCTTAATTTGTGTGCTAAATACTTATAATAAGGAGACTAACAATGGGAAATGAGAACGTTTCTTACGCAATGCCAATTAACCCATTTGAAACCAAATCTGAGTATGGTGATATTCTCTCGAAGTTAACAGATCTCAGAAAAGATGGCGAAAATAAGATTATTGCGTTAAAGAATGAAAATAGAGAAATAAAACTCAATAAACGTATCGAAAAAGAAAATAAGGCTAAAATCATTGAGAGCAACATGCACTTAATCGAAGAAGCCAAACAAGTTAAACTTCAAAATAAAGAAGAAGTTAACAAACTTATTGCAGAAGCCAAAAACTTAAGCAAAGAAGATGGTAAAAAATATTTTGCAGAAGTTAAAGAAATTCAAGATAAAAGATTAGCTGAAGCAAAACAAGTAAAGACTGTCGAACTTGCTAAAGAAAAAGAAGAACACGCTTCAAGACTTCAAGCAATTAAAGACAAACACGCTAAAGCTTTAGGTGAAGTTGATCAAAACGACAAAAAAGCAGTAGCAAAACTTAAAGAAGAATACAGATTAGATTTAAAGACGGAAAGAATTTTCCATTCTTCAAATGTTAATGAAATAAAATCAAATTATGAATCTGTATATCAAGACGTTAAAGATAAGAAATACAATGCATTCTTAGCAAAAAGTGAATTTATGTATAAAGCAAGAAATTCACACTATGGAATTGATGAGGCTATCGAACATAAAGCCAGAACATATGTTTATAACTTCAAATTAGGTCCATGGGCAATTAAAAACGCTCTTTACATCATTGTCATCTTATTCTTCCTCTTCTCAATTATTATGGCTACAACCCAAGGTAAAAACCTCTTAACTGCAAATAATATCATGCAAATCCTTGGTCAATCTTCAGTTAAGCTGTTCTATACACTCGGCGTTGCTGGTCTTATTCTCCTTGCCGGTACCGACCTCTCCATTGGTCGTATGACTGGTTTAGGTGCATCATTCGTTAACATGTTGCTATCTACAACAATTTACACATCTGCATTAGGATTTACAATTGACATTACAGGAGCTCCAGTTGGTGCTCAAGTTATAGTTGCAATCTTGATGTCTGTATTGCTTTGTACATTCTTCTCAGCAATTGCTGGTTTCTTCTCTGCAAAGTTCAAGATGCATCCGTTCATCACAACATTATCAACTCAACTCTTAATCTTCGGACTCATGCAAATTAACTATTCTAGTGTCGCAGCATTCACAATGGATAGTGAAGTTAGAAATATGTTAAGAGGCGAATCTTATTCCAATATCATTATTATGGCAGTAATTGCTGTTGTAATCGTATGGTTCATTTGGAACAAGACAAAGTTTGGTAAAAACATGTACGCAGTCGGCGGAAATGCTGAAGCAGCTTCTGTTAGTGGTATCTCCGTCTTCTGGACAACAATGGGCGTCTTTATCTTAGCTGGTATCCTTTATGGATTTGGTGGCTTCGCAACTGCATTACAAGGTGCTGGTGCTAACGCTAACTCTGGTTATGGTACTGAACTTGATGCTATCGCAGCAGCCGTTATTGGTGGTATCTCCTTCTCGGGCGGTATTGGTAAAATCTCAGGCGCTGTTGTTGGTACAATCATCTTCACTGGTATGACATATTGTTTAACCTTCTTAGGTTACGATCCAAATATTCAATATATCTTCAAAGGTATATTAATTATGGCAGCTGTCTGTTTAGACTCCGTCAAATACTTAAAGAAGAAATAATATATAGCCAAAAAGCAAACAAAAAAGTGGCGATTTGCCACTTTTTTGATACAATTAAAGTATATTTTTAAAAACTAATAGAGGTATTTTTATGAACGTTGGAATTCTTGCGACAATTGTAATTGTCCTATTTATAACATGTTATATGACTTGCATAGGATATGTTAAAGGACTTAGAAATAATTCAAAAAACCAATTAAAAGATTGGCAAGTAATTGTTATATGCATTCTTTTTGGAGGACCTGCTTTATTAATTACTTACATGTTTAATGAAGTTAGACTTGCTGATATTGAACACGGAAGACGTTATTTAATATCAGGAATTATTTTAACAGTCGTTCAAGTTGCAGCAGTAATTGGGGTTTGTTTTAGTGGTTGGATTACTTATTAACTAAATCAAATTGACCCATTAAAAGAGAACAAAGAACGCTTAAACCTTTGATGATATCGTTTGTTTTATACTTTTCTTTAATTAACAAATAGATGCAATCATCTTTTAAACTGATTGAAAAATAGTAAGTTAAATCTTGGAAAAGAGTTCCGACTTCATCTCCGCCACCCCATCTAAAGAGATTTTGGGCAAATTTAGCAAAACCAGTTTTATTCGTTTTTTCTTGATATCTCTTTAAGAAGTAGTTAGAGATTGCGAGCAAGAAAGCGTTAAACAAATCATAATATCTTTTCGAAACAATATAGAGGCTTGTGTCATCATAGAAACAATCCTCTATTTTTTTTGTGCCGCCAAAGTTTTCATTTTGAGTTAATGTGTCATTATCAATAAGCACATCGCTATCTAACAAGAAAAATTTTTGTTTAATTTTGTCATTGAATTTAAGGAAACCAGAGAAATCGTCTTTATCATTAGTAAAGATAGCGAATTTCTTGTTAAAAGATTTAAAAACACTAATAGTGTCTTCGAAACTATAGTTTGATGTGTTGTCAATTATTGCATCGTAATTCCCTTGATCTTTAACTGTTTCTTCTTTGTCCGTATGTTCGCTTAAATCTTCTTCGTTAGAAATTACTTTAATATTTTTACTAAAGCCTTTAAATATAGAAACATTTTCTGGTTTGCCTTCAATATAGAATTCAATTTCAGGGAATTTATAAGAAACGAATTTAAGTGCCTGAGACATTGATAATTCTTCACTAAATTGATCATATTTTAATAAAATTTTTTTCATAATTATCCTCGCAAAATACATATATATTTTACTATAAAGAAAGGTAGTTTGACACTTTATGAAAATGGTTTTGACGCTACTTTATCGTTTTATTCAATTATTTTTACAAAAACGCGATAATCATCATATTTTTAATTAATGAAGTTGCGAAAATGAAAAATCTTTTTTGCTTAAATTATGCGAAAATGAAAAATGTTAAAGGTAAATTCCGTTTATAAGTGTATTTTGGCCGATTTATTTTGCGAACATTTCATCAATCTGATCTAATGTTTCTTTATCTAATTTTTCTTCTAAATCTTCTCTTTTGATCAACTTGAAATGGCTATATAAGAATGATGGCGAAACCATACATCCAACTAAAGTAAAAGTTTTGCCAATATATTTAGAACCAAATATATGACCTTTCCTAACTAAATATTGAGGAAATGCATCCTCGTTATTTATGCCAACTTTAACTTCTTTAATATTGTAGTTTTCATCGATATCGATTACCGTGCAATCATCTCCACCTTGGTAATACCAAAGTTCATCTTCTTGAAGTACATGTAAGTGAGAAATATCCCCATCACCTAATAAGAAAATAATAGATGAATATAAATATTGTTCATTGTTATATTTAATATCTGAATGATCTAACTCTTTAAAATATCCACCTTCAATATGTGGCTTTAAACCAAATTTTTTGATTAATTCTTCTTTAGTCATAGTTTCTCCTAAACAATGTATATGTTAGGAAAAATAAATTAATGTTGAAAGATTAAATATGCATTAATCTTTTAAGAAGAAGGGAAATTAATGATTAATTAGTTTAAAATTATGTTATGTCTCAAAATTTTAAGATGAAAATACCTGATGAAGTAGGGATTATTTTAAAAACATTACATGAAGCTAATTTTGAAGCTTATGTTGTGGGCGGTTGTGTTCGCGACGCATTATTAAATCGTGAGCCAAACGATTTTGATGTTACAACAAATGCAGAACCTCAAGAAATTAAGGAATTATTCGCTAAAACAATTGATACTGGTTTAAAGCATGGAACTGTAACTGTAAGAATAAATAAGAAATCATACGAAGTAACTACTTTTAGAATTGATGGAGAATACTTAGACAATCGTCATCCAAAAAGTGTTACATTTACTAAATCATTGAAAGAAGATTTAAGAAGAAGAGATTTTACAATTAATGCTTTTGCATACAACGATAAAGTGGGGTTAGTTGATTATTTTGATGGGTTAAGTGATTTAAATAATAAAGTTATTAGATCAATTGATGATCCATACAAAAGATTTAGTGAGGATGGCTTAAGAATATTAAGAGCAATAAGATTTAGTGCTCAACTAGGTTTTGAAATTGAAGATAACACTAAAAGAGCAATGAAAGATTTAGCATATTTATTAGAAAAAATATCCAAGGAAAGAATAAGAGATGAATTTGTAAAGATTTTAATGTCGAATCACCCTGAAAAACTTATTGAAGCAAGCGAACTTGGATTGACTAAATATTTTCTGAGTGATTTTGATATCTTATTAAATACTAAACAAGAAAATCCTCATCATATTTACGATGTAGGAAGACATACAATAGAAGCAATTAAAGTTTCAAAAATAGATTTAATAATTAGATTAGCTTTACTGTTTCATGATTTTGGAAAACCGGGCACAAAATCTTTCGATGAAAAGGGCATTACCCATTTTTATAAACACTCAATTTTGAGAGAAAACCTTGCAAATCTCTGTTTAAAATCATTAAAATTTCCTAATTTAATTATTAAAAAAGTTTGCTTTTTAGTCGCACATCATGATGATGAAATTATTCCAAAAGAAAAATATGTAAGAAGAGCAATCAATAAAATTTCCCCAGAATTATTTCCATATCTTCTTGAAATAAGAAGATGTGATATTATGGCACAAAGTGATTTGGATAAAGAAAAGAGACTAAATGATAATAAGCTAATTGAGGATTATTATTTGAAAATAATGGAGAATCATGATTGTCTTACACTTAAAGATTTAAAAGTAAATGGAGAAGACCTAATAGGTTTAGGATTTAAGGGCAAAGATATTGGTAAAATTCTTTCAAAAATGCTAAAAGTTGTTATTGATGATCCGACTAAAAATTCAAAAAAGTATCTTTTATCAAATGTGGAAAAGTATCTATAAATCTAGGAAATATTATAAAAAAGCCATAACAAATTATCAAAAAACTAGTGAATTTTCAAAAAAGATATACTTTTTTAAATAAAGTCCAGAAATTCATATAAATCTTAGGGAAAAATTAAAAAAAGTACTATTTTTTGAAAAAAACACTATGTTTTTTGATACAATAATTGCATATGTATAAAGTAATTATTGTTGATGATGAAGGCGCAGTTAGAGAAAGACTTTTTAAACAACTTTTGAATTTCAAAGATGATTTTGAAGTTGTTGGTCAATTTGAAAACGGGTTTGATGCTTTAATTGGTGGAACGCAATTTTCACCAGACCTTTTAATTACTGATATTAAAATGCCCTATATAGATGGCATAGAATTAATTAAAAGAATGAAGCAAGAATTACCACTTTTACAAACCATTATTATTAGCGGTTTTGATAGTTTTGATTATGCAAAACAAGCTATTGCTCTAGGTGTTATTGGATACATTTCAAAGCCAATAACTTTAGGCGAACTAGAAGAAACTTTAAAGAAAGCTAAAATTGAACTAGATAAGAAAAATAATGTTGATAATGACATTGAAGATCTCAAAAAAAGAGCCAGTAGTGGTCTAAAATTAATGCAAAACTCAGATCTTTCGAAATTAATTACTTTAAAAGATATACCTGAAAACTTCAAAGAAAAACTTATTGCAGATGGAATAAATCTTGATTACAAATACACAATTTTAGCTGCAATAGACTTTGATGATCAAATTACTCAAATATCATATGACAAGATGGAACTTGTTAATTTTCACTTGGAAAAATATATACAAGATGAGTTTTCTGATTATGATATTTCGACTGTTCTTTTTGATAATTCTTCGGAATTTGGACTTTTTATTCTTTCGAATTTGCCAATTGAAAAAGAATCTTTACAAGAAAGATTAGTTAGAGTTTTAGCTAAGATTAAAAGAGCATGTAAAGTGGAGATGTCTATTGGACTAAGTGAGACTAAGGAAGATACTGAAAAGAAGAGTTATAGAGAGTTATATCGTCATGCTTTAAGAACCCTTGAGTATAGAACAGTTATTGGTTCTAATATCGTTATTTTCTTTGGTGATATCAGTAAAAATAAAACCACAACAGGAAAAGTTGATGAAAATGAATTTAAAAATATCACTTATGAAGTTTTATATGGTGATTTGCAAAACGCAAAAGACAGAATTAACAAACTTTTAAATACAATCACTGCTGATAATTTTAAAGAAACTTACTTATTTATTCTAAATAATTTAATTGATTCTTTATTGAAAGCTTGTGTTTCGTTACAATCCCTTTTCCAAGAGTATATGACCTACGAAGGCATTGTTGAAAAGTCATATAAAATTAAAAGTAGTGAACAACTTTTTGCTTTTATAGATGATTTAGTCAATCATATTGACCAAATTAATAAAAACAGCAGACAAAGCGGCGTAGATTCATCCTACAGACAAATTCTTAATTTCATCAATAATAACTACGCAAATTCTTTATTATCTTTAGAAGATGTTGCAAAAGAGCTTGGTTACTCGGTAAGTTATGTTAGCTTGATTCTTAAACGAAATAATACTACATTTACAAAATATTTAACTGATGTCAGAATGGAAAAAGCCAAAGCTTTACTTCTTGATACCGATAAAAAATTATTATCAATAGCTAACGAAGTTGGCTATGATGACCCATATTATTTCTCACACTGTTTTAAGAAGAATACGGGAATTTCTCCTCAAGAATATAGAAAAAAATGAAGCGCAATTTTTCAATTAGATTTAAACTCACTTTCTACACAATTATCTGTTTCTTTGTGTTTTTAGGCTGTGTTGTTGGAATTGCTTCAATTTTGTATACAACTTCAAACCAAACCATTATTAATAATCAAATTATTAATACCTCCAAGCAAGTTGTCGCTAATTATGAACTTTATTTTGATAGTGCAATTGATGTTTCAAACGCTATACAAGAAAAAATTGATAATATAGATGTTTTAGAAAATAAGCCTGCAGTTCGTCAATATTTTGATGACGTTTTAGCGATGAAAAGCGAAATTATTTCGATTTCATTATATGATGAAAATGGTAGTTTAATAGTTGCGAACATTAATTATGTTGATGAGGGCGACAAGTCCGAAGATGAATCTTTTAAGAACGCAATGGAAGAACCTTTAATCAATATTTTTAGTGCCGTTGGATATGCCGACAATAGATATGCATTCACGCTTTCTCATTGTATGGATTTTAATAGAGAAGCGAATGAAGGTGTTGCTTTAATAGAGTTTGATTTTACGAAAATTGTTCGTTTAATTTATCAAAGTGATTTAGGCGAAAATGGTCACATCGCAATTTTTGATAGGAATTATAGTGTTGTTTATTCTTCTGCACAAGATTTTGTTGTAGAAGATTTAAACGCCACAAGAGATTTAATCTTAGGGACTTCAACCACTCAAATTAATGGGCAATCTTTCAATTTATATGTCTCAACAATCTCGAACACTGGCTGGAAAGTTGCAGTTTTTACTAATAATTCGCAAATTTATTCAGTTTTCTATAGTTTTATAACGATTCTTGTTATTGTAACAATTGTTCTTTCTGCAATTTATGTTTGGATTGTTTATATTATCGTCAAACAAGTCACCTATCCTTTATATAGACTTCAAAGTGAAATGAATAAAGTTAGAGACTTAAATTTTGAAGAAAAGAAAAAAGTATATCGAAAGGGAAATAAAGAAATTGTTCAACTTGAAGATACTTATAACGAAATGATGAAAAGAATTCGTGATCTTGCTGAAAAAATCGTGCAAGAACAAGAAAACCAAAGAAAGAGCGAACTTAAAGCTCTTCAAAATCAAATAAATCCTCATTTTTTATACAATACATTAGATTCAATTATTTATATGATTGATAAAGGTGAGAACCAAAAAGCCGAAGAAATGATAGTGGCTCTTTCTAAATTTTTCCGTATATCTATTTCAAAAGGCAGAACGATTATTCCTTTAAGAGATGAAATTGAACACGTCAGAAACTATCTTCTTATTCAAAAAATTAGATTTGGCGAACATTTTTCTTATTATATAAACGTTGATGAAGATTTATATCAATATTCATGCTTAAAACTTATTCTTCAACCTCTTGTTGAAAACGCAATTGAACATGGATTAAACGATGATGAAAATGATGGAAGAATTGACATCAATGTTTATCAAGACGATAAAAATATTATTTTCGAAGTTAAAGATAACGGTTATGGAATAAGCGAAGAAAGACTCGAAACAATTTATCAAAGTTTCCATGATGACAATATACATGAAGGTGTTGGACTTAAAAATGTTTATCAAAGAATAAAAATTTATTATGGTGAAAAAGCTGATTTAATTATTAATAGTATTATTGATGAAGGTACTATAATTAAAATAATAATTCCAAAGGAGGAGGCGAAAAAACATGAGAAAAATTAAAAAAATTAGTACTTTTTTAAATTTTTTATGCAATTTTTCATCTCTTGGTGTAATTTCTTGTGGAAGCAATAATTGGCACATTTCGCTTTTTATTTATTCTTTTGAAGATACATTTATGTCTAGTTACTCAAATCAAATTCAAACCATATTAAAAGATAAGTACTCTATTCAAGTCTTTGATGGCGAAGCAAGTCAAAGTTATCAAAACGATCAAATTGTAAGCGAAATAAATAATGAAAGTAGTAGATTTTTATTGATAAATTTAGTCGATAGATTAGCCGCAAAAACAATTGTTGAAAAAGTAGAAACAGTAAATAAACCTATTATCTTTTTAAATAGAGAACCTTTGGAAGAGGATTTAGCGAATACAGATAACGCTTTTTATGTTGGTGCAAAACCTGAAAGTGATGGTTTGCTTCAAGCAGAAATTACAAATGAATATTTCGAAGGTTTTTCTAATTTTAAGGAAAAATACGATCGAAACCAAAACGGAGTTTTGGATCTTATTTTGATTAAGGGCGAGCAAGGTCACCAAGACACCGAAAATAGAAGCCAATATTCAGTGAGTGGCCTTGCGGATTTAGGTTATGAAATTAATGTTTTAGATACAAGATTTTGCGATTGGAATAGAACAATTTCAAGAGATTATTTAGCAGAAATTTATGAATATTATAAAGATGATATTGATTTAATTATTTCGAATAACGATGATATGGCGCTTGGTGCGATTGATTTTCTGAAAGAACAAGAAAATTATAATCCTGAAATTCCATTATACGAAAATTTCTTCCCTATTATTGGAGTTGATGAAACAAGTGTTGGATATGAAGCCGTTGTAAATAAAGAAATGTATGGCACAGTGAGAAATGATTATGAGACACAAGTTCAAATCATTGATAAACTTATAGAATTTAAATTAAATAGCTATCCAATGGAGACCTTCCCTTATGAGATGGATGCGATAAATTCTTATCATACAGATGGTATAAAAGTTAGTCAAAAAACTTTGTAATTTTTAAAATACCCTGCAAAACTCAATTATTTTTTGTAAAATATAGAAAAGAGGTAGAATATGGACATTATTAAAAGACTTTGCGAAGAACTGGATTTAGAGGATAAAAAAGTTGTTGCGGCAGTAAAACTTATTGATGAAGGGAACACAATTCCTTTTATTGCTCGTTATAGAAAAGATGTAACAGGAAATTTAGATGACGCTCAACTTAGAAATTTATTTGATCGTTTAAATTATTTAAGAAATTTAGATGAAAGAATTAATACAGTTTTAAAATCGATAGAAGAACAAGGCAAATTAACCGATGAACTTAAAAATCAAATCGAAAATGTTAAAACATTAGCTGAACTTGAAGATTTATATAGGCCTTATAAACCTAAAAAGAAAACAAGAGGCAGTATTGCTAAAGAAAAAGGATTGGAACCACTTGCTAAAATTATTCTTGATGAAGACGTCACTAAAGATTTAAACGAAGAAGCTAAAAAATATATTAACGAAGAAAAGAAAGTTCTTACAGCTGAAGATGCAATAAATGGTGCAAAAGATATAGTTTCTGAAGTTATTAGCGACGATCCTTTAATCAGAAAATTCATGAAGGATTTAATCGAGAAAAAAGGCAGTATTTCTTCTAAAGAAGTTAAAAAAGATGAAAGAGATACTTATAAAATTTATGCTGATTATCAAGAACCAGTTTCAGCAATTAAACCTCATAGATATCTTGCAATTAATAGAGGCGAAAACGAAAAGTGCCTAAAAGTCGCTTTAGTTTATGACGATGAAGAAATCATTACTTTTATTAGGAAAAGATATAATAAAAAACCTAAATTTTTCGATATTTATACAGAAATAATCAATGATTCGCTTAAACGTTTAATTAAACCTAGTGTTGAAAATGAAATTAGAAGTGATTTATTTGATAAAGCTAGCGAACAATCTTTTGGTGTCTTTAAGAAAAATTTAAAGAGTTTATTAATGTATCCACCTCTAAAAAATAAAGACATATTAGGTTTTGATCCTGGTTTTAGAACAGGTTGTAAATACGCTTTAATTGATAAACTCGGAAATCCAAACAAAAAAGTAATTGATGTAAGCTTCATTACAGCCAATTCAAAAGAACAAGTTGAAATTTCCAAAAGAAAATTATTAACAGTTTTAAAATCAAATCATATTGATTACATTGCTTTAGGTAATGGAACCGCAAGTAGAGAAAGTGAAGCGATTTTATCTGAACTTATTAAAGAAAATAATCTTCCAATGAAGGTTTATATTGTAAATGAAAGCGGCGCTAGTGTTTATAGTGCTTCAAAACTTGGTGAAGAAGAATTTCCAGAGTTACCTGTTGAAAAAAGAAGCGCCATTTCTCTTGCTCGAAGACTTATGGACCCTTTAAGCGAACTTGTTAAAATTGACCCTAAAGCAATTGGCGTTGGTCAATATCAGCATGATTTAGATCAAAAAAGACTTGGTGAAGTTTTAGGTGGCGTTGTTGAAGATTGCGTTAACACAGTTGGTGTTAATTTAAATACCGCTAGTGTTTCGCTTTTAAAATATGTATCCGGAATCAACAAAACCATCGCTCAAAATATTTATAACTATCGTGAAGAACATGGTGAATTCAAAAATAGAGAAGAACTTAAAAAAGTACCTAAATTAGGGGAAAAAGCTTATGAACAATGTGCAGGTTTCTTGCGTATTGTTGATGGCGAAGAGCCACTTGATACCACCGGAGTTCACCCAGAAAGTTATAAATTTGCTAAAGAAATCTTAAAAGAAGCAAAAATAGATTTAAAAAACGATGATGAAGGAACTTTAAAACTAAAACTTTCTTTGTTTAACAAGGATAAATTCCTTGAAAAGAGTGGAATTGGCGAATTAACTCTTGAAGACATCATTAAAGAGTTAGAAAAACCAGGTAGAGATATTAGAGATGATGTAAAAATTTTTGAACTTGATAACAATGTAAAATCAATTGAAGACTTAAAAGTTGGAATGATTTTAACTGGTACTGTAAGAAATATTGCAGATTTTGGTGCCTTTGTTGATATTAATGTTCACCAAGATGGTTTAGTTCATATCAGTGAAATTGCAAATAAATTTATCCGCCATCCGAGTGAAGTTTTATCAATTAACGATATTGTTAAAGTTAAAGTTATTTCGGTTGATCCAATTAGTAAAAGAATTGGCTTATCAATCAAACAAGCCAAATAATCTTATTGCAAAAAATTTGCAAATAGATTTGTTTTAATTTTCTCTTTCCGTTATAATGATGGAGAGGCGAAAAATGTATAGACTAACTTCTCAAAGAAAATACATAGTTGAAGCAATTAAAAATTTAGGTCATTCAACCATTAATGAAATTGCTGATGAACTCGATGAAAACGGCGTAAATATGGCACTTTCAACAGTTTATCGTTCGCTTGAATCTTTAGAGAAACAAAATGTTGTAAGAAAAATTGCAACAAAATGTGGTCAAGATTTCTATGAAATGTTTGATCAACCTAGACACGATCACTTCATTTGTTCTAGATGTCATAAAATTCTTGATATTCCTAGAGATGAAACTGAATTTGAAGTTAAAATTGTTGATGGCAATTTGATTCGAAGTTCAGAAACTATCTATTATGGATTATGTAAAGAATGTTTAAAACATCATTAATTAAATTGCTTAAGCAATTAGTTATATAAGCATTAAGGAGGAATTATGAAGAAATATTTATGCTTAGTTTGCGGCATCGAATTTGAAAGCGATGAACCAAATCCAGTTTGCCCAGTATGTGGTGCATCAGGTGATGATTTACAAGAAGTAAAAGAAGGCGAATAATTAAATAAAGGAGAATATAGGATATGGCAAATAAATACGCAGGTACACAAACCGAAAAGAATTTACAAACAGCTTTTGCTGGCGAATCACAAGCAAGAAATAAATATACATATTTTGCTAGTGTTGCTAAAAAAGAAGGCTACGAACAAATCGCTGCAATTTTCTTAGAAACAGCAGATAACGAAAAAGAACACGCAAAACTGTGGTTCAAAGAACTCGAAGGAATCGGCGATACAGCAGCTAACTTAAAAGCAGCAGCTGAAGGCGAAAATTATGAATGGACAACTATGTATAAAGAATTCGCTGAAGTTGCAGAAAAAGAAGGCTTTAAAGATCTTGCTATTAAATTTAGATTAGTCGCAGATGTCGAAGCAAAACACGAAGAAAGATACAATAAATTATTAAAAAATGTTGAGCTCTGCGAGGTTTTCAAAAAAGATACAGGTATTACAATTTGGAAATGCAGAAACTGTGGATACATCTTTGTTGGAAAAGAAGCACCAAAAGTCTGCCCATGCTGTGCTCATCCACAAAGCTTCTTTGAAGTTAACGCAACAAATTATTAATTAACTTTTAGACTTTGTAACTCTGGCCACAACTCCGGTTGTGGCTTTTTAAATTGATAAAAAAGATATCTATATATAATAAGGAAAAGAAGAGGAATAAGGGCCGGCACTATCCTTATTTTGCTTTCACAATTTATTAGATTTATAATTTAGTTATTAAAAAGAGGATTTAATTATATGAAAGTTAAGTATGCGGTTATCCCTTGCGCAGGTAAAGGAACACGTTTTTTACCTATCACAAAAGGCGTAGCAAAAGAAATGTGCCCTATCGTTGATCGTCCAACACTCGACTATATTGTTGAAGAATGTTTAGAAGCAGGAATAACAGATATTGTTTTTATTGTTTCTGAAGGTAAAGATGATATCAGAAAATATTATTCTTTAGATGAAGAATATGAAAAAGATTTAATTGAACATGGAAAAGATGATTTTGCCAAAATAATTCATCATATAGGAACAAAAGCAAATTATCATTTTGTCATTCAACATGAACAATTAGGTTTAGGACATGCTGTTTTACAAGCAAAATCAGTTGTTAAAGATGATAACTTTGTTGTTTGCTGTGGAGATGATATTTGCACATATAAAGGAGATTCGCCAGTTAAACAGCTAGTTGAAGTTTTTGAAAAGATTGGTGGAAAAACTGTTGTTGGTGGGCAAAAAGTTGCACACGAAAACATTGTTAAATATGGTGCGATGAAAGTCGAAAAACAACTTGGCGATCGTTTATATCAATTAAATGGAATTGTAGAAAAACCTAAATTAAATGAAGCACCAAGTGATTTAGCGAGTTTAGGTAAATGGGTTTTCAACGCAAGAATTTTTGACGAACTAGAAAATACACCTCGTGGAGCAGGTGGCGAAATTCAATTAACAGATGCAATTGCTGAAATCATGAAAAAAGAAGAAGTTTATTATTATGATTTTGAAGGTAAACGCTATGATTGTGGAGATAAATTAGGATATCTAGAAGCAATTATTGATGTAGGCTTATCAAGAGAAGAATTTAGAGAATGGTTAATTAAACATATAAAAGAATTAAATATCAAATAAATTTATTTTTTAAAATTTCCTAAGAATATAGCATCTTCTCGTTTTTTGTTTATTGTTGGTTTGTCTGGGAAAGTAGTGTTTTCTTAGGATTTTTTGATATTTTTCTACGGAAATTTGTCTTTTTTTCTATATTTTTTTCACTTTTTTTCCGGAAATTTTATCATTTTTCCAGGATTTTTATGCATTTTCCCTGGAAATATAATCATTTTTTCTGGAAATTTAATTAAATTTCTGGTTTTTTAACTTCATGAAATTTAAGAATTATTGATTTTTACAATTTCTTTACAATCTTTTACAATTCTATGATATTTTTACATTTTTCAAATCTTTATAGTTATTGGCGTAAAGAGGAGAAGAAAATGAAAAAGATTTTATTACTTTGCAGTTTAGCTCTTACAGGAATTTTGGGAGCTACAGTCGTATCTTGTGGTGGTGATACACCTGACCCAACTCCAGAAAATCCAGGTGGAGATGAAAATAACAACAATAACAATGATGATACTTTCGATACATCAAAAAGCATTTCACTTTATTCAAGAGAAACTACTAGTGGAACTAGAGAATGTTTCTTCGAAGGAATTGGATATGGCGATGTCAAAAAAGACGATAAATGGAATAAAGGTGTTACAGTTTCTTCACAATCCAGCAATGGTGCTATCATGACAGCTGTTGGAAACGATGAATACGCTTTAGGTTACTGTTCATTAGATTCACTCGACACTGTTTCTACAATTAAAGGTTTAAAATTCAATGGTGTTGCTGCTTCAAGTGAAACCGTTGTTGATGGAACTTATGGCCTACAAAGAAGCTTCAACTATGTTGTAAGAGATTCAGCACTTTATACAGATGATAAAAAAGCTACAGCAAAAGAAGCATTTCGAGTTTTCATGACAGAATCTTCAGAAGGTTTACAAGCTATTGCTGCTGAAGGTGGTATTTTAACTAAAAATGTTATCGAAGCTAAAAAATGGTCTGATATTGCTAAAGAAAAGTTCCCAAATCTTGATATTAATGGTGTTGAATTAAAAACTTGTGGTTCTACATCAGTTCAAAACGTTTTAAATGGATTGTCTGCAGCATTTAAAGAAGCAACAGGTTGTTCAGTTACTTCAAATCAAACTGGATCTGGTGATGCTGTTAAAGGAGTTACAGCTTCTGGAGAAAGTGCTGATATTTATGGTGATATTGGCTTCTTATCAAGAGAAATTAACGCTGAAGAAAAAGCACAATTAAATGATAAAAATACAAACGGTGCCATTTGTAAAGATGCTGTTGTCCCAATTGTAAATGTTAAAAATACAGCAGTAGAAAATGTTACAGCCGACATTCTTGCTAAAGCTTACAAAGGTGAAGTTAAAACTTGGGCTGCATTTGTCGAAGCAATTAAATAGTTTAGTTAGAGGCTATGTTAGAAGAAAATAGACAAGATAATATAGCTCAAGAAGATAAAAAATTTAAGAGGAAGGAATTAACCGATCGAATAGTGAAGTTAATCTTCCTCTTTATTGCTGTTGTTTGTGCAAGTTTTGTCATTTTTATCGTTATATTTATCTTAGAAAAAGGAATTGAGCCATTTGTAAAAAATTATTCGCTTGTTGAAGGAGAAGTTGTTCAACAAAACATTGGATTATTTTTTACTAATACACGTTGGCTCTATGATGGAAGTGGAGGCATGGGCTTCTTACTTTTAACGACTTTATATACAACTATTTTGTCGTTAATTATAAGTATACCTATTTCTGTATTTACCGCTTTATTTATTGTAAGAATGGCTCCAAAAAGATCGAAGCCAGTTATTAAAACTTGTGTTGAACTTTTATCATCAATACCTTCTGTTATTTATGGTATTTTTGGCATGGGCGTAATTTGTCCAATTGTTCAATCTGTTCCTGTTCAAACTTTTGCAGGAAATTCAATTTTATCTGCTTCCCTTGTTCTTGCTTTAATGTCGATTCCAACTATTACAATGGTTTCAATTAATGCTATTGAAGCAGTTGATAAAAGTATGATTAATGCTTCAATTGCACTTGGCGCAAGCAATGCTCAAACAAATATAAAAATAGTATTATTTTCTGCAAAAAGTGGCATTTTTGCGGGGATAATTTTAGGAGTAGGCCGTGCTCTTGGTGAAGCAACCGCTGTCCAAATGGTTATTGGAAACAATTCAAATGGGCTTGGATTTTATAATCCACTAAATCCAGGAATGACTTTAACTAGCGCCATGCTTAGTGGAATTGGTGAAGCTTCTGGAATTGGATACGACGTAAGATTTTCTTTAGGTATTGTATTAATTTTAGTTATTTTAATGATCACATCAATTTTAAACATTATTAAAAATAAGATGGATGTAATCAAAACTAAAAATAGTACAAGTGTATTTAAGAAAATCGGGAAATTTTTCTCTACCGATATTGCTTTTGTGAGGACTTATTTCAATGACAAGTTTAAAAAGAATAGCAAATAATATAAAAGAATCCTTTGTTGACATGGGATTAGGATTTAAAAAGTCTTTTAAAAATTTTGTTAACTTTTTCAAAATTGATAAGTCTTTTAAATCGATGACACCAAAGCAAAAAAGAAATTATATCTCTAGAAAGTTTAAAGATGGTGGAATAAATGCTGGAACAGTATGTTTTGGTTTATTTACAGTTGCTATGTTAATTTGGATGGTTGTTTATATTTTTACAACTGGGGCCAGCACTTTAACATGGGAATTTATTACATCTGATTACACAAAAGAATCATTAACTCTTTATACAGGGGATGAAAATTATTTTGAAGTTGGTGATTTAACCTTTGAAAACACAACAAATGCTGAAATTTTTTCTGAAAAATGGGGTGTTGCATTTGAAAATGGCGTTGATAATATGCAAAACAATATTGTTTATATTGTTCATATCGAAGATGGATCGCCATTTAATGATTTTGTAAATAATGAAGGTGAGGCAGTTGAAATTACAAATCAATTTTATTGTAATTATTTATCAATTAGCAAAACTGGTGCCGATTTTTCTCAGTTAAATGGCAGTGAATTAACAGCAGAAGAAATGTGCGCTGAATTAAATGAATCAAGATATATTTTAGGTGCAAACTTCATGACTAAAGGTGAAGGCATCAGAGGATCTTTATTAACAACTTTGATGTTAATCGGATTTTCTTTGTTATTTTCTTTGCCACTTGGAATTGGAGCAGCAATTTATCTTGGAGTTTATGCTAAAAACGGACCAATTACAAAGGCAATTAGAACTTTAATTGATGTTACAAGTGGAATTCCATCGATTATTTTTGGTCTTGCTGGTGCTGTTATTTTTATTCCTTTTGTTAATTCTATTGGTGGACTTAGCGGAGGAAATATTTTCACAGGTTCATTAACAATGGCGTTAATGCTTCTTCCAACTATTGTTAAAACAACTGAAGAATCAATTAATGTTATACCAAAGAGTTTGACGCAAGCTTCGCTTGCACTTGGTGCAAGTAGAACACAAACAACTTTTAAAGTCGTTTTACCAAATGCTATGCCAGGAATCTTAACTTCTACCTTGCTTTCAATAGGGAGAATTATTGGAGAAAGTGCTGCGCTTGTTTTTGCAATGGGGTCTACTATTGGAAATACAGCTTCATTAACTTCTGGATATGCTTCACTTGCAGTTCATATTTATGTAATTCTTGGTGGGGAAGCGCCACGTTATGCAGCAGCATGTGCTATCGCAATTATTATCTTAATCGTTGTTTTAGTGCTTTCTCTTCTCGTTAAATTAATTTCACTTAGATTAAATAGATTTAAAGGAGCTCAATAAAATGATTGAATTTGAAAATGAACAAATGAATATCGAGCAAAAAATAGATAATTCTAAAAATACACTTCTTGATAAAGAAGAATTTAAAAATCCTGAAAATATTGCATTTTCTTGTAGAAATGTTGATCTTTTTTATGATTATGGCGAAAAGCATTCATTAAAAAACATCAATATTGATATTTTGAAAAATAAAGTTACTGCATTTATTGGGCCTTCTGGATGTGGAAAATCTACTTTACTTCGTTGCTTTGATAGAATGAACGATTTAATTGATGGATGTAAAGTAACTGGTGATATCAAGTATATGGGTCAGGACATTAATGAAATCAACACAATTTATTTAAGAACAAAAGTTGGAATGGTTTTCCAACAACCAAATCCATTTCCAATGTCAATTAGAAACAATATTTGCTATGGACCACGTTGCCAAGGCATTAAAAATAAGGACACACTTAATAAAATTGTTGAACAATCTTTAAAAGATAGTGCCCTATATGACGAAGTAAGTGATAGACTTGATGCTAGTGGACTTTCTTTAAGTGGTGGACAACAACAAAGACTTTGTATTGCTCGTACCATTGCAATGTCGCCTGATGTTATTTTGATGGATGAGCCAACTAGTGCCCTTGATCCAATTGCAACTTTAAAAATTGAAGAGTTGATTAAAGAACTAAAGAAAAAATATACTATTATTATAGTTACACACAACATGCAACAAGCAGCTAGAATTAGCGATTATACAGCTTTCTTTATGCTTGGTGAACTTGTTGAATTTAATGAAACTGAAGAATTTTTCGCTCATCCAAGAGATAAACGCAGCGAAGATTATATTACGGGGAGATTCGGTTAATGGAAATACGTGAAAAAATTAATTTAATTAGTGAAAATCTTTTAAAGATGTTTGAGACAACTATCTCATATTTAAACAACGCTTTTTCTTATTATAATAATGAAGCAAATAAAAAAGATGAGATGGTAAACGACGATATAATCGATCGTCTAGAAAGACAAATTGAAGAAGATTGTCTATTAGTTATTTTAAAAGAGAGGCCTTTTGCGGGAGATTTAAGAAAAGTAACAGGTTATTTTAAATTAGTTGAAGATATTGAAAGACTCGGAGATCACGCTGAAGACATCGCTTGGGTTAGTAAAAATTTATATAAAGCAAAAGAAGCTTATAGAAGCCCAAATGTTGAAAAAATCATTAATGTTGCTTTATCGATGGTAAATGATGCTTATAAATCTCTTGCTACTGGAGATAGTGAACTTGCAAAAGATGCTATCAAAAGAGACGACATTGTTGATGCACTCTATCTTGACTTATTAAAAGAAATTCCTGTTTCTAAAGAAAAATATGTATTAAACGATGCTTATGTAATTTATACAACTCTATTAGTTAAATACGTTGAAAGAATTGCAGATCACGCAAGTAACATTGCTGAATGGGCAGTTTACATTCAAAATGGTTATTACAAAGATAAAGTGATAATATAATGGCTATGAGCAAGTCTTATTTAATTTATTCTTTAGAAGACGATTCAAATATTGCACATATTATTTCTTTAGCGCTCTCAAAACAAGGTTATGAAATAAAAACTTTCGCAACTTATGCTGATTTTTGCCAAGCATTTGAAAAAGAAAAACCAGATATGATTCTTCTTGATCTCATGCTACCTGATGCAAGCGGCGAAGACATATTAAAAGCAATTAGAAGCGACGAAACAAATGATGCAATCCAAATAATTATTGTTAGTGCTAAAAATCGAACCATCAATAAAATTGATGGACTCGATCTTGGTGCCGACGATTATATTGCAAAACCTTTTGATGTTTTAGAGCTGATTAGCCGAGTAAATGCTCGTGCCAGAAGAAAAATCAAAAAAGAAAATTATAAAATTAGAAATATTACTTTTGATCCAACAAACAATTATTTTTTACTTGATGAAAATGTAATTCCTTTTACAGCAAGTGAACTAAAAATTTTTAGATTGCTTTTTAAAAGAAAAGGCGAACCGATATCACGTGATGAATTTTTTAATGTGATTTGGGGAAGTGATGTGAGCTATGAAACACGAATTTTAGATATGCACATCAAAGAAATTCGTCGAAAGATTGGAAAGGAAAATAGCGATCTTATCCAAACAATTTATGGAATTGGATATCGTATGAAAAATGAATAAAAAGAACGTTTTATTCGATGTTTTATTCGTCTTTTTTCTAACTTTTATTTTATTAATTGTTTCTTTTTCGACTTCTTTTTCGCTTTCAAATACCGAAGCAAGAGATAATTTAAAAGCTTACGCTAATGAAGTAATTTTATCAATTAATGAAAATGAATCATATGAATCAATAAAAAATAGTTATTCCAATGTTCACGATTTAAGAATTACTGTTTTTGATGAAAAAGCTGATGTTTTATTAGAAATAAATAATGATGAAATTGAGCCAGCACAAGAAGATAGATTGAATGAGTTAAGAAATAATTTAAATTCTTATTATTACAAAGATTCAATAACGCTTGGTTATAGTGTTTTATATTATGTTCAAGAGTTAAATGATGGATTTATTAGAGTTGGATTACCTCGCTCAAATATTGAAAAAACTTCTTTTGACATTTTAATTTATGGAAGTATTGTGATTGTTGGAGTTGTGCTGATTTATGGATTTATTAAATATCGAATCTATAAAAAGACTGTTTCAAGATTAAAAGAAAATGTTGAATCACTTGAAGAAATTGTGGGACTAAATTATGACTTATCAAGTGATGATGGATATAAAATTATTGACCGAACTTTAGCTCAAACAAGTAATGTTATTAAAGAACAAATTGACAAATTAAAATCAGAAAAAGATAAAACTGAGTATATTTTAGATGCGATTGAAGAAGGGTTTATCGTCATTGATGGAGACAATAAATGTGCCTTAATTAATAAGTTTGCTTTAAGTAAATTAAACTTAAAAAGAGAAAATGTTTTTAATCAAAATTATCATGTTTTAGCTTTAGGAGATGAACTAAATAATGGGGTTTTGCAGGCTTTTCGATATAATTCGAGTGGTTTTGACAAGGAAATAAATGGAGTCATTTATCGTTTTTTATTAACGAAAATCGACTTAAGATGGCTCGAAAAAAGCGCTAAAAGTGGAATAGGAATTATCTTTTTTAATGTTACTCAAGAAAGATTAAACGAAAGAATTAGAAGAGAATTTTTTCAAAATGCTTCACATGAACTTAAAACGCCTCTTACAACAATTATTGGTTATGAAGAAATGCTTCAAAACGGTCTTATTGATGAACCTAATGAAATTCAAAGAGCAAGGGAAGCAGTTATTAAAGAAAGCAAAAGAACGGAAAGCGTCATTGAAGATATGCTCGCACTTTCTTCTCTTGAATATAATATGTCCAACGAAAAGAAAGTTGATATAGATGTAAGAAGCGCTATTAAAGATATTGTTTCGTCTTTTGAATATTTAATAAATGAACACAAGATTAAATGCAAAGTCTCTTTAACTGATTTGACTTTAAAAATGATTCCGAAAGATTTTGATCGATTAGTTAGAAATATTTTAAGCAACGCTATTAAATATAATAAAGAAAACGGTGAAATAAGAATAAAATTAACTAAAGAATATTTAAGTATAAAAGATACTGGTATTGGAATTGATTCAAAAGATATAAATAGAATCTTTGAAAGATTTTATCGTGTAGACAAAGGAAGAAGCAGAGAAAAAGGTGGCACAGGCCTTGGGTTAGCTATTGTAAAACACATTTGTTTAAATTATGGATTTAAAATAGAAGTTAAATCCAGAATCATGGAAGGCACCGAATTTAAAATTTATTTTAATATTTAAATTTTTAGCAAGTTCTACACTTGCTTATATAAAAATGCCTTATTAATCGTATTTTTTTTCATTTTGATTAAGAAAAAAATGTAGCGAATTATCTATGTTTTGAAAAATTGTTTAAAAAAGTTTAAAAAATTTTTAACATTTTCCGAATTAATCTCCTTCGTATTAAGTGAAGGAGGTATTTATGACTTAAGAATGTATGTGACTTGCAAAGTTTATATTTGAATTGTTCAAGTTGTTATTAAAACATTTTTAAATTGATTGCAAAAAACTTTAATTAAATCTTTCAATGTGTTGTGTTGACAATAGACAAGTGATGCAACATATTTGAGATTGTACCTCGTAAAGAGCAATTATTTTAAAAAGGAAGATAGCAGATGAACTAATTCAAATTGCAAGTGTACATAAATCGGTAAAACTTTCACGTGAAAATGTAAGAAATTTAATTTAAAAAATTTTGAATTTCTGAAAAAGGCGATTATTCTGCAATAAAAAAGTTTCTACGTGAAAACTTTTTACCATAGATGTGCTTGACGTCGAATTTAAGCTCTTCAAATTAATAGTAGAAACCGCTATTGAGTAATTGAGAGAATTTAGTTTAACTAAAACAAGAAAGATTGATTTCAAAAGGTTTCAAACATATGGTTGAGGTAACCAGAATTGACGTCTGCGGAGATCATATTTAACGTTAATAATGTGGATCGTTGAAGCAGAAAGCATGCTGACTCTTTCAAGAACAGACTGCATAAAATTTCTTCGAATATTGTCTAAAAACTAGTTGCTTTGTTATATACAACTTTTCGTTGACTAGATAAAGATTAATATATATAATCTTTAAGACACAATTCGAAGAAAATTAAAGTCCCGGTAAGATTTTTATTTTTAGGAGGATAGTGAAATGAACAGACAAACAACTAGTTTAAAGAAAGAGGAAATTTCTCGTAAGTGGTATGTTGTTGATGCAACAAACAAACCACTTGGTAGATTAGCAAGTGAAATTGCTGTCTATTTAATGGGTAAAGAAAAACCATCATGGACTCCAAATCAAGATTGTGGAGACTACATTATTGTTATTAATTGTGAAAAGGTAAGTGTAAGTGGTACACACAAACCATTAAACAAGAAATACTACAATGCTAGTGGTTATAATGGTGGTTTAAGAGTAAGAACATTGAAAGATATGCTCGAACGTTATCCAGAAGAGTTATTTGAAAGAGTAGTTTGGGGCATGTTACCTAAAGGCAGACTTGGTAGACAAATCTACAGAAAGTTATTTGTTTACAAAGGACCTGAGCATAAACACGCAGCTCAAAATCCAGAAGCTTTATCTTTCAAGAATTTAGGAGGTAAAAACTAATGGCTACAAAAGTTAAATCTTTTTACGGAACAGGAAGAAGAAAATCAAGTATTGCTAGAGTTTATGTAAAACCTGGCAAAGGAACTATTACTATTAATGGTCTTGATGTAAAAGCTTACTTCCCACACGACACATTAGTCATCGATTTAAAACAACCTCTCACAATTCTTGGCGTTGAAGGTAAATACGATGTAAATGCTGAAGTTTACGGCGGAGGCTATACAGGCCAAGCGGGAGCAGTTAGACTTGGTATCGCTCGTGCATTACTTGAAGCAGGCGAAGACAGAAAAGCACTTAAAGTTGCTGGTATGTTAACTAGAAACCCAAGAGCTAAGGAAAGAAAGAAATACGGTCTTAAAAAGGCTAGAAGAGCTCCTCAATTCTCTAAACGTTAGTTTACATATTAAGTTCATTAAAGGTAGGCAAATTTGCCTGCCTTTTCTTATTAATTGCTAAATATGTATTTTCGATAGTTTTCATAAAAAGTTATAATTATTCCATGAGAACATTAGAAGAAAAGCTTCATAGTAAAGCAATCCGCAGACCAAATTGGTTAATTTATAATTTTTTAGGTTATTTTTGGAAATTTACAGTAGCAAGAAATTATCATACAAAAGTTACTTATATAGATGATCCTAGAAAAGAGAAAGGTTCTTATATTTTATTAAGCAATCACGCAAGTAGGATGGATTATATTTTTACAGCAATTCCACTATTACCTCATACTTTTAATTTTGTTGTTGGATATAACGAATTTTTTAGAAGTCATTTGCATGGAATTTTTTCATTAATGCACGAAATTCCAAAGAAAAATTTTACTCCAGATTTATACGCAATCATGGAAATGAAAAGAGTTATTAATAAAGGCGGAAGGTTAACTTTATTTCCTGAAGGAATGTCATCGATTAGCGGAGGAAGTCAACCTGTCGCTCTTGGAAGCGCTAAACTTTTAAAATTTTTAAAGGTTCCTGTATATGTTGCAAATATTAAAGGCGGTTATTTAACTTCTCCAAAATACAATCTCAAAGAAAGAAAAGGACAAGTGGAAGTTAGCTTTAAGAAGTTATTCGATAAAGACCAAATCACTAAATTAAGTGATGAAGAAATTACTAATGTTTTAAATAAAGAAATTAGAACAGATGACTACGCATATAATCTTGAAAAGAAAAATGTCTATAAAAGCAATAAAATAGCCGAAAATATTGAACAACTTCTCTATAAATGCCCTAAGTGTGGAGAAGAATTTGCCAATTTTAGTGGAGATAACTTTATTGAATGCAGCAATTGTCATAACAAAGTAATGATGGACAATACTTATAAAATTACTCCTGTTGGCGACTCAAAAAGCTTTGCTACACCTAAAGAATGGTTTGATTATCAAAGACAATTTGTAAAAGAAGAAATTAAAAATCCTAATTTTGAACTAACTGAAGAAGTAGAAATTGGCTTTTTACCAAAATATAAATATTTGAAAAATAAGAAAACAAGCGAGATTGAAGGAAAAGGTGTATTGAAGATCAATCATGAAGGAATACATTTTTCTGGCTCAAGAAATAATCATCCTTTTAATTTTGATTTAACTTTACAAGAAACGCCAACTTACGGAATGTGCACTGATGCTAGTCGTTTTTATACTTTCTTAAAAGGAGAATTTATTGAATTTTACCCAAAAAGAAATTCTGTTATTAAATGGCTTTTAGTTACAGAAGAATTACATCGTTTACATGGTGGACACTGGAAGGATTATCCTGAAAATGAATAATAATGCTGATTTTTTGAGAAAATATAATGAGCTTGATGCTTTAATTGGCGATAAATTTAATCGTGAAGATGATGATTCATCGATTTACTTTTTGATAAATAAATATAGAAAAAGCCGCATTGAAATTGAAAGAATTTACTCTAATAAATTAGATTCGGTGAGAAGAATTAGAAATTTAATGGTTCATGAATCTGGGATAATAGATACACTTTTTGATGTTAGTGATGATGTAATTGCCTTTCTTGATGAATTAATTTCTTATTTAAGAAATCCAGTTCGTGCGCGAGATGTAATGACTCCAACCAAAAAGTTAATTTTAGGAAAGGAAGAAGATTCAATCAGTTTACTTATTAAGAAAATGATTGAAGATGGTATTAGTAATATTCCTGTCGTAAACGACCAAAACATTGTTATTGGAATATTTAATAGCGATGTTTTACTAGATTTGCATTTAAATAATGTTCACCTTGATAAAAACAGCAAAATTAAAGATATTAAAGATTATATAGCTTTAGAGTCTCAGCTTAATTTAAGATTTATTTTTGTTACAAAAGAATATGAAATTGACGTCTTAAATGATTATTTCTCGATGTCAAAAGAGGTATATAAGAAAAGATTACCGGCAATTTTTGTTAGTGAAAACGGAAAACAAAATTCACCTTTACTCGGAGTTATATCTCCGATAGATTTGATAAGAAAAACTAAATAATTTTTCAAAAACCTTGCAAAACTAAACTATTTTTATTTTTTTATTGATTTTTAAGCGTTAAAAATTATTAGACAAAATATCCATAATAATTTATAATTACTTTGCTTTGCGGATGTGGTGGAACTGGTAGACACGCAAGACTTAGGATCTTGTGCTTAACGGCGTAGGAGTTCAAGTCTCCTTATCCGCACCAAGTTTTATTATTTAGATTGAAAAAACTTTGCCAAATTTTTGGCGATAGTTAGAAATATATAAGTTGGATCGCGGAGATTATTGTATTGGTAAATAAATAACACCATTCTCTTCTCTACTGGATTATTCATAATTACCATGTGGAGGAAATTAATATGAGTCAATACAAATCTGATTATGAAAGACTTGAATATGTTAAGAAATTTAAGAGCTCAAATAAGTCTCTTAGTCAATTTGCAATTGAAGAAAAGATTGCATATT
>CASFZJ010000016.1 GCA_949299165.1 uncultured bacterium | reverse complement strand
ATCGTGTTTGGATCGATGCCCTGAGATCTAAAAATACTTAGTGTATCTATCATAAAAAAGTCTCCTTAAAGTATACTTTTTTATGATAATTCAAAATCTTTTCAATTTAGTAGGGTCAACCCTAAATTTTTATAAAGGCATTTTGAAACCCTAAAAAAATCAAAAGAGCCTAAAATTTAAATATGAAAGTACCGAAACTAAATCCTAGTGCAATCTTGAGTAATCGAACGAAAAATTCCTCACTTAAAATTAAAAAGAGAGATATACGTTTTAACAAGGATGACAAACTTTTAATAAAATTGTGCGGAGATATATATAGCGAATATTTACGTTCTAATAGAAAATCCTATAGTTTTGATCAAGTTATAAAAAAATGCAAACTTTAGTTTTTTTATTTTTCCCTATATTTTTCTTTTAAAATATAGGGAATTTAGTAAAAAATCCCAGGAATTTGTATAAATTCCTGGGAAATATTATTGAAAAGTATTACTTTTTATCATTTTTCTAGGGAATTTTTAAAAAATAGATTTTTATGAATTCATTAAAAAATGAAGTTAGTTTACTTTAATGAACGTGTAAAAAGATCAAAGTACCACAGAGTAAGATTCCAATTAATATATAAAGAAATGAATATTTCGATTTATATTCTTTAAATACTTGTGGAAGTAGTTCAATAATAAGAACATATAACAAACTTCCAGAAGAAATAGAAAACATTACAGCAATAAATATTTCGTTTATTGAGATTGTTGAAATGAAATATCCAATTATTGCTAATAAATAAGCAGGTAAAGAACTTAGTACTGTTAAAGCTAAAGATGTTTTAAAGTTGCGTTTTGAAGATAAAAATGAATTGCACATTGAAAAACCAATTAAGAAATTATGAATAAATAAGATTATACTCATTATTATTCCATGCATTGGAATAGATTCTTCAGTGTGGATAAAACTTATACCTAGCGAAAGACCTTCAGGAATGTTGTGAACTGATATCGCAACTAGAAATATAATAGAAGCAAGAAGTAATGATTTTTCGTTAAAAACTTCGGTTGAATGAGCGTGATCAACGCATTCTTCGTCATCATCGTGGTCATGGTCATGGTGATGTGAAATTTTATGAAGTAATTCATGAACCGTGAAAAATAGTGCTCCGGCCGTGAAAACTATTAAAAGTGAATATAAAGCTCCTAAAAATTCATTGTTTATGCCATTTTGAAAGTGACTAATACTTTCAACAATTAGTTCTAAAAATAGCAGAGCGATAATTGCTCCAACTGAAAAATTTTGAAAGAAATTGAAAATTTCTTTCCTCGTTTTAGAGATAAGTTTTGTAAATAAAGCGCCGAGAAAAGTTGCTACAACTGTTCCTAGAGCACCAAAAGTAAACATCCAAATCATAAACTATGGAAAATTATAGTTTTTTCCAGTGAAAATTCAATGATTATGATAATTTTTCCCAAATTTTTTCGAAAAATGTGTTAAAATTTAAATATGAAAATCGGAATTTTAGGACAAGGATTTTCTGGGATCATTTTATCCTTGATGCTTAAAGAAAAAGATCCTAAAAATGATGTAACAATAATCGATAAAGAAGAAACAGCTGGTCGTAAAATTTTAGCAACCGGAAATGGACGCTGTAACATTACAAATTTAAACGAAAACAAGTATGCTTATAATTCAGAAGATGCAAAAAGTATCGTTGAAGAATTTGGCCCAAAAGAAATTGTTAAATTTTTAAACAAAATTGGAATTTTTACACGTGAATATAATGGTTTAGTTTATCCATATTCAAATAGCGCCAAAACTTTACTAGACTACTTAATTGCTCTATGTAAAGAAAAGAAAGTTAAATTTGTAAATCGTGAAAAATTAATTGATTACAGTTTTGAAAAAGAAAAAATTAGAGTGAAAACCACTAATAAAATTTTCATTTTTGATAAATTTGTAATCGCTAGCGGTTCACAAAGTGCACCTCAACTTGGTGGAAGCGGTGATATTTTTAGCATCTTAGAAAAACATAGTTATAAAATTTCTGGATTAAAACCAGGATTAGCTCCAATTCAAACTGAAGAAAAACCAGTTACAATTCAAAACGAGAGAGTAAAAGCAAAAGTTAGTTTATACATTGATAAAACATTAGTTTATGAAGAAACTGGCGAAGTTTTATTCAAAAAAGATGGTTTAAGTGGAATTGTTATTTTCAATTGTGCCTCAATGATTGCAAGAAGCAAGAGATTTAAAAAATGCACAATTTCGTTAGATTTATTACCAGATTACAATTATGATGAACTTGTTGATCTACTAACTAAGTTAAATGATAAATCAAAAGCATCTGTTTTAAGTGGTATTTTCACAAAGCATATTGTCGAATACATTAGAAAAGCTAGTGGTATTAAGAATTTATATGCTTATACACCAACTGAAATTAAAAAACTTGCTGTTACAATGAAAAATCTTGTATTTACATACAAAAATACATACGATTTCAAAGATTCACAAGTTACAGTAGGTGGAGTTGAATTCTCTAATCTTGACTTTGATTTAGAAAGCAAAAAAGAACCTGGTGTATATTTAATTGGTGAAGTTTTAAATGCTGATGGACTTTGTGGAGGTTATAATATAACATTTGCAATTTCATCCGCTTATAGGGTTGCTGAAGCATTAGAAAAAGCCGAATAGTAATCATTATTAATTTTAATAAAAATGGACGTCTATTTGCCGAGACCGGACGTCCATTTTTAGTTTTCTAATGTTTTAAATTCCCAGGTAATTTCTTGATCTTTGATTAAATTGATAACAAGATAGGTGCCTTTATCGCCGTCTCTTGGTCGGGTGATGCTTCCTGGGTTAAATACATAGGTTTTACCAATACGTTTTGCTAAACAACGATGAGTGTGTCCAAAAAGAAAGATATCGCAATCTTTAGATTGAATGTAATCGGTTGTGTTAACTAAAAAATTATATGAATTTCCGTGTTCTAAATGAATTTTAAATCCATTAAGTTTACAATCTCTTTCACGTGGAAAATCAGTGTAGTCACAATTTCCCTTTACACATGTAAAACTATTTAACATATATTCAGGTAATTCACTATCACCTAAATGAAAAAATGCATCAGCATCGTAATTTTTATTAAGTATTTCTTCTAAAACACCATAGTTTGAATGGCTATCACTTACTACAACAATTTTCATATCTAGGTATATTTTATAACTTTTTTTGTGTTCAGTTTTATAAAAACAATAATACTCGTGAAAAAAATATTTTATTTTACTTAAAAATATTTATAATTATTATCGATTTAGGACTTATTTATGTTTGATAGAGATGAACAAAAAAAGACTCCTTACTTAAAAGCGTACGCAAAGTATCTTAAAGAATGTACGACTGTTTTTGATGTACCTGGGCATCATCAAGGTCATATCAAAACCGATTTTGATAAGATTTTTACTCATATTGTTTATCAAAACGACGTTAATTGTCCTCGTGGGATGGACAATATTGCTCATCCAACTGGAGTAATTAAAGAAGCACAAGATTTATTTGCTAAAGCTTGTGGTGCTGATTATTGTAAATTTTTAATAAATGGTTCAACTAGCGGCAACTTAATAATGTTTTTAAGTGCGCTTCAAGCAAATGATAAAGTAATTTTACCTAGAAATTGTCATAAATCAGTAATAAATGGATTAATTTTAAGTGGGGCTGTCCCTCTTTTCATCATGCCTGAGATTGATAAAAAAACAGAAATTGTCAATCAAATTTCTTTTGAAGAACGGAAAAAAGCAATTGATGAAAATCCTGATGCTAAAGCTATATTCATAATTAATCCAACTTATTTTGGTGCAACATGCGATTTAAAACGAATTGTTGAATATGCACATCTACACGATAAAATTGTTTTAGTTGATGAAGCGCATGGTTCACATTTTTATTTTTCTAGCTTGATGCCTTCTTCTGCAATGGAAGCTGGAGCCGATATGGCGACTTTAAGTATTCATAAAACCGGCGGAAGTTTAACTCAATCGAGCGTTTTACTTATTAAAGGAGATAGAGTGCCAAAATATTATGTAAATAAGTCTTTCAATTTATTAACAACAACTTCCCCTAGTTCAATTTTAATTGCATCTCTTGATGCAGCGAGAAAATATTTAGTATTTAATGGCGAAGAGAAGATTAAAGAAGCAGTAGAGCTTGCTAAACTTGCTAAAGAAAAAATAGATCAAATCCCTGGCTTTATTGCTCATAGTAAAGATTATTTTGTAAATCAATGTGGCTCTTATAGTTATGATGAAACAAAACTTTGTGTTGAGATTGATAAATTAAAAATTACTGGCTTTGAACTCTATAAATTATTAAAAGATAAATATCGAATTCAAATTGAACTTGCTGAAACTTATGTTTTCTTGCTTTTATTTACAATTGGAAGCACTAAAGAAGATGTTGATGTAATTGTTGAAGCATTAAAAGATATTTCTAGTAAATATTATGATGAAAGCATAGTTTATGAAGATCATCATTATATGAGTGGCTTCCCAGAAATGAAGATTAGACCAAGAAATGCATATCATGCACCTTTAAAAGTTTGCAAGTTAAAAGATGCAATTGGTAAAATCTCAAAAGAAATGATTATGATTTATCCTCCAGGAATTCCAGTTATTATTCCAGGTGAAGTATTTACAAAAGAAGTTATTAAAGAAATAAATTACTATCTAAAAAAGAAAGCAACTATCCTTAGTGATTGGGAAGGCGCCAACGAAGTAAGCGTAGTTGATGAAACTTTAGACTAATTTTAATTTGCATATTTTTTGCAAAAACCACGCAAAAATAGTATAAATATAATAAATTTTATAGAAAGTGTGTTTTTATGTTTGATGTAAAAAATATTCAAAAACTTCAAAAAATCTTAAAAGAAAAAGGACTAAAAGCTTATCTCATTTTCACAAGCGATCCTCATAATAGTGAATATGTAAGTGATTATTATTTAGCTGAAAGAAAATATTTTTGTCCGTTTACTGGGAGTGCAGGTCAAGTGTTAATCACTCAAGAAAAAGCTTATTTATTCGCTGATGGTAGATATTGGATTCAAGCTAAAAATCAACTTGAAAATTCAAATATTGAATTAATAAAAGTAGGTGATGTTGGCGTTTTGCCACTAAAAGAATTTATAAAAGAAAATAAATTATATCCACTCGGAGTTAATTTCTTAAATATTACTGAACAAAGTTTAGAATCATATAAAAAAGCAGGTATAACTTTAATTGATGTTGATTTTTCTTATCTTGCTGAAGCAAAAGAAGATAAGGCACAAAAAGTTTTTAAACTTGATGATGATTTAGTTACTTTATCTTCTGAAGAAAAAATAAATAAAATTCTTGAAGAAAGCGAAAAACAAGGTGCATCAAGTAACTTAGTTACAACTCTTGATGATATCGCTTTTATATTAAATATTAGAGGAAGAGATATACCTAGAAATCCAGTTTTCTATTCTTATCTTTATCTTTCAAAAATTGCTGGAAATCATCTATTTATTAATAAAGAAAAAATCGACTTTTCAATAAAAAACGTTGCAATTCACGACTATAATGAAATTTTTACTTTCTTGAAAGCTCATAAAGATATTAAAACATTAGTTGATCCATTAAGGGTAAATGCAAGAGTTTATTCGCTTTTAAATGAACCTATTAGAGGTAGAAACCCATCATATTTAATGAAAGCGATTAAAGGTAAAAAAGAGATTGAAAACACTAAAAAGATTCAAGCAATTGATGGCTTAGCTCTTTTAAAATTTAATAAATATCTAGACGAAAACTTATTAAAAAATCTAAATGAATATGATTATTCAGAAAAATTAGAAGAATTCAGAAAAGAATCATCACTCTGTTTTGATTTATCTTTTGATACTATTGCTTCGGTTGGTCCTAACGCTGCAATGATGCATTATGAACCTACAAAAGAAATGCATTCTGTTGTAAGCGATAAAGATATTGAGCTTTTAGTGGATAGTGGTGGTCAATATTATGGCGGCACAACCGATACAACTAGAACATTTTTAATTGGAAAACCTACAAAAGAATATATTCATGATTATACTTTAACTTTAAAATCATTAATTCATGTATCAAAAGCTATATTTTTAGATGGTTCTAGTGGTCAAACTATCGATATTCTTGCTCGTCAATTTATGTGGAATGAAGGAATGGATTATAAATGTGGCACAGGGCATGGAGTTGGCTATATTTTAAATGTACATGAAGGTCCAAATGGATTTAGATATAAAAAAGTTCCTGAAAGAGATGATCAAGATCCAATTAAGCCAGGCATGATTACAACAATTGAACCGGGTGTATATAAAGAAAATAAATATGGAATAAGAATTGAAAATAATTTACTTTGTGTTCCTGCTTTTAAAACTAGTGATGGTGAATTTTATAAATTTGAAACGATTACCTATGTTCCTATCGAAACAAGATGTCTTGATTTCAACTTATTAACAAAAGAAGAAATTATGCGGCTTAACGATTATCACGAGTTAGTTTACAACAAACTTTCTGAGTTGATTAAGGATAAAGATTTGTTAAATTATCTAAAAAGCAAAACTGCAAAAATTAAAATTTAAGAATTTTAAAAACTACTATCTTTAATAAAAAAACCCTGCAAATTCAACATTTTTTCTAGCATTTTTTAAAAAAGTTCCGGAAATGTATATAAATTCTCGGAACTTTTTTCAAAAACATATACTTTTTTGATTTTTTCTAGGAAATTTTTAATTTAACAGAATTTTAAAAAAATATGAACCTGATTAAAACAATCATCTTAAGCTTTAAGAAAAAATCAATCGTTTGTATCAGTTTTTGATAACTCCCAATATCCATTTTTGGTTGAACCAACTCGTAGAATCATGCCTTTTTTTGATAAAGAATTTAATGTTCTTTGAACGGTTTTTTCTGATTTATTTATTTTACTTGCAATCTCGGTTCTTGAAATTCCGAAATTTTTATCAATTAATTCTAGAATTTTGGTTTCTAATTTTGAAAGATTACTTATTTTTACTTTCGTCTGAACGCTTTGCCTCATAAATTCAAATAAGAATCCATATGCTTCTTTTCGGAATGACCATTTAATTTGGCTTTCTTCACACAACTCATTCATTCTTTGGAATCCCGTGCCGGATTTTTCAACATCTTTACTTCTGAAAAGCACATCTAATATGAGCTTATTTCTTTTGTATGAGGGAATATTTTGTTCTATAAAATCATATGGCGTTAAATTTTCTGGGAATGTACCAGGATTATATATTTCGATTTTGTCAGGATGAATACCAATTTCTATTTCTGGTAAAGTTTCATAGGTTGCGTGAGCAAAAGCGTTGGCAATAATTTCTCTTATTGCTTCTTTTGGTATTTCTGGTTTTTCGACTCTTTTTCGTTCCGTTATTTCAGATTTCCAAGATATGCGACTCAAAACGTAATTTAAAGCCTCATCTATCAAATTATATATATTTCCAGATATTAATTTTAAATCCAATATTTTAACTTTATTTGTCGTAGCGTATGTTATTAATTTTACTGCTATCTTGGCTTTGGCACCAAAAAGAGCATAACATCCATTATTAATAATTCCGTCTTTAACAAGATTTAGCATGGAAAGTATTTTTTCTTTATTGTAGTATTTCGCTTCTAATCTTCCGCAGGCTGTTGAACTCTTGTAAAAATCGTATAAAGTCGCGTCATCTATATCTTCAATGGTATAATTTGTTGGCTCTTCTTCCCGTTTTGATGAATAATCGTCTTCCTTGACCAAACGTTTTAAGTCTTCGTTTGTCATTTTTTGATTTTCTGTTCCATTTCGTATTAAATATTTTCCGTTAACAGAATAAGGGCGATTGTGACCAGAAAAACTTAACTTTAATATATCTTTGTCATCTAAAGTGAGAACATCTATAGTAAACGAAAATTTTGGTTCTATTGTTTCATTAATAATTCTTGAAATATCTTTTATCGTATTGTCGGAAATTTGTTGTCCTTTTACAAAGCCATAATCATCAACCCCAAAATAAACTGTTCCTTTTTTGTGCTTATTTAAAATAGCGGAGATAGCTTCCATCGCCTCACGTTTTTCTCCTGTGGATGTTTTGAATTCGATTTGTTCTGTTTCTTTGCCAATTATCATAATTTTTATATTAAAATTTTACAATTTTGGTTATAATTTGTCCAGGAAAATGTCCCTAGAAATGTCCCTAGAAATGTCCCTAGAAATGTCCCAATAAATTATCTAAAAAACGCGAAAAATATCGTATAATTTCGAAATTACGTACGGGGAAATATTTCAAAAATGTCCCTAGAAATGTCCCTAGAAATGTCCCTAGAAATGTCCCGATAAATATTCATCAAATAATCTGATATTTTCTTAGTGTTTAAACATGCCTTCTTTGGTAATCAAGATATCGAATGCAGCAGAACATTGAATTAACCATAAAAAAGATTAGAAAGTAAGGTGAAAACACAATTTTTATCTTTTAAGGTTTTTAAAAACTACACAGAAAACAGTAGTAACATTTTATTAGAAGACAGAAAATCCTATAAGATTGTTCTTTAGAACAATTTGGCTTGTGGTATAATTTTACATATGACTTTTACTGAAGCTGTAACAAAAAGTACTAGTGTAAGCGGATGGGACAAATTCTGGTCTGATTTGGGGGCCGCATTTAAAAATGCATGGGATCAAATTGTTAAGTTTTGGGCTGGAAGTGAAACAGAAATTCCATATATAGCTAATTTTATTTTTGGTGTTATTTTCTTAATTTTAGGAATTATCATTACAAAATTAATAATCAAAGTTTTAAAACACGCTTTTAAACTTAATGATACACATTCAAAAGATCGTGCTGTTAAAGGTTTTATTGTTTCGACAGTTAGAATCATTCTTTATTTTGCTGTAATTGTAATATTCTTGCTCATTTTAAGAGTTGAAATGAGTGGACTTACTCAAATTTTCTCTAGTGCAATTTTAGCAATTGGTCTATCTTTACAAGATGTTATTTCTAATTTCGCTAGTGGAATTATTATTTTAAGTTCAAAACCATTTTTAGCTGGAGAATATATCAAAATTGGCGAATCAACTGTTGAAGGAACAGTGCTTGATGTAAGATTTTTAGCAACTACCATCGAAACTGTTAATAAACAAATTGTAACCATTCCAAATAAAACTATAACAAGCTCAATTTTATATAATTACACAAGAAATCCACTTAGAAGAATTGCTCTTGATATTGGAGTTGATTATTCAACCGATTTAAATAAAGCAAAAAAAGTTTTAATTGAGATTGCTCAAAACGATAATCGAATTTTAGAAGATCCAAAACCTGTATGTTACGTAACAGCTTTTGAATCAAGTGATATTAATTTGTCTTTAAGGTGTTATGTACCTAACGCGCTTTATTGGGACATTTTATTCGAATTAAACGAAAAAATTCTTATAGAATTTAATAAACAAAATATTGAAATACCTTATAATAGATTAGTCGTTCAAACTTTGGATGAACGCGGACAAATTATTAAAAAGAAAGTTGGTGAATAAAATTGAAAATCTGTAAAACTAACAAATCGACAATTATTACATACATTGTGATTTTTATTATCGCTTTAGGATTATCTTGCATAGGTTTTGTTAACGAAAAATACGGATATTATCCTCTCGTTATTACTGCAATTTCTTTTACTTGTGGACTTGCTTATCTTGTTATGATTTTATTAAACGCAAAAAAGAAAGTTGAAGTTACACAAGAAAATAAAAACGCCATGCTTGTTGCAACAATGGGTGGCAATTTCGTTCGCTTTGCGGTTATGGCGATTGGAGTTTTATGTTGTTTTCTTTTTGTTCATTTCACACCTGTTGAAGGTGGTATTGATAGATGGGTATATGCATTAATTTTAATTGCAGGCGTGCCTATGATTATCGATATCGCTTTATTTTATTTAAGGAGCGCATACGTCGAATAATTTATGGATTATTCAGTCTTTTGGCGATTTGATTTTGACGCAATATTTGTGCCAGAAATCTTTATTTCTCTTTGTGTGATGGTTGTGATCGCAATTCTTTCATTTGTTATTTATTTTAAATTCAAAAAAGCAAATGAGAATCCACTAGAAACGCCAAAAGGTTTTGTGTTAGTTGTTAGTTGGTTCGTAGAATTTATTGATAAATTAGTTGTGAACACAATGGGAAGTAGAAATCGTAATTATGGTGGACTCATGCTTACTCTTGCGATGTATATTTTCCTTGTTTTTACTATTGGACTTACTGGTCTTCCTTCTCCAATTACTTATCTTGGTGTGCCTTTATCTTTAGCGCTTGTTACTTTCTTTTTAATTCATTTCACAGCAGCTAAAGAAAATAAATGGGGATATTTTAAACGTTATATCGATCCAATTCCAGTATTTTTACCAATTAACTTACTTACGATGTGGGCGCCACTTTTATCAATGACACTACGTATGTTTGGGAATGCAATGAGTGGATTTTGCATTATGTCTATTGTTTATTTTGGATTAGAAAATATTTCTAATTCAATCTTTGGCAACTTATTTATGGGAAATTATTGGGCAAATGCAACAGGAGCGGTTGTAAGTGGTGCATCAGGCCCAGCAGGTATCTTTATTGCCCCATTTATAACACCAATTTTACATGTTTATTTTGATTTATTCTCTGGGTTTGTACAAACTACAGTCTTTATATTACTTACGATGATTTTCATTTTGAATGAACAAAATGAAGCTCCAGAAGAAGTAAAACTTGAAATGGTTAGAAATTAGGAGGAGAAACTAATGGATATATTAATGAATTTGCTAAATGTTTTAGCTGATGCAAATGGCATGGTCTATATTGGCATTGGTTTAATGTCATTTGGTCTTGGCGCAAGTGGTATTGGCGAAGGTTATTGTTGTGGTAAAACAATGGAAGCTATGGGTAGAAATCCTGAAATGTACTCAAAATTAAGAACAGGTATGATTTTAGGTTGTGCTCTTACTGAAACTACCGCTATCTATTCACTTTTAATCGCTTTATTAATGTTATTTATCGTAGGTTAATTTATGAACAAAAAGGGAAAATATCTAAAATATTTATCTATTTTTCCTGTCCTTTTCTTATTAACAAGTTGCGATAGTAGCGCACTTGGTGACAGTTTAACTGAAAATATAGTTTCTAAAATTATTCCAAATATTTGGGCTTTTTTAGTTCAGCTATTAGCACTTATTGTTTTAATTATTATTGTTATTAAGTTTGCTTATAAACCTGTTAGAAATTATCTTGATAAACGTAAAGAGCTTTTAGAAAGTGAAAAGAACGAAGCTCAAAAGATGAACGCAAAAGCTAAAGAAAATCTCTATGAATCTGAGAAAAAGCTTGCAGAAGTTAGAGGAAATGCTGCAAAAATAATTGATGATGCTAAAGTACAAGCTAAAGAAGAAAGCACAAAAATTATTGATGAAGCTAATAAAGAAGCAAGCAAGATTAAGCTTAACGCTACGAAAAACATAGAGGAAGAAAAGCAAAAAGCGAAGAAGGAACTTAAAAACGAAATTGTTGATGTTGCTTTTTCGGCATCTAGTAAAATTCTTGAAAGAGAAATTAATAAAGAAGATACAAAGCACATCGTTGATAATTTCGTAAAGGATATTGATTCTTTGAAAGATAAATAAAGATGAGAGATGAAGCGCTTTTAAATAACTATGCAATTGCCATTTTGAGCCTTGCAATTGAAGAAAAGAAAGTCGAAGAATATCGTAAGGAACTTAAAGTCTTAAAAGAGATTTTAGACGAAAATGAAGAATTTATTTTTCATTTAGGAAATTATGAAATCTCAGTTAAAGAAAAATACGATTTACTCGATAAAACTTTCGCGCGCTTTGATAAAAATATCGTCTCTTTTCTCAAAGTTATTGTTAAAAATAATCGTGCCTTTTTATTAAGTAAGATTATTAAAGAAAGTATTTATCGTTTTAATGATTATTTAAAAATTGAAGAAGGAAAAATCTATCTTGCTCATAAACTTGATAAAGCTTCGATGAATAAAATCATTAAAGCAATTGAAAAAAACGAAAATGCTCGAGTTGAACTTGAAACGATCATTGATCCTTCTTTACTTGGAGGTTTCATTGTTTCAATTAAAGACAATGTGTATGACGCAAGTTTAATTAACAAACTCGAGAAAATGAAAGCATCTCTTAAAGGAGGAAACTAGAATGGATATTAAAGCAAATGAAATTTCTTCACTTATTAAAGAAGAAATCAAAGGATTTAATAAATCAACTGAATATACCAAAAATCTTGGCACAGTAGTGGAAGTTGGTGATGGCATTGTCATCATTTATGGCTTAAGAGATGTAATTTTAGGCGAACTTTTAAAGTTCCAAAGTGGTGTGCGTGGCATGGTCATGAATCTTGATGAAGATTCAATTAGTGCCGCACTTCTTGGCGATCCAAATCTTGTAAAAGAAGGTGACACAGTAAGTGGAACGGGCGAAGTTTTAACCGTGCCTGTTGGTGATGAACTTCTTGGAAGAGTTGTTGATTCTCTTGGCAATGCCATTGATGGCGGAAAAGAAATCGTTACAAAAAATCACTATCCAATCGAAAGAAAAGCGGCTTCAATTATCGAAAGAGAATCGGTTAATTCACCAATTGAAACAGGTATTAAATGTATTGATGCATTAATTCCAATTGGAAAAGGTCAAAGAGAACTGATAATTGGTGATAGACAAACCGGAAAAACCGCAATTGCAGTTGACACAATCATCAATCAAAAAGGTAAAAATGTTATTTGTGTTTATGTTGCAATTGGACAAAAAAACTCAAGTGTTGCAGGGATTTACGACAAATTAAACAGTTTTGGCGCGATGGAATATACAGTTATTGTAAATGCTAGCGCTAGTGAAATTGCTCCTCTTTTATATATTGCACCATATTCTGGCATGTCGATGGCAGAATATTGGATGGAAGAAGGAAAAGATGTTTTAGTTGTTTTTGATGATTTAAGTAAACATGCAGTTGCTTATAGAGCTTTATCTCTTCTTTTAAAACGTTCTCCAGGAAGAGAAGCTTATCCAGGCGATATTTTCTATCTTCACTCAAGACTTTTAGAGCGTTCAGCTAAACTTAATAAAAAAAGAGGTGGCGGCTCAATTACGGCACTACCAATTGTTGAAACTTTAGCAGGTGACATCAGTGCCTACATTCCTACAAACGTCATCTCAATTACTGATGGACAAATTTTCTTATCAAATGATTTATTTAATGCAGGACAAAGACCTGCAATTGATATTGGTTTATCAGTTAGTAGAGTTGGAAGTAATGCCCAATATAAAGTCATGAAACAAGTTTCATCTTCTTTAAAGATGGAAATTGCAAATTACCAAGAACTTGCAAGCTTCTCTCAATTTGGAAGTGACCTTGATAAATCAACTAAAGAAACGATAAAACATGGCGAAATATTAACTGAAGTTTTAAAGCAAGATCAATATTCTCCATACCCTTTTGAAAGAGAAGCAGTTGAAATTTTTGCTGCAAAAAATAAATTTTTAGATAATTTAGATAACAAAAAAATCCAGGAAATTTTGCAAAAACTCCGGAAATTTTTAAATAATTTCTACAAAAAATTAATTGAAGAAATTAAAAATAAAAAAGAATTAAATGAAACACTTGAAAAAGAACTTTTAGAAGCAGTTTCACAATTTTTTAAGGAAGAAGAAATCACGTCAAGATGAGTCAAAGTATAAATCGCGTTAAAAAAAGAATTGGTGCCGTTGAGTCAACGAAGAAAATCACTAACGCTATGAAACTTGTTAGTAGCGTTAAATTTTCTAAACTTTCTCAACTTTTAGCTAATCGTGAAGATTATTATTTTTATCTTAATGATTTAGCCTCGACTTGTTTTAGCGCGGCCAAAATCAATCATCTTGAAGTACCTTATTTATATAAGAATAAGAAAGCTAAAAACAGACTTATTGTGGTTGTATCTTCTTCGATGGGAATGTGTGGCGCTTACAACATGAACATCAAAAAATTACTTGAAAGTGAATATAAAAAAGAGGATGAAATTTTAATTATTGGAAATACGCTTTATAACGAAATCAAAAACGAAAATTTAAAAATTAATGCCGATTTTGTAGATATTTTGAATAATTTAGACGTTTCTAATGTGAGAATTCTTTCAAAATTTTTACTAAAATCATTCTTAGAAAATAAGTATTCAGAGATTATTTTGTTATATACAAAGTATGTTAATTCAATCTCCTTTGTGCCGACAAAATGCTCTCTTTTACCAGTTGAGTTCAAGTTAGATAAAAAAAGAGGACTCAATCCAGGAGATTTTGAGCCAAATCTTACAAATTTCATCGATGAATTTATGAAGAGATATTTAAAAACAGATTTATATTTTAAGATTTTTGAAAGTTATATCTCTGAAACTGCTTCAAGAAGAAACGCGATGGATAACGCCGATAAAAACGCTAAAGATTTAATTGAAAAATTAACACTAGAATATAACAAAGCTCGACAAGCAAGTATTACACAAGAGTTAACTGAAGTAGTTAACGGAAGCATGAATAAATAGGAAGGTGGTAGTCATATGAAAAACATCTTAAACAAAGAAGCAGAAAAAGGAACTTTAGTTCAAGCGGTTGGACCAATTATCGATGTCAGATTTTTAGATGGCAATTTGCCTTCTATTTTAACTGCTTTATATTTAATGCTTGATGGTAAAAAGCTCGTTTTAGAAGTTGCTCAACATATGGGAGATGATACATGTAGATGTATTGCGATGGCCCCAACTGATGGAGTAAAAAGAGGGATGGAAGTTATTAATACTCATCACCCAATTGAAGTTCCAGTTGGTGAAGCAACACTTGGCAGAATGTTTAATGTTTTAGGCGAGCCAATTGATGGCATTGAAGACAATGCTTCAATCAATAATTCACGCAAAATGCCAATTCATCGTGAACCACCAGAGTTTAAAGATCAAATTCCTCAAAAAGAAATTCTTGAAACCGGAATTAAAGTCATTGATTTACTTTGTCCTTTTGTTAAAGGTGGAAAAGTTGGACTTTTTGGTGGTGCAGGAGTTGGAAAAACTGTTCTCATTCAAGAATTAATTAATAACGTTGCAATTGAACAAAATGGAATTTCAGTTTTTGCTGGAGTTGGCGAAAGAAGTAGAGAAGGAAATGATCTTTATAATGAAATGAAAGCAACTGGAGTTTTATCAAAAACTGCTCTAGTTTATGGACAAATGAATGAAGTGCCAGGCGCAAGAATGAGAGTTGGACTTTCAGCACTCACCATGGCTGAATATTTTAGAGATGTATCTCATCAAGATGTTCTTTTCTTCATTGATAATATCTTTAGATTTACGCAAGCTGGAAGTGAAGTTAGCGCTCTTATTGGTAGAATGCCTTCAGCTGTTGGTTATCAACCAACCCTTGCAACTGAAATGGGCCAACTTCAAGAAAGAATTACTTCAACAAAAGACGGCTCAATCACTTCAATTCAAGCTGTATATGTTCCAGCAGATGATTTAACAGATCCTGCTCCAGCTACAACTTTCTCTCACCTTGATGCAAAAACAGTTTTAGATAGAGGAATTGCTGCTCTTGGTATTTATCCTGCAGTTGATCCACTTGAAAGTAGTTCAACTATACTTGATCCTAAAATTGTTGGAGAAGAACATTATCAAGTCGCACGTGGAGTACAAGCTATTTTACAAAGATATAAAGAACTTCAAGATATCATAGCAATACTTGGCATAGAAGAATTAAGTGAAAACGATAAACTCATCGTTGCTCGTGCACGTCGAATTAGAAATTTCCTTTCTCAACCATTCCATGTTGCTGAAGCCTACTCTGGTAAAAAAGGAATTTACGTTCATTTAAAAGATACAATTTCATCATTTAAGCGAATTTTAGAAGGGGAATTTGATAAATACCCAGAAAATGCATTCTTATATCGTGGGACAGTTGATGAAATAAAAGAAGACGAAAAAAATGGTAAGTAGTATTGATCTTAAAATATATTCAACTGATGGAAAGTCTTATAAAGACACAGTTGATGAAATCTATCTTGATGTGCCTTCAAGTGGTGTGATTGGCTTAACGCCAAATCACACAGCATATTCTGCTATGCTTCATATAGGCACGTTTTACACGGTGAAAAATGGTGTAAAAACAAGTTTTGCGGTTTCTAGTGGCACAATTAACTTTAAAAATGGCGAAGCAGTTATCCTTGCACAAACTTTTGAAAGAGAAGATGAACTTGACCGTGAAAGAATCGAGAAAGCTCGTGAAAAGGCATTAAAGACCCTAGAAAATATCGACAAAATTGACAAAATTACCTACGATAATGCCTCCTTTAGCCTCAAAAAAGCAATTAACAGATTGAAAATTTTAAAGTAAAATAAATAAGTGAGGGTCGGGAATCATGAAGAATTTTGTTTTTATATCTCCACATTTTCCTTCAAGTTATTGGAGATTCTGCTTAGCTTTAAAAAATAGAGGTTTTAGAGTTTTAGGGATTGGGGATGCACCATATAATGAATTAAGTGAAGAGTGTCGTTTTGCTCTTGATGAATATTATTGCTGCACCAATATGGATGATTATGAAAACGAAAAAAGAGCAGTTAAATATTTTGAAGATAAATATGGCAAAATTGACTATTTAGAGAGTAATAATGAATATTGGCTCGAAAAAGATGCTCGTTTAAGAAGTGAGTTTGGGATTACCACTGGGCCTACACTTAACGATATTGAAAAATACAAATTGAAATCACTTCAAAAGAAATATTATGAAGCAGCTGGTTTAAAATGCGCTCGTTATATTCTTGTTGATACACTTGAAAATGCTGAAAAATTTGTAAAAGAAGTAGATTATCCGGTTTTTGTTAAACCAGATAATGGCGTTGGTGCCCAAGACGCTCACAAAATTAAAAATGATGAAGATTTAAAAGTTTGGTTTGAAAAGAAAGATTCAAGCAAATCATACATCATGGAAGAATATGTTGATGGAAAAATTATTTCTTTTGATGGAATTAGTGATAGTGAAGCAAATGTAATTTTTGCTACATCTAACGTATTTGAAGTTGATAATTCAACGATTGTCGAAAATGAACTTGATGATATGTATTATTGTGTTCCAAAAATTGATGATGATTTGCTTGAAATGGGAAAAAGAGCTATTAAATCATTCGATGTTAGAAATAGATTCTTCCATCTTGAATGGTTTGTTTTAAACACTGATCACAAATATCTTGGTAAAAAAGGCACAATTGTTCCTCTTGAAGCAAATATGAGACCAGCTGGCGCTTATACACCAGATTTAATAAACTATGCTAACTCTACTAACTGTTATGAAATCTTTGCAGATAGTATCGCATATAACGAAAATAGAGAAGACATGACTTATACAAAATATTATGCTTGTGCATGTAGCAGAAGAAATAAGTATAAATATGTCCATCCATTAGATGAAATTTTAACTAAATATCATAATAACGTTTGTTATTATGGAACTTATCCAAAAGTTTTGCGTGATGATATGGGAGATACCTTCGTCATGGCAAAATTCTTAACACTTGAAGAAGTATTTACTTTTGATAAATTTGTTAGAGAAAAAGTAGAAGAAAATAAGAATTAGTTATCTAAAAGCTTATTTATATTCTCTGCGTAAAAGATAATTTGAAGAGCAAAAACTCGTTTTATATAAGGTTTTTGCAGGGTTATCGATTCAAAATAGGCACTTGATACTGGATATTTACTTAAGATATCCAGTATTTTTTCTTTATAAGCGTTATTAAAATCCTTATATAATGCACTATAAGCAACGTTGAATTTTCCATGTGTTTCATCATTCGCAAAAATGTTTACTTCATTATCAATTAAATTAACTAAAAGAAGATAAGCAACTGTGTTTTTGAGAGGTGAAATATATTCTTTTTCAGGTTCAGTGAACTCATCTTTCATTGATAGATAATTTCCATATCCTGAAAATTTATTTAAAGGACTGTTTATGAGATTTTTAATATATGAAAGATCTAAAAAAGAGTGTGGAGAAGAGATAAATTCATTGTTGCTTGAACTGATTCTGTCTTTGCTTAATATGCAGATATCAAAGTTTGTTTTAATGTTAGCGAGTTCGTTTAAAATGAAGTGAGTCGCTTTAAATGAATTATCTCCGCAATCAACAAATAAGTATTTCAAATGTTTAAAAGAAAAGTTTTCACAGCTTTTCACGAGATTTAAAATGTTACTTATTTTAATTTTTAAACCAAAATTTTTCCAGGAAATTTTATCAAAAAGTAGTATTTTTTCTATTGTATTTTCGTTATTTTTTTCTTGTTTGAGAACTATGTTTCCATTAAAATCCTTGCAAATATCGATTATTTTTTCACAATTTTCTTCAAAGTTTTCACGGAATTCGTAAAAATAATTATTACCTAAATCAGATTGAAATCTTCTAAAACAATCTATATTAGTAATTTCGAAATATGGAATTATATTATCGAATTTTTGAATGTAGGGAAGTGCTTCTAGTTCTGCAAACTTAGTTTTTAAAACAGCTATAAATTTCATGAATCCATTTTAAAATAAAAAAATTTAATTTTCTAATAAAATAATGTTTGACATTTTTTGTCAAAAATATAGAATATTGATATGCAGATAAAATATTCCAATAAATTGGAAAAGAAACTTGGCTCAAACAATTTAATCAAGAAGAATTTTGGCAACGTTTATAAAACTGTAATTATTCTTCTTGATGTTTTAAAAATGGTTGAGAACTTGTCTGAAATATCTCATTCTCCACCATTTAGGAGACATAAATTAAGCGGAGACTACGCCGGTTTGTATTCGTTAGATTTAAACAGAAATTATCGAATGATTATTAAAGATTTAAAAGGCGAAGAAGACCTTAAGAAAATTGATTCAGTCGAGATTTATGACATTATAGATTACCATTAAGGAGACGATAAAGTATGATTAATTATTCAACTGGTGAATTCATCAAAGAATTCATGAATAGTGAAAATGTAAGTATTAGCGATTTAGCAAAAGCATCAAATTTATCTGAGAGATCGGTTTATCGCTTTTTAAATGGAGAAAGTAAACTTAACTTTGATTTAGTAGAAGGTATTAAAGAATTGTGGCCAGATTTTGATATTGATCTTCTATATAAATACGAACGAAATTATTGGGACTCACTTGAACGCTTCAAAAGAGAAAACGAACTAAAAAGCATCAACAATGTTATAAAATTTTTTAAACTTGATTGGTTATATGAAGATGATTCAAAAATTGAAAAATTGGAGAAAGCAAAAGCAACTTTTGGTTTAAAAAACCTTCAAAACTTAACTATTTCTTCAAAATTTTCTAATTACGCCTATTTTTCTAAAGCTAAAAAAAGCGACAACAAAATAAGTGAAATTTGGATTAATTCTGCATTATATGATTATAAAAATGAGAAAGTAGTTTTAGATTTTAACGAAGAAGTTTTCTATGACTCTTTTAAAGATTTACGAGAACTCTTAAATACAAGTGATGTAGGTTTGTTAATCGAAAACTTTAAAATGTTTGCTAATAAGTGTGGAATAAATTTCTTTATTAGAAAAAACATACCTAATTCAAGAATTAAAGCAGTGACATACATTGATGAAGAAAATCATATTTATATATTTATTAGCGATTTATTTAAACTTACCGAAAATCTTTCTTTATCTTTAATGCACGAATGTCTTCATATATTTAATAAGGATTTAGGTAATAAAAAGATTAGTGTAGAAGATGAAGAATACGAAAAAGAGATTGATAAAGAAGCGATATATCAATTTATTGGCGAAGATGGTTTTAAAACATTAAGAAAAACAAGTTTAAACTCAATCTATGATGTAGCTGATTTTAAAGAAGTAACTATTGGGCTAGTTGCTGAAATATATCGTAGAAAATTTAATGTTTACGATAATCCTTCAATAAATGATTATCTTCACTATTTCAAAAGCGAAGAACTATTCTTTTAGTATATTTATGCTAGTTTTAAATCTTCGTTGGTGTAGAGTTTTAAAACATCTTTTAAGATATAGTCAAAAAGCAAAGTTAATACGATACTACCAAAGATTTGAATAACAAAGATTGAAACATATGTTTCGTAATTTGTGTATCCCATAACTTCCATTGAAGAAAGTTGTCCAACAAGTCCACAAGAGCCCATTCCTGCTCCAGCGCTTGTGCCCATTGTGTTTAATAAACAAACCCCAATTGGCCCTAAAATGAAACTAGCTAGAATCGTTGGGAGCCAAATAATAGGTTTTTTAATGATATTTGGCCAATAAAGCATACTTGTACCAATTCCAACCCCAATTGATTTACCAATACTATTTTTAGCTCTAAATGACATTGCAGCAAAACCAATCATTTGAGCGGTGCAACCAATTAAAGCAGCACCAGCTGCAAGAGGATAACTTCCAATATCAATAGCAATACAAACTGCAACACTACTAATTGGCATAGTAAGAACCATTCCCATAATAACCGAAATAATAATTGACATTAACTCTGGGATAAGAGGCATTGAAACTTCAATTAATTTTTGAATTCCAAAGATGATGTAATAACAAGGATATAAAAATCCAAAACTTAAGATTGTTCCTATAACAACATAAACTATTGGAACAAGTAAAATATCGATAGGAGTTTTCTTTTTTAGGATTAACTTTGCTAAAAAGATACTACCAATAACTGCAATGTAGATAAGTAGTGGGTTTTTACTTCCGCCATTTATTGAGACAGTAGGAATAGGATTATCATAACTTGCTAGATTTAAACTAGAAGCGATTGCTCCTATTGCAATAACTGATGCAATCTCAAGAGTAGTGAGGTTTTTATTCATTGAAATAGCAACACCAAGAGCAATACCTACTCCTATTAAATTCATAAGAATTGTTGCTAGATCAATTCCAACTTGCCATCCATCCCCAAAACTAAATAGTTGTTTGAAGATCGAACCAATAATTAATGTAGCGAATAAGCCCATTGCCATTCCGCTACTTGTTTTGCTAATAAAATCAATTACTTTTTTCATGCGTTCTATTTTAAATTATTTTCAATAATTTGTTAAAAAGAAAATTCCTTAATTTTAGTACAAAGATAATAAATGATAAGTGAGTGATTCGCTGAAAATTAAAAAACTATCTCTATTCAAACTCTAAATAATTCTTTTAGTAAAGGTGCTGGTTTAGTCTAAAAATTATTGAATCAGTTTGAAAATTTTCTTGACCAAAATTTCAAAAAAACTTTAGTTTTGCAGAGATTTTGATTTAATTGCAATAAAATTTTGATATTAAATTTCCTAATTTCCTAAGAAATCTAAAGCGAAAACCTAACATATTTTTCTTATTTTATATGCGAAGATTGTTCTTTCTAGTTATTAACGCGTGCTCGCTTTATGTATACTTAATTAAAGGAATCTTTTTATGGAGCAAGAAGAATTAAAGTATTATTTAAAAACATTAACGGAAGAAGAAAAGGACGAAGTTATATTAACATTAGCTAGTAACGATAATGCAAAAGATAATTTAAGAGAACTATTCTTATTTAGTGAAGAAAGTGCTAAAGAAATAGTAAAAGCATACGATGAGTATTTAACTAAAATCGAAGAAGGAGAAATTTATTTAAGCCAAGTAGACAATAGAGAATATTGGACAAGCGATTCAATTATCGAAAGAAATGACCATTTAATTATTCTTAATCTCAAAAACATGGTTAATAAGTTTAAAAGAATACTCGATACTTCTCAAAGAAAAGCAATTCTTGATTTAATAGAAAGATTGTCTGATTTAGAAGTAGAATTAAAAACTTATGATGAATACGATGAAAACTATTGTGAAATAGACGAAGGTCGTTTGATAGATTATTTGAGCAACTTTGAAGAAGATATCTCTTTTTCGAAAGAGTTTGCTTACTTTGCTATAACGATTATTAGTGATGATTATTTAAACAAAGAAATTAATGATGAAATAGTTAACTTTTTATGTGCATTCAATGGAAACATTAATGATTTAATTGAATTCTATCCTTTCAAGAAACATCGTTATCATGAAGCAGTGTTAAAAGGTTTAAAAAGATATTTGGGAAGCAAGAAGAAAGATAGAGAAAATAGTGATGTAAGAAGACTCATTGAGGAGATGAGTGAAATCAGGACATAGGTAAGAACTTTAAATATACGGGTATATTTAATGGTAAGTGGTATCTTTATTGCAGGTGCCTTTTTTGATGTTAAAAAAGTTCGTGGGGGGGGTTATAATTTTAAAAAGGAGATTAGTTTATTTATGACTTACTATGTTGCTACTCAAAATGAATTTGATTCCATTGCCATGAGCAAAAACGAAGCCAAGTATTTGGTAACCAGATGTATTACTCGCTGTAGATGTCAGCCTAATACTTGTTCCAGACCAGTTTGTAGAGGATGTGTCGATTGTCTTGGACGTTATCGCTGTCATTTTGGCGTCAACATTGACCTAAGCCAAAAAAACTTATTAAAGGGATTTTTTGGTAATTAATAATGGGCTGCTTATCTAAGTTTGCTCATAAATCAGAAAAAAATGGTTATGTAGCAAGATTTAATTCTTTAAAAAACATACCAGTTTATTATAAAAGTAATCTAGATTCAAAAATAGATTCATACTTAGTTTCGGTTTGTCTTGCTGAAAATCTTGATGATGATATAAAACCTATTATTGAGTTATTTGAAAAAAATAAAATAATAGTTGATTCACCAGAATACGATGAAATGGTTTTTGAAGCTATTCAACAATCGATTGATGATCCGTATATATCGATCATGTATTTGATTTTGACTGAAAAATGTAATTTTAATTGTTCATATTGTTTTATCGAAAGAAACATGGATCAAAATAAAACTAATGTTTTGACTGAGACTACAGCTAAACAAGCTATTGATTTTTTTGTTAAGCAAATTAATAAAAATAAGGATCATTTTGAAGATGAGAAAACAATAATTTTTTATGGCGGTGAGCCTTTATTGAATTATAATGTTTTGATTTACGCCGCAAATATTATTAAGAAATATATTTTTGAAGGTAAACTACCACAAAAAACCACGATGGATTTGATTACTAATGGTTCATTTATAACAGAAGAAAAAGCTTCGGAACTTAGAGACTTGGGAATTCAAATTTCAATCTCTTTGGATGGAGCAACAAAAAAAGCAAATAGTTGTCGTGTGTTTCATGATGGAACTTTAGCTTATGATTCGATTATAAAAGGTATGAGGTGCCTTCAAAAGACTAAAACACCATTTGGTTTATCTATTACTTTATCTGAACACGCTCTTGAAGAAAAAGATAAAATTTATAGTTTCATTGAAGAAAATGAAATTCCAGCTATTGGTTATAACATATTAAATACAGACAAAAATTTTAAAGTGAAAGATGGATATTTAATGAAGCAAGTGAATTTATAATTCAATCTTTTAAGTATTTTCGTGAAAAAGGCATTACTGAGGATAGAATAACGAGAAAAATTGAGGCTTTCACCAAGCATGTAATTCATTTTTATGATTGTGGTGCTGAAGGTGGGAATCAAATTGTAGTCGCGCCAAACGGTGAAGTTGGATTATGTCATGGTTACTTATCAAATAGAAAAACTTTTGTGAGCAATATTAGCGATGAAAACTTTGATTGTACTAAAAATCCGACATATTTAGAACGGCATAAGCGTTCGCTGTTTTTTATGCCTCAGTGCAAAAATTGTGAAGCGATTGCAATTTGCGGTGGTGGATGTGCGTTATCTGCTTGCGAAAATGGTTCTTCTATTTGGGACTTAGATGAAGGATTTTGCATTCATACTAAAGACGCCTTAAAGTTTTTAATTTGGGATCTTTTCGAGAAAATTGATAAATAAATAATATGTGAGATGGAGGTAAAGATGATGAGTGATTTTTATTCGTTCGGAATTGGTGTAAATAGGACAGAAGTTATAGCGATAACAACTCGGTATTTTAATGAATTTAGAAAAGGTATAGATAAAATTTCTCAAGAGAAATTAGAAGGTTATTGCATTGAATTGCAGAAAGAAATTTCTTGTCTTTATGGTGAAAATCATCAAAATATTGATAGTGTAATAAATAGGCTGACGAGAATAGGACGTAATACAAAGTTAGACTATGTTTTAAAATGTTTAAGAAATAAAGCTTATACACCTAAAAGACTAAACGACTTTTTAGACGACATTGTTCCTCTTGAAATTTTTGACGGAGAAAAAATAAAAATTAGAAGCAGTTCTGAAACGCGTTTAAATAAATTTAAAAACACATTTTCAAGCAGAGGAAGATTTATCAACGAGCAAGCAAAAAAAAGAATCAATTAGGCTTCTAGGTCTGACTAATAGTAGATGTGATGCTCGTAATAAGAGAATAGAAAGATTAAGAGCTGAGTTCGTAGAAAAGGCGAACAAAGAGTTAAAAGTTTCACTGAAGGCACATGATTCATACAACAGCGAAGTGTTAAAGGAATTCAAAAAATATATTTCTTCAAAATTTGATAAACTCAAAAATTACTGCGAACTATTTCGTACTTTGATGGTAGATGCCATTTTAAAGGCTAAATGTTATGCTTATGATTCTTCCCTTTTTGGTCATAGGATCTTTACTGCTTGGGATTTAACCGATTTATTTTTTAACGATTTACTAGATGATTCGCTTCAAAAATTAAAAAATAATTTTAGTGGTTTAGATATAGATAAGGAACGTATCGCTATATTAGGTGGTGAAGAACCCACAATAACTTACGATTATCTGAAGAATGAATTCTTAACAGAAAATGGTGGAACAATTTAATTTTAATGTTTTTAAAGAAATTTGAGATAATAATATTTCGGTGTTTCTTATTGCATCATTATTTAGAAATACCTGTAACTTGCACTAATATTATTTACAACAAGCATCATAAAATAAATTGGCATAAAAAGCATACTTTTTGCAAGTTTAACCTCTGTATGAAAATGCCGATTTATCCTAATCATCTGTTGAGAAGCTAACTTTTGCTTTGGCTATGCAATCAGTTTACAAGTTAAATTATGTTATGCTTTGAGTGCTTTTAGTATTAAAATATATTTATATGTGTTCGGAAATTATTAATGAAATTGTTTAAACAATATTATTGGGGGTTTAACGATGGCTGTTTTTAGGATTTTCTAAAGTTATACAATGGTTTAAATTTAGCGATACGTTAAAAAATAAGATTTAATTATTAATATTCCTTTATACGAATTGGAAGTTATATTTTAAATAATGTGGTGGCAAGCATGATTAATATAGTGAATGGCGCAAATCAAAAAGTGTATCAAATGGTCTTCGAAAAAAGTGTTAGTGCTTTTTATCTTAGCGTTTGTGAAAGATACAGTAAAGGGTATACCCAATTATTTATTACTGATTTACAAAACTTAATAACAAAAGTTGGTATAATTATGAGCGAAGTTTCTACTTCTAAAAAAAGAATTTCTTATTGCAGCTCGGCTTTGGATTATTTGTGTAATGATGTTTTAAATAGCAATAACCTTTATAAACGTTTTGATGAAATCGGGATTAATGCAAAAGGAAATATCGGCAAACATTCGTTGAAGTCAAACACAATAGATTTGGATAAAACAGTTATTGTTTTTAATAGTATGATTGATAATATCGCAAATAGATATAATTTACCAGCCTTAAAAAAATTATTGATTTGCAAACGCGATTCATCAAACAAGGCAATGACAAACGTAATACAAACTACTCGAAAATCGCAAGATCAAAATAAAAATACAGCTAATCCTTCGGCGCAAACATCCGATGGCAATTTAATCTTGAAAACTAGCCTTCTAAAGGGGCCGCTTGGAAGATATCAAAAAGGCATCATTAAAAAAACGCCAATGTTAAATTTTCGAATATCACTAAATATACACGGGAATCGATTTTATAAAATTAAAGAGATAGAAGCCCAAATTTCTAGTGCGCATTCACGCAAAACTATATCGTTGCCGAATCAATATGAATCTTTAACTGATGTTAATTTAGAAGCCGCACAATTTTCAGGCAAAATAAAGGTGGTGGTTATTTTGAAATATAAAATTAGTCTTTTAGTTACTAAAGAAATAAAAACTACGGTTTCTGGTATCTTTTAAATATGATTGTAAGTTTTCTAAAGGTATTTGTGTGGAATTGAATAAATAGAATGTTATCATTATGATAAAATGAATAAGTAGAATATGTTTTTTGAAGATTTTGTTTTAACCATTCGTGATAAAGATATTAATTATTTTGAAGATTTGAAAAATCTTAGAGATGATTATGGAAAGTCTCTAGATAAGAAGAACTTTTCCGAAATCATACAATTTTTAGAATTTAATGAATTATCTAAAGTCGTAAATTTTCTTTATGAAACGAAAAGTGTCGAACAACAATCAATTACTGAAAAAATTGATAAAATACTTTCTATCTCTCAGAAGTTTGATAATGCACATATTTCTTGTCGAATTTATGCATATTTTTTATCTTCTGCGCAGAAACTTTTTAAGAAAATCAACAATACAGAATATATTAAATGGGTTGATCCTAGAGATGATTACAATTTATCTGGCAATATGCTAACTTTAGGTTTTGGAGCATATAATGATGAATATGTAAAGTTTGATATAAGCAATGGAGTCTTAAGGGATTCCTTCTTTAATCAAAGCTTTGTAAAACTTCCTAAACAAGTAAACGGCTTTGCTCCAAATTGCTTAGGTAATAATCATCAAAAGAACTTTGCGATAATTTTGCCAAATGATATTTCAAAATTAAGTCCAGGATGCTTTGCTAATTCTGATTCCTTGTCTTATGCTATTTTATCCAAAAATTTAACCGAAATACCTGAACGATGCTTTTATGGAGATGAAAAACTGCATGGTATCATCGCCGAAAGTGTTAAATGCATTGGCAAATATGCTTTTAGTAAAACAAACATTTCTAGTCTTTCCTTGATAAATCAAACAAAAGTGACAACAGTGGCAGATTTTGCTTTCTATTCATGCAAAAATTTAAGAGGTGCTTACTTAATAAATTCAAATATTGGAAAAGGAGCGTTTGGCGATTGTTCAAACCTTAATGAAATTGCTATTAATATTGATAAATTTAACGGAAGCACTTTTTTTAGAGATTTATTTATAAAAGAAAATGTAAATTTATTAAGCGAAAATTTATATTTCCCCAAAAAAGTAATTGCATTTACTAATTTGGGTGTTATTCCTGATAATTTCTTTAGGGATTGTAAGGATGTTGAAAAAATTATAATTAAAGGCCAAGTTAAAAAAATAGGAAGTTGTGCGTTTGCGCATTGTGAAAATTTAAATGAACTTGATATTGATTATATTGGCGATGAAATCCCAGAAGGATGCTTTGCTTTTTGCTCTTCACTTAAAAACTTGCCTAATTTTTCTAATGTATCACGTATTCAGCGCAAAGCTTTTACTGGATGCATCAACTTAGAGTGTGCTTCAATGGGTAAAACCGTAACGGAATTAGGCGAAAGTTGCTTCTCGAATTGTTGCACTCTACAATTCAATAATATTAATTTCAATTTAAAAGTGTTGCCAAAAAATTCTTTTGAAAATTGTATAAAATTAAATGTGAAAAATATTCTTGAAAATTGTAAAGAATTGCAGAGTTTTTCTTTAAAAGGATGTACGTTTGACCAAAAATTTGACATTCCTGAAACATTAGAAATTATAGAACCTAATGCATTCGGAAACGAACCTCAAAAAGTCAATGTTTTAAAATACGATGGATCTGTAAAAACCATAAATAATCTTAAAGGAATTTTTAACGGAATCGCCCCAACAACTTTAATTTTGAGAGGGTTAGATTTCACAAAATCTTTAAATTTAAATGATGAAGATGGCTTAATGTCTCTATTTTCTAACTCTGCAGCTAGGTTCAATCAAACTATTCAATTAGAAAATGTAATGCTATCTGATTGTAAATTATCTAAAAATTTATTTAAAAATAACACAACTATTAAAAAAGTTATTTTAAATGGCATTAATTACATTCCTGATAGTTGTTTTGAAAACTGCTCTGAATTAGAAGCAATTAAATTGGATTGTGACAATGCAGTTTTGGGCTCATATTGTTTTAAAAATGCTCATAAATTGAAAAATTTTTACACAAAAGAAAGAGAAGATTTCGATTATGTAGATGTATCTTTCATTGATAATTTCGGAGTTAACTGTTTTGAAGGATGTTCATCTATTAAGTGTGCAAAAATTAATGATAAAATTTACAAAAATATTTTCAAAGATTGTTGTTCTCTTTCGCAAATTATGATTGACTTTGCTAAGATTGATTTTAACAATGATGGCAAATCAATACTTAATTTACTTTTTGATGAACATGAAGTTTATAATTCAAAAATCTATGAGGTGGATCTTTTTAATACAAAGAAGATTTTGCCTTATTTATTTATGAATTGCTTCTCAATAGGTAAAGTTTACTGTAATTATGATATAGAGGAAATAGGCGATCATGCTTTTGATGGTTTTGGAGATTTTTCAAAGGTTGAGATCAAATTTGTAGGACAAGAATTGAAAGCAGGCGCCTTAAAAGACTGTTTTAACATTAATGTAGAAAATATTTTAAAAAATGTAACGAAATTTTCTGACTATTCCTTATATAATTCAAAGATATTAGGCTCATTAAATTTGAAAGATACATTATTTATAGGGGAAAATGTTTTTGTAAACAGTAATATAAAAGTCCCTACATTTACATTGTCATCAGAAATCAGCCTTAAAAAGAATTCACTAAATGGTTTATCCTTCGATTGTTTGGAAATAAACGATTTATCACTTCTTGAAAAAAATAATTGTCAACTGTTTGAATTATTTAATAGTAATCAAGCAGAATTCTCTAACTTTTGTAATATTGACTTTGTAAACATTAATGTGAAAACTTTACCAGAAAGATGTTTTGAAAATTGGGCATCTTTAAAAAAAGTAAAAGCTCCATTAATAGAAGTGTTGCCTGAAAAAGTTTTTAAAGGTTGTTCATCGTTAGAAGCTTTAGTTTTAAATACAGAACTTGAAGAAATTTCTACTGAAGCATTTGCTGGATGTCAAAATTTGGTAAGAATTAATTCTTCAAAAGAGGAAGATATGAGCAGAGTCTATCTTCCAAATTGTAAAACGATAAAAGATGGTGCATTTACTAATTGTGAAAAGATTGAATTCTTTGACTTCCCTAGTTTAACAAAGATATGCAAAAACGTTTTTTATGGCTGCTTGAATATTAAAAAAGTTAAGCTTGGAATGCTTGACAGTTCTGCTTTAAATAAATTCAAAGAATATTTTAATGAAGATTCGAATTCATTGGATAATCAATTGAATAACTTAGAAATGGTTGAACTTGGTTTTGCAAGTTCTATAGTCCCAAAATCATATTTTGAGAACTGTGACAGTTTAAAAGAAATTGTTCTTAAGGGTGAAATAAAAGAACTAGGAGAATTTGCGTTCTCTGGTTGTGACAATTTAGAAAAAATTGCTTTTAATTTCACCGGAAAAGTATTGAGCAATGGAGTTTTTAGAAATTGTACTAAATTAAACCTCATTTTAGACTTTTCTAAAATTGAGTGTTTAGGTGAATATGCTTTAACAGGCGTTAATCTTTCATACGAAGAAATGAGTACTATTTTAAACAATGTTAAAGTATTTAATTCAAATTGTTTATTAAATGTTAATGTAACTAGTGAAGATGATGAATTGATGTTTGATAAACTTGTTATTAGTGAAGACAAAAAATACTATAAAGGTATTTTTGCTTTCTATGATTTTAAAGAAATAATTATAGAAGCCGCAAATGTTCATTCTTATGATGGTACATTAATTTCTTTTTTTGATTTATTCGGCAATGAAAATTTATCTGTCATGAGTCTTTCGATAAGAAATAGCATCAAAGTCTCGGAATTAAAAGAAATTTTAGCTAGATGCGGCGCTTTAAATACTATAATAATAGACTACGAACTTGAAAGTGAAAGCGAAGACTTGTTTGCTGGTTTAGAAAATCTTGAAAATGTTATCTTTACGTACAAGATTAATAGTATAGGAAGAGGATGGTTTAAGAATTCAAGAAAATTAAAACGTATCAAGATAGCTGATTTTGAAACAAATCAATTAGATTCGGTTGAAGTTGTTGGCGACGAAGCTTTCTTAAACTGTGAATCATTAGAAACAATTTTCTTTAGAAATTTAGAACAAAGTGGTGTTAATATTTTTAATGGTTGTACTGGTTTAAAACATTTGCTTTTGAATTCAAATATATTTACTGAACAAAAAACACTAAAATCAATATTTAATACATTAGATATTTCACAGAATTTTAGAATAGATTTGATTGCCGATGAATTTTTACCTGCGTTTTTTGACGGCGCCAAAAATATTTCTGAAATTCATATTGTCGGGACTATTAATGAAATCGAAGAAAATGCTTTTAGGAACTGCTGTTCTCTAAAAGCGTTAGAATTAGACTTTAAAGGAAATACTATCCCTGACAGGTGTTTTGAAAATTGCTATGAATTGCAAAACGAACTTAATTTCCCATCAGTTTACAAAATAGGGAATGACGCTTTTAAAAATTGTCACTCATTAATAAATATTAATTTCTCTAACCTTATATCTGTTGGTGAGAGTGCTTTCGAAGAATGCAAATCTTTAACTACAAAATTTGTTTTAAGTTGTTCTGAAATTGGAGCGTTCGCTTTCAAGAATAATACTTCAATTACTTCAATCGAATTCACAGAAAAGTTTAAATACGGAACCGACGCTTTTAGCGGATGCGAAAATATTGCTGAAATAAGTTTAATTAATATTATTGATTCAACAATCGGAAAGAGTTTTCCTGATTCCACAAAGCTTAAAACAATTATTTTTGAAGATGCAACAATTAACAATGCATTTTTTGCCAATTTATCTTCACTAGAAACGATTATCTTTAAAAATGAGATTAAAAATATAGGCAATTTTGCATTTTTTAATTCTACTAATTTGTCAGCATTCCCTTCACTTGAGAATATTTGTAGCATTGGCGCTTTTGCATTTAAAAATACCAAAATTCGTACGGCTGTAATAAATAGTGAAGCAGAATATATTGGTCCAGGAATATTTGCTGGTTGTTCTTGCTTAGAAGATTTAACAGCCCCTTTGATTCAAAACAACTTCTCAAATTATTTTGGAATTGATAAGCCTAATTCTGATTTTTATACATCTGTGACACCTCAATATAATAAAAACGGAGCAATTATTTATAGATCTTACGAAATTCCTAGCAGCTTAAAGAATATAAGAATAAACAAACTAAACAATATTGATGGAGCTTTAGCGGGCTTAAGAGATGTAAATTTAACGATTGATTGCATAGTAGATCAAATTCCGAATTTCTGTTTTTATAAATTTTATGGAACTTTAGATATTGGTTTTGCTACATTAATTAAATCGATTGGTGATTACTCTTTTGCATTTACAGAATTCGATTCATTTAAATTTAATAATTTAGAAAAAATAGGTAATTATGCTTTTTTTGAAGCAAAATCTCCAGTTATTCTTGATTTGGGCGATAAAATTAGATCTTTATCGAATACTTTCTATTTAGAAAACAACGTTAAAGAAATTTCTTTGAAAGAAAATGCTTACTATAAAATGTCTGAAGGTTTCTTAATTTCTAAAGAAGAAAATACCGTTATTTTTGTAAATAGTTCTTTAAATAGTGATGTAATCATTCCGACTGAAGTTTTGACATTACCAAGGCGAATTTTTGCAAATCATTCTGAAATTCTTACACTAGATACAAACAATGTTGAAATAATTAAAGAAGAAGTCTTTAAAGATTGTTGTAATCTTACAAATGTTAAAATTGGTAATAGTGTTAATTTCATCGATAAAGAAATTCTAGCTGGATGCAACTCGATAAACAAAATTGAATTACCATTTGTTGGTTCAAGTCAATATATTTGTGAGGGGTTTGAATATTTATTTGGAACAACTAAATTATCTAGCCTATACCTAACAATAAATGGTGGATATATTAATAAAAACACTTTTAAAAATAATTGTACTAAGTTTGAGGTGCTTGATATTCATAATTTGAAACAAAGATTATTTGGTGAAAATGTATTCTGTGATTTAATTTTAAAAAGGCTTATATTATCTAGCAACTTAGAAAAAATCTCTGCAAAAACCTTTTTAAAAACTTTAATTTTAAGTATTGAATCAAATAACTTTGAGGTTGAGAACGGAATGCTTTTACAAAAAGGAACTTTAATTTATTACTATTCCGGAGAAACAAATCCAATATTTATTGATAAAAACATTAACAAAATTGAAAGCGAAGCTTTTGCTTCATGTAATGAAATTTCGGATTTGATCATAAATACAGACAATATTGATTTAAATTATGCTTTCTCCAAATTTTCAATTCAAAATTTATCTGTATATGAAAGAGATGATTTAATTTCACAATTTAGGTGTAGTTTTGACTCTCTTGATAAATTAATTCTTTTTGGAGCACAATCATTGCCTTCAAATATTGCATCTTTTAAAAACCTAAGCGAATTGGAATTGTTTAATTTAAGCACTTTAAAAGCTTATACATTTGATTTTCTACCAAATAGCGTTAAACATCTACATTTAAATAAAATAGAAAATATATTACCTAAAGCATTTTCTAAAACTGATAATACAAAATTGAGCTTAGATTCCTTAGTTATAGAATCGGTCGATAATATTAATTCTGCAGCGTTAAATGATCTTGATTGTAAACAATTAATAATAAAAGATTCACCTTATTTTTCAATGAAAAACAATTTGTTAATTGATTTAAGAAATGATGCAATAATTTACTGTAACAAAGAAATTACAAATGACTCAACTATTGAATCTGATGCAAAAATTATTGAAAACTATGTTTTTTCTAACATCAAATCTAAAGTTAACTTTTCTTTCCCTAACATCCAAAAAGTCGGCGATTTTGCTTTTACAAATTGCGAACAAATTGGCTATATCCTATTTGGTGATACTTTAGAAGAAGTAGGCCTAGGTATTTTTAAAAATTCACATGTTTCTAAGTTAAATATTCCTTTTATAGGATCTTCACCTAAAAATCTAACTGATATCTCATATATGTATAATGAATTGGAAAATTCTTCTGTTGATAATGGCACGCTTATTGAAATTTGCCTTACACAGCAATTTGAAATTTTTGCTTATTTTAAGAATTTTAAAAATTTATCGAAACTTGTACTTCAATCAAAAAATGCGTGTTTGCTTCCAGAAGGTTTTGCGGGCTGCTATAGATTTAGTGAGATAGCTCTTTTTGATACTGCTAATGTTCCTGACTTCGCCTTTCTTGGTTCTAGTGATTATCTAAGAATAAGAATAAAAGGTTCTAAAAAGAAAATTAAGAATTTATGGGGTAAAAATTTTGATGTTTTAAAAGAAAATTCGACTACATTAAAAATATTGTCTTTAGGGTTATCGAAATATAAAAGGGCTAATCTTTGCTTTGAATCAGATTAGATTATTGATATGTGTTTTATATTAAAATTAAGAGAAACCGATAAGATAAATTAAATAGGGCAATTGCAAGAAACTAAGATATAAAGAATTTGCGCAATTATTCAAAAAATGGTTGCGCATTCTTTTTTTATGTATTGTATAAATCTACAATACA
>CASFZJ010000015.1 GCA_949299165.1 uncultured bacterium | reverse complement strand
TGTATTGTAGATTTATACAATACATAAAAAAAGAATGCGCAACCATTTTTTGAATAATTGCGCAAATTCTTTATATCTTAGTTTCTTGCAATTGCCCTACACTCAAAACTACATAGGTACTACACTCTAAACTACATGCCTACTACATTCAAAACTACATTAAGTTTTTCCACGCAAAATTCGAGAAAATAAGAAAAATTATCTTTGGAACATCACTTGTTCACTATTAAACATCTTAGCGGTAATAAATACAAGTACGCCCGAAATCACCAAATTAATAACAACAGTTACAGCAAGATAAGGCACAAGTAAGGCCATACTTGTTTCTTTAATAAGTAAATTCATTGATGAAACAATATTGAGTAAAGGAATAAAAGCAAAACCAATATTGCTCATATCTACACTAAACGGAATGATTGCAGCAATCATTAAGATAGTCATAAGAGGCGTAAGATAAGAACCAGCTTCTTTAATTGATTTAGCAAATGTTGAAATAAGTAAACCAAGTGTTACAAAAACGATTAAGGAAGTAATGATTAAAAGTAAAAGCATGATAAAGGCACTTGGTGAAAATAAACTAGCAAGATTTACTCCTCCTCCATATAAATTAGGAAGAGAGATAATAAGTCCTAAAAAGGAAACTATTCCACTTGCAAGACTCACTATCGTTAAAGCACTGATTTTACCAATTGCTAGTTCACTTCTTTTAATAGGTGTCATTAAAACAGAAGCAAGTGTTCCTCTTTCTTTTTCTCCAGCAATTGCCTCTGGACAAATTGAAATAACAGTAGAAAAAAGAAGTGAAATCGTCACAAGAGGAATAACAAAACTCATGATGTTTTTAAATGTAAAATTTTCTGTACTTAAATTAGCATCAACAAGTGCATTATTTTCAATGTTAACTGTAAAATTAGTATAAGTTGCATTAACTAAAGAAGAAACGATTGAATAGGTATAGGTTGATATTTCATTAGCACCATTATAAAAAAGAGAAATATTAGGTTTTTGCGAGCTATTTTGTTCAAATAGCTTGTTTTCAAATTCATCATCAAAAGAAACAAGAAGGTCAAATTCACCTTCTACTACTCTAGTTTTATATGTCTCTACTTCTTCTTTTTTGATTTCGATATAGTTAACTTTGTTGGTCTTTTCGTTTTCTTTTAAGTATTCATCAAATGTTAACTCAATGAAGGAAGTGGCACTTTCATCTTTTTGATAGTTATCAGTAAGAGCAATATTATATGTATAATTTGAAGGCATACTAGAAGAGGTTGAAAAACTCGATTCCATAAAAGAGCCAAGTAAAGAATAGATAATACAAATAATAATACCTGGTAAAAATAAGGCTGCTAGCATTCTAGGTTCAGTAAAGAACCTTTTCATCTCTTTAAAAAAGATAGTTTTAATATTCTTCATCGCCATGCTCCTTATAAAGTCTAAAGAAAAGATCATCCAAACTTTCTTTACTTGTTAACTCTTTCAAATCGCCTTCCACTATTAATTTACCTTTTAAAATGATTGCGACTTTGTCGCAAAGTTTTTCAATGATTGAAAGAATATGAGTTGAAATAAGAATAGTCTTGTTTTCTTTTTTTAGTGAAAGAAGATAGTCTTCTACGTCTTTGCTAGCAACTATATCAAGTCCATTTGTTGGTTCATCAAAAATGATGATATCTGGATCATTACATAAAGAAATTGCAAGTGAAACTTTTTGCTTCATACCAGTAGAAAGATCATGAATCTTAACATCTTTAAATGAATTAATACCAAACCTAGCAAAAAGTTTCTCTTTGTTTTCTTTAATCTTTTCTTCATCTAATCCATATAAACGAGACATATAAGTAAAGGTATAATCTGGCGTAAAGAAATCATCTAGTTTTAGTTCACTCGTTAAAAACCCTACTTTCTTACGATAACCATATATATCTTTATATATATCTTCCCCATTAAGTAATATTTCTCCTGTGTCTGCTTTAATAAGAGAAGAGATTATTCTTAAAGCAGTTGTTTTACCTGCTCCGTTAGGACCAAGAAGTCCATAAATTTCTCCTTCTTTTAAAGAGATGGAAAAATCTTTTAGTGCGACTAAATATTCACTACTCGTCTTATTAGTTTTTTGTTGCTTTTTGCTTAACTTAAAGCGCTTTGATATTCCTTTAACTTCTAAATCAATCATGGAGATATTTTATCATGAATTAAGGTATTTTTTCATTAAATGAATTGTAAAGAAATGGTAAGTTTGGGCACTTCTCTTTGAAGTTTTCGACAATTTATATCTTACCAATTAAAATTTTAAAACTTGAATTGCGTTTATCTTTTTTTGATTAAAACTTCCATTGAATAAAGGTGGTCAAATACGCCGAAATCTTCTTTAAATCATTCCACTTCATCTTCACAAACATTTCTACAAACTCAAAAGATTATCAATATAATAAACTCAATCACGAACTCCTAATTAAACCAACATCTTTGTTTTGTATTGATAAACACACATATATCAAATCAATAAGTAATATAAATAAACCAGAAATAAGTATAACTAAGTCAATTCCATCATAAAAACTATAAGTAATTGAAGCAAATAATGTTCCACTCATTCTAAATAAACCAATTGCTACTAATCCTTTTACATATTTTTTGCTTCTTCCTATAAGAAGCAAAAAGATTAAAGACATATAAACATTAATAACGAATGCACTATATAAATCAAAATATAAAATGAACCTACTTAATACAATAAATAGAATAGTTACTGATATTGGTAAAGAGGTTGAAAGAGCATAAAAGAAACACTAGTTTCTTTTATTTATAATTATATTTCCATAAATAAAATGAACTATTAATATAACTAGATCTAAAGAAACCCATACTAAACGTAAAACAAAATAAGTAAGATCAGGAAAGCTATTTATCATCGACATTATTTCCCAAGCAAAATTAAATGTTAAACAAGTAAAAGGCATTAAACACTTCTTATATTTAATACTAAAAATTATGATCAATATATAAGCTATTGACCAAAAGATGATTTGTAGTAGGTCGAGGAGTTCGAAGGGGGACATGGTTTCAATATATAAGTAATAGTGTAATTAAATGCAAAAAGAGTCAATAATGATTTTTTCTGCAAAAATAGTTTACTAAATAAATACTTTCCCAGCACTATTAGGCGCGATTTCAATCATAAGTTTTACAACATAAACATGTAATATTTTAGCGTGAGCAATAATTAGCTAAATGATACATATAATTAATATTAGTCAGAAGTCCAAACAAATTATTAACTGAATTACAGTTTAGCTAAATTATCTAAATTTTATATAAAATATTTGGTTTTATATCTCTTGAATATTTAGCAAAAATTTTTTTAGATTTACTAATTTGTTCCTTCCCAACTTCCATCATTAACAAGAGAATTAAAATCAGATATATAGGATAAAAGTTCTTCGTAAGTCATTAACCCTTTACCAATCGAAACCTTGAAATATTTAAAATTAAAATAATCAAATATTTCTTTACTTACCAAATTTTCGAAATCTTCATAATAATAAAGTCCATATTTGTTAATATCACTAATCATTTTTTCTTTAATAATATTAAAGTTTTCATCTAATTCAAAATAATTATGAGTTCCTTCAATATTTGGAGTCATGCTTATAAAATTATTTGATATTGTGTTTAAATTATATCTAGATATAAGTGAATAAGAATAATCAAATTTCGAATAAGTATCATAGTCAATAAGCTTTACCTTCCCGAATTTACCGTTTTCATAAACACCAAAATATTTACCAATTAAACTTTCTACATTTAAATAATTAATATCAATATATTTTCTATCTTCAATCATAAATAACTCATGCGAACCGATGACATCAAGACAATTTCCGTTTTCAAATTTCAGTAATAAATGATTTGTATATTGTTTAGGATGCTTGATTAAAGAAAGAATCTCTTTTTCTTCAAATTTTCCGCTGTAATGATTGTATGTAAGAATTTTATCATCGGTTTTTAAGTCCTTAACTTTTTTACTTTCTTTAAATGATGTTTGAATAATTGTATCTGAATCAAAGCAAATATCATTTTTAGAAGTTCCTTTATAATAAATTGTATAAGAATTAGTCGCCTCATAAACAAACGAACTTCCGAAATCAAAAATTTGGCCAGTGTTAATAATAACGTTATCATCAACAACTTGAGGTAATATAATGACATCTTCCGAAATTAAATATTTTGATACATCCTTCTTTATATAATAACCCATTGCAGAATTATTATGACTTTCCACAGCATAAAACTTAGCACCTTTTACTAAAATAAATCTATTATCTGGCCCTGTTTCTTTTTTGCCTAATGAAATAAAATTATTTCCGTTATCTAATGATTCAAAAACTTCATAAAGCATTGCGCCTGCTCCTCTAACAGAAGTAGTATAGAACGCTACTGCTACCCCCTCGTTAGGAGTTATATTAATCGATAAATCTTTCGCTTTAAGCCACTTATTTGCAACATAAATTTCGCCTTTTGGATTCGTGATTTCTATATTTTTGACTCTGGAATCAACGTCAATTAAGAAATATTGATCACTACCAATGGTAAATGATTTAGATGTAGTTTCGGATTCAGTAGAAATTAACTGCATTTCTGAAGCAGCTGGATTCTCAACATTAGAAACATAGACTCTATAACTGATAACCTTATATTTATAATCAGTTGCAACTACGTTAACTGAAATTGTATTTACATCAACAAAGTCGCCTACAAAAGAAGCCTTGTTATTAATCAAACAATTATTTGACTTCAAGATTGTTCCGGCTTTTACATTTTTAGATAGAATTGCATCATCTATCACAAAATCTGCATTGCAAATTGTAGTAGCTGTTTGACTAGTATTTTTACCTTCTATTGTTGTAAGAGTAAAACTATTTTGATCAGTGATTCTTGAGACATCAACAATCGCGGTTTCATCCGTTGACTCAGTTAATATTTTTCCACCTAATTTTGAGGTATCAGCATTTAAAATTAAGGAACCATTATTAATTAAAAGTGCATCTTTATTAATATTACCATAATCAACTCCTGTGGATTGCCAAGCAAAAGTACCACCAGAAAAAACACTAACGCCAGCATTATCTCCGATAATCACATTAGTTCCACTCCCTATTTTGAAAACTGCACCCGGTAAAAGTTTTACATTATAAGGAACATTTACCACACCATTTCCGAATGTAAAAAGGTTAAATTTGTAATGCAAAGGAAGAAAATAATTTGAAGTATCAATGATATTTGTTCCGAATACTATATTTGCATACGACGGAAGTTCCAAAATAATTTTCCCGACATCCAAATTTCCGAAAATGTATAACCTTGTTAACGATGAATTGCAATATTCTATACCCATGTAGGAGTTAACATCTTTTATTCTAAACAGACCATTCGCTGTAACAAGTTCGACATTTTCATCAACGTTAACTCCGCTAAAACTAAAACGAATTTTAGTTAAAAGTTTTGCACCATAGTCGATTTTTACATAAGTTTGTAAGTTATTAAAAGTATATAAATTAAATGGGCATACAAGATTTTCAAGAAGAGATTTTAATTCAGTCCCTGAATTAGACATATTTTCATTATAAAAAGTCGTTATGAGTTGGCTGCCGTATTCTAGATGGATTAGTCTATCTAAATCATTTGAATTATCATAAACACCATTATCACCAATTAAATTCTTGCCGCTTATTTCGGTTTTGGATCCATTATTATTAGGATTTATTTCATTAACCACCCCATAACATTCAAAAAGCCCACCATCACATACGTTAATCTGACTTTTATCAGACAGAGATAATTTAGAATAATTTCCTCCTAATCCACGTAGATAAACTCCGCCTCCTAAAATAAGTCTTCCCTCAATAGTTATATCACCATAAATGTTTAATGTTGTTGTTAAAATTGCATCAACTTTAGCTTTAGAAAAATCACTATTTATATATTCTTCATTCAAGTAAGGGATAATAAACGTAACACCTTCTTCTATTAATAAATCTTCGTTGCAATTAATTATCGATGGTTTATCAGGCGTTCCTGAAACTAAATAAACAAAATCCCCATTTTTAGCATCTGAAAGAGCAGCGTTAATTTTTGTATATTTTTGACCTGTGTTTTTGTTATAACAAACATATCCGGTATTTTCATATGTAGGTTTTATAGTTTCGGATTGAACTTGATTAACGATAAAAGCCGAAAAACTAATTGGTATACATAATATCAAAGTAACAAAAAATAACATTATCTTAAGAAATAAATTTCTTTTCATAATTTTAAAATATTCGCTCCCAAATCAAATCTTGTCGGAGAATTATAATTCGACATTAGATTATACAAATTTAAACAATTATCTGTTTCTGTTAGTTTAAATTCATAAATCAGATCAATAGATATTACACTTTGTTGGTCAACACCTGTTAATACAAAAGATGACAAGATAGTATTGTCCGAAAGTTGATTAGAACCTAATTGCTCTTTCCCCAAAAACAAAACTCTAGTATTTACTAAACGCTCATTAGATATAAAATTTGCAATTCCAGTTTCTATTAGTTCAGCTTGCAATACAAGATCATTATTTTTCACATAATCTTCAGTATTAATTTTGCTTAGATCTAAATCTAAATAATAGGTAATGAGTCCCGTTTCCGTCAATTTCCCGTCTTTTACGAAACCATTATGGCAAAAACCAAAAATTGTTGCGCTCTTCCTTTCAAATAAAAAAGAACTAAAAGAGCCAGTTTGAGTTTCAATGTCAAAATTTTTATTTAATGCGTTTTCCGCAATCGAAAAAGTTGAAAAACCTAGCGTTATAAACGTTAGAGGCAATAATGCTGTTATAAAATGGTGAAATCTCTTTTTAAACATAACCAAAAAAGTATACTTTTCTTAACGAAAACTATTTTATCACGAATTTAATGCTTTATAAAGATATAATCTTTATAAGAGAGCTAACGATTTGTATTTATAAAAAGATGTTTTAGAAATCTTGTGTTTTGCTAAAATACTTCGTAAATCTAATTCTTTTTTATTAAATTTTATGACATCATTAGCAAATTCTTCGGTTATTTTAAAAGGTGGTCTGCCGAACTTTATACCTCTTTCATGAGCAAGTTTAATGCCTTCCGCTTGTCGTTCTTTAATATTATTTCTTTCGTTTTCGGCAATAAACGAAAGTAATTGTAAAATAATATCAGAGATAAATTTGCCAATCAAATTATCTGGTCTATTTCTTGTATCAAGTAACGGCATATCGATAACAACAATATCAGCCTTCTTTATTTTAGTTATTAACTTCCATTGATTACCTATTTCATCGTAATTTCTGCCTAATCTATCGATTGATTTGATGTAAATTACATCATTTTCTTTAATCTTTTTTATAAGTTTCTTATAGTATTTTCTGTTAAAATCTTTACCTGATTCTTTATCAATAAACATATTCTTTTCGTCGATACCTAGTTTTTTTAATTCTTCAAACTGACGTCCAATATTTTGTGTCGTTGAAGAAACTCTTATATATGCGTATTCCATAATTACCTCCAAGTTTCGTTTCAATTAATTTTATGAAATAAAAAAGTTATTTGTTTATTAAGCATAAATATTATCATTATTTTATCTATGAGAATTTAAAGTGAAGTTATAGTAATATGCAATCATCTTACCAAAAACGAGTGTAAAAAATTTAAAAAGTGCGTAAAAGTATACTTTTCTAGACTTTTAAGTATAAATGAAAACAAAAAGTTTATATTTGACTATAGTACCTTTATTATCGCTTTCACTACTTAGCGTAGGATTTTGTAGTTGGACTTTAACTGGTGCTGAAGTATTTAATGCTAACATTCAAACCGGTAACGCTTTAGTTTTAAACGATTACATTAAATACAACGATCAAGTCGATTTTTTTGAATTTTGTCCAACCGGTCCAATAGATGATGAAACTATAGTAAGTTATGGCGACGTTGTTATAAGTTTTCGAATTGAAAATTTCCAAAAATTATTAACTCGATTAGAATCGACTTCTACCAAAACGTTAAAATGTACGATAAGAAATATTTGTACAACCGACCAGAATTTCTCAATTTTTAATTATTTTTCATCAACTAATCCAGCAACATATTCTGAATCATTAAATACTGAAGCACAAGATTTTTCGAATACATTAACTTACACTATCGAGAGTACAAATTTAAACTTTAATTTATCTTTAATTAATTTTACTGATCAAAATATCAATACAATTTACTATTCTTTTAAATTCTTTTTTGATTTTTCTAGTGTATTAAGTGATTTTAACAATCAAATTTATTCAAAGATTGGTAACAATGGCCTTTTCTTTAGAATTCAAGCGGAGATTAACTAATTATGAATAAAAATACAAAGTTATTTATATCTTGTGCATTTATTACTACTGCTGTTGCTCTGCCATCTTTAGGTTTCTCATCATGGAAAACGAAATCACAATCAAAAGATTTTGGTATAGCAAGTTCTGATAAAAAAGATACAAAGCCTGTTGCTTACATTAAAGACCAAGAAACCATTAAATACACTACTATTGAAAAAGCATTAGATGTTGCTGAAAAAGATCCTGCAAATAATACTATTTATGTTATTCCTGGTTCCGAACCTACTATTACAGGAGAATGTACTGTAGCAGAAAACGATACTTTAATATTCCCTTATGAAGGTACTACGTGGGAAGATGAGAGTAGAGATACGATAAAAAACGATAATTTTGCTGATGGAAATGAAAGTTTAGTTAAAGCAAATAGAAAGAACTTGGTAACTCTTAATGAAAAGGCACATCTTATTAATAATGGTACTATTTATATTGGCGGAATTTTAGGCACATCAGTATCGGGATCAAGGCAAAGACCTACTGGCCATACAACTGGAAGTTATATCGAATTATTAATGTCTGACGGAAGTCAGATTACCAATAAGGGAAATATCACTTGTTATGGATACATCAAATCAAAAAATAGACACGATATAGATGATATAACACAACCTTTTATTAATAATATAGGCTCTAATGCGTCAATGAATTTGCCTCTATGTATATATGACTTTAGAGGGGCTACTTATGCTTTGTCAGCATATTACCAAAAAATAATGCCTTTTAACATTTTCGATTTTCCTAATTCTCAAGTCAAAATGAATTTTGATAGCCTATCTAAGTTTAACACTACTGTAAGCATGTATTCTGATGGATTAAAAGGTATTGGTGCTGGAGTTCAAACAACTAATCTAAATTTAATTGGTGCTACAAACGCAATTTTTAAGATTAATTCTGGTGAAGTTTCAATGAAATATACACCATCAGAAAGCAACTTTGGTTATACTACAAATGATGTACGAAGTGATACCCCTATTAGTAGTTTAAATACAACCAAAATAAACCTGAATGGCGACATATCATTCTCTTCAGCTCAACTTACTTTGGCTGGTCGTCTAGATGTTAATACTGCTGATTTTATCGTACCATTCAGTTATAAATTTCAGATTCACCAATTATCAGGTATTACAAGTATAGATAACAAAGTTAAATTTCTTGCCGGCGCCACTTATACTGTCAATCCTAGTGCAACATTAAACATAAATAATTTATCATATTTTTATATAAATTACATTGACGAAGTAACTTATGCCACAAATAGTACTATTTATCCAAAGGCCGTACCACAAGCTTCATTAGTAAATAACGGCATAGTAAATATAAATTCCAATTTTGCAGGCAAAATCACAAGTAATATAGGCAACTCTCTTATTGTTATCTCGTCTTCTGCGTCCACTAACGCTATCTCCCAAGAACTTATAACAGCAAATATGAAAACAGATTTATTTCATTTAGGAGACATTGATTACTCGTACATTAATATTTCTGGGAATGCATATGGTTCGATTTCCGATAATCAAGAATTTTCTAATCCAAGTGAGAATGTTTTTTTAAATTCGACTAATTATACATCAAATAATAACGGAGTATGGTTTGGAACGAAATCAAATCAAATTCCAGAAGAAAACAAATCATCTTCATCAGGCAAATTTAATGTCATGGACCTTTTGGGATGTTTTGATGAAAATACCACTTTATTGACCAATAAAGGAAAAGTAAACATTAAATTCATTCACGAGAATGATTTGGTTCTTGCTTACGATCACTTTACAGGGAAATTAAATTTCCAACCTGTTGCTGTTAAAATAAATCATGGTTTAAATAAATATTTCCATATTCTCTTAGAGTTTACTCAAGATATTTCATTCGGGATAGTACAAGAACATGGCTTATTTTGTTTTGATGAAAAAAAATATGTATCAATAAATAAAAATAATTATAAGCTATATCTCGGAAAGGAATTTGCTATATTTAACGAAAATAAATTAAAAAAAGTCAAACTATTAAAAGTAAAAGGAGAAGAAAAAATAACTAATTCATATACAATTATTACTTATTCATCATTTAATTGCGTCGCAAATAATTTGCTTAATGTTACGAATGTTCTTCACTCGCTTTATAATCTATATTCATACGATGAAAAATTAATATATAATCAAGAAGAAATTTTAGAAAGCGTTAACAAATATGGAATTTTTAAATACGCAGACTTAAAACCATATTTTTCAAATTACGTTTATAATGCGTTTAATCTTAAGTACTATAAAGCATTAGTTTCTGAAAATAAAACATCTATTGCAGAATTGTGCTCTTATTTAGATTTATTAAAAGAATATAAATCTCTTGGCCACATTGAAATAGACAAAATAACAGGTTCTAAATAGCTCTCCATCTAGCAAATAGATTTAAATCGTTACTTATAACAGTCAAATTTGTAATTTGACCGATATTTGGGTTGCTTTCATCTTCTCCAGCAAACCATCCAACAAATTCGCATCCATCTTTTGTAGGAACAGGAATATCTTCTAATAATAAAGTTTCACCATCATCTACTCTTACAAGAATTTGACTTCCTGGTTTTAAATTCTCAACTACTTCATCATCTCTTAGATTAAAAACCACGCTATGTTTTACAATTTCTTGGCTTGCACCAGTTCCTTTAATACAAAATAAGTAACTCCAACTATCAGTAGTTAACTTAGTATAAACATCGCCAGTAATCATATTTAAATAAAAATCCCCAACTCTCCCTATTTCATTATTTGGAACAGTTGTACCGCTTAACCATGTTGCAATTCGAGGAGCTGGAAAGTCTAATTCTCTTGTTTCGCCATTACTTAAAGTAATAACTACTCTATATGTTAAATCTGTTGAATTTTCCGGATCGTAAGTAACATCTGTAATCGAAACACCATCATTTACAGGAAAAGTTACAGGTTGTAATGTTTCATCATCAAAAGTAATAGTAATAATAGTTGTTCCAGTTGTTAGTCTTTCTGTTCTTATTTCCTTAATACCGGTTCCGTCTTTTCCATCAATTCCTTTTGGTATTGTATAAACCGGTGATGCAGAACCATCAGTATAAGCAAATTGAAGAGTCATATTGCCTTCATCATCGTTATCTACTACTACATTTTGAATACCTAAGCCATTGTCTCCTTTAATAACAGGAACACTAATTACTGTATTTTCTTTATTTGGATCAGTATAACTAATAGTTAAAGTTACAACCCCTTCATTAGTTGTCGCACTTATATCTGCAATCCCAGTTCCATCAAGACCGGCAGCAGGAATTGTAAAATTCAAAGGTTGAACATTTTCATCTTGGAATTCAATTGTAACAACAGTATCTCCGGTTGTTTCATCCGTTGTTTGAGTTACATTTGCAATTGCATATTCATTGCCACCAAAAAAGGCAGAACATGATGTTGCAAAAGTCAAACTAGATAAAAGAACTAAAGATCCTATTAAAATTTTACTTTTCTTAAAAAATCCTCTTTTCATATTCAATTCCTCGCATTTCTTGAACTTAAATCTAAATAAGATGGAACTTCATCAAATAATGCAGGTTTCTCATTATTGACTATTGTTCCATTAGTCATGAATTTAAATGGATGAGAACCAGTTGCCATAACAACACATCTAGAAAGCAAATTAACAACAGTTAATAATGTACCTTCCATGTCATCCGGATTTAATCCACCAAGTGCTTTCGAATAAACTTCTCTTGGCAAATTAACTTCGATTTCTTCACTGAAGACACTATAATCATTTCCATCGATATTATTGATTAATTTTGAACCATTATAGCCGCCACCATACCAAGCAAATGGCCTATTAACGTAATAGTTTGTCACGCCATCCTTATCAACTTTATAGGTCAAATTGTGATCAATTGCGTATCTTTTTAAGATAGTTTTCATTGGGAAATAATCATCAATTGATAAATCAGATAAGATATCTCCTAATTCAGGAACATCAAGTGATGAAGCTAATGAACTAATGTTTTCTTCAATAAGTGCTCCTGCATCAATATCATCAATATTTTTCCAATCGTAGAATCTTGTATCACCTGTTAAAGTTAATTCAACAGGATGTGCAGTGCCACCAATTTCTAATGGCGAAACAGCACCTAATGCTTGTAAAATTTGTTGAACTTGAGAAGGCATTCCATTATATAAATACGCACCATTAAAACTATTTTCAAAAGCAATTGAGTAAATACCACTATTATAGAAGTAAGTATTGTTAATTGTGATATGTGCATCAAAAATTGGATTACCTTCACTATCTAAAATTCCTTTTAAGTTATCTAAACCACTTTGAATTTCTTCTAGTGTTTTAACAATCGAATCTACTCCCGCTGCACTAAATGTTTTTGTAATAGAATCTGATAAAATTCCATTAGCTGTCGTTAAATCCTCTGCAGAACCGTTATAAAAATCATCAAATGATTTTGTAATTTCTTGTCCATTGTAATTTACAGTTACTTGTTTATTGTGGTCAACTAGATTGACTTCGTTGCTTCCAAGTTTAACGATAAATTCACCAGCATTTTGAAGTAAGCAATTATCAATTAAAAGTCCATCACTAGAGAAAGCTCTGATACAAGTTCTTCCGTTTTGAATGACGGAATTTTCAATAGTGTTATTTGTTCCTTGAACTTCTAATACTGTACCAGTAAAACGAAGGTTATACATGTTATCAACATTATTTGCATTTTGAAGTTTAACATCATTCACTGTTAAGTTGTTTCCGTCTAAAGCAAAACCAATATTGTCGCAAAGATATGCTCTAATAATAGGCATTTGTTCTAAATCACCAATTGAAACAAAAGTTAATGGACCAAAGAAATAATCTAAATTTCTGTCTGGTGAGAAAATACCTGTAGTATTATCAAGTCTTCCATGAACTGGATAAGCAAGTTCATGCATATTAATTGTAAATCCATTACCATAGAAATCTTTTTGAACTCTTACACCAACTTTAAGTTGAGTTTGATAATCATAGTTATTTGAATTTTCTGTTTGTTCTAAAAATTGGTGAATGTATTTTGCTTCAATTTTTGGATCTTCATAATAGATAAAATCGTTAAAATTGAAAGTTTGATTTCTGAAATCATAATTTCCAAATAGTTTTGTATTTGTATTTTTGTAACTATCTAAATAATTTCCATTACTATCTTTATTTAACGTATTATCTCTTGATTGAAGATTAACTTGCATAACTACAACTTCACCAGTTTGTGATTTATTTGTGCAGTTCATCAAATCATCAAATGAATAAACGTTTACGCCATTATCGACTACATTAAATTTGTAAGTGTTGTTAATATAACTTGCACCTTGAGCTTCAAATTTTACAAAAGATTCTCCCTCTCCATTAACTGTAATTGTTGAATTATCCCTAGAAAAGCTAATATTTGGTGAAGTTTCAAAAGTATAAGCATTGGTTCCAACATCGCTTATGACTTCAATATCAAGTGGAATTTGAGCATTTTGTTTTCTTACGTTTCCGCTCCCATCATAAACAAAATCACTTTCCCCAAAATATCTAATAGGATCAATTTGACTGCCACTATTTGAAGCATGTGGGTTAATTAAAATAACACCTTTATCATAAATATGAGCTTCAATATAATCACTTTTTGATCCAATAGAATTTGCGCAAACCAATCTACAGCTTCCTTCACTTGAGCCGGTTTTAAGATAGAAGCCATCATCTTTTTCTTCTATAGTTGCAACATCATCTGTAAAGTCTTCGCTCGTGTTAGTTATTGACCAAACAAGCTCATCTGCTCCTGGTTTAAGTAAAGAGTTTCCGTTATTAGAATAAGTAATTTCAGCTTCTAATTTATATTCACCATTAATTTTAAAACCTTCATTGTCTCTGAAATTAAGGATATTAATGCCTTCAATGTCTACTGCAACACTATTCGTAAGGGCAACTACACTAACAAAAGTTAAAAGTGCAATAACAAAAGGAATAATAAGTAAAATAACTAATGTTTTCTTTCGCATTATTCTACCTCCATTTTTCTAAAGACTTTTGTCCATACCTTTTTAGGTTTGATGAAAATAGGTATAAGAAGCAAAGAAGCTGTAACCGCTTCTGCAATATAAATATACATCGTATCAATTCTTGTTAAAGAAATTCCAAAGTGAATTAATAAAATAACAATAGGGAAAAGAATTGAAATTAAATTATTGATGAAACTGAGTTTAAGTTCGGTGTCACTCTTGTCATACATATCAAGATAAAGACCTAAAACAGTTGTAACAACAATAAGAATAAGTCCAACAAACAAGGAGATTAAGAAAACTTTGTAATCGATATTTTGAGTTGCGATTAAGACAATGAGAGTAATAAATAAAGATACACTTGATAAAATAATTGGCATCAAAACTTTAGCAATAACTTGTTTAATTGGATTAACTGGAATGTATTTAACAATTTGAAGTGCTTTGTTTTCACGCGTTATGGATTGTGAAGCACTGGCGTTAATAACACTTGAGAATAATAAAATTAAACAAATGTTAAGTCCATTGACAAGGTCAGGGAAATAAACACTAAAATATCTTAAATTTTGATAAATAATTGAGTTTAGTGAGGAAATGACAACAAAAGATAAGAATGGAGCCATAATTAAAAGCGAGGTATAAGAGAAAGTATAAGATGAATCTTTAAAGAGTAATGAGAACTCTTTTTTTATCAAAGCTTTAAATGGCGAGATAACTAAATTGTTTCTATTCTTAACTTTTGTAATCTTGAGTTCAAAGTTATGGGAGTTAATGTAACTATATGAAAAAGAAGAAACAAATGCACAAATTAAAAGTGATAGTAAAATCATACCAAAAGTAATACATACCCCACTTGCTAAATTCACTCCATTATTACAAATTGGATCAAGCAAAGTATAAATTGGAAGTAAACCAACTGATGTTTGATGAACTAAAGTGATAAGTGATTCAGAAAGCATTCCAGTTCCTTCATTGTTATTTAATGCATCAAGGAAAAGATTTAAAACAACTTGATAAGCAAAACAAAGTAAAACAACTACTACTGAAGCAAGAATAAATTGAGCAATATCTGAAACTTTGAGTAAATGATAAACAAATTCAAATATAACTGTTAAAAGCATTGAAATGCCAATTCCAAATAAAGAAATAAGTGCTCCATAAACAACACCTAAAACATAGAATGGAGGTAAGAAACCATGTAAAACAAAATAAGTCACTAAAAGAGGTGAAGAGATGCAAATTGAAATAATTGTTTCATATATATAAAGATATAACACTTTTGAAAATACTACTTCTCCTTTTTGAATTGGAAGAGGAGACAAAACAGTTAAATCTTCTTTGTTAAAAAATATCTTTCTACCCTTTAAAGCCGTAAAAATAGTTGAGATTAGAAGGGTTAAGAACAAAAATAAAACTAAAAAGTCAAATGATCCATAGTTAGAATTAGCGTTAACTTTGTTGTCGAGAGAGATATAAATAAATACTTCAAGCGCAACAAAAAGTCCAACGCCCACTAGTTTTAAAATAGCAAGCAAAAACTTACGAATCAATGAAGTATCATTATTCGTACGATTTTGAATAACTTCTTTTCTAACTAGATCAATAATCATTAAGCATTCTCTCCATAAGTTCTAAAGAATATCTTATTAAGATCTCTACGTTTAATAGGATCAAGATTTAAATCATAAAGTTTATCAACTTTACCACTATTGATGATTGCTACTCTATCGCAAAGTTTAGAAACCATTTCGATATTGTGAGACGTGACAAAAACAGTTCGGCCATTATCTGCAAATTCTCTAATCATCTTAACTAAAGTTTCATAAACCATAATATCAAGACCAACAGTTGGTTCATCAAGAATCCAAACTTTTGGGTTGTGAATAAGAGATGCCATCAAACAAATTTTTTGTTTCATACCATGAGAGTATTCTTTGATTTTTCTATTCATATCCGCTTCAGTCATGGTAAATTTAGCGCGCAAATAATTGTAGTTATTTTCAAAACTTGCTTGTGACATACCATATGCACTAGCAATAAATTGAAGATATTCGTTGCCACTCATAACTTCATAACTTATAGGTTCACTAGGAACGTAGCCAATTTCATATTTAACTTCAAGTGGTTCTTCAAGAGTGTTCATTCCATTGATTAAAATATCACCACTATCTTGTTCTTTTAAACCAACGATACAATCAATCGTTGTGGATTTACCAATTCCGTTTTTACCAATAAAACCAAAAACTTCACCTTTTTTAACTTCAAGGTTAAGTCCTTTTAAAACTTCTTTTTTGTTTTTGCCTTTACCATATGATTTATATAAATCTTTAATGACAAGAACATTAGTAATTTCAGGAGCTTTTTCAATTTTTGGTTTACTCATCGCTAAAAATTCATCATTTTGCATTAATATTTCCTCCTGAAAGATTTAATCCAAAGTGCGTCATCGTTTTCGTGTTTAACAAAAGAAAACTTGGCGTTACAAAATTCACAACCGTATTCACTCTCGCTTTGATAAACATTTTTGGATCCACAAATTGGACATTTATATTTGTATTCATCTGTATCAACAATAAAAAGCATATTGAATGAAGCAAATAAATTTTTAAATAAGATATCATGATTTTCTTTAAAGATAGATAAAGTCAACACGTAGTTATAATCATGAATTATATTTGCGCTAGTAATTGATATTACATTTTCATAATCTTTAGACAAATTTAAGATTTTTTGATCAAGCTCTTTATAACTATCTTCATTTAAATTGAAAACTGGTAAAAGATAATAAGTTGCGTAATCTTTATAGGCTTTTTTGTTTTTAGTTACTAGATTTTCAAGATATTGAGTCTTGATGATAACTCCACTTGCGCTATCATCTTCCATTACAAAATAAGAGAAAACACCTTTATTAAATTTAATTGGTGAAAAACGAAGTCTGTCGTTTTCATCAAAATAAATTTTGCTTAACATGTTTTTCTTAGAGTAACCAAATCGAGAATGTGCAAGATAAGAAAATAAAGAAACAATCAAATAGTTATAAAAACTTGTTTCATAAGAGAACTCATCTTCATGAACATACAAATAATTGTTGCGATAATATTTATAACAATAATTATATTTTTGATCGTGCATGATAACGTTTGTTGGAATGATTGCTTCAGTAATTCTTTTTTCACTATTTAAAATATAAAAATCTGTGCCTTTGATGTTTTTTAATCTACGATTAATTTTGTTAATCAATTCATTAATCGCAGTTACTTTTGAAGAAGGTTTTACAAAAACACCTTCATATGGGAAAGAAAATTCTTCAAATTCGTTAAAGATAGAATGTTCGCCATAAGTAATTGTTTTAGTTTCAAACTTTTCTTCAATCGAGTCGTTTACGAATTCAATTGAATTTCTTAAAATTTCAAATTCATCATTAATTTCTGAAACAAGCATTGCGACAAATCTATTTTCATAATTAACGATAGTATCAATGTGTTCTTTTGTGTGAACATATTCAGGAGAAAATTCTTTACCTTTTCTTTTCCAAAGTTTAGTGTCACGAGTTGTATCAAAGAAAGAATCACGTGATAAATTACCAGAAAGTTCACTTCTTAAAACAATATCACTTGTTGAAACTTCAATGTGAGGTGAATAAATAATTGAAATAACTTCATCTAAAACGCGACCAAATTCTTCAAGTTTAGTTTTAACTTCATCAAAGTCATATTTTTCGTTAAGTTTAATCTTGTTAAGTTTTAAAGCATTATAAAGCGAACCAAAAGAGCTATCTTTGTGGATAGTTCTTTTAACTTGTTGATTAAATTTATCAAAATAGTTCGCTATTTTGTTCATAAAACTATAACTTTCTTAATAATCTAGAAATGACATGCTCAGTTAATTTAAATGAATTTGTGCCATATGTTTGATGGATTAATTTTTGTAAATCAAGGAGGCCTTGTTTGATGTAATCTTCAAATCTACCTTCAAGTTTTGCAACAACTTTTCTAGCAAACATGAAATCGAGTGCTTCTTCTTTCTTGCCGCCACATTTAATGTAAACTGGGACAAGAAGTTCGATTTGGTGCATAATACGGTTACCAAATGTTAAATCAAATGTATTATAGGTAAAATCAGTTAAGACTTTGAATTTTTCAAAATCTTCTCTCTTCATCTTACAATCTTTGTCATTTTGAGCATCTTCAAATAAACTCATTAATTTATTGTAAGATAATGTAATTTTTGGAACATTGTGATCAACTTCAAATGGTTCATTTCTATCATCAAATGAGATGGTGATAGCTCTATCGTAGACCTTATCAGTAATTGTATAAGTTGAATCATCCTTATTAGCAGTTCCAATGAACCAAGTAGTTGGAGAAATTTCTAAAATTCCGTTTTCAAGATGCATTGGAGCTTCAAAGTCATATGGGAGTTGCATAATTCTTAATTTCCATTCATCGACTGGATATTCAAGAATAGATAAGAAATCTGCAAAATAATATTCGATACGAGAAATATTAAGTTCATCTAAAACCATGATGTTAACGTGATTTGATTCAAAACTTGCTTCATATAATCTCTTTAAGAATTCAGTTTCGTTATATGTTTTTGAGAAATCATTGAAATAACCAAGAATTGAAGTTCTATCACGCCATGTGGCTTGAACAGGTTCAAAGAAAGATTTTTCGCTTATGTATTCGCTAAAATATCTTGCAAGGGAAGATTTACCAGTACCACTAAGACCTTCAAGAATGATAAGTCTTGATGCGGATAAACCAGCAACAAAAGATCTAATTGTTTCAATATCAAAGAATAAACCCTCTTCTTTAGCTAAATATTTTCTGAAATTATCGCATAAATCTTTAAGATTTACGTCGTTATCATCAAATTCATCTGGTTTTCTGTTGTCCATTAAATAGTCAATAGTGCATAAACCTGGGAAGACTTTTTCTTTATCAGATAATTCTTCTTTTTTGTCTTCACTTGGAGCTGCAATTCCTCCACCCATTGCTGGACCAACACCAGCTGCATTTTGTTGTGCATTATAATTAGTATCACCAAAACTTGAAGCAAGATTAGCTTGCTCCGCATCTCTTTCTTCATCTTCTAAATCTCTAACTTCTTGCATAACTTCTTCTGCTTTTGAAGAGAAGAATCTAAATGGTTTATCAATATTTTTGAAATTAATGTATAAAGTAAGAATTGCAGTGATGATTGAACCAATAAGTAAGAATATAACAAGTCCAACAACAAGAGATTCAACCATGAAAAGGAATGAATTTCCAATAAATTCAGCATTATATGGATATTGAGCAACAAGAGCGATTCCAAAGCAAAGTGCTAAAGATAAAATAAATGTGCCTACATAAATTAAAGACCACTTTTTAGTCCAAACTTTGTTATCGTAATAAATTGCAAGTCGCACTTCATACATAAAAGCTGAAGCAAAGAATAAAATATAGAAAAGTACCAAAATTTCTAATACCCAAGCTTGATAGCCGACAACATAACTTAATGGAAAACCAAATGTTGCCCCAATTGCTGCAATTGGATTTCCTTCTTTCATTATGCCATCAACTTGAGTGGCAGCTGCTGAAATTAAACAACACACAAGATAAAAAAAGATTAATCCAATTGTGATTAAATTCTTTCTTGTAAAGTGTGTTTTGAGTATTTTCCTTTTCATGAAAACGTCCTCCCTTAAATTTATTTTTCTTTATTATTTTCAAAAAATTTCTTCTTAAATTTTGAAAAAGTTTTTTGAAAATAATTTTCTTTTTTATCTAAATCCTTGCAATTCTCAACTATTTTTTGAGAATTAATGAAATTTTCACATTTTTCAAATTCGATTTTATCTTCTTCAGTAAGAGGCGAAACTTCATATAAATATTCACCATTTAAGAAGTTAACTTTCTTATCGTTATAGATAAGAGTTTCAGTGTTTAGAAGTTTAACTTTTTTAGGATCATCACTTAAACTGAATTCAAGTGCTTCGATAATTTTACTTGTTCTATCATTAACAGCGTTCTCAAATTTGTTGTTATAGTAATCAAACATAAATAGACAATAACCGATTGCAATAATTGTAATGATTCCTGCATTTGATTGAAGGAAGATAACAAATATTCCAAGAGTTTGAATACGTGTTCCGTTATAATAGCCAATTATATTTTCATAATGTAAGTAATCTTCATATTGAGAACCATTATCACTTACATTATTTGAGTCGCCACGAGTGATATAAACAGTTTCACCATTTACTTCTTCTACTTCAATAATTCTATGAATAATCGTTGTACCATCTTCATTTTTAAAAGCAACAACATCATATAAATTTACATCACTTTGATTATCATATTTACTAATTCCAATAATGTCATAAGTATTAAATTGATTATTTAAATTAGCTAAGTAAGTATTATCTTCATTTTTCTCACTCATCGAACCACTTGCGATTACTACAAGAGATGTATTTCCAAATGGCATTGTGTTACCACTAAATCTTGAGTAGAGTGAAAAACCAAAGAAAACTAAGATAATCGCAAATATAAGATATGAAACAGATTTAGAAACAATTTTTAATGCTTTCTTTTTTTTATCTGTTTTAGCCTTTTCAATTTCTAAAGCGTTATTTAATAAATCTAGATCATCATTTCCCTTGTTTATCGAATCAATATTTGAATTGTAGTAATGTCTAAATAAAACAGTAAATACTGCCGAAAATGAAACAAGACAAACTATCGTTACAACAAGTGAAATAATCTCTAAATTGTTCATAAATATAAAGTTTAAGAGGCAATTTGCCTCTTAAACTTGAAATATAAATCTATTTTGATTGTTATGCTGCTTTTGCGATTGCTCCGACTACAAATTCAAGATTTATACCATTTTGATGTAAAGCAGCTAATGCTTTTAAACCTGTAATTTGTTCATCAGTAACACTTCCTGTTATTTTAGTAGGGTTGGCATATTTAAAAAGTTCTCCCCATGCAAAATTAACAGTAACCGAAATTGTATAACTACTATTTCCAGCAGATTTTACAGTATAACTCCATTTTGAACCACCCTTAGTAGCGCCACTTGCATTAGCAAACTTAGCATCTGATTGAACTGCTTGACCAGTAGGATTTGTAAAAGCTTCTCCAGGAATAATTTCAGTTGCTTCAGCGCCTGGTTCTAATGGTGATTGAATTGTTGCTTTTGTCCCTTCACTTCCTAATAAAGTTGATAAACTAGCATTTGTTTTGAGTTGCAAATTAATTCCGTCTAATTGTCCAACAGAACCAGTTAAAGTTGTAGAAAATGTAAATTCCAAATCTTCGGTATTTTCGCCACTTCCGCCAACTAATTCGCCAGATGTTCCATCCCAATCAAAAACAACCTTTCCATCGCTTAATGTTGGTACAGAAAGTGTAAATCTATTATCATTGAAATTTCCAACATCAACTTTAACATTATTTAAATCTTGTATTTGATTTGAAGCATTAATAACCCACGCCGAAAAGCCAACACCACCTAATGCAACAGAAGCTAAGATAATAGAAGCAAGCATTGCTTTTTTACTTTTTAAAGGTTTCATAAATTTATCCTCTTCTATAATTATTGTCCGCTAACAGCTAATGTTGCTGTTAAAGTTAATGTTTTTGAAGTGAAAGCTTTGCTTAAAGCATCCATTTCTTGATAAATAGCATTGACTTTTTCAGTGTCATTTTCTAAATGATTTAAAGAGCCGTCACGGTTCAATTTGTTGTAATAAGCACATGGTGAATCGTTTCCGAAGAAATCTCCCCAACTAAAAGTAAGGGTTACATCTGTTCCTGTAAAAATGTGTGATGACGCATTTGTGCTTTCAACTAACTTAAGTTCTGTAAATGTTTGTGTTGCAGGTGCACTTAAATAATTCCATGGTCCATCAGTACGAGCAGTTCCAAGTTTATTTTCAGAAACTTCATTTCCTGAACCTTTTTTAATTGCAAATTGAATCGAATCGTATTTCGTTGTTGGTTCAGCATAAGCAGTATTGCCGATTGCAATATCTATCTTAGCGAATTTAATAGTAAAATCGAATTTGCTAGCGCCCTCACCTGGCTGAATAATATCGCCCGATTGTTTGACATAACCTTTACCGTCTTCTCCAACTTGATTTAAAGGTGTTGGTTCATCAATAGTTATTGAATTATCTGGATTATCTGAAGCATAAGTCATTGTGAAACTAACAGAATTATTTGTTGTTGTTTCTACGTTGACACTAACGCTTCCTTCTTCATTATTATCATTAACACCAACAACCCAAGTAGCAAAACCTGTTGTTAATAAAGCAACAGATCCGAAGAATGCGATTCCTCCGACTACCCATTTTCTACGAGAACTTTTTTTAATATTTCTCTTCATTTTTTTCTCCCCTAGCTTTTTAAAAGCTTTATTTTTGTGGAACTTTTTTTTACAAAGCAAAAATAGGCAACCAACGTGCCCTACTTCACTAGATTATGAAAGCCAAATTAAAAACTTTCCAAAAAGTTGACTTTTTAAGCCCCCCCCCGTGAAGTTTTTGATTTAGTCTACCTGTTCCTTGCATGCCTATATTTTATGCTCAATCAAAACTTTAAACAATATATTGTTTATTACTTATTTCAAAAACCCTGCAAAACCTTATTATTTTTCTAAAAATACTGCAAAAGAATTTGATTTTAATGTCGAATTGTCTAAATTATTTGAGAGAATTAGCTCTAATTTTTGAGTATTTATACCTTTATTTTCGTTACTGTTATTAATAAAAATTAGATATTTTGTGTCGGAATATATTCTCTTAATTACTAAAATTCCATCTTTTTCTTCTAGTTCCATCTCGCCATATTTAAAAGCATCTAATTGCCTTAAATGATATATCTTTTTAAGTGTTTCAAATTCAGGAGAGTTAAAACTAGCTGAATCCCATTCCATTCCTTTTCTATTAAACGGATCGTCTCCTCCATCCATAAAGATTTCATCGCCATAATAAATCATTGGTGAACCAATAAAAGAGATTAAGAATAATTCTGCTAAAAGATAGATATCTTTATGTGGTTTTAAGTAGTTATAAAAACGAGCGACGTCATGTGAATCTAATAGATTAATAAGCATGCGATTAGTTTGTTCTTTATAGCGAATCAAAATGTTATTAAGTTTATAAACAAATCTTTTTGTATCAAGAAGATGGTCAACAAAATATTCTTTGGCGGTGAAAGACAAGGCATAATTCATTGAAGAATCCCATTCATAAGCATTTAAAAAAGAATAAGCGTTGTACCAACATTCACCAATTAAAAAGATATCGCTTTTAATCTTTTTAAGTTCGGATTTAAAATACATCCAAAAAGAATGAGGAAGTTCGTTTGATACATCAAGTCGATAGCCATCAACATCGCATTCATTTAAATAAAATTTTGCGACATCGGTGCAATATTTTTTAACAGATTCAGTGTTGCCATTAAGTTTAGGCATCATCCATCCTTCAGAAAAAGTCATATAATTAAGTGGACTTCTGCAGGGTTTTTCACCATTTACCATATAAAAATCAAAATATTTTGATTTTGTGCCGAGCTTACAAACATCTTGAAACATAGGGTTAAAAAATGAGGTATGATTAAAAACAAGATCAAGAAAAATCAAAATATTTTTTTCGTGCGCCTTAGATACGAGTTCTTTAAGAGTTTCAAGATTACCAAACATTTCATCAATCTTGTAATAATCAACTGTATCATATTTATGATTTGTCATCGCTTTAAAAATTGGAGTGATATATATAGCGCCTATATTTAAAGAAGAAAGATAATCAAGTTTATCAATAATACCTTTTAAGTCTCCTCCAAGAAAGATTGGGTGATAAGCTTTATTAACGTGATCGAAAGCTAATAAATCAGTTGAGCCCCAATCTCTTGTGACATATTCCTTATTTTCATTGCTTCCTTTATTAAAACTATCAACAAAGATTTGATAAAAGATCCTACCTTCTATTTTTTTATTAACTTTAATGATGTCATCATCATTTATAAAAGCATAACGAAAAGCACTAACTTGTGAGAGTTTAAAATCATAATGAGTTGATAAACCTTCATCACTTACATAGAGCAAATCATCATTTATATCTACTAATTTAAAAATATAAGAAAATGAAGGAAACGCGCTAAAAATACGTGCCTCATAATAAGCAAAATTAAAATCAACATATTTAAGTTTCATCTCTACTACTTCTTGAGTTTTGATAAATCTCATAGCAGGGTTAAATAAACATGTTACACTTTTAAATTTGTCATTTTTTGATACGCGAAGGCGAAGAACAAGAGTATTTTTATCAAGCGGATAGGCATACTCTGAATCAATGCGATGTAATATAGCTTCTCTATTCATAATTAAGTTTTCTTTCGCTAGTAATTATAATGAAAAAAGAGTTTGATTAGTAGTAATTTTTATATTTTTTAGAACAAGAAATTTTTAAGCACTTCATCTTCGCCAAGCTCATTAACAAGGATCTTTGAGTATTTTTTATCAACGATTCTTAAAATCGCATTTTCATCTTCTTTTTTATTAAATATAAATGGATTTAAAGAGCCGTGCCGGATTATTTCATCATCTATCACAATTGCGTTTAACAAAACTTTTTTGCTGATTATTTTAACGTTTTCATTAACTTTAAAACTTATATCCTTATTTATATATACAAGAGTTTCAACACTAGAATTATTTAAGATAATTTCTAAAGTTTTATCAAAATAATAATTTGCAAAGATACGAATCGAATTTTTAGCGTTTTTAATATCTTCTAACACTCGTTTAAAGTAGTTATCTATGCCAAAAATTATATTTTCTTCTTTGTTAACCTTAGCGACATATTTCAACTTATGATATTTATTAAGTCTTGCGTTGAACATGTTTTCAAAAATAGGAATTTTAACATCAACAAAATCATAGACATCAACTTTTTCTTTTCCATTTCTTTTTCGATGTAAACGTCCGACATATTGTTGTAAGCTTCCTTCCCATTTTATTGGAAGAGCAATAAATAGTTCATCTAGTCGATCTAAATCAAATCCTTCACCAATAAATTTACCAGTCGAAATTATCGTTACCTTATCATCATTAAGAGAATCAAGATAAGATTTAAATTCGCGTTTTTCAGGACTCGTCATTGAACCATTTATCATTTTAATTTCTTTATCTGGATTTAATCTTGATAACATATCTTTTAAAATCTCAGCATGTTCAATTCTTTCAGTTAAAATCAAAATATTTCTTATCCCAATATCGTTATTTATATAAGAAACTATAAGTTCATTTCTTTCATTGTCTTTATATAAAAATTTGACGAGTTCATTGTAGTCAACTCGATTCGATCTCGTTTTTAATAAATTCAAATCGTAATTAAAATCAGTAAATATAGGGTGTAATATTCTTTCAAAATCGGTGCCGTTTTCTTTTGCTTCAAAAATTACGTCTCCAATCGCTTTTGTCACAATTTTTTCATTTCCATCACTTCTTTTGAGCGTTGCAGTTAAACCAAACATATATTTAGCGTTAAATTTCTTTATCGTTTGAAAATAACTTTCTGCACCAATATGATGAACTTCATCAACAATTATAAGTCCATACCTTGTAAAAATTGATTCATCAACATTTTCGCTACTTAAAGATTTCAAAGATGAAATATCAATAACTCCAGTTAACTTCTTTTTGGTAGAGTGATATTCGCCAATTTCTTTTTTATCTAAATTTGTGAATTCAGTAATTTTGTCTTTCCGTTGACCAATTAATTGAATTTTATCGGTTAAGATTAATGTATTTATTTTTAATTCGCAAATTAAGGCAATCGCAACAATTGTTTTACCAAATGCAGTTGGGGCAACAAGAATCCCATTTTCACTATCTTTTAAAGCTTTAAGAGCAATTTCTTGTTCGTAACGTAACGCACCATTAAAATTAACATCAATTTTTGTGCCACTTTCTCGCTTATCAATAAAAGAATATTTTATTCCTTTTGCATCTAATATTTCTTTTAAGTTTGACAAAACGCCACGAGGTAATTTAATCAAAAAATCATTTTCTTCATACAGTTTAAAACGTGATTTTTCACCATAGGTTGGAAAGCCTTTTACCATATTTTCAAAGTAAGATTTGTTATAAATAACGCCGAGTTTTCTAAAAAATCCCTCACATTTCTTGGATATTTTTGATTTATTTATTTCGATAGTATTATTTAACAAAATAGAAAAATTATCTTTGAAATCACTTTTATCAATTCTTATATTTTGAAACCCAATTAAGTCATTATCTTTATATTCTTCAATAATTATTCCTAAAATTCTTTGAACATCAAAAAAGCTTAATTTCTTCACCTTTGATAAATACGCAAACTGATTTTCATAAGGTTCAAAATATTGATTAACAAATAAGGTGGTTTTAGTTTTTTGACATCTTCCGCTTAATGGCAAAGCAATAAGTGAGCTAAAACCAGTAACACCATTTTTTTCTTGATTAGGAATGATTCGATCAAAACTATCTAAATCAGAATTTTCACCGTTTTCAAAACATTTTTCTAAAATAAAGTTAGCTATTTTTCTTGCACTTTTTGCTTGAACAAATTCATCAAAAAATATCCAGGCGTGAGCCCCGTTTCCTGACTGAGAAATTTCAAGCGCAACATCAATATCATAAAAACTTGCAACTTTTTTAAATTCAAGAGCACTTCTTTTAAAATCATCTTTATCAAAATCAGCAACCACAAATTTACATTTGTCTTCTTGATTTAATGCATAAATTCCATAAGATTTTTCGCCTCTTATGTGCTGCTCAATAACATCATCTGAATAAGTTAGATATTCTTTATTTTTGCAATTTTTACAACCAAGAGTCGCAATTTGACATCCGTATTGAAATTTATTTTTACAAACGGGAGAAAATCCTTTTTTGCCAAGTTTTGTTACATATTGTTCGGCAAAAACATCTTCTCGACCAATAAATAATGAGCGATAAAGACTTATTTTTTCGCTTTTTGAAAATTTTAAATCTTCCAATAATTCTTCTTCAAAGCTAATATTATGTAATTTTAAAAGTCTCTTAAGCTTTTCGTTTTCGGCCTTAAGTAATTCATTTTCTTTTTTAATTTTGTCAATTAAGAATGTTTCATCCACAAATTTAAAATAACATAAAAGTGTGATTTTTTTAATCTTTAACATTTTTTTATTGTGAAAAAAACTTTTTCTTTAAACCGATCTTGTCGCTGAAAAAGTGCCGGTCAAAATCCCTTAAATTTGCAATTATGCCTTATTTATGCTAGATTTTAAACATGCAAAACAAAAAAGAGATTAGAAAAATATCGTTACATGATTTAAGTGAGCTTTCAATAATGCTCAAAGATTTTTGGAGAACGCAACTTGTTGATGTAAGTGATGATGATGTTTTAGAAGATATTAGACGTATGCTTTCTCCAAAATGTTATGGATATTTAATTACTTTTGAAAATGAAATTGCTGGATTTATCTTTGCTAATGAAAAATATGGATATACTAATAATATTGAATATCTCTATATAAAAAGTGATTTTAGAAGAAAAGGTTTAGCAAGTTTTGCTTTAAAAAGACTTAAAGAGATTGTTTTATCACGCGGTAATCCTCGTGTTCAAATAGAAGTTGCGCCAAATAACATTAGTGCTTTAAAGCTTTATCATAAATTAGGTTTTAACGCGATTGATACAATTACTTTATCTACTTCTATTGCAGGTAAAACTAAAAAATTTAATTTTCAAGGTTTAGAATTTGTTGCTAATCCAAAAGAATCATTTAAAGAATGAAGTAAGCCAAAACTCCTTCCGCTCCTTTCTCAAAAAGGAGCTTTTTTAAACTTTTATTAAAATTTTAGTAAAAAAGTTCAAATTTTTTTAAAAAAATTTTTGTCAAAAAATATCGATAAATATCGTATTTTTTAAATTTAAGAAAAATATTTTTAATTTTCTTAAAAATTTTTTTAACATTTTTCGTTTTCATCGCCTTCGTAATATATGAAGGCACTTAAATTTTTTTCTCCCCCCTCTCTCAAAGCTTTTTAAAAATTAAGTGCCTTTGAAGAAATTTACATTTTGTAAAAATTTTTTTAACAAAATTGAGTTTCATCTCCGTTGTATTAAGTGAAGGAACTATTTTTAAAGAAATTCCTTAAAATCCATTAATGCAAGGTGCCAGAAACAAGAAATTTAAATTTTGTAAAAATTTTTTTAACAAAATTGAGTTTCATCGCCTTCGTATTAAGTGAAGAACCAATTTTTAAGAAAACTTCTTAAAATTCTTCTTCACTAGGTGCCAGAAATAAAGAAATTTAAATTTTGTAAAAATTTTTTTAACAAAATTGAGTTTCATCGCCTTCGTATTAAGTGAAGGATCTATTTTTAAGGAAACTTCTTAAAATTCTTCTTCACTAGGTGCCAGAAATAAAGAAATTTAAATTTTGTGAAAATTTTTTTGACAAAATTGAGTTTCATCTCCGTCGTATTATATGAGGACACTCAATTCCATTTACCCCCTTTCGCTAAGTAACTGTTATCTTGAGTGTCTTCATATAACGAAACTTGAATAGATATTTATCAAGTTTCGTTAAGTCTTATTAAGTTAGGGTGCTAGTTAGACCTTCCGCTAAAATTTTCTTTTCTTTCACTAGCTAGTGCCTTACTTATATCTATCGTTTTGTTATATGAAGAAATCTATTATGTTTATCCTTCTTTCTTGAATAGATTTCTTCATATAGGTAGCAAAGAATTGCTGCCCATTCATGGAAGGCATAGTGCTTTATGTGCTTCGCACTCATTCCTATGCCTTCTATTGCTACTTATTTATTAAGAGAAAGGAATATTAATTATGTCTAATTTAATTTATGTCGCTCAAGTCGTAGCTCTTGCTGTTAACAAAACTCAAAGTAAACTTTTAGATAAAAAGTTTAGCGAGATAAGATCAGTTATCAATTTTTCTTTAACTAATTTTAAAGAAAGATTAGAAAAAGAAGGTCTTATATTATCAGCTGAATATTTAAAAAGAGATTTCTTAAAAAACAAAAGAAACTTTCATCAATTTGATGATATTCCTTTTTCATCAATTAATAAGACTTTTAATAATTTAGCGATTAAAATTTATTCATTTAGAAAAGATCCTAAACCTGAAAATCTTCGTTTATTTAAACTAAAAGACAAAAATAACTACAACAAGTTTTATTTAAAAGGTGATGAAATTAAAATCACAACAAGAATACATAAACAACGATCGTTCATATATTTTAATGGACTTAAAACTCCAATTAAAATCTTCAATGCTTTACGCTTCCCTAGCGGACACATAATCGCTGCTTACTTTAAAAAAGATTGTGAAAAATATTATGTCAGCTTACTTTATGCAATGACACAAGAGGATTTTCTTAAGTCGCACTCTTATAAATTCTTAAACACAGATAAAGCTATTGGTATTGACTTAGGTTTAAAGACTGCAATTACAATCTCTTGCGGTCTAGCTATTGATAACCCATTACACTTCAAAAAATCTTTGATAAAACTTAAGAAGATAAATATTAAATTAGCAAGAAAACGACACCCGCGAAGTAAGGGAGACATAACAAAAAAATCTAACAATTTTCTCAAAATGACTGCAAAACTTAGGAAATTTCGACGAAAAATTTTCAACAAGAAGGAAGATTATTTAAATAAAGTAGTTTCTGTATTAATAAGAAACTTTGCAGCAATATGTATAGAAACATTAGATGTAAAAGAATTAACGAAGAAGAAATTCTTCGCTAGAAAAAACTATGATATCTGCTTTGCGGAAACCCTAGACAAACTTAAAAAGAAAATTAATTTAATAAACGGCCGAAGAATTGTTGAAGCACCAATGGATTACCCAAGCACTAAATTATGTGTAAAATGTGATCACAAAAAAGATAATATAAAATTAAGCGACAGAATATATGAATGCACAAACTGTGGTTTAAAAATAGATCGTGATTTAAATGCAGCATCGAATTTATTTAAATATATGAAGAAAACGATTGGATATGGATCTTCTAAATTAAACGATGAAGAATTTAAAAAGTTAGAGAAAGATTTAAAAATTAACAAGATTCAATATAATTTCGTAGAACTTCCAAATAAAGCTACTGATTATACAAAATTAATAAATCAATCTAATAAGGCAAAAATTAGTTTATCAAATGTATAATTTTTAATTAAAAATTATAAATGTAGGTTGGCCGGCAGCCGAATATAAGCTCGCTTGAGAACGTTATCCACCCATTGAGGTGGGCTCTATGATTCGAGAAGCTCGTAAAGAGCACTAAAATTAGATTAATTTGTTAGTTGGACGGAAACGGATGCCTTACAATTTAAGTTTTACTTAAACTCCATCAATTCCTTTATATGGATATATTGGAATGTAGGTAAATCAATGTAATCTTTAATAGATTTTAACTCTTCAACACTTTCAATGGTCCAAGCCATCATTAAATATCTCTTGAAGGCTTTCTGATATTTTCTTTCTTTAAGGAGAGTGTATTCTAAATCAAGTCCTTCAAAGAAATACCTAAACATGTAGGTCCATCTATTTTTAGAATCAACTAATAAGCACCTCACAAATTCATGCTTTTTAAAAGGAAGCAGACATTGAGGGTAAAAGGAGATGATGATAAAGTTCCCTTTATTTCTAACTTTACTTAATAGTTCTAAAACCTTATTAGATAAAACTTTATAATTCTTGGTCTTAGCATAAGGTTTTAGTTCTATTACTATCGGAACTTTCTCATCACATATAGTTAAGACTTCTTTAAGGGTAGGTAATGTTTCACCATTAGGTAATTTATAATTAGCTTTAATCTCTTTTAAAGTTAACTCCTCAATTACACCATCCTTATTACACATTCTCTTTAAATTAGAATCGTGACTAACTAATACTTCATTATCTTTTGTTAAGTGTACATCTAGTTCGAATGCAAAATCTTTATCAATTGCATTCTTAAAAGCAGAAACGCTGTTTTCTGGATATAAGGAATTATGTAAACCTCTATGGGCTACACCATTTAAAAATTTCTTATTTATTCTTTTTAAAACTTTATCTTTTCTCATATTAGTCATCGTTATCTAAGGATTCTAAACCTTTTTTAAAACTTGTTTTGACAGTCTTTACGTTCTTAACGAAGAAGAAAATAACAAACGATACAGCTAAGCAAATTAAAGCGTAGAATGGCAATATTCCAAAATCAAAATTAGGAATTAATAAAATCGAACCTAATGCGATAGGAGTAATCGTTTGAGCGGCCATACTAGAAGCGTAGTAATATCCAGTATATCTACCAATCTTTTCGGAGTTACATAACTCGACAACCATAGGATATGAGTTAACGTGGACTAGTGACATTCCAAAACCTTTAATGAACCAAATAAAGTAAAGGAAAATAGGAAATGAACCAGCACCTTCTTGGAATTCAAGCATCGTTACACTTAAAATTCCCCAAATTATATAAGAAATTAAAGTTAAACCTAACCCACCGATAAGTGTATATTTTCTGCCAATTTTTCCAGCAATGATACCACCTACTGCAAAACCAATAACTGATCCAACTCCACCCACAATAGTATTAATCATTGATGAACTTGATGAAGCACCAAAATAATAAATAGTGTAATTTGTCATAAATGTTGATATACCATTATCCGACATGAACCAGAAGAATTCTGCAGTTAAAATCAAAATAAGCATGATTTTGTTTCCTCTTGTTAAAGGGGCATCATCCTTCACCTTCTCCTTTAACTCAGACATTTCCTCACCAAGTTTCATTTCTGGTTCAACTTCTTTCCTTATTTTATTTTCATTAACATTAAAGAAAAGAACTAGAGCTGAAATGACCATTAATACGGAAGCCATTAAAAATGGAATTTCAATAGCCCAGATATTGCCGGTAGCCCAGGTTACACCGTTTCTACCTAAATAATCACTTAAAACAAAAACGATTCCTACTACTGTTGCGAATGCCCCACCAATATAACCCATGATGTTAATGATTCCATTAGCTTTACTTCTTAATGGTTTTGGTGTTAAATCTGGCATTAATGCTACAGCAGGATTGCGATACATCATCATGAAGATGATAACGATTGCCATCATTGCGATGACTCCAACAATATTGTTATAGTGAAAAAATACAGGAATAAAAGGAAAAGCAATTGCGCTTATAAAAGTTCCAACTAAAATATATGGCATCCTCTTACCAATAGGTGATTTTGTTTTATCTGATAAATGACCAAAAATTGGTAACAATATTAAAGCGGCTAAATTATCTAATGCCATGATAATTCCGACTAGATATTGAACTTCTTCTACTGGCGTTCCTTCGCCAAATGCTTTAGTAAAAAGCTCGGTCAAAAATGTAGGACACCGAGAGTCAAAAACCTGCCAGAGTAACAAAATACCAAAAAAGGCAAAGCCAATTATAATTGTTCTTTTGTAATTAAGTTTTAACTTTACTTTGCCCACATTGTTCGTTGCATTTTCCATATTTCTTCTCCTTAAATTTACAAAAAATGTTTAATTTCTAAAAGCTTTTTCAATAATTTGAGGTAGTTCTTTTAAATTTTTAATGGATAAAACTTTTTCTTTAATTTCACCAAATCCGTATGAAGCATGAACGAATTTGACCCCTGCTTTTAAACTTTCATCCATATCTTTTTTAGTATCGCCAACATAAATAACTTCATCTAATTTATGCTTTTCTTTTAAAAGAATTATGTTTTTATATTTTGGTAAAGAAGTATTTCCTGCACAAACATGATCTTTAAATAAATTATTTAATGAATAGTAATTTAAATAATTTTCGATATAACCTTTATCTGAATTTGAAACAATAAATAAAGGATATTTATTAGATAGCTCTTTTAACACTTCAATTTCATTTTCATAAAGTTTACCTGGATGATTTTTCATATATTTTATTTCTTCGTTTAAAGCTAATGAAAAATATTTTAATCCAGTATTTAAATCTACATCAATAAAAGCAAGTGGAGCGGTTTCTTCTGGAGTAAGCCCCATAAAAGTTTTGATTTTTTCAAGCGAAAAAGAATAAGGCAAATTATTATCTTTCATTGCTTTATTCCAACTTTCAGTGATTTCAAAAAGAGCATCCCATAATGTACCATCTAAATCAAAAAATACGCCCTTTTTCATAACAGTTTTCATTATATCATTTTTAAATTCATTTCTTTTTGAAAGTTTGTAAATTTTTCTTTACAAAATCACTTAAAACTTTCGTTTACTTTTAAAAGTAGCTCCCTGATTGGTAAATGTTGTGGACAAATCTTTTCGCATTTACCACATTTAATGCAATCTATTGGCTTACCATGGTTTTCTATACTATTTTTATAGCGCCAATTTGCTTCACTATCATTAAACATAACCTTTTGATTGTAGGCATTAAATAAATTTGGAATTAAAATTTGTTTAGGGCATCCATCTACACAATATTTACAATTTGTGCAAGGGATAGTTGGTAGTTCGTTAAAAATTTTAACTACTTCTTTTAATGTTTCCATTTCTTTATCATTAAGTGCTTTAAAATCTTTCATAAATGAGACATTATCTTTAAGTTGCTCCATATCACTCATCCCACTTAAAACCATAAATACATTTTCAAAAGATGCAGCAAATCTAATTGCATAAGATGCGTTACTTCCATTATTTAAACTTTTTAAAATTTCATCAGCTTTTTTAGGAAGATTAACAAGCTTCCCGCCTTTAACTGGCTCCATTACAATAACTGGTTTATTGTATTTTTTAGCAACTTCATAACATTTTCTTGATTGAACGTTTTCATCTTCATAATCAAGATAATTAAATTGAAGTTGAACTACTTCGATTTCAGGATGTTCAATCAATATTTTCTCTAAAAATTCAGCTGAATCATGAAACGAAATACCTATATGATGGATTTTACCTTTTTCTTTTAACTTTTTAGCGATTTCATAAGCGTGACATTTATTATATTGATCATAATTATTTCTTTGTTGAGCGTGCATTAAATAAAAATCGAAATAATCAACTCCACAACATTCGAGTTGCTTTTCAAAAAGTGGCAAAATATCTTCTTCTTTAGAAAAATAATTTGGTGAAAGTTTATTAGTTAAAACATAATCACTTCTTTTATATCTTTTGGTAAGGCACTCTTTTATAGCGAGCTCGCTTTGTTCACTTAAATAGCCATGTGCAGTATCAAAATAGTTAAATCCATTTTCAATAAAGTAATCAACCATTTTCTTGAATTCGTCAAGATTGATTTTTTTATCTTCCGAAAGAGGAAGTCTCATTACTCCAAAGCCAAAATTCTTTTTGATTTCACTAAATTTTTCCATATGTTTATTCTCCTTTTCTATGAAAATAGTTAAGTTTTGCAAGGTTTTTAGTTTAAAACCTTAATCATTTTGATATGCGGACAATGTTCTTCAAGATAGAAATCACCAGTTTCTATATAGTCAAGTTTCTTGTAAAAACCAATCGCTTGTTTTTGAGAAGAAAGAACAATTTTGTTTCCACCTAAAGTTCTAATTTTATTTTCTAATTCTTTTAAAATGATTGAACCATATCCTTTATTTCGGTAGTTTTTTAAAATAGCAACTCTTCCAACGCGATGTTCATCATTTTCTATAAAGAATCTGCCAGTTCCAATCGGCACATTGTTTAAAAACAAAACTATATGAGTCGCTTCATTATCAATTAAGTCAAACTCTTCTTTAAAATGTTGTTCTTTAACAAAAACTTCTTCTCGAATATGTCGAGAATATTCGGTTAAGCAATTAAAAAATTCCCAAGTTAAATTATCCATCATTTAATTATAATAAGATTCTTTTCGTTATTTTTATATTCAGAATATTCGCTAAATTTGTCTTTAGCAAAATCAGAGAATAATTTTCTCGTTTCTCTTCCTACTCTTTTAGTTTCTTTATCGTCGACTGATTCAAAGTGAGTATTATAATCGAACAAAACTGGCACATCACAAGCATGGAAAGTTTCGACCCCTAAATCTTCACAAGTTGGTGAAACATAGCGATATTGATAGCGATACGCTCTTCCTTTATAAGTAGAAAGAATATTTAATAATGGATCAAGATAAATATGATGCGTTAAAGCAATGCTTGCTCTATATCGATAACTTTCTTTACCTTTTTTAGGTTTTAATTTAAAGATTTTAACCATAAATGGTAAAACAAAATCTGGTATATCTAATAAAAATAGGTTGCCTTCATTGATTACGTTTCCGATTAATAATGGTTTAGTTGAATTTTGAATTAATTTCATTGGTTCATCAGTTAAAAGTTCACCATCAATAGTTGGTGAAAAAGGACAGCGTAATTCTCCTTTTCGATATAAATAATTTCCAATTTGCTTATTTGCTTCAACAATCACTTCAGGTTTTAAATTATATAAATCTTTATAATTATTTTTCGAAATTCCTAAATATTTTAGATATCTTTTAGCAATTTTTGCACTCTCTTCTTTAGTAAAATAATGTTCAGAAACTGGCGACATTGCAATTGCTTTATTAAATAAATTTTCACATTCTTTGATGCACATTAAAAATAAAACAGAAGCACCTCCGGCTGATTGACCAAAAATAGTGATATTATTTGAATCGCCACCAAAATTTTCAATATTTTCTTTAACGAATTCTAAAGCTAAAATTTGATCTCTAATTCCGTTGTTAAAATCAAATTTATCACCTAAAAATTCCAAATTGGAATATCCGTATAAATTTAGTCGATAATTAAAAGTTACTAAGATGCAATTTGTTTCATTAGCAAAATCAGAACAATCATATTCTATTTGATTTGTACCTTCAATTTTTAAACCACTTCCACCAGTTGCAAAACTACCTCCATATATCCAAACCATAACTGGTAGTTTTTTAGTGCTTTCATTTACTGATTTAGGCACATAAATATTAAGATATAAACAATCTAAAGAATTATTTCCAACACTAAAAGTGCCTTTTCTTTGAATTGGATTTGCCTTTGGAGTATCGGCTTTATAAATTCCGTTCCATTTTTCAGGTTTTTCAGGGCGAGAAAACATTAAATCACCAAGTGGTGGCTTAGCAAAAGGTATCCCTAAAAAACGGAACCCCTTTTCGTTTTCAATTCCTAAAACTTTTCCGAATTTTGTTATCCATATTATTTATCTAAATAAACGATTTTAATTGCTTCTGATAATAATTTTGTAAAATTAATTTCGCTCTTTTTGGCTTCAATAATTACTTCTTCATCACTAATTTTATTTTTGCTCATACCACAAGCGAGATTGGAAATAAAAGTTATACCAATAGTTTTGATTCCTTGGTGATTTGCGGCGATAGTTTCAATAGCAGTTGACATTCCAACAGCATCAGCACCCATGTTTCTAATAGTTTTGATTAAAGCTTTAGTTTCAAATTGAGGACCAGGGTATTGCATAAATACTCCTTTATGGACTGGAATATTAAGTTCAAGACCTTTTTCATAAACTTTTTGATTTAAATTAGAAGAATATGGATCGGACATATCAGGGAATCTTGTGCCTATTCTATCGTCATTTTCTCCTCTTAATGGACTAGGCATAAAACAATCTATGTGATCATCAATAATCATAAAATCGCCTGGTTTATAATCAAAATTAACTCCGCCAGCAGCATTAGTTAGGATTAAATGCTCAATTCCTAAAAAGCCCATTAAACGAATGTGTCTTGTTACTTCTTCGCTAGAAAAACCTTCATAGTAATGAACTCTTCCTTGCATCAAGACAACAGGAATATCTTCAAAATATCCAAAGATAAATTTCCCTTGATGTGCAGGATTTGTTGAACGTGGCAAATTTGAAATTTCACTATATGGAATACTTGCAACAACTTTAACATTATTAACAAAATTACCAAGTCCAGTGCCGAGAACAACACCAACTTTAGGCACAAAATCAGTTATTTTTCTAACTTCGCTTACCATTAATTTATAGTCTTCTAATTTTAACCCCATATTTATTCCTCAACTAAAATAATTATAAAAATAAATCGCTAGGAAAGATATTGTTTTTTGAAAAATTTAGTTGTTTGTTAAGTTTTAAATAATTCCAAAAATTATTTAATTTATTTCAAAAACCTCGCAAAACTCAAGTATTTTTAAATTTAAGCAAATTTTATTAAATTAAAAAGGGCATTTTATTTTGCCCTGATTAATTAATTGTATAAGTTTGATTTACCACATCGTTTTGATGCTGTTCGATATATGAATTCATTGTGTCTAGTGTGAACTCACTACCGAGATCAACTAAGTCTAATTTAGCGCCAAGCTCCAAAGACAATATAGCGCCAGCTAAGTTTATATTCAAGCCAACATCTAAACCCTTTAAAGTTTTTCCAACATCATCAACATAAACTTTAAGATTTAATGTATCAAACATTCCCATTTTGGTTAATTCATATAAATTCAAACCGAATTTGAAGAATGGATTTTCTGAATTTTCATTATACGAATAATCAGTAATTAAATTTTCATATTTGATTGATGTGTCGCCGCTCGAATCATCGCTATCGCTACCATTAATTGCGTTCATTATCGTGTCGTTAAATCCAAGTATCATATCGCAGAAATAATAAAGGATATTATCTAAGAAATAGTTAGAATCGACTTTGGCGTAAATTTCGTACGTTTTCCAATCGCCCCAGAATAATCCTTCTCTATAATCTTCTTTTCTATTTATGTAGAAATATCCATCTTTAAAATATAAGGAGGCCCTTCTATTTTCGTTATTCCGTTGTCCGCTTTCTCCGCCATTTACAAGCGAAATAATAGGTATATCTGGCAATTCAACGGCAACGCTGACATTACCTTTTTCATTTAAAACTTTAACTTCAACATCTATATTTTCATTATAATTAAATAAACCACCGAGAATTTTAGCGTTAATTTTTACGCTTCCATTAAAGTGATAATGATTGTATACGGATGTATTAATGCCTAAACGGAGCAAAACTGCTAAACTATCAAACTCGATATAAGTGTCAGCAGGATTTAGTCTTGTGCTTTCTAATGACTCATCAAATTTTACTAAATTTGCTTCAAAATTAAATGTATTTTCGCCAACTTTGAAATCTTTAACTTTAATTCCTTTTAAGATTGAAGTTGCATCTTCCGTATTTCTATCGTAATTAATTTCAATATTAATTACATTATCTAATCCCAACAATCCACCATAAATGCCAAGTTCAATTGTATTTTCAGTAACATTTAATGAATCGATTAAACCAATTTCAAATAATTTTCCATAATCACCACTGTTGATAGCGTCCATTAATGGTAGCGAAGACATATTATTTAATAAATCGCCAAATAATTCATAGAAATGGTCATCTTTATTATTTAAGATTTCACTTACCATATCGAAGACGTCAGTAAAGAAATTACTAGTGAATTTTCCTTTCATTGTTTCGTTATAAGCGAAGAGGATTTTATCGTAATTTACCATATCAACTTTAATATTGTGAGCATAATTAGCTTTATCAACTAAATTTAAATCACCATATCCAAATTGACCATCAATATCGAATTGTAAACCACCATTTATAGCAATATCTTGTGTTTCGACAACCGAATCATCAACTGTAGCTTTAAAATCAACTCTGAATTTGCTTTCTTGAGATAATCCTTCAAAAGCATCAACTAAACATAATGCTGGATCAATTGCGATATATTCACTTTCAACAAAATTAACTGGATTATATTCCGTTGTTGATAAATTAATATCGACTGTATAACCGTTAATCATTAAATCGTTAATAGAAATACCTTTAAATGTTGTTTTATCAAAAGCCAATTCAAATATGATATCTCCTGCTTCTAAGCCAAGAGTATCTAAATTTAAAGTTACTTTAATTGATTCACTTCCAACATCGATCTTTTTAATGAAGTTGTTAGCTGTAGTTAAATTGTTAATAATTCCATTGATATCAACGCCTTGCATTACACCAGATAAATCAGCAAGTGAATCGCTTAATAAAGCATCACCAACTTTTGTTAAAATATAATTGATTAAAGCATTAATATTTCGACCTTCAATTTTAAATTTTAAATTATTGTAATCAACAATTAAATTGCTGTTTTGATAACCTAATTTGAATTCGTGTGTACGTTCGTGACTTGCTTCTAAAACTACACCATCTAAAGAAAGTGAAGATAAAGCCTTATCATAAGATAAATCTGCGTCAAAATTTAAATAAGGATTATCTAAATGGTTGATGTCAACATTTAAATTTAAAGTGTTGTTGTCTTTGCTGAAGGTATTGTAAATAACATTTATTAAATCAAATGTTGGGGCAAAGTCTTGATATTCAAGAATATTTGGAGTTGTAAATTCTAATTCTTCTTCAAAGGTTTGGTCAACATCAAAATCTAAATAAATATAAGTATCTTGGAAATAAAATTTATTTGTTCTTACACCAGTAAAGTTGTAATTTTCATCACTCTTTAAATAAAGTTCGATTTCATCATTTAAAGGTAATAAAAAGTAATAACCATTTGGTGCTTTTTCTGGTGTCATTGAATTAACTTTTTCAATAATTCCATTTACATCAATATTTGTAATTTCTTGAGGAAGAGCTATATCAACTCCATAATTTGGAATCATTTCGACAAAATCTAATAAAGATTGCGTTTCAAGGAATAACTTAGCTTGCTCAAAATCAAAGAAAATTTTACCTTGATAGTAATTTAAATCACCATGGAATTTGGTCCCACTAAATTCTAAATCTGCACCGCCTTCAAAACGAATGTTATCAAGATTTGCAGTATCAATTGATAGATTGCCATCTAAGTTAACGTTAATTTTTGTATTATCAACTGTTGTAACTTCGATTCCGCCATCAATTTTTGCTTCATCGATACTAACTAAACTATTAAGTAAAGCTTGTTGTGGGCTTAAAGAAGGTTTTTCAACGTTTCCGTTTTGATTATTTCCGCCATTATTCCCGTTATTTGCAGGGTTTTTGTTTAAAGCAGAGTAATCAAAAAACGCTGCAAATGCTACACCTGCAGAAACGACCAAAGTGCTGGCCCAAATCGTTACTTGTTTAAAAATAGGCTTCATAAGTTAATCTACTCCTCATAAAATATAATTTCATCGAAATTTGGCACATCGTTTGGACTATCATAAATGTGATAAGTTTCAGTTAAAGTTGCACTTGTCGCAGCTTCGATAATATACCAAACCTTATAATTCTCGGTTACATTCATTTCTTGTAAGTTAAGTTCGTTATCAACAGTGAATTCAAGGTGAACGTTCTCAAATTCAGGTGATCTAGATAAATTAGACATTTTAACCATTTGTTTAACGTAATTTACAACGCTATAAACAGGATCTAAGTCCAAACTGATTAAATATCCACTATCAGTTTTTTCAACTTTTGAAGTATCTAGTGTAGTTTTTTCAGAAATTACATAGATTACTGGCGAATGCATGTTTTTACCCCAAGTATCTTTATATTCTTGGCTTGTTAATGTTTCTTCTGTTCCATATTTTCCACTAACATTTTTATCGCCAACTACTACTTCCCCGTTATAGATATCAACTTTTTCTTCGGTTTCGTAAAATCTTTTAGCAGCTTTTACCATTGCAGAATGAGAAATGCTTTCTGTAAAAAGTTCTCCATCATTTTTAATGGTTCTCCCATATGTCTTTTGATTAACACCCATCGCTAATGCAGAAGAACGAACATCACTGCTTGTGTATTTTTCTTGTGAATATTTATAAATTGCAATATTTGCTAAATCGTTAGGTGAATAAGATAATGGATCTTTTTTATTTTCTATATAATCTTTATATAATGTTTCTTGGTCATCTTGAAGTCCATCAGCGTTGATATTTGAATAATCAGTTCCAGATGGTGAAAAAGCACCAGCTAAAAAATAGCCAGAAATGCCGCCTACACAAAGTGCAGCAACAATTCCTGAGCAAGTAACTATCGTTCTTTTGCTTGGCTTTTTCCAAAATCTTTTTTCTTTACTTTTCTCTTCGTTCATACTCGCCTCTTGCGGATTATACTTTACAGAAAGCGTCAAAATTAATCACGATAACTTAAAAGAACTAAAAAGAGAGTCCTCTCTCAAACTCTCTTTTTAAGAGAATTGCATATTTTTTCTGTTTATTGTAAAATCATTTCATGGAAGAAAATAGAAATATAAGGCAAATTGTCGCAAAAAACCTTGCAAATCTCAGGAAAAATAAAAAAATTACTCAAAGTGAGCTCGCTGAAAAATTTGGATATAGCGATAAGGCGGTTTCAAAATGGGAAAACGGGGATACATTACCAGACATTGAAACTTTATATCAACTTTGTGAATTTTATAATGTCAGTTTAGATTTTATTGTCTCTCCAGATAGTTTCGAAGATAAAATAAAATACATCAAACACATGAATAAAGCAGTTATCATTAACAATTCAATGATTGAAACTCTTTATTGTTCCTTCGTTTGGATTTTAGCAACTATTATTTATATCTATTTACTTATTTTCTCACAATTTAACTTCTGGCAAATTTATATCCGGGCTATCCCTGCTACTGGTGTAATTGGCTTTTTATTCGTAAAAGTTTGGAAAAATAAGATTTATAATTTTATATGTTCAACTTTTTTCTTTTGGACATTAACTATTGCTGCTTATATTCAATTTATTGAGTACAATATTTGGCCACTTTTTGTCTTGATGATTCCAATTCAAGTTGCATTAATTTTAAGAATTGCAATTAACGATAAACTTAAAATAATTAAATAATTCTTTCAAAATTCATTTTTAAAATTTTCCGAAGTTTCCTGATTCACTTCCATTTTTTAGTGTTAAAATAAAAGTATCTAGAAATGAAATAAAAAGCATTCCTAAAAAAGTTTTTCTCTAATAATGTAGGAGGTGAAAATTAAATATGGAGAAAGCAAAACATTACAAAGTAGGAACGGATCAACAACAGCTTTATTTCAAGGACTATAATATCGCTCCTAAAGGCTGCGCGTTCCTCGAACCCGGGGTTTACGCAAAAGATGCAAAAGAGTTCGTCGCTTTTAACATCGCTAAATCTTTTTATCAAGTTTATCCTGAAGTCTTTAACTTGCCTTACATCGCAAAAAAAGTTGGGCTTAAAGAAGACGAGATAAAAAGAAGAATTAAAAGAATGTATGATGAACGTCTCTTTATGCTCGTATCAAATTCTTACGTTGGAATCATGGGTTTTGGTCTTTATTATTGGGTAGTTAAATTAAAAGATGATACTACTAAAGAAGAAAGAGAAGCCTTAACTAAGCGGATGCAAGATAATGATCAAATTTGCACCGGCTACATGATGGAAGAAGGTGGAGACTTTGACTACTTCAACGGAAATCATATGAGAAATCTCGACAATTTAATCTATGGAGTTTTAGATAAATTCAGATTCAATAGATGTGTCGAATATGTTCATATTTTACCTATTAGAAGATTAGTTAGAGAATCTCATGTCAACATGTTTGATGCTAAAGAAAACGTTGGTCACTACTTCTGGTCAGACGAACAAAAAGAAAAAGTCTTAAAGATTCAAAACAAGATGGACAAATATGATTTTGCAATTATTGATGCAATTAATAATTGTGAATCAGTTGGTAACATGTTTGATTACGACGTTTTAGCTCGTTTATCAGGACTTGACGCTAAAGAAATGAAAGAAGATATAATTAAAATCGTTGATGAACAAAAAACAATTATTCCAATGATTTATTTTAACTATGCAAGTTTAGGTCTTAAATTACATTTCTTTGTTGTATCACTTTTCCAAAATACACCAACTTATAGAGCTGAACAAATATGCGACGAACTTGCTCAAGACCCAGCTTTTGAAAATATCTTTGATTGTGCTGATGGACATCATAATTACGTTCTTTCAGTCTATGATGGAATCACCGATATCGAAAAAATTAGACAAAAAATATTAGGGTATGGCGAGGTTATCGAAGTATTAGAGGCCAATTCTCCTCGTCAATTTAGAAGACGGACTTGTCGTTTAGATGATAAAAATGGTTACTATGAGGAATGCATTTTTACCGATGATGTTTTACTTGATCGTAGTAAAGAATAGGAGGGAATTGCTATATGAAAATTTTGGAAGCCAGAGATTACGTAGTTAAAAATTTAAAATATGCTCTTAACCCTCAATCTATTGCTGTTGTTGGTGCAAGTAGATATCCAACTAAAGTTGGCTATAAAGTCGTTTATGAACTTATGAAATGGGGATTTAAAGGAGAAATATATCCAGTAAATCCACGTGCTAAAGAGATTTTAGGTTTAAAATGTTATCCAACATTAAAAGATGTTGATAAACCGGTTGATTTAGTATTTGTCGCGGTTCCAGCACATCTTGTAACTTCAATTGTAAACGATGCAATCGCAATAAAAGCTAAAGTTTTAGTTGTCGCAACAAGTGCCTTTAAAGAAATTGGAAGAGAAAAACTTCAAAACGACATTGTTGAAACATGTCGAAAAGCTAAACTTCCTTTAATTGGACCAAATCTTGTTGGACTTGGCTCTCCTTATGAACACTTCAATTGTGGATTTATACCTTATCTTCCAGTTGAAGGCCCTATCGCTATGATTTCTCAATCAGGTGCAAATTTACTTGCTGCTTTAGGCACAAGTCAAGCAGAACATTTTGGTATGTCTTTCTTTGTTGGCTTAGGCAATAAAGCTGATGTTGATTTTGCTGAATTTATAGAATTTGCTGGTCAAGATGAACACACAAAATGTCTATCAATTTATATTGAAGGTTTAGATTCACCAGAAGCTTTTGTTAAAAGTTGTAAGAAGGTCGATAAACCAATTGTTGTTATTAAAGTTGGCGGAAGTACAATTGGTGTAAAGGCAGCATTTGCTCATACTGCTAGTGAAAATCCAAATAGTGACGATTATTACGATAAAATTATCCATGAAGCTGGCGCAATTAGAGCTAAAACTTGGCAAGAATTTCTCGACGTCTCGCTCGCTTTAGGCTATTTACCACCACTAAAAGGTGATAAAGTTGTCATGATTACAAATGGTGGAGGTGCAGGTTTATTAAGTTGTGATCATTTTGAAAGACTTGGAATGCCATTACACGAACTTAAAGAAATTTCTCCAGCTCTTGCTCAAAGAATCAGAGCTTATATGCCAATGTTTGGCTCACCATTAAACCCAGTCGACATATCTGGCACTGCTAACGTAATTCAATATAAAGGCGCTTTTCAACAAGCGTTAAGAGACCCAAATGTTGATGGCGTTTTAGGTGCGATTTGTCCAACTGCTGTTACAGATGTTATGGGTGTTGCTAAAGCTGCAATAGAAGTTTATGAATCGACCAAAAAATTAAACAAACCATTTATTATGATCTGCCAAGGCGGTCAAGAATGTCATGACGCAATTAAACTTTTAAGAGAACATGGAATACCTGCTTATGCAACAGCCGAACAAGCAGTTAATGCGATGGTTGCTCTTTATAATTATGGTAAAAATAAATAATTGAATTTTGAGACTCCACCTCGTAATGAGGTGGATTTTTTTATGTAAAATTAAAAATTATCTTCGAGCAAATAAGCTATGCCTTTTGCTGTTCTTTCGTTAACATTTTGAAAATGATTTCCTTCATTAAATTCAAAATAAACATCGTTTCCTTTGTCTTTTAATAACTCCATGATTTCTAAAGTTTTATCTTCAACACTAGCTAAAATTTTGTTTTTTGCATGTTTTTCTTTGTCGCCCAAAGAAAGATAAATTTTGCAAAAAGCCTGCAAAACCCCACTATTTTTGACAAAACTATCAAAATTTGGATACCATAATGATCCAGAAATTGAAGCAATTTTATTAAAATAAGTTGTTTCGAAAATTGAATAAAGTGAAAATAATCCAGCTAAAGAATAGCCAACTAAATAGTTTTCTTCACTATTAATATTTTTTTCATTTTTGATTTTAGGAATTAAATTATTAACCAGAAAATCTAAATAACTTTTAGCATTACCACCAAAATCTTTTTCATTTTTAAAAATGGATTCGACTTGATATGGTGTTAAGTCATCATTCCAATTTAGGTTATAGATATAGAGCAAGTTAAAAACTTTTGTTGTGGACTTTTTGATTTCTATATGCAAATTTTCGTATTCATCTTCGAAAGAATTAACTACGATCAAAGGTGCTTTTTCGTCATTTTTATAAACTTTATATTTAATATAATCAAACTCACTACTACTCATCTTTATTAATAGAGTTAATGAAATTTAAGTCACTCGCAAGTCTTAAATCTCCTCTTGGAGAAAGAGAAACTGAACCAACTTTTGGTCCATCAGGAATACAGCTTCTCTTAAATTGTTGAGTGAAGAATCTCTTCATAAATAAATCTAGAGTATCTTTAATATATTTTTGATCTAAATTAGAGAAGGCAATCTTTGCAAGCTCATAAATTTTCTCTTTTGTAAACGAATTTCTTATAAAATTATATAAAAAGAAATCATGTAAATCGTATTTCCCTAGAATTTGTTCAGTTTTTTGACCTATATTTTTGTCACTTGAAGGCACTAATTCTGGAGAAATAGGAGTTTCGATAATATCGTTTAAAACTTTTTTAAATTCAGGATGTTCTTCTCCATAATCTTCAAGTAAAACTTTAATTAAAGTTTTTGGAACACTTGAATTTACTCCATACATCGACATATGGTCGCCATTATATGTTGAAAAACCAAGAGCAATTTCACTTAAATCGCCTGTTCCAATTACAAGTCCATTAACCATATTTGCATAATCCATTAAATATAATGTTCTAATACGAGCTTGAGTATTTTCATAAGCAACATCATATAAATCTAATGAATGATCTAAATCTTCAAGATGCTTAGTTGCAAGTTTTGAGATATTAATTTTCTTATAATTTAAATTAAATGCTTTCAATAAATTTTTGACATTTTTAAATGTTTTATCAGAAGTCGCAAATCCAGGCAAAGTTAAAATGTGAATATTTGATTTATCCAAATTTAATATATTGTATGCTTCATAAATTACAACAAGTGCAAGTGTCGAATCAAGACCACCACTTATTCCAATTACTGTATCTTTAAAATGACTATTATAAAGTCTAGTCGCTAGACCTGTTGCTTGTAAATTAATAATTTCAAGTGATCTATTTTTTCTTTCGCTCTTATTTTGAAGAATGAATGGATATGGATTTACTTTTTCTGGTAATAAATTTAAAGTGATTTCATCATTTTTCTTTAAATAAACAAATTCTTCATTGCTTGTTTCTTCAAAAGAACTTTTGTATTTTAATCTATCATTTAAGATACGATTAATATCAATTAATCCGATAGTTAAGCCTTTTTTATCGTTATTTTCTTCAATAATATGACCTGAAGAAGCGATAATTTGATGGCCAGAAAAAATAACATCTTGTGTTGATTCGCCAAAGCCACTTGAGCAATAAATATAAGCACAATAATTTTTTGCGGATTGAGTCTTAACTAAAGTTTTTCGATAATCTCTTTTCCCGATAATTTCATTAGAAGCCGATAAATTAACAATAACATTTGCGCCTTTTAAAGAAAGTAAATTTGAAGGGGGATTTATGACCCATAAATCTTCACAAATTTCACATCCGATTTTCATTTCATCAATATCAAAAATTAAATTTGTGCCAAAATTTGTTTTTTCATCATTTACAAAAACTTCCGCATTTTTAACATTTTTCCCTGCAGAAAACCATCTTTTTTCATAAAATTCATTATAGTTTGGGATGTAAGATTTTGGAACAATGCCTAAAATTTTATTCTTAACCAAAGCAAAAGCAACATTATAAAGTTTATCAAGATGAGAGAAAATTCCTCCAACAAAAACAACCATTGATTCTGGAACGATTTTGCAAATTTCTTTAATTGCTTTAAATTCTTCATCAATCAACTCTTTATGAAAAAATAAATCTTGAGCAGTATAACCAGTTAATGCAAGTTCAGGAAAAGCCAAAACGTTAACTTCTTTATTTGAAGCTTCATTAATTAACTTAACAATTTCTTCCTTATTTTTCTCAACATCTGCTACATGTGTAATAAAATTTCCAGTTGCTACCTTGTAAAATCCATATTTTGACTTCATAAACATCCCTCGCTTTTTAATATATCAATAACATAAACATAAGTAAGTTTCTTTAGTTCATCAATATTCTTATTTTTAATCGCTTCACGAATTTTTGTCGAAGATATATCTTGCAAATTGTCTTTTGAGTCAACAAGAATAAAATCTTCTTTGTGTTTTTTGAGAAATTCATTTCCGGTAAATAAATTTCCGAAATCGTCAAAGTTCCTTCTTATTAGAACTATACGATATTTTTCTAACAATTCTTCAATTTTATACCAGCGAACTAGTTCATCTGCTTTTTCTGTTCCGAAGCAAAATAGCAATTCGTAATCCGGATATTTCTCTTGTAAATAATTTAAAGAATCAAACGTTTTAGAAGTAATACCATTAACTTCAATAAGCTCAATTTCTATGTTTTTGTTCCTTTTTTCATATTCATTAAGAATTTTTAATCTTAAATCTAACGGCAAGATACTATTTTCATCAAAATGCTTCCAAGAATGAAAAAAATTATTTCCTGTTGGCAAAATAATTACTTTTTCAGGTTTAAAAATTCCTTTTAAATATCGAATTAAATCCCCATGAGCTCTAGATAAAGGGTTAAATGTACCACCAAAAATAAGAATTTGCTTATTTCTCATACTTATTTTCTTGAATTAATTTAATTTTTAAATTGTATAAACTTTCAGAAAAATCAAGGTAATGGATATGAGGCATAACAAAACGTTTTTCTTCATCCCATAAAACATTTTCGACTTGATGACGCACAAAATTTCTTCTTTCATTTATTGTAGGTAAAGTATAAATTAACTCACCTTTTTCGAAGACTTTAACTCTTGCATTTTTAATTTCAACATCTTCAAAAACCAAATTCTTCCATGGCTTATTTGGATCAACAACTTTAAGTGGAAGTTTAATTTCTTCATCGTGTAATGTTAATAAATCAGCAATTGCTCTACCTTCATTGTTATACATTCTATAAACATCTTTAAAAGAAGGATTAGTAATTTTTTCAAGAGTCTCACTAATTTTAATTTTAGGTATAAATTGTCCATTTTCTTCAATCGCAACAAGTTTATAAACTCCACCAAAAACTGGTTCAGATTTTGAAGTAATTAAATTTTCACCAACTCCAAAAGAGTCAAGTTTTGCACCTTGAGAAATAAGGGAACTAATCTTATATTCATCAAGCGAATTTGAAGCGACAATAATTGCATCGTTTAAACCGTTTTCATCAAGAATTTTACGACATTTTTTCGATAAATATGCTAAATCTCCAGAATCAATACGAACACCTTTTAATCTATATCCATTAGGAATTAAATAATCTTTTGCGACTTTAATAGCATTTTGTAACCCTGAATGGACAACATCATAAGTATCAATCAAAAAAATTGAATTAGTTGGATAAAGTTTTGCATAACTTAAAAAAGCATCGTATTCACTATCAAAGGACATAACCCATGAATGAGCCATTGTGCCGCTAACAGGAATACCAAACATTTCTCCGGCAAGTGTTGTTGCAGTTGAATTGACTCCTCCAATATAACTAGCTTTTGCTCCATATAAAGCACTGTCAATATTATGAGCTCTTCTTGCGCCGAAATCAGATACTCCACGACCTTCACTTGCTAATACAATTCTATTTGCTTTTGTTGCAATAAGAGTTTCGTGATTTACTATTGCTAAGCATGCAGTTTCAAGTAATTGACAATCAATTAAAGGAGCGACAACTGTAATTAAAGGTTCGTTTGGATAAATGATTGAGCCTTCTGGAAAAGAATAAATATCTCCTCTAAACTTAAAATTTGCTAAATAGTTTAAGAATTTTTCATCAAATATATTTAAAGATCTTAAGTAATCGATATCTTCTTTATCAAATTTCAAGTTTTTAACATATTCAATGACGTCTTCTAATCCACAAAAAATTGAATAAGCAGCATCGTCAGGATTTTTTCTATAAAATAAGTCAAAGACAGCCATTTGTTCGGCTTTTCCTTCAACAAAATATCCATTTGACATCGTTAATTCGTAGAAATCCATTAACAACGAAACATTTCTTTTTTCTTTCATAACCTTAACCCTTTTTTCTTCGCAATTAATTATACATTTTTATTATTAATTATGCATAAATATATAAATTAGCTTTTTAATAACTATACTTTTAGTCGTCCAAAATAGCTTTTTTATAAACTTCTACTAATTTGTTTAATTTATCATTAGCATTTAAAGGTGAAGTTGAAGGCAAAATCCTTGCAAAAATCAAGTATTTTTTAAAATATTTCTTAAAAAGACTTGCAGCCTTTCCTCCATTTAAGATTATTTTATCTATTTTATATTTACTCATAATTTTATCTAAATCTATAGGAACCACATTTAAAATAGAATTATCTTTCGAACCTTCAATTTCGCAACTTTCTATAACGTCGTATAAAGCAATGTTGTGATTTCTCAAAAAATCTTTTTTATCGTTTAACGTTATAGGTATTTCTTCGTTAAAGACGGAGGCTAAAACCGAATAGAACCTATTATGAGGATTCATATAATAAAAATTTTCTTCTCTTGATTTTACGCTTGGAAAAGAACCTAAGATTAATATTTTTGAATTTTCATTAATAAATATCGGAAAGGTATGGTTTACTTTTTTAATAATTTCTAAATCTTTTTTAAGTTCGGTAATATTCATTTTTATATACTTTTTTACATTTTTTATAGCATTTTTTTCATTTTCTGTATGTTTTTGCAAAATAGTATATATTTTTTTAATTTTCTCTAGATTTTTATCATTTTCCCTAGAAATTTTATTTTGTCCACAAAAAAGAAAAACACGATTTTTCCAATTTTCATCCAATCTTGATAAAATTCCTCCTACAACTTTTCCATCAAAACTTTGTTCATCTAAACAACCTTCACCACTTATTATGTAATCAAAATTATTTTTTATCTTGTCGAAATTAATTTGTTCTAACAAGAAGTCAATTCCTTGAAAATAGTTAGCATGCAATATGTGTTTAAAAACATATCCAAGACCACCAGCTGAACCATCTCCTATTGTGTCTTTAGTTATACAAAAATATTTAGAAAATAAATCGTTCAAATAAATAAAATTCTCATCTAAAGTTATAATTTCCTCTTTATTAGCGCCTTTTTGATGAGCATAAACAAAATTTGCGCCATTTAAACCAAACAGTTCGTTTTTACAATCATTTACGATAGTTATTTCATAATTTAATTTAGTTATGTTAGCTAAATCTATTGTCTTAATTGTTTTAGCTTTTCGAATATTCAAATTTTTAATCTCTTGGCCATCTTCACTTAAAAACTTATAGCCTAATGCTGAGAGAACTCCTAAACCAAGATCTGAAGTTCCGCTTCCACCTAATCCTAAAAACAATTTATTAATATTAAAATCATTTAACTTTATAAGTGCTTGCCCAAGTCCGAAACTTGATCTATCAAAAATATTGGTACTATTTACGTCTTGCAAAATAGTTAATCCGATTATTTTTGCTGATTCAAGATACGCGTTATTATTTTCATCGATTAAAACTGGAACGCTAATTTGCCTTCCTTCTAGCGAATCAACATTTATAAAAACTTCTTTTCCTTTTTTATAATATTTGATTGTTTCATAAAAACCATCACCACCATCTGAAATGGGATAAGTTTTAGAACCGGCTAGGTTCGTTTTAAATAACTTCGCAAGTTCAATAGAAGAAATTGATCCTTTAAAAGAATCTATTAAGACTAAAAATTTATAAGGCATTTTAAATTATGTTTTTATAAAGTTGATATATCTTAAATCCGCCAGCTAGGTGTCGACATTTACAACCTTTTTGAGATAAGATTCTGCAACCAATGTAAGATCTAATTGCACTTAAGCAAATTAAACAAATTTCTTTATTTTTATCAAGTTTTGCAAGGTTTTCTCTCAATTCATCTATAGGAATATTAACACTTCCGTCAATATGTTCAGCTGCATATTCAGCTCTTGTTCTAACATCCACTAGCATGCAATTAGGATTATTTTTAATCGATTCAATATCTTCGACATAAAACTCTTTTACTAATCCATTTTTAATGTTTTCAATCATGTAACCAACCATATTTATCGGATCTTTTGCAGAACCAAATGGTGGAGCATATGATAATTCCAAATTTTTAAGTTCATAGCCTTTGATTTTAAATTTCATCATCGCTGCCAATAAATCAATTCGTTTATCAACACCTTCTTCTCCAATAACTTGTGCTCCAAGAAGTTCATAAGTTTTTTCATCAAATAAAACTTTCATTGTTAATGATTTACTCCCAGGGTAATAGCTTGCGTGGTTTGCAGGTGTTAAATAAATCTTTCCGTATTTCAGATTTTTAGATTTTAATTGCGTCTCATTAAAACCAGTTGAGGCGATGGATAAATCAAAAAGTTTTAAAATTGATGTGCCTAACGCTTTTATCAAAATATTTTCTTTATTAACAAGAAAGTTTGCTAACTCTCTTCCCTCTTTATTAGCTAATCCCGCTAAAGGTATGTAAGTTACTCCATCATCAATTTCAGAAAAACAAGATGTTACATCACCTATTGCGAAAATATCTGAATCACTAGTTTCAAAATTAGAATTAACTTTAATAGTATTTTTAAAACTTAAATCAAGATTGTCCTTTGCTAATTCAGAAGCAGGTTTTACACCAATGGCTTGTATTAAAATATCAGAAGTAAATTCACCTTTATCAGTCGATACTATAATTTTGTCTTCTTCATGAATTTTAGTAACAAAGGTATTTAATCTAAGGTCTATGCAGTGTTTTAAAATTTCATTATGCACTAAAGTTGCCATCTCCGAGTCTAAATTCGCAAGACAATGGTTTTGTGCCTCAATTAGAGTCACATTAATATTTAGCTTGGCGAGATTTTCCAATATCTCTAAACCAATAAATCCTCCACCAATTACAATTGCACTTCTAACATCATTTTGGGTGATATATTTTTTGATTTTTGATGCATCTTCAACTGTCTTAAGTTCAAAAATTCGGTCACTGAGTGGCGCAATTTTTATGGCTTCAGCACCTGTCGCTATTATTAATTTATCGTATGAATCAATAAAAATCTCTGCAGTTTTAAGGTTTTTTACTTTAATTTCGTGTTTATCTTTTATAATTTCAACAACTTTAGAATTGATTTTTACATCAATGTTAAACCTACTTTTTAAACTTGCTGGAGTTTGTAAAGTTAGACTATCTTGATTTTCTATTGTTGAGGAAATGTAATAAGGTAAACCACAATTTGCATAAGAAACAAAATTGGTTTTTTCGTAAATCACAATTTCACAATTTTCATCAAGTCTTCTTAATCTACAAGCAAAACTTGCTCCACTTGCAACACCACCAATTATTACATACTTCATAATCAGTCCTCCAAATCCTTAAAACTTATACCTAAAATAATTTCTTATCTAAATCTATATAATTGCTTATAACTAAATCAGCGCCATGTTTTTTTAAATCTTCTTCACTTAAGCGCGAACTAACGCCAATAACAAGCTTGGCACCACCTCTTTTTGCCGCAATAATACCATTTCTAGAATCCTCAAAAACAATACATTCGCTTAAAGTTAATCCTAAATTATTGGCTGCTTTAATAAAAATCTCAGGATCGGGTTTACTCTTTATTTTTCCATTATTATATGCGGTTTGATCTAAATCAAACCATCTGTATAAATCTAAATTGTCGAAGAAAAATTTTGTATTTTTAAATGCTGACGCGGTAGCTATATTTTGCAGAAGATGTTTTTCTTTTGCATAATTTAAAAATTCTTCTAATCCATCGGCTAATTTAAATTTGTCGCTTTTTAAACATAAATTACGATAAATAACCTCTTTTTCTTCTTCTAAAACTCTCGCTTCTTCAAAACTAATTGTTTTATTTAAAAAATATTTAAATGTATCAACCGAGTTTACGCCATGAATATATAAGTCGAATTCTTCACCAGTAACCTTTCGATTATATTTATCTAAAAAGAATTTTCTCCGTGCTTCATTTTGAAAGTCGCTGTCAAAAAACATGGTCCCATTAAAATCGTAAATTATGCCTTTAATTTTCATTATCGATTCTCTCAATTTTAATTATTGCAGGTCTTAAACCATCATTGCATGAAACAATAGCTGTTCCCGGATGTTTTTTGGTATCAATCCAAGTTTCATCATACCAACCATTTGAACCATTCGCTAAAGCAAAAACATATTGATAAATTGCTTTCCAAGCCTCATCACAAAAACCGTCTGGTTTTGCATAATCTGAATAAAATACTTGTCCTTCTTTCATAAGAGGGCAAACACCAAAACTTTTAATAGCATATTCTTCGGCTAAATCTTTTTGAAGCGTTGTTTTTAAAATTGTAATTTTACATTTTTTCATAATTTTAACCTTGCGATTAATTTTTGTTCTTGTATTTATATTAAGATAAAACACTTAAATTTTAAACATATAAAATAGGTATTTTTTATGAAATTTCCTACTAAAAATACATATTTTTCTAAGAAAAACTATGCAAAACTTTTACTTTTTTTAAAAAATATATACTTTTTTATTTTTTTACGTAAAGTGTTTTACGTTTATAAAGTATGAAAATTATAATAATTGTTTCTATACCAACTATAAGCGAAGTTATAGGAAAATTAAGCCAAATTCCACTTAGCCCTAAAGAATAAAAACATCCTATTAAAGTTAAAGGGACAATCAAAGCAGAAGATATTGAAACTATTGATGATTCAATTGGCTTTTCAATTGAAGAAAAGAAAGATTGTCCAGCATAAGAAACCCACTTTGTTAAATAAGTAAATGAAAATATACCTAAAGCATTTGCAGCCATCATAATTCCTGCAGTATTTTCCGCAGAAATAAAAATCTCAGCAAAATTTTGTGCAAGTCCAATAAGCAAAGCAAAAGAAACAATACAAATTGTAAATGATGCTAAAAATGCATACTTTTGGATCTTTTTAACTCTATCAATATGTCCTGCACCAAGGTTATATCCAGTGACTGGTTGTAAAGAATCACAAGTTCCATACATTAAAGGAATAATAAATTCACTAACATTTACAATAACTCCATAAGAATTGATGCCATCTTGACCAGCTAGTTGTAATAGCAAGACATTAAAAATAATACCCATTAGCCTAACCGATATATTATTAATAAAAGTCGCTCCTCCATTTTTGAATATCGAAAGAACTTCTTTAAAATAGAATTTAGGTTTTGTAAATTTAAGAGTCAGTTTTCCTCTAACAAATTTTAATAAAGCTAAAATCGTACAAACGAAAGTTGCTATACAAACCGCTAATGCGCTTCCAATTATTCCCATTTTAGCAACGCCTAAAAATAAATACTCAATTAAAACTACAAGAATCGACATTGTAATATTTAAAAACATACTTGTTTTAATTTTTCCGCATATTCTTAAATAATTATCAACTGCATAAAAAAGCGAAATGAAAGGCAACCAGATGCAATAAATCCTAAAATATTCTACCGCCAAGTTAAATAACTCGCCTTCTGCTCCCATTGCTTGTATTAATGGTGGAGTACAAAAATAAAAAACAAGACCAACAAGCGCTTCTAACCCAACAATTAGCAATACGGAAGCCGTAAATAATCTGCTTGCTTTTTCGTTATCTTTTTTGCCTAAAGCAATCGCTATAAGAACGCTTGATCCAACTCCAATCAAGTCAGCAATTGATACCAAAATAAAATAATAAGGATACATTAAGTTAAAGGCGGCAAAAGCAACGTCCCCTAAAAACTTAGAGACAAAAATCCCATCAAATACAGCATAAATAGCACAAAAAAGCATGCCAATTGCTCCAGGTATAGCAATCTTAAAAAATAATCTACTAATTTTTGCCGTTTCAAAATATTGATTATTAATCATGATGCGGCCTCCTAGTTAACAAAATGAAAGCAAATTTTAGCTTTCGAACGCTTCTTTTAAATATTGAGAGAAATCATCTAATGCAATTAAATAAGTGACATCGTATTTCTCTAGAAACTTTTTAATTGCTGTTTTTTCAGCTTTGTATATTGGCTTTAAGGACTCCTCAGCAAATTTTTTTCCACTTTTAGATAATCTTATTAGTAGTTCTCTTTTTGCTCCTTCTTTTCTTTCAACAACTAGATATCCTTTACTTTCGTATTTTTTAACAATCGTGTTAAGAGTAGATTTTGGAATAGCCCGCTCTTCACTTATTTCTTTTTGAGAAAGAACATAATCAGGATTTAAGGCATAAAGCAAACAAAATTCAGATTCGGTCATTCCTAATTTCATACCATAATAAGAATAAAGTTCTTCTACTCTAATAATTGAAATAGTATATTTTCTCATTAAATCTTTTTTCATAATTACATACCTTAAAATCCGAAATCGAACAATGAAATTATATTACGAAATGGAATTATAAAACAAGAGAATTTTTTCACATTTCTAAAAAATAATTCAAAATATATGCTAAATTCCTTAGAAAAATGCGTGAAAATATATTAAAAATTTTTCACAATCTTTGGAAAATAGTTAATTTTAATGCATTGTGAATTTAATTAATTTTTGCGTATCTGCCATTTTTTTGATTTTTTCTTATTTATTTTTAGTTTAACAATTTAGTAAAACAATTAATAAAAACTAACATTATAATGTTATAAATAATTTAAAAAAATATCATTTTAATGATACAATATAATTACGAGGTGATTCACATGCACAAAAAAATTTTATATCATGGTTCAGTCAAAATCATCACGAAACCAGCTTTCGGACAAGGTAAAATTTATAATGATTATGGAAGAGGTTTTTATTGTACCGAATCTCTTGATTTAGCAAAAGAATGGGCGGTAACCGAAAAGCAAAGTGGCTTCGCTAACAAATATTCGCTAGACCTTGATGGTTTAAAAATATTAGATTTGTCCAGCAAAGAATATACAACTCTACATTGGATAACTATTCTTTTGCAAAATCGAATCTTTAATTTAAAAAGCGAAGTTTCTAAAGTAGGCAAAGATTATTTAATAAAGAATTTCTCCATATCGACCCAAGATATAGATATTATTAAAGGTTATAGAGCTGATGATTCTTATTTCGCTTACGCAACAAGTTTTCTTAATAACACTATTTCTTTGAAAAGACTTTCAGAAGCACTAAAATTAGGAAACCTCGGAGAACAAATTGTTTTAATATCGAAACGCTCATTTGATAAATTAAATTTTCTTGGCTATGAAGTCGCTCAAAAAGAAGTTTATTATCCTTTAAGAAAGGCTCGAAACGATGAAGCAAGAAAAGCGTTTTTGAACAATAAAGCAGGTATTCCTTTATTAGACGACCTTTATTTAATAGATATTATAAGAGGAGGGTTAAAGTCAAATGATCCACGCCTACAATGAACAATTTCTTGAAATAATTCAGCCAAAAGTTGCCTCACTTTTTGAACTTGCGGTTTTAGAAGAAAATATAAATATCGATATTTTTGCACAAAGATTTATATCTTCGGATATCGCACATAGTTTGGAAACCGCCGATCCTATCTTTGCTTTAGGAAAATCTTCTAACGAATTATTAGCTTTAATTCTAAACAAAACTCCAATTAACAAAGAAATTAATTCAAATATTACACCAGAATATCGGGTTGGTTGGATTTTATCTTATGCGCAATGGTATTTAAACACAACTTTTAAAGATATAATTAATGTTATACCTTGTAGTGAACTCTTAAATTATTATTTTCCATATCACGAAATGGATATTATGCAAATAGTAGACTTAATTAAGTCAAACTTAAAACGCGAATCAAAACTTAAAACATACCGTAAAAAAATGAACTTAAGTCAACTAGAATTATCTAATCTTTCTAACGTTCCGCTTCGAACTATTAGATCTTATGAACAAGAAACAACCGATATCGCTAAAGCTGAAGCTGAAACATTATATCTTCTTTCACAAGTTTTAAAATGTTCAATTGAGGATTTAATAAAATAATATTTTCTCAAAATTTACTTGAATTTCTGGTAAAAACCATGCAAAACTCAACTTTTTTAAAAAATATATATGTTTTTAAAATATAAACGTATTTTTTCAATCTAAAAAATTTTTTGGTCAACTTCTTTTAAACCTTCTTTAGATAATAAATAGATTTTGTCAAAAACATTTTTTATAAATTTTCTATCATGAGAAATAGCTATAATTGCACCTTTATAATCTTTTAAAGCTGCAATAAAAGAATCAAGCGAAAAAGGTGAAATATTTCTAGTTGGTTCATCTAAAATTAATATTTCATCATTATCTAAAACCATTTTTGAATAAAATATTTTAGCTTTCTCTCCACCGCTTAAAGAATAAATTGGTCGATCCATTTCTTCTTTTTTAAATTTTAAACTACCTAAATATGTATAAACTTTGTCGAGTTCTTCTTTTTTATAAGACTTAATTAAATATTCTAAAGGTGATTTATAGTTTAACAATAAATCTTCATAGTTTTGTGGCATGTAACCAATTTTAAAGCCTTTGTTTTTTAGTTCTTCATAAATTAATTTGAGCAAAGTAGTTTTACCTACACCATTATCACCAATAATTACTATTTTTTCAGGGCCTTTGATGAAAAGATTTATTGGATTATTAATCAATATTTTATCGTTTATTTTTAAATTCTCTAGCTCTAAATCCAAAACCACTTTTGAAGGAGGAATCAACTCAGTTTCACTGTTAAATTTTAATATTATCGACTCTTCGACTTCAAATTTTTTTGTTAAATTTTCTTTTTCTTTTCCAATTCGTTTTTCCATTGATTTTACCGAATGCATCTTATCTTTCAAATTTTTTGCTTCGCTTGGATTTTGTCTTGAAACAGTATTTAAAGCGTAATCAACACTATCATAAACTCGTCGAAATTTTTCCATCTTTTTATCAAAATTTTCTTTATCTTTTTTAACGAGTTGAACATTTTTATCTAAAAATGAAAGTCTTTCTTTTTTATAATCTTTATAAGATGAATTTTTAATCGTTGTGCGTGGCTCATTTTTAGATTTTAAAGATTCAAAGTTAATTATTCTATTTGTATAATTCGATAACAAATCTTCATCATGAGATATAAACATTACTGGTATTGATGAGGAATTAATCACACTTTCAAGCAATTTTAAAGATGAAATATCTAAATCATTACTTGGTTCATCTAGAAAAAGAATAGTTGGATCGTTCACTAAAACTGAAAACAGAAGAAATTTAATCCTTTCACCTCCGCTTAATGATTTGAGTTTAAACTCAGGGTCATTTAATTTATTTTCATCAATTTTGAACTTATCAAGGAGTTTATAAAAAAGGGTTATTAACTGCAACCTAATTATTACAAAAAATTATAAAAATATATATTAATTTTACAATAATTATGTTATAATAAATTATGGGAAAATTAGTTAATATAAGCGAAGCGGCTAGAATTTTAGGTGTAACTACTACCACACTTCGTAATTGGGACAAGAAAGGTTTACTTAAGCCTGACGAAATCACAAAAGGCAAAGCGAGACGTTATC
>CASFZJ010000014.1 GCA_949299165.1 uncultured bacterium | reverse complement strand
TTGTAAAGCTTTTATAAAAACTCGTTTTTTCGTATTATTCTAGCAAAAAGGGTCCCGATTTCATTCGGTGACCCTAATTTGCCAACAAACTATTTTTTTTGTGAAACCCTACAAAACCCTAAAATTTTGTAAAGGACCAGAGCTCCTTGCTAGGAGCTCTTATTTTGAGAGGCAAATTGTTATTATTCAGTAACTAAAGTTGGATTAACGATTTGAAGACCTTTAGAATCTTTATTAATGACGCCATCGCCAGCATCTTTATTAAAGAATGAAATATTACCTTTAACTTTTACAGTTCCATCTTTTTGTAAAGCTTTAAATGCAGCAAAGTTTTCAGCTGAACTATATCTAGAATCAATTCTAACTTCTACGCTTGCATTAGCAGCATTTCTTACTTTTAAAGTAACTGTTTCATAATCATGATCTTCATCTTTTGCGCCAAATTTATACTCTGTTATTGTGCCAGAAATTGTTGCTTCTCTACTTGCATCTTGACCATTAATTTCAGTTAAGTCGCCAGTAATATCAAGAACGACAGGATCTTTTGCTCTTTCTTGAGTATCTTTAACAACTTTAGAGCCTCTTGCAATTTGGAATAATCCATTGTAAGTATCTGTTTCGCCTGTAACGACTAAATCATCACCTACTTTTGTTCCTTCTGGTGCAGTACCACCATAAATATATAAAGCATATTCACCATCACCAATATAGTATCCATTATTTTTTGTGCCAGCGAATGAACCCATATATTTACCATAAACAGCAGTTAATTTTCCTGCGCCAGCTTTATATGTATCAGCAATTGAAGTAGCTTCAATTTTAACATCAACATCAGATGTAACAGTTAAATTAACAAGTTGTAAACCAGTAGCATCAGTTGGTACAGTTTCTAAATCTTCAACATTAAATGTAATATTACCTTTTAAAGAAACTTCATCACCATCTTTAAGTGAATTAAGTTTAAGAAGTTCATTTGCATTTGTATATCTAGTATCTGCTTTTACAGAAACTTTAGCATTACTTGCAGTTGTAACGTTGAATGTAACGTTATCATAATCATCAGTAGCATAATCAGAAATCTTACCAGTAACAGTTGCTTCTCTACTAGCATCTTTTCCGTCAATACCATCTAATTTTTCTAAGTCAAGTTTACTTGCACCAGGAACTTTTAAAGATTTACCAGGGTTGATAATATGTGCATCAGCAATTTGGACTAAACCATTATGAATATCAACTTCACCTGTAACGTAAACATCATTACCTGTTTTTACAGCACTTGGCATATTGAATTTATAAAGAAGAATTGCATAATCACCATAGTTAACATATGAACCATAGTTTTGTTCACCTTTGTATGAGCCTAAATAATTTGCACTAAAGTAAACTTGTTTACCTTTTTGGTTAGCAAAATCATCATAGATTGTTTGAATGTTACCATATGTAACCATTTCTTCAGTAACAGTGACTGTAATTGGCTTTGAAGTGAAATCTCCACCTTTAGCAACAAGTGTAGCTGTTCCTGGATTTAAACCATAAACACGATCATCGACTAAGTCAATAACTGGTTTAGCTTCTTCTTCATCACCTTCTGCTTGAGTTGCAGTTGTTTTTGCTGGAGTTTGGCTTGCAATTGAGTAACTGATTTCGCCAGTATTTGCATTTTCAGGAGCAAATGTATGAGATAACTTTGTAGCTTCACCAATCTTTAATGTTGAATTAGCAATTTTAAGAGTAATATCTGTATAAGGAATTACTGGAGCTTTTTGAATGTCAGTGAAGACGCCCATTGCTTGGTTAACACCATTATAGTTATCAAGCATAACTTTCATAGTAACTGTATCACCTTTTTTAACTGGTGTTTCATCATTTTCACCAAGGAAGTCTTGTGGGTTGTTGAAACTCCATTTTCCTGCATTAAATGTTAATGCATCTTCTTTTGTTGTAGAACCATAGATAATAATTTGTGATTTTTCATCTTCTAAATCTTGAAGATAGAAATTACCATATTTTGTAACAGGTGGACGATACCAATCACCAACGATACCAGTTACTTCATAAACAGGTTGAATGACTGAGTTTTCCCATTCTTCATAATCAAGAGCTAATAATTCTTTAACAGTAATTTTTGTTGGCTCTGGTTCTGTTAAAGCAAATAAGATGTTAACTTCAACTGTATCTGTAAAATGTCCTTCACTTGAATGGATTGTTACAGAAATTGTAGCTTTTCCTTCGCCGACAGGTAAAATATAAAGTCCACTGACGCTAGCAACCTTATCATCTGAAGATGTAATTTCGAGTGCACCACTTTGCATAGCTTCTCTTTGGTTAACTTCGCCACCAGCAAAAGTTAAATCAAGCATTTTACCTTCTGTTCCAGCGTGCCATCCATCAGCGATTAATTCATCTTTGTTTGCAATAGATACGCTTGTAACACCTTCTACAGTTGCACCAGTATAAGTGTCACCACAGGATGTTAAACTAACGGTAGCAAATCCACAGAATGTTAATAAACTAACTGCTAGAAGAGCCCCTTTGAATTTTTTTCTAGACATAATTTCCTCCTTAATATCTATAAAATTCTTTTTAAATTTATATTTATATTCGAATTACATCTTTTTGAGACAAATAAAATATAAAGCGAATAAAAATAACTTATTTATTGATGAAACGCTCCGTTATTCATCTCTTTGAGGAGTGTTTCATAGTTGTTGATTTTGTTTCTGCCGTAGAAGAAATTGAATATTCCATAGCCAATCAAAACAAAACCAAAAACGACTAAAACGATGAAGACATAGAATTCAACACAACTTGTATCTAAAACTCCACCATTTGTTGCTTTAAAAGATAAAGCAAAGAACATAAATCCAATGATTGCTAAAATTAAGCCAATCATTAAAGAACACATACCAGAAGAAATATTGTTTCTTCCTCTATGAATTTCTGAGTGAGCTGCGCGAGCTAAAGCTTTGCTCTCTCCTTCAGTTAAATTAGGTTTAACGATTTTTCCACAGCGTGGACAAACAAAATAATCTAAAGTATTTACACTTCTTTTGTCATTAACATGAAGTACTTCTTGGAAGTATGCTAAATCATTTTGATCTAATTTGTCAGAAATTACTTTAACTTCTTCATTGAGTTTATTTAACAACTCAACTTTTCTTGTTTTGTAATTTTCTTTGTCTTCGTATTTAATGACTTTTAATTCTTCTTTAAAAGCATTCTTTTTTGTAGAAAGTAAAGATTTAGCGAGATATTCGATATCATTAACGTGTTTTGTATCTTGATCTAACGCTTTATCAATCATCTTTTTTGAGATATTTAAACCACAATTTGAACAATACATTCTTTACCTCCTTTATTCACTAACAAGCGCAAATGAAGAACTTTCTGTTGGAATTAATTGATAAGAAATATTTCCACTTCTTGCTTTATGGAAATTATAAATCGCTCCATTGACTTTAAAAGATTTTCCAACAAAATCTTCATAACTTCTATATGAAAGAGTTGGATCATTTTTATCTGGTCGATAAACAAAAGGAACGTAAACATTGTAATCAAGTGAATTTCCATTCTTGTCTTCAATATAAAGAGTAATTGAATCATCGCCATTATATCCACCAGTAACTACAACTTCTTCGGTTAATGTAACAGGTGAGAATAAACATTCAAATTGTTCATCTTTTAATTCGGTTGGTGAATAAGTAAATTCATGAATTTTTAATGAGTCATCAATTTCGTTTGGTTTATAGATAACTTTCCCATCGTTTTCGTTAACTTTTGATGATTCAATGCGTGGCATAGAATAAACGCCAGTTACTTGGAAACCAAAGTTTTCGCTATCTTCAGCAACTCCACAAAGTTGAATATATGTATTTTGAGTAGTAAAACGAGTTGGAGCACTGCTCTCACCAGTGTATATGTTAATACCTGCATATTCTCCATTTGGATTTATACTACCAGTTTCTTCATCAAAATAACCTTGCAAGTACAAAATGCCATTAACGTAACCTGCAACTGTACCCTGAATTCTGACGTTGGCGCCATTATATGGATTTTCATAGTTAGGATCTTTAAGCGATTCGACAACAGCATTTTTAAGTTCTAATAATGAAACATCAACATAATCACCATAGTTAAATAGTGGATCAGGTTCGCCTGAGAACAAATTAAGTTTTAAATCTCTTGCTTGTTCTTCGGCTGCAGTAAATGTTTCAACGTATTCAGGGACTTCAGCTAAATTTTTAACCCAAGAATAACCTTCTTGAACAATCATTAAATTTAAACATTGAAGTTCTTCAATTGGAGCATGTTCTTTTTCTTCATTAATCCAAATAACTGAGAGATATCTTCCTCCAGTTGAATCAGTTTCAGGTGCGCGATATTCAAAAAATGGTGAAGAAACAACAATTGTGCCGTGTTCATCAGCATTTTTTAATTTTTCTTTAGTGAAATTTGATGCAGCTTTTCCATATTCTTGAACTTTTCCAGTCGATTCAGGAGTATCGATTCCATAAAACCTAGCTTTTAAAAGATCGCCATTTGAATCACCAACAGGTTTAAAATGTGCTGTATCTCCATCAATTGCAGTCCAAAGATCAACTTCACCAATTCCATCAGTAAAGAAATCGTGACCTTCATATTCTAAAGTTAACTTTACATCGCCATCTTTAGCATAATCTATAAAGTTAGTATTACTAGGATCATCAGTTTCGCCCCCACAAGCGGTTACACCAATTAAAGCAAAACTTACAATAAATAGATTAGAGAAAACATATTTTAATTTAGTTGTTCTATTCATAAAATCACCTACATCATAATATTGGTTTGTTCTTCTGCGTCAGCAAAAGCTTTATCAATATCTTTTTCACCAAGGAAAACTTGAGTGATAATGCCACCTACTTGATCACGTGCTGCAGCTGTGCCTTTAAAAACTGGATAGTTAAAGTAATTACCATTAATTTCTTCAGCAACAACTTTTGCACAGCGAGGCATAAAATCACTTTCTTCTAAATAACTTGCATAAACTTCGTTTGTATAACAAGATTCTCTAACTGGAGCATAGCCATTAGAAGACATACAAATATCAATATTGACTTCTTCACTAGTTAAATATTTCATGAGTTGCCAAGCAATACGAGCACGGGCATCATTTACTTCTACACTTAAAGAGTTATTGCGTAACATTGTTAATGTAACGCCTTGAGAAACATATTTTGTATGTGCTTCATCTTTTGAAGCGCTAGGAACTTTAGCAATTCCGACCTCAAATCCAGCCGCACCTGGATCGTTATAGCCTGCGCCACCTGTTGAACCGACAGTAAAAATACATTCCATATTTGTGAAAGTATTACTACCATATTCATTGTCGTTTGTACCTTTTGTTAAGAATAATCCTTCATCATAACAAGCTTTAAGTTCTTGAACCATCGCTTTTGCTTCTGGATTATTAAAATCAATACTACCAACACCATTTTCCATTGAAACATAAGGAATATCTCTTTGGAAAGATTGTCCGATAAATAAGTTTGCATCACTATCGTAAACCATTGGTGTAATCAAACCATTACCATATTTTTCTAAATTTTCATTGGTAAATCTTAATAAGTCCATGAATTCATCCCAAGAAATTGAGTTCATGTATTCGTCAACATTTACGATTTCACCTTTAAGATAATCTCTTAAAACGAGTGTTAATATTTCAGAGTTATAAAGTAAAACTTCACTAGATTTCATTAAAGGCAAAGAATAAGTTCCTTCTTTAACGTAGTGTTGACCCTCATCTAAAAAGGAAGGTACAAAATCTTCTGTCCCTTTTAAAGAAGGGTTATATTCTTCTTGTTTATCAAAACCAATCTCTGGATCGTTGAAGAAAGGTTCAAGATCGTAGACCCATTTTGATGAATTTGTTTCTAAAGAAAGATAATCAGCAACGTGATCTGGATAAGCAACAGCTATTGTTGGCGTATTTCCAACGCCAAAACCTTTTGAAACTGCATCAAGCATTTCATCATATCCACCACGGTATTCAAAATCAATTTGAATATCTACGTTGTTTGCTTCTTCATACATTTCTTCAAATTCATCGATTTTATTTTGGACAGTATTAGCAATATCTTGTCCAAATGTGTGCCAAAAAACAATTTTGTTAGGATCGGCGTTTTCACCGCCACCACCACAAGCAGTCACCAAAAAGGAGGCGGACAATAAAATACCTCCAAATAATTTTGTAATTCTAGAATGTTTCATAAGTACGTCTCCTTTTCGTTTTTCTGCTAAATTAAATTTTTAAAATAAATTTTTAAATTTGTTCTATTAAAGAGCTAAGTTAGCTGTAGATTCAGCAGCATTTAAAGCATCAGTAATAGCTTTATCAATAGCAGCTTCATCACCTGTTGCTAATAATGCTTGTGTGAAAGCGCCACCAACAGCTGTTCTAGCTTGTGAAGAACCTTTGAAAGCTGGACTTGTGAATAATGTATCATCCATTGTTGGGAAGTAATTATTGACACTAGCTAGTAATCTATCAATTGATTGGTCTTGCTTTGATTCGACATCAGATAATTCAAGATATTCTGGATCAGTTAAATTGCTTTGTCTGATTGGGAAATATCCAGTTGATGAAGTACCCCATTCAAGAGTATTTTCTGCTTCTGTCATATATTTATAGAATAACCAAGAAGCAAGTCTTCTGTTTTCATCGTTATGGTCTAAGATAACCATTGATGGGCCTTGCATAATTGTTGAAGCTGTTCCACCTTGATGTTGTGGAATTCTAGCAACACCAATATTCATTGGGTTGTCATCGCTAAATTGATATGTTGTACCACCTGTTGAACCGATTGAGAATAATAATTGGTTCTTTGTGAATAATTCATTAACATAGTTGCCTTCATTAGCGCCTTTTGTTGTGAAATATCCAGCTTGATAATAACCATTAAAATCCTTTAATAATTCTTTCATCTCAGGTGTGTTAAAATCAATTGAACCTTTACCGTTTTCAACACTAGTATATGGTAAACCATATTGTCTTGCTAAAGTAATAAATAAGTTATCATCACTATCATAACCTAAAACTCTAGTTTTAGTGTCATCACATGGTTCGATGATGTTTCTAACTTCAGCATCATATTTAAGAATTGCTGGAGCTAATTTTCCAAATAATTCTTCCCAAGTCAAATTGTTTAAATATTGAGCATTGAGTGGATCACCATTATTGATTGTTGCGTCAATTTTACTTAAATCTAAGCCAATGAGAACATCTTCGTTATAGAACATAGCTTCAGTTGATTTAGAGAATGGTAAAGACCATGTTCCTTCAACAGTATATTGTTGACCTTCTTGTAAATATGCAGGAATAAAGTCAGCTTTTTCTTCTGCTGTCCATCCATAAGTTGGATTATCGATATATGAATCAAGTTTTACAGCTTTACCAAAATCAATATAGTTAGCAACGTTATCTGGATAAGCATAAGCAATATCAGGGTAGTTGTTTCCAGTAAAACCAGTACGAATCAAATTTTCAAGTTCGTCATAACTTGCACTTTGTTTAACGTTAACAACAGTGACTTTTGGTTCAACTTCTTTAAATTCTTCGACCCATCTATTTAAAACGTTTTGGCTATCTGTGCCTGCTGTTGTCCATAAATAGATTGTTGTAGGTGTATCAATAAATCCACCTTCTGGTGTAGTTTGAGGTGGAGTATTTGGGTTATCTTCATTTCCTCCACACGCACTTAACACGGTTCCGCAAAGAGCTAATAATGCAATTGCTAAAAATCTTTTTTTCATCTTAATACTAAGACCTCCATTCTAACCTTTAATACCTGCACGTCCAACGCCTCTCATAATGTACTTTCTAAAGAAGACAAATAGTAAGAAGAGAGGAACTGTAACAAGGACAGTTGCAGCTGTTTGGTAACCATATTCAACTCTACCTGAGTCAGGATCAACGAAACTACTTCCTCTTAAACCGTTTGAGATGAGACGGAATTCATCTTTGTTGGCGACAAGATTTGGCCAAACATATGAGTTCCAAGTACCCATAAATTTCAAAATAGTTATAGAGATTAGCGTTGGGGCTGCAAGAGGAACCATGACCTTCCATAAGAATGACCAATCGCTCTTACCATCGACCTTGGCAGCTAAATATAGTTCATTAGGAATTTGCTTAAAGTTTTGTCTAAGCAAGTAAATGTAGAAGACACTAACCCAGAAAGGAACAATCATTGATAGATATGCATCCATTAAATTAGCATTTTCACCAATCCAACCAAATGCAGCTACTGTGATGTAATTTGAAATAACCATCATTTCGCCAGGAATCATCATTGTCATTAAGAAAACCATAAATAAAGCATCTCTCCCTTTGAAGTTTAATCTTGCAAAGGCGAATGCACCAAAGATAGTTGTAATTAATGTACCAAGTGTTGAGAAGACAGCAACTACGATTGTATTAACCATATAAGTTACAAAATGGAAATGGTTAAAAACATAAACATAGTTCGTCCACATGACTATGGTTGGGAAAAATGTTTGATTAGCACTGATAATTTCAGTGTTGTTTTTAAGAGAGGTAATGATCATCCAATAAAATGGGAAGACCATAAGTAAAGCGAGGAAAGTTACAACAATATAAAGGATAATTGTAATAAATATACGAGAAACCTTCTCTCTCTTTCTGATTGAATCTGCACTTCTATTACCTTCTTTGATAACGATTGAGACATCAACATCTAAATCTTTGTCATCGTAGAAATTAATATATTCTTTCATTTTTGCACTACTTGTCATATTAATTTCCTCCTTAATAGTAAACTCTCTTCTTAGAAACCCAGAGTTGTAAGAAGGTAAAGATGAGAATAATTATGAATAAGATAACGGCAGCTGCGGCAGCAAAGCTAGTATTTGTATTTAAGTTATCGTAAATATAGTAAACGATAGTATACATATTGTAGCTTCCAGTTGATGTGCCTGGACCATTAAATAAAGCAACAATTGAGCTATATTCCTTAAATGCTCCAATAAATGAGGTGACCATTAAATAGAGAATTTGAGGTGATAAAGCTGGAACTGTAATTCTTAATAAGACTCTCCATTTTGGAGTAGAGTCAATCTTAGCAGCTTGATAATATTGTTTATCAATTCCTTGAAGACCACTTAGAAGAATTAAAATTTTAAATGGTAAAGATGACCAAATGATGTAGATACAAAGAGGAACCATAGCTGTCCAACGATCTGCACCATAAATCCAGGTAATATCACTTCCAAATATGAAGTTTATAATACCTTGTCGGTCAAAAAGAACACTAAAAACCATACCAATAGCGATGGTATTTGTGACATAAGGTAAGAAGAATACGATTTGATAAACTTTTTGGAACCACTTAATCGAGTTAAGTAAAACTGCGATAAGTAAGGCAATAATCAACGATAAAGGAACGGTTACAAACGTTAAGATAAAGGTGTTTGCAAAACCATAATCAATAAGACGATTATCCCTAAAACCATTGATATCACTTAAGCCTAAAATGGCGCCAAAGTTATCAAAAGTAAAGCCATCAAAATCTCCAGTAACATAATTGTAATTACTCATAAACGAGATAACAATTGTGTTAATAAGAGGATAAATTAAGAAGATTGCCATGAGGATTAAAACTGGAGCAAGATAAAGCCAAGCTTTCCAGTTATTAGATTGTTCGTTATCTAAAACTCCGCCAACCTTGAATTTTTCTTTTAATTTTTTTCTAGAAACAAAGTGAACGATGACATCCTTCTTCTCATCGTATTGAGAAACATATGAATCTTTTCTTCCGTCAAATACTTGATTCATATTTAATGTTTTATCTTCACTTCTTACGATATTTTGGTTTTCCATAAATTAACCTACAAATTAATCAAGATAAATTCTTTCTTGAGTTTGTGAATCAAATACAAAGAGTTTGTTTGCTAAAACTTTGAGTTTAATTGCGCCAACTAACTTGTCATCAGTTTGTTGAATGATAACTTTAAATGTTGGAGTTAAACAATTTTTATTTTTAGCAATGACGGAAATATCTCTTCCTAAAACTTGAATCATTTCAGCTTCAGCGTTTAAAACTTTTGTTTTTTCGTTTGTGACAGCAAATCCTTCTGGTCTAATTGCAACGAAGACTTCTTGATCAGCTACATCACTTGTTGTTTCATAAATTAAATCTTCACCAATATAGACACCTTTGTTTTTGATTGTGCCTTTAAAAACGTTGATTGGTGGATTGCCTAAGAATTGAGCAACGAATAAATTCTTTGGATTGTTGAAAACGTTTTGTGGAGTATCAACTTGTTGCTTGACTCCGTTTTTCATAACGACGATTTGATCAGAAATTGACATTGCTTCTTCTTGGTCGTGAGTGACGAAAACTGTAGTAATTCCTGTATTTTGTTGAATACGACGAATTTCTTCTCTGGTTTGAAGTCTTAAACGTGCATCTAAGTTAGATAAAGGTTCATCGAGTAATAAGACTTTTGGTTTTTTAACTAAGGCTCTAGCAATAGCGACACGTTGTTGTTGACCACCAGAAAGTTGAGCAGGTTTTCTTTCGAGATATTCTTCGATTTGAACGAGTTTTGCTGTATCGTAAACGATATCTTTTCTTTCGTTAGCTGTAAGTTTTCTATAAGATAATGCAACACTTGTTTTGACGTCTTCCTTTTTGATGTCAAATGTTTTGTGCATGATTTCTTTAACTTCTTCAATTTCTTCTTCTTTTAATTTCTTAATTATGAAATAAATTTGAGTGTCACCTTTATCATCGTAAGCAGCTAATTCTTTAATGTGAGCAAAATATTTCTTTAAAGCGACATAAAGTTGTTTTCTGATATCTTTTGTATCGACATTGTCAATACGAATTGAGCCAGTACAATTGAATTTTTCACAGGTTTCTTTTAAAACTTGTTCTGCACTTTCTTCTGAGTGATGATTTAAAGAAACAAGTAAAATTGTTTTTCCTTTATTTTCATAAGATGGAGAATATGTGATTTTAAATCCATGTCCTCTAATGAAATCTAAAATATCGGCAATTAAAATTGCGCTCTTATCTTTTTCAACATTAAGTTCAAAAACAAATTGTCCATTAACAATTTTATGCGCCTTATCAAGATAATATGTATATCTCATTTTGGAATCAAAATAAGCATCTGAAGATTGTGCTTCAAGTACATCTGTTGTTAATGGTTCAATAATTCTTGGGAAATTATCTAAGAAAACATCTTTATTCTTAGAGTTTGTATTTAATAAATCGATTTCAAGTTTAAGAGATTTACCATTTAATGAAGATGTAACTTTAAAACCTTTTTTGGAAATACCAATTTTACCAACTAAAGTTTTAATTGAACGGATGATACCTTCTAAATGATCATCTTCTTTCATTTCATAAGTATATGTAATGTGATAATTGAAGAAAGTAACTAAAGGTACTTCGACTCTTAAATTAAGTAATGGGAATTCGACGTTTTTATAAATCGTCATGTGAGGATAAAGAGCATAGTTTTGGAAAACTAAACCAATACCTCTTTTTTCAGGAGAAAGGTTTGTAACTTCTTCTTCACCAAACCAAACTTCACCTGAAGTTGGTGTTTGAAGACCAGAAATCATGTAAAGAGTTGTTGATTTACCACAACCAGATGGGCCAAGTAAACCAACTAGTTTTCCATCAGGGACTACTAAATCAAAATCATCAACAGCAACAGTATCTTTAATGTGCTTTTTTGGATTTCCTGGGAAGACTTTTGTTAAACCTTTTAATTTGATATCCATATATTTCTCCTTACTTAACGAATAATTAATGTACCATCATCAATAACATCTTGATTGATGTTAAGTCTATCTCTTCTCTTCTTTTCGATATTATTTTTAATCATAATAACAAAATATCTAATAAAGTATCCGATTAAAATAATGCTTGCTACGCCAAAGACAACAATGAATGCGTCGGTTGGGTTATAAACTGTAAGTGTGTTATTTAAAATTGTAGCTCTAATAGTGATATAGGTAATAAGTAATAAAACAGATTCAATACATAAATATCCATAGGTTGCAGTTGTTACGTAACTCTTGGTATTCATTCTCTTAAATTCATCGTTTCTATTCTTTTGTTTTAAGTAGAAATATGCAGGAATTACGCTTCCAAAGAATAAAATAGAGGAAATCCCAAATACAAGACCAACAATTAAATCGCCATTAGTATGATTGAAACTTGCATCTTTTTGTACGACAACATTTCCATTAGAATCCTTCAAATCAACCATATGGGTATAAATTCTACCAAAACGTTGTGAAGCACTAGTTCTAGAAACATTACTATTTGTCTCGACATTGAATAGATTCATTTGATAATAAATGTCATAAATTTCAACATTAACGACATTTGTTGCATCAATACCTTCTAGTAATAAAACAACTTGGCCACCATTTGTAATTTCGTGGTTTTTATTACTTGATGGAATTTCTTGAACTGAACCATCACTATAGGTCAAGATAAATGTTGTTGTACCACTGAAGTTTAAAGTAGATTTGATATACATTTTTCCACTTTCAAGATCAGATTCATTATTTCTTACAGCTCTAGCTGTTGTTGTGTTAAATGTTGGATATAATTCTACACCATGATCATCGACATTAAATGTAAATGATGAGAAACCACTATAATTAGCGCTTCCGGTATATGTTAATTCGAAGAAATCTTCGACATTGTATTTTGGAGCATATGCAGCAGCATCAAGTCTATCGGAAGTTACATCACAATATGTATTTTGATCTAAGCGAACTTCTCTGCTTTCTCTATCATAAAAGAAGACATTTAATAGTTGGACGCCTTCCTTATAAAGAACTTCCTCTCCATAAGCAAGATCAATATCACAGAAAGTACTAATTGATGTTTGACCAAGATTGCTTCCTAGACCATCAAATAATTCATTTGAGCTTTGAACTTTATTGATAGGAGCGCTTCTTTGAACAAGATTTCCGTTCGAATCTTTTACAGTAAAAGCCAAAGAAGCAGGTAAATATTGTTCACCTTCACCATAATATCCAACAGCGTAATTGTTTCTTAAATTTGCACTATCAGAAAAACTAATAACTACTTGGAAAGAAGCAGTTAAATCAGTTACAGCATAATTTCTAATGTCTACTTCAAGGTCTTCGTTAAGAGTACCTTTTTGCTCATCAACATTTGCTTCTTCTGCTACATTTTCAGCACGTAAAACATTATTATTAAGTGCGCTTTCTGCGTTGTTTATGTTATTAGGGCTAAACGAGCAGAGAGTCAAGCCTAAGAACATACCTAAAAAACAACTTGTAAGTCTTCTCAATTTCATAGCCATATTATAAGAAAAAGAAAATGTAAAGACAACTCATAAATTTTAAATTAGAAACTAATTCATAAAAATGTCACTTATTTAATAAAAACGATAGTTATCGTATAAATATGAAATCAAACTATAAAGAATCTCTCTTCATTGAGAAGTCAATTGGTTTTCGTTCATTCTTATTTTTGATGATTTCGAATTTGTTTTTGAAAATTTTCGAGTCATAGGTGTCGATTTCACGAATATTTAGCATATAATCATGAAAATTTTGTTTTTTCTTTGAGAAAGCACTCATCGAAAGAGAAATAATCAAAGGAATGCATAAAGTAAATACACTTAATACTAATTCAGCAAAGAAGAAGATTAAGAAACGAATAGTAAATCTTCCAATTTTTAATGAATAATTATCAGGTCCAATAAGTGCGGTATGGAATGCAAGTCTTCCAAGAGTTCTTTTACCTCTAGAAAAACAAACAGGGATAATGTACCAAATTATGGTAGCAGAAAGCGAAACTCCAACCGGAATTTCTAAAAATAAAAGCATATTTGATTGATATCTTTGATAATCTAAAACATTTGGAGTAAGGATTGTAAATTGAGCTAAAGCTACTTCATCAAAATATTTACTCAAAACATTTTCATAATATGCACTTGATGGAATTGATAAATTAGGGTTTTTAATGATTTCTCCACTATTATCTTTAATATAAAATGGAGCGCCTTCATATAAGAAATCAGGATTTAATATGTATTCTTCAAATTCAGTTTGTAGTTTACTAGTTTCATTAGGTACAGATAAGAAAAATCCGTTTATTGAATCAAGTAAATAATCTTCTTTTTCGATAGTTGACATAGATTTTATTCTATTTAAATAAGTTACAACATCTTCTACTCGTTCAACGTCTTTACTATAAACATAAAGTTTTGAATTTAATCTTGCCTCGTCATATTTTTGATTGATTTCTTGGAAATATGGTGTTGCTTCAACAATGCTTTTTGCGCCAATAAAAAGAGCTAAAGCCAAGATTGCAAAAAGAACAAAATCAAGTAAAATTGCTCCACATTTTTGTGTGAAACGAGCTTGATAATAAGATACTTCTATTTTCTTTTTTTGATTCTTTTCTTCGTTTTTGTCGTCCGTCAAAGAAACATCATAAACACTGTCTTCCATATTAAAACTCTGCAAATTCCTTATAATATTCGTCAATTGAACTTTGATTACACATAATTGAATCGGTCGTAATTTCTTTTAATGAAGTATTTAGTTTTGTAAACATCGTTAAGCCTAAGTTAACAAGAATAACAACAAGTGAAACTAAAGAAGGTAAGTACAAAATTGGTAAAGCAAAAATATAATTAAACCCAACTCTTAAAGACGGAACTAAGAATAAGAGACACATTGAATCAATAAGTTTAAGCAAAAAGATATTTAGTACTAAAGGCTTTTTAATATATGAAACATTTTTCTTTGTCACGCGTTCAATTTTTAATATCTTTTCGCTTAAAGTTTGTCTTTTTTCAGTTATTAAAGGAATAACCAAGAATAAAATGACACAAGAAACTAAAAATGAGATATAAGAGCAAATCACATATGCGTTATTTAAAGTTTCTGTAATTTTTTCGTTCCTATTACTCAAAGTAAAATAACTTCTTTCTCCATCTAGTGAAACTAAGTTATTTTGTTCAACATCAGCAAATAACTTATTGTAAACATTCAAAAAGAAATTTTGAGAAAAATCTTCATAGTAGCCTTTAGCTTCTTCGCTCATTTCATCTCCTGGTATAAAATTGTGTTCAAATCGGTCGACATATTCATCTTTTAATGCATGTGTGCCTAAAATAGTTTTAGAGTTTTGATCAAAATATTCTGAACCGTAAGTTAGATATAATTCGTTGAGATTTTTTAAGTTATCTTCTTTATTTCCTTCCTTATCTACGACAAAATATTTATAAAAAACATCATATTCTGCAAGGTTTTCATCTGTATCAGTGCAATAAAACTCAATAAAACGATCGCTAGTATTTTCTAAAGATAAGGAAAGCCTATATCGATTATCTTCGTTTCCGTCGAAATATAAATAACCATGTTCGTAGAATAAATTATAAACAGCTCTTTGGTTATTATCGCTTTCTGATAATAGGCTGTCGTAACTTATAATTGGTCGAGCAATTTGAAAAACAACAAGTTCAAAGAAAATTATACTTAAAATTAAACATGAAAAAATATCTGCTAAAAAACATAAAATTCTTTTACCAACTTTGGTAGGATAAATTTCAATTACTTTTTCTTTTTTCTTAGTTTCAAGTTCTTCCATTTTTTTAATTTTTCTAGTGTTTTTTACAAAAAATACTACTTTTATACTAAATTCCCTAGATTATTTTCAAAAAGTACTACTTTTATTAAAATTTCCTAGACTTTTTTGAAAAAAGCACTACTTTTTACACAAATTTCCGGACTTTTTTAAAAATATACTACTTTTTTAAATAATACTGTTTTTAACACCTTAATAAATTTAATTTAATGTTAATGAAAGGTAAAGAAGAATTTACCTATTTATCGTTAAATTAATCCCATTTTCATTCATTTCATTAACTTCTATTCTCAAAGAATTTATTGGTGTGCCGTTGTTAAAACATCCATCAGGAAAGTAAATATCAAGTTGCTCTTCACCAAAACTATCAAATTCTTGATATAAATCTGCATTAGTTTTAGCTTCTTCTCCTATCCCAGTTCCTGGTCGATAAATAAGTCTTTGTTTACTAACAAGCTTAACTAGCGCAAATTCATATTCATCACCATAATCAGGGTTGAATGAATTAGTATTTGAATTAGCAACTAAATATTCTTCAACATTTCCTGATGTATTTTGCTTAATTTTAGGAATATTTTGACTATTTTCATCTAAATATTTATCAATAGAGGCCATTCCTGTATCAATTTCTACTTCGTGTAAAGCAAGGCGAGCATCAACGTGATAAATAGCAAGTCCATAAGAATAAGCGAGTGGATAGCGGTTGTTGTGATATCTCGTTTTAGAATCTTTTTCATTTAAACCAGTTGGCGTTTGATATTCAAGAATCAAATATTCACTAAATGCTGAATCATTAAAATAACTTGAAGGAATAATTAATGCATCTCCACTTTCTTGGAAAGGTTTTAAAGTGATAGTCGTCTCATTTTGATACATAACTGTTGGTTCAATCCAACCAAGAGAAAATTTAGAAAAAGCCGAATGATCGCCAATATTTGCGTCCATCATATCAACGCCACCCATATAGCCAAATTCTGCATCATAATCATAAGAATAGTAATCATCAAGTCCTAACATATGACCAGTTTCATGAATTAAGGTGTGTGCATCTTGTCCATTGTGATTGCCATCATATAAAAATGAAAGAGCGCAATTTGCATATCTAAAATTATAATTTCTTAAATCACCACTTCCATTGTAATTAGTCGTATAAGCCCAAAAATGAGTTGTGCCTAATCCATTATTTACAAATTTTTCATCTTTACAATTATAAATAATCCACATTCCATCAATAAAATCGTCATTATTTATATCGTAACGACTATCTAATAAATCAACTGGTTCATTATCAATTGTTAAACCACGAGTTAACATTTCGCTAATTAAATTATGTGAACCACGTATCGAATCATCCCCTTCTAAACTTAAAAATCTACTTGCTTCCATTAAAGGATGATAAACATCAGTAATCTCAAAATTTAAATTTAAATTCCCATAACTTGTTTCATCGTAATAACTTGATACACTTTCCCAATAGGTATTTCCATTAATTTCGCCATTAAATGAGGCTTCAATTGCATTTAACTCTTGTTCGTCAAAATTTATTAATCTTTTTTTATAAGAATCATCTGAATCACTAAATTCAACAGGGACAACAAGAATATTTACTTCTTCATTTTGACTAGTTTTAGAAGGCGTAATTGGAGCATTATTTGCTTCATTTAAATCTTGATAAGTAAATCTAGCATCAATTTTTTCATTTTCATCGCGATATTCAACTTCGCGATTTGTGCCATCTTCAAGAGGTGGAACATAGTTTGTATTGTTATTTGTATTTCCACCAAAAGTTGGTATGTTCCATCCTCCATAATTAAAGCCAAATACAAAAATTAAACTTATTCCAAGAATAAGTATTAAAATAAAAATAATTAAAAATATCGTATTTTTGCTGGATTTTTTCATAAAATAGATGTTATTTCCTTAAATTTATTGTTTACAAAATTGTTATAATCAAGTGAGTTTTTCCTGTCGTAAAAACTCACTTCAAAAACATGTGGTTCATTTTCGTAAAACCTAAATTCACAAGGATAGTTCCTCTTTTTAAATTCTTCGTAGACTTTGATGGTTTGATCTTTAAAGGAATCATCGCTTGAAGAAACAATGCAAGTAAACGGATATCTAGTTTTATCGATAAAATCATCAAGAGAAGCATTTAAATAAATACTTTTCTTTTTGTAACTTCTATCAAAAAAAGCGTTCATTAAAAGATGATGTGCCAGCATTGTGCCTTTTTGATTGAATATTTCTTTTAAAAATGGAACAGGATGTTCTAGATTTAACATTTTAAATTCAATATTAAATGGAGTTACGCCATATATTTCTTGCATGTCTTTATTTTGATTGATCGCGTTAACTAGTAAAGCAAGGTGTCCGCCTGCACTATCACCAGTTAATAAAACATTATCAAAAGACAACTCAAGTTCTTTTTGATGATCTTCAATATAATGAAAAAAGTTAAACAGATCTTGAACGATTCCTTTTAAGTTAGTTCTTAAAAGTAAACGATAACTCATTGAAAGAACAATAAAACCTTGAGAAGCATAATATGCATTGTGAAAACGATTTAAATCTTTATCGCCATATATCCAGCCTCCACCATGAATATCAATCATTAAAGGAAGCTTAGTTTTATCTATTGTGCCTTTAGGAAAATACATATTAAAAAGATGGTATTTATTTTTACCTTTAAGATAACGAATATCATTAATAGCTTCTACGCCACCTACTTCTTTTAACTTTTTGAAATTAGCTTCGTCGTTTTTCTTCATCTTTTTAGCTAAATATGTTGAATACGCTCTAAATATAACAGCCATCTTTTTCTCCGCTATTAATTAATACAGTTTCAATGTCTAAATATTGGTTTTTATTTTGGAGAAAATATTTTTGAGAATATGAGCAAAGAATTTTTACTTTCTTTATATTTAATTTTCTAGCGTATTCAAATATTTCTATATTTAACAGTTTAGCAACGCCTTTGCCTCGTGCTTCAGGATAAACAACTGTGCTTAAAATAGTTAATTCTTCATCACTTATTTCAAACGATAAAAAACCGATCTTTTTCTCATTTTCTAAAGCAATAACTTTTGAGTTTTCAATTACAAAATTCATGAATTAATTTTAATAAAATATAGATGTATTTGAAAGAAAAAGACTTGCTAAAAGTTTGTCACAACTATGAATACTACGAATATTGTTGTTTAATCAATATTCTTCATCATTCTAAAATTGTTTAACATAACTCCATCAATATTGATAGTTTGCTCCTTAACAACTTTATATCCACGCTTTAAGAAAAATGATTTTGCAGTAAGTGAAGCATCTACTGTTATTGTGCCTTTTGCACGTTTTTCTAGTTCATCACAAATTAAACTGGCTACTCCTCTATTTTGATATTCATGATGAACATATAGCATATTTAAATAGTTGTCTTTAGTTATATCGCCAAAACCAATCATCATTTTATCTACAAAAACAACAATTGAATAATTGTTATTAAACATTTTCTTCCGTCTTGTTTTGTGAGCTCTAGATATCCATGTTTCTATTTGCTCGTTTGAATAATCTTTAAAACATGTATTTTCTATAGATTCTTTAAAAAGATTAATCATTTCATCAACATAAATATCTTTAAATAATTCTAATCTAAATACTTCTTTCATAATTTTGCTTTTTATTTCATCTAATTAAATTTTAGCAATATTTAACAAAAAAATTCTTTTATGTTTTAAATACAAATAGTAAACCTTCAAAAAAAAGGCTTGACCCAGCATCAAACCTATATTTTTAAACTGGTGATTCGCCGGGGATTCGAACCCCGGACCCACTGATTAAGAGTCAGTTGCTCTGCCAGCTGAGCTAGCGAACCGTGCCAAAAAATTATATATCAAAATTTAGAAATAAAGCAAGAGAAAAATCAATATATAGACCACCATAATTATCAGTTATGTTATCGTTGAATTCTTCAATTAATTTTTGTTTCTGTCTTCTCTTGGAATGAAATTTTTATTTTAATTATTTTTAATAGGAAATCTTATTGGACAAAATATTTAGGTTTAAAAAATTTCTCTGTATGGTAGTTTTTCCTACAATAAAGAGGAAAAATTTAACCTCTTATTTTTTTCATTGAATTATGATAATCCAATTTTAAGTTTTGAAATTCCTTTATTTTGATTTTGCAAAAATAGCAAAAAAAATTGAAAATTTCAAAAAATAGTTGAGTTTTGCAAGGTTTTTGAATTTTTTAACATTTCATAAAAAATGATGTTTTTTCAAAAAAATCTAGGAAAATGTTTAAAAAGTATATCTTTTTTAAATATTCCCTAGGATTTATTAAAAATATACTATGTTTTTTCAAAATTTATAGATTTTTTATTCTTCTTTTAAACATTTAACGGGATCTTTTTTGCTTGCAGAGTAAGCAGGAACGGCTGCGCTAACTACCGCTAAAACAATAGCGATTCCAATTAAAACGAGCATGTGCCACCAAGTTACGACACAAATATCTTGGAATGAGAAATAATGAGCATAATGATCTGCTATTAACATATTAACAGGGAAGGCTAAAACATAAGTAAATAAGCAGCTAAATAAGCCACTTAATAAGCCGACAACTCCTGCTTCAATCATAAACATACGAGAAATGTCGAATTTTGTTGTGCCTATCGCTCTTAAAATTCCTATATCTTTGGTCCTTTCAAGAACGTTATTATAGGTAAATAATACGTTCATCGCGCAGGCAACAATTAATAAAACAGCGACAAATATCGATAAAACTAAAGAAACTAAGCTAACCATATTTGAAACACTATTAATAAGTGAAGAAGAAATACTCACATAATGAATTTGTTCATTTTCATCGGTTTTTGAATCATTATATTCATCTAAAATTGTTAAAATTTGATTTCTTTGTTCGAGTCCTTTAGGGAAAATTGCAATATTTTGAACAGTTGTATAAGAATTTAAATAACAAGCAAGATTAATAATATAATCATAAGCTTCATCGACATCTAAATTATTAGTAAATTTATCAACCATATCTTGAATTAGTTGATCAACATTTTCACGATTTAAATCGCGAAAATTAGCAATTATTTCTTCATCAACTAGATTAGCTCCAAGTGCTTCTGCATCACTTAAAAAGCGAGAAAAGTTACTTCTTCTCCAAGTTAAAATGTCTCCATTATCATCATGAGTATGATTACTATCTTCGATATAATAATAATCAAAATATTTATTAATTAATTCATTAAAAGTTGTTGCGTTAATTTCAATATTTCCTTCTTTATAATCATTTATATAATTTTGTGCCTCGGTTAAAAATTCTTGTAATATATCTCGATCAGTTGAAAATCTAGCAACTAAATTATTTTTAATTGATTTAGCAATTTCGCTATTTTCTTTATCACTTGCAAGTTCTTCTTGAAGTTCAGGTAAATAACAAAGGGCTGGCGAAATTAAAGTAATTGAAGATTCAGGTTTTGGTCTTAAAATTCCAGAGATAGTAAGCTCAATTCCTTTTGATGAATCTTGATATAAATCGACTATATTATTTCGTGCATATGTGTGTATCTCTCTTGCGCTAAAATTGAAAAAATCTTTGATTTCTGCAGAGTTTTTGGTCAAATAATAGACTTCATCGTTAGTGAAAACTTTATATTTTTTTCCAATAACATCATCAAAAGAAATAGGCTCAACTTTAGTTTCTAGTTCTTCATTCATAACATCATTCATCGTGTCACTTGAGTTATAAAAACCCATATTTTGAAGAGTAGCAAAATTAATTGCGTTATAGTTATCCACTACTAAAACGATTTCATTTTTATTTTTAGGAAGTGAGCCGGTAAGTAAATCATAACTATTTTCAATATCGCCATATAAAGGGTGAAAAATATTTGTTGGAATTCCATAACCTGATGAAGTATAACTTCCTCCCGCACTCATATTTGTATTTACAGAAGCGATATAGCTTTCATTTCTCCCATCTAAACTTGTAGGATATTCAGTTGTTAAATTATAAGAAAATGAATTTCCATAATTTAATATGTAATCAACCGCTAAGCCTTTTTCGATTAATGAATCAAGTAAATCAAAATATTCTTCAGTATAGTTATTGTAGGTATATGTATATTCACTTGTTGTTGAAACATAAGGAAAAATAGCTTCATCATCAGGAAATTCCGTGCTTTGATTGATTTCTTCCCGGCTTTCACTATCAGTTTTAATCGTATAAGCTGGGACATTAATTGGCAAAGATGAAGCCGTTTCATAGCTTACTCTATCCGAATAAACTGTAAAGCCATTTGTCAAAGCCAAAATAAAACCAAGTGCCACTAGCCCAAAACAATTGGCAACAGCTGAAATTATTGATTTAGCTTTTTTAGACAACAAGTTTTTAATCGCAATAGACCAAACTATTTTATCTGAAACAAGTTTTCTTCTTTTAAAAACAACTCGTAATGGGTTTTCTTTATTTTCTTTTTCAACTTCTTCTTTAAGTATTTTGTGATCTGTTATTTCGCCATCACTCAAATAATAAATTTCATCACTATATTTATAAGCAAGATCTTTATTATGAGTAACCATAATTACTAGATGATCTTCGCTAAGTTTTTTTAAGATTTCAGCAATTTCTAGACTAGTTTTACTATCAAGAGCACCAGTTGGTTCATCAGCAAGGATAATTTTAGGATTGTTGATTAAGGCGCGACAAATTGATATTCTTTGCATTTGTCCGCCACTTAAATCAGAACTTTTTTTATCTTTTACATCGATTAAGCCAACTTTATTCAAAATTTCATCAACTCTTTCTTCGACTTTTGTTTTATCGCTTTCTCCACCTAAATAAATTGGTAAAGCAATATTTTCAAAACAAGTTAAATTGTGAATTAAATGATATGATTGAAAAACAAAACCAATATATTTATTTCTAAATAAATCGATTTCATCTTGTTTTAAGGAAGATAAGTTAGTTTCGTTAAAAATTATTTTTCCATCAGTTGGTGTATCAAGTAAGCCAATTAAGTTTAAAAGGGTTGATTTGCCACATCCAGATGGCCCGAGAATCGAATAAAAACCTTTCTCGTTAAATTTCAAATCAACTTTTTTTAAAGCATGGGTAATGTAATTTCCTGTTTTATAATCTTTTTTTAAATCAACAATTTCTAACATAACTAGTTAAAATTTTACCATAAATAAGATTAAATTTAGATTCATTTCGTAACTTAATGAATGAATTAAGATTAAAATTCGCCAAAAAATTAGGCGAATTAAAAAAATAAAACAAGAAAAATAAAAAAAGTTTAAATTTTTTTAAAAATTTTTTTCATCAAAAAATACGATAATTATCGTTATTTTTTTAGATTTCAAAAAAATATCTAAAATTTTTTTAAAATTTTTTTAACATTTTTCGAATTGACCTCCTTCGTATTAAGTGAAGGGGATTAAATTACTTCCCTGAAAGGAGGTGGTGTTATTGGTTTAAATTAAACTAAACACCAATTAAGGACGCTTGGTTCCTGTTCACACTTCTTAAAGTAATAACTGATAGCAATATTACTTAAAAAGAAGAAAAAGGGTTTATTTCCTTACCAAGAAGAGAAAAATGATTTGACATAAGCCTGTTTGAGAACGTTTTCCACACGATTCGTCGGAGTGGGTTCCATGATTCAGGAAGCTCCTCACGAGCACTAGATCTTAAAAAAGATCATAGATGGATAATCCTTTGTGTCCCCAGAACTACAAGTACTGCAGACCAATGTTGAATCATTTTTCTCAGCAACAAAACACTTTACAAATTAAGAAATTTAGAGTTCATTAGCTTTATGAAACTTTCAAAAATTCATAAATCTTTATTTCTTAATTTCCCAATATTTAATTTCTTATTAAATTTTTAACAAAGGAGGTGATTAATCTTGACTTAGCGCTACTTATGAGAACACAAGAAGATTTGCAAGTTTTATCTATAAAAGCAATATTTGATAGCATATTACTTTACCTAAAAATAACTAGATAAATTAAATGTAGAGAAAAATGATTTGACGCTATCAATGTAGGTTGACCGGCAGCCGAATATAAGCCATAAGCCTGTTTGAGAACGTTTTCCACACGATTCGTCGGAGTGGGTTCCATGATTCAGGAAGCTCCTCACGAGCACTAGATCTTAAAAAAGATCATAGAAGGTAGAGAATCGAACTCGCGAAGTACAAGTACTTCACTTTTTAGTTAAATCATTTTTCTCAGCAACAAATTAGAACAATAAAAAAAGTTTGGCAAGATTTACCAAACTATACATTTTGTTCAACTTGGTTCTTTTTAACTAATCTATTAACTAATTCGTTAGTTAAAAAGAAAATAATTAATATTCCTAAAACTACGTAAGGAAGAATTAAAAAAGTAGTATTTTTACCAATAATTCCGAAAAATGGAGCGATTGTAACGTTTGCAATATAAGAGCAACCCATTTGAATTGAAATAACTGATTGTGAATTTGTTTTGCCAAATCTTGTTGGAGTTGAGTGAATTATCGAAGGATAAACTGGCCCACATCCAAGTCCGATAATAACAAGTCCAACAGGTAAAATATAAACATTGAATGTAAGACACATTAAGATTGCACCAACTAAAATTACTCCTTGTCCTATTCTAATTAAATTCTTGTCATTAATTTTGAGCGAGAATAAACCTGATAAAATTCTTCCACCCATTATGCCAAAGTAAAATAATGAGGTCCAAGTTGCAGCAAGATCTTCGTTAACTCCTAGTTCAAAAACACACATTGAGGAAAACCAAAGTGCAGTTGTTTGTTCAATTGCTATATAGCAAAAGAAGCCAATAAGAGCAGGCACAACTCCTGCAATTCTTAAAGTTTTAAGAAATCCTTTAGATTCGCTTACTTTTTCACCTTCATCTCGCTTTTCAAATTGAAGTTCGGCTTTGTTCCAAACTTTAATTGAAATGACGCAAAGTAACCGTATAAAAGATTGAATTATTGCAAGACATAGCGCAGCATTTCTCCAACCATTAATATCAGTTAAAAATGCACCACAAATAAGAGGAGAAATTGAAGCACCTATTCCCCAAAAAGCGTGAAGCCAATTTAAATGAATCGCCTTATAATTTAAAGCAACATAATTATTTAAAGCTGAGTCAATTGCTCCTGCACCTAAGCCAAGCGGAATTCCACTTAAAACAAGGCAAACAAAATTTGGCGAATAAGAAATACAAATCAAACCAACGCAAGTAAATAAAATGGAAAGAATAATAACACCTTTAGCTTTTAAATGTTTAACTAAAAAAGGCGTCAAAAATGATGAAATAATCGTACATAAAGAAATAGTAAAAGTTAAAATTCCTTGGAAATCTTCACTAATACCTAAACTTTGTGAAACTGCTGGCCAAGTGGCGCTAACAAGTGAATCAGGCAATCCAAGTGAAATAAATACAATATAGATAATAATTAAGAGTAATATAGCCATAAACTCTCTCCCAAAACGCAACTATTCTCTAATATTTAAAAATCTAAATCAACAAGAAAATAAGAATATAAGAAACAAATTTTACTTTAAATAAAAAGTCCAGACAGTGCCGGACAATTTGTTATTAACTGGAGCACGATGCGGGAATCGAACCCGTGAATTCAGCTTGGGAAGCTAACGTTTTGCCACTAAACTAATCGTGCATGTATAAATAATAGCAAATTTGCTATTATTTGTAATTAAAAATTATTCCCTGCAAAACCCCAACTAAATGTTTCAAAATAACTTACATATATTCTATCTTTTGGGATTAAAAGTTGTTTTGAAACTAAAGTAGTAACTTCTTCGGTAAACTTTTCTTTAGCGCTTACAGGTGCCTCGCCATATATTTTAACTTCAATCATCGCGCATCTATCATTACTTCCTTTAAAATACATAGTTCTACTTCCTTCAAAATCAATCATAAGCCAGTTCTCGCTCTTTCCTGGAATGATTTTAATTAATTCGCCTAATGAAGTTTTAAGTAAGTTTTCAAGTTTTAGATCAATATTTACGTTAGTTTTTAAATTTATAAATGGCATTTTATTTTACTCCTCTTTTCAATAAATCATATTTACTATAAACTCTCACAGATGAATATTTAACTTGTCTTATAATATTAAAAATAATTACAACTAATAAAATTATTAAAATTAATCCAAAGATAAAAATTCCACAATCAAGGAAGAATTGCTCTGGCAAAGCATAAATTATGGGATCTGTATTACCATTGAATAGCCAATTATCTTTCCCTGGGAATAGCACTGCATGAAAAAAAGCATAAGCTGCATCAACATCAATTAAAGCAAATATCGCAAGTGCGCCAAATGCAATAATTGGTACAAACGAAGCAAAAAATAAAATAGAAAAATTCTTAACTTTATATACTTTTATAAAGTTAAATTTAATTAATATGGAATAAAGCGCAAAAATAACTAAACTAATTGGCGCTGCAATTAAGTCGATTGTAAAAAGCACTCTACAATCAAGAAAGTGATTCATTCCACTTTCAGAATATTGGAATACGCCTTCGCCAAATGGTTTATAGAAAATAAGAGAATCCATCAGTTCATTAAAAGACATAATAAGTTCATCTTTGGTATAACCGGTTAAAGATGTGATATCTAATAAATCAATGTGCCAATAGTAAAATCCTCTCCATAAAAGCACAATTGCAATCGGAACAGAAATTACTAAAACAATAAAACTTATTGCATAAATAAAAGTATTTAATGACTTAACTAACTTTTTCACATTGATATTTTAATTTCTATTTTTATTTAAATAAATATTTTTATAAACTTTTTTCGATAAAATGCATTGCGGTTGCAGCATCGCCTACTGCACTTGCAACTTGTCTTACTTCTTTTACAATACAATCACCAACTGCATAAAGTCCGTTAAAATCAGTTTCAAAACTTGAATTAGTTTTGATAAAACCTCTTTCGTCAGTTACATTTAAATCTTTTACTAATCCACTCATTGTATCTTGCCCTATATAAACAAAGACTCCATCAAGAGCAATTGACATCTCTTCTTTAGTATTTGTATCAAAAAGCACAACACCAGTTAATTTGTCATTTTCGGTTAAAAGAGTTCTAATTTGCTTAAATTCAATAACTTTAATATTTGGATAGTTATTTAAAGCTTCAATTTCTTTTTTAGCGCCTTTTAACTCATGTCTAGTAATTATATAGACTTTTTTTGCAATTTTAGCGAGATATTGAGCTTCTGTTAAGGCACTATTGCCTCCGCCTACAACCATGGTTATTTTATCTTTATAAAACGCTCCATCACAAGTAGCGCAGAAAGAAACACCTCTTCCAATTAAACTTTCTTCGTTTTCTAAACCAAGTCTTCTAGATTTAGTACCTAAAGCAAGTAAAACTTTTTTGCTTTCAAAATTAACTCCATCCGCATTTGTTAAAACAAAATAGCAGTCTTTTTTCTCAATTTTAACAATTTCTTCATAATTTACTTCAATGTTTAAAGCGTCAAGTTCATTCATGAAGTTAATAGCTAAATCACTACCAACAATTTTTCCAACACCAGGATAATTTTCTATTTCGAAAGCATTAACGACATTGCCGCCAATACAATTCTTTTCAAAAAGTAAAAAATCTAAATTGCTTCTTTTAGCGTAAATTGCCGCACATACCCCGGCAGGTCCGGCTCCAATAATAATCAAATCTTTCATTCAACCACCTCGTTAAAAGATTAAATTAAATAAAAATAAAAAGCAAAATAAATGCAGAAAAAAAGACCCCAACATAGGATCTTTATAAAACTTAGCTGGTGGCCCAACCCAGGGTCGAACTGGGGACACAAGGATTTTCAGTCCTTTGCTCTACCTGCTGAGCTATCGGGCCGGCTCTTCAATATAATTGGCGGACCAGACGAGAATCGAACTCGCGATCTCCACTGTGACAGAGTGGCATGTTAACCGCTACACCACTGGTCCGCTTTGTGTGCGTTTCGAACGCGCTTAATAACTATATCAAGGAAAAAAATTTTATGCAATATTATTTTTAAAAATTTTTCGAAATTTTTTTATTCTAGGTGTCCATATCTATAAATTTCCAACCTATTTCCTTATAAAAAATACGACTATTATCGGAATTTTTAACTAGTTTTAATTTTTTTTAAATGCTATAATGACTTTGGAAGATTTAAAATGTTCAATAAAGATGATTTAGTTATCAATAAAAAAGGACAGGTATGCAAGATAATTGACATACTTTTTGATTATGATGTTGGTATGGGGAAAAACGATTATTACGTGCTTGTCCCATATTCTTCTTTAGACAATCAAGTAACTAAATATTTTATTCCTGCTGATCGAGTTGGCATTATTCGAGCAATTTTAACTAAAAGAGAAATTTTAAAATTAATAGATTCAATTCCATCAATTGAAGAAATTTGGATAGCAAATCCTAAAATTAGGAAAGCAAAATTCCGTGAACTTTACGATAAAGGTGGGCCGACAGATGTTTTTAAATTAATAAAATCTATTGAGTCTAAAAAAATTGAATTAGAAAATAACAATAAAGTTTTATCTTTTACCGACGAAAATTTCTTAAGAGAAATTAAAAATAATATATTTCAAGAGATGGCGATTTCTTTAAAAATGGACGTTTCTGAAATTGAAAACTTTATTAAAAAGAGATTAAAATCTTAATTATTCTGAAAAAATAGTTTGGATTTGCAAGGTTTTTTTAAAATTAGAAGGTGATTTCTACATCTTCTTTTTTATTTTCACTTGCGATAAAAAATTCTAAATCTTTTTTATAACCAATTGCGTTAGCTACTATTGAAGTAGGAAAAGAAACTCTTTTTTGATTAAATATAGAAACATTAGAATTATAGATTCTACGTGCAGCTTGAAGTTGATCTTCAGCTTCACTTATTTGATTTTGTAGAGTTAAAAATTGTGAATCGGCTTTTAAATCTGGATAATTTTCGACAACAAGATTTAAATTTTTTTCGAGCGTATCTAACTCTTCATTTAATTTATTTTTCTCATCAATTGTTAAATCATTCATATTAGATTTTCTTAAAGAAACAATTTTCTCTAAAGTTTCAGTTTCGTGTTTGGTATATCCTTTAACGGTTGCTAATGATTTTGTTAATAAATCGTATCTTTTAGTTAAAGCAACATCAATCCCACTACTTGCTTCTTTAACTTTAACTTCATTCTTCCTAAACCAATTCATTGTTACAATCCACCAAGAAAGAATAATCACTACCAAAAGAACAACAACTGCTACAACTACAATGCCAATAATTGCGCCAATTTCTAATCCACTTAAAATTATAAGTCTATCAAACATAATGATAACCTCCGCCTTAATTATAGCATTCTAGGATTTTTATACTTATAGAAAAACGTGTATATTTGCTAAAATTTCTCCATTTTTATTATTTTTTATTAGACAATTTTCATTATTTACTATGTTTTTTTAAAAAGTTCTGGAAAAAGAATAAAATTTCCAGCCTTTTTGATAAAATTCATGGACTTTTTATGCTTTTTTCTAGTATCTTATCAAAAAAGAGCCAGAACTTCCGGCTCTTAATTAGTACTATTTATCAAATTTAATTTTCTTGAGGTGCCAAATATCTTTATTATATTGCTCAATTGTTCTATCGCTTGAGAAGTAACCACTCTTTGCAATATTGATTAAGCAGCTCTTAGTCCAAGATTGTCTATTTTTATAATAGTTTTCAATTTTTTTAGATTCGTCAAGATAAGCTTGGAAATCCATAAGGATAAAATATTCATCACCATGATTCATAATTTCATCAAAGATTCCTCTAAATCTATCATGAATTCCTTCACACCATGGACCATTAAATAAACTATCTAAAATTCTTCTGATGTTTGGATCTCTATTGTACATATCCCAAGGATTGTACATTCCACTCTTCTTGATTTGTTCGATATCGGCGACTTTTAAACCAAAGATAAAGCTATTATCATCTCCGACTCTTTCGTTAATTTCAACGTTAGCTCCATCTAGAGTTCCAAGAGTTAATCCACCATTCATCATAAATTTCATGTTACTTGTACCACTAGCTTCTTTACCAGCAGTTGAAATTTGTTCAGAAATGTCAGTTGCAGGAATAATGAGTTCAGCAAGTGAAACACCATAGTTTTCCATGAAAACAACTTTCATAAATTTGTTAACATTTGGATCATTATTGATAACATTAGCTACTGAATTAATAAGTGTAATGATTTCTTTTGCGAAAACATAACTTGGGGCAGCTTTGGCACCAAAAATGAACGTATGTGGCACCATTTTAAAATCTGGATTTGTTTTAAATTCAAAATAATAATGCATTATTCTGAAAACATTTAAAAGTTGTCTCTTATAAGCATGAAGTCTCTTAATTTGAGTATCGATTATTGAGTGAGTATCAATTTTAATTCCATAATTTTTCTCAATAAAGTTAGCAAGTTTAATCTTGTTGTTGTGCTTAACTTTTCTTAAAGCTTCAAGTGTTTCTCTATCATCTTGATATTTGAGTAATTTTTCTAAATCATCAGGATTTGTAATCCAAGAACCACCAATTTTTGATGAAATTAATTTAGCGAGTTCTGGATTAGAGTACATGAGCCATCTTCTATGAGTGACACCATTTGTTTTGTTATTAAATTTTTCTGGGAAATATTTATAGAAATCTTTAAATGTTTCTTTCTTTAAAATATTTGTATGAAGAGCAGCAACCCCGTTTACACTGTAACATGTGAAAATCGCAAGATTTGTCATTCTTACCATGCCATCTTTAATTATTTGCATGTTGTTCATTTCACCTTCACTTACTCCATTTTGATTCATCCAAATAAGTGTACGACGATTGATTTCTTCAATAATCATGTAACAACGTGGCATTAATTGTTGAATATATTGAATTGGCCATTTTTCGAGAGCTTCTGGCATGACTGTGTGGTTTGTGTAAGCAATACATTTTGTAACTTGTTCCCAAGCTTCATCCCATCCAAATCCATGTTCATCCATGAGTAATCTCATGAGTTCAGGAATAGCTAAAATTGGATGTGTATCGTTGAGTTGGAAAACATAACTTTCGTAGAATTTATGTAAATCTCCACCTAAACGAATAAATCCTCTAATGGCACTTTGAAGTCCTGCACTAACGAAGAAATATTGTTGTCTAAGTCTAAGGAGTTTGCCATGTTCTGTAGTATCATCTGGATAAAGTCCATGACAAAGTTCATTAATTTGATTTAAATATTCATCAAAAGAAATGTTATATGGGAAATTTTGTTCACTTGGTTGAGCTTTCCAAAGTCTTAAATTGTTTGCAACTCCATTTTTATAACCAACTACTGAAACATCATATGGGCACGCTGTGATTTTTGTCGAATTTACTGTTCTAATTCCATAATCGCCATTTGGTTTTAAGAAAGTTTCAGCATTTCCATAAAAGCTAACTTCAACTGAATGTTTTGGTTTTCTAACTTCCCAAACATAACCATTTTGTAGCCATTGATCTGGTAATTCTATTTGTTTTTCATCAACAATTTTTTGCTTGAAAAAACCATATTCATATCTAATGCAGTTCCCATTTCCTGGATATCCAAGTGAAGCGATCGAATCTAAGAAACAAGCTGCAAGTCTACCAAGACCTCCATTTCCAAGTCCAGCATCAGCTTCCATATCTTCAAGTTCACCAATATCAATTCCAAGTTCACTTAAGCCATCTTTACAAATATCATAAATTCCAAGGTTCATCATGTTATTTGTAAGTAAACGACCAATTAAAAATTCCATTGAGAAATAAATCAATTGTTTTGAGTGTGTGTTATTTAAATATTCGTGGGTTTTACGCCAGTTGTAGCCGGCATAATCTCTAACCATTTCACCAAGAATATCATATTTTTCGAGCACGTGTGCATCAGATGGAGAACGTCCATATTTTGCAGACATTCTTGATTTAAATTCTTTTGCAAACTCGTCTTTATTTGAAAAAATCATCTATTTACCTTCCTTTTTTTCTTTTATTTCTTCACCATTTTTATGAGCATATTTGAAAATCATTGCTGCAAATGGCGCGATTTTTACGCTAATTTTGTGTGGTTTGTTTTCTGGTCCCCAATAATAAGACATGACATCGAGTCCATTATAGGCATTGCTACCTCCATATACATCTTTATCGGAATTAAAGATTTCAGTATATGTGCCTTCTCTTGTGATTCCAATGTCATAACTTTCATAATAATTTGGTGTCATATTAAAGATGAAAACGAGGTGAGAATCTCCGACTCTTCTTTCAAAAGCGAAGACACTATCGTTTTTGTTATCAACCATTAACCAATTAAAATGAACTGGGTTATATTCTTCATAATGCATTGCACTTTCTTTGCGATAAATTAAATTTAAATCTCTCACAAGACGTGAAACACTATCATGTTTTGGGAAACGTTTAAGTTCCCAAGGTAAAGACTTTGTTTCGTTCCACTCATCCCAACTTGCAAGTTCATTACCCATAAAATTGAGTTTTTTACCTGGATGAGCGAATTGATAAGTATATAAATTTCTAACTAAAGCAAATTTTTGGTCATAATCACCCCACATTTTGTTCAAAATAGTGCCTTTTCCATGAACAACTTCATCATGTGATAATGGTAAGAGGAAGTTTTCACTGAAGAAATAAGCCATTGAGAATGTGAGTTTGTTATGGTCGTACTTTTTGTAAATTGGATCTAATGCGTAATATTTTAATGTATCATTCATCCAACCAAGATCCCATTTGTAGTCAAATCCGAGTCCGCCATATTCAAGTGGTTTGGTAACTCCTGGGAAATCCGTTGAATCTTCAGCAATCATCATAACTGATTGATCAGCATAATGCATTTTTCCATTAAGTCTTCTAATAAATTCGGTGGCACCTGTGTTTTCACCATTGTTTTTATTTCCATCCCAATAAACGATGTTGCTAACAGCATCAACTCTGATTCCATCAAAATGGAAATAATCAACAAAATATCTCATGGCGCTCATAAGGAAACTTCTAACAGGATCTTTTCCTAAGTCAAATTGACAACTTCCCCAAGGTGAATACATATGTTCATTTCCATATTCATACATTGGTGTTCCATCAAAATCTTTTAGTGCCCAAGGATCTGTAGCAAAATGTACCGGCGCAAAATCTAAGATAACTCCAATTCCAGCTTGGTGCATTCTATCAACAAAACTCATAAGTTGCATCGGATTTCCATAACGTGAATCAACACTATAGAAACCAGTTGCTTGATATCCCCAACTTCCATCGAATGGATATTGAGTAATAGGCATAATTTCAATATGAGTAAATCCAGTTTCTTTTAAATAAGGAATGAGATAATCGGCAATTTCTTCGTAAGAGAGATTTCTGCCGTCAACTTTTCCTCTCCGACTTCCAAGATGCATTTCATAAATGCTCATTGGCGCATCAAAATTTCTTGAACGTTGTTTAAGATATGGCGCATCATGCCAAATAAATCCATTGATATTGAATAGTCTTGAGCAAGAGCCAGGACGATATTCACTTAAAAATGCAAATGGATCTGCTTTGTCGACATATTCTCCACGAGCATTTTTGAAATGATATTTATAGAAAGAATAATTGTGAAGACCTTCAATAAAAATCTCAAAAACGCCTGATTCATCGACTTTATTCATCTTGTGAATACCAGGATCCCAATTGTTCCAATCGCCAATTACACTAACATCCGTGGCACAAGGAGCATAAAGTCTAAATACAACGCCTTCAATTAACTTTTTTCTTGAACTTTTTTTAGTTCTTGAAGGGTCTTTTTTTAGCGGAATAGAAATTATTTCTTTTACTTCTCTTGATTCAAAGTGTGCACCGAAATATTTATAAGCTTCGATACATTGACCAGTTAAATAGTCAAATAATAAGCCATAGGCCATATATTACCTCCAAAATCTTATAAATTGATTATAAAATGTATTTTTACTCTTTTAAAGAGAAAATAAAAAATGTTAAAAACTTTCATAACTTTACAGAAAATTTTTCATTTTATTTACATTTTTTATTCATCATTAGGCACAATAATTTTTGACATCTTAGTTAAATTTTTAAGAAGAAATGTCTATAATAATAAAGGAATTTAAAGAGGAGTTTTTATTATGTCAAAAGTAATGTCAGTCAACTGTGGATCTAGCAGTGTTAAATTCAAATTATATGAAATGCCTGAAGAAAAAGTTCTCTGCTCAGGAATTGTTGAAAGAATTGGCCATGATGATGGTATTTTTACTATCAAATATGATGGCACAAAAGATACAAAAGTTTTACCTGTTCAAGATCACGCTGTTGCTGTTGATATAGTTGTCAAAGGAATGCTTGAAAAGAAAGTTATTTCACATTTAGATGAAATTAAAGCTGTTGGACATAGAGTTGTTCAAGGTGGAAGCTATTTCTCACATAGCGTTTTATGGAACGAAGATACTGTAAATAAAGTTGCGAGTTTAATTCCACTTGCTCCACTTCATAATAAAGCACATTTAACCGGATATGAAGCTTTCAAAAAAGTTTTACCAAATGTCCCACAAGTTGCTGTTTTTGATACCGCATTCCATCAAACAATGGAAGAAGAAGATTACACATACCCAATTCCATATGAATATACCGAAAAATATAATATTAGAAGATATGGAGCTCATGGCACATCGCACAAATATTTAAGTGAAGTTGGCGAAAAATATATTCCTGAAGCAAAAGATAAGAGAATGATTATTTGTCACCTTGGAAGTGGAGCTTCTATCACTGCTACTAAAAATGGCAAATGTGTTGCAACATCCATGGGACTTACTCCACTTGGTGGAATTATGATGAATTCAAGAACTGGCGATATGGACCCAAGTGTTTATTATCAAATTGTTGCAATGAGTGGTAAAGACAATGAAACAATCTTCCAAGAAATGAACAAAAAAAGCGGACTTTTGGGCGTTAGTGGTATCTCAAATGACTCAAGAGATGTTGAAGACGCAGCTAGAAAAGGTGATAAACACGCTATTCTTGCAATGAAACTTTGGGCAAGAAGAGTTGCTGATTTCATTGGTCAATATTATGTTAGACTTGGTGGATGTGACTTAATCATCTTCTCTGCAGGAATTGGCGAAAATGCTCCAGATTATAGAGAAGTCGCCTTAAATAACATTAAAGAGGCACTCGGTGTTAACTATGATCCTACATTAAATGCTCAAATGGTTGGTGGAAAAGAAGGCTTAATCTCAACTCCAGATAGTAAAATTAAAGTTGTAGTCATTCCAACTGATGAAGAGGTTATGATTGCGCGTGATGCTTACAATATCTGCTTAAAATAAAGGAATTAATTAATGGCACAAAGAATAAATTACATAAAAATTGAAAACGACAAACATAAAAAAGAATTTTCTCGAGTTCTTGCTCAAATAAAAAGATACAAAAAAATCGCAATTTTCAGGCACATTATGCCAGATTTTGATGCACTTGGAACTCAATATGGCCTTGCAACCTGGATTAAAGAAAATTTCCCAGATAAAGACGTTAAAATCTTAGGTGATAACCACGTCACTTTTATGCCACGTGGGCTTTTTCCAGAAACCGACAAAGTTAATGATTCTTGGTTTAAAGATAGAGATTTTTTAGCAATTATTGTCGATGTTGGCGATAAAAAAAGAATCGCTGATCCTCGTTTTGAAAAAGCTAAATATAAAATCAAAATTGATCATCACCCTGTAACTGATGAGATTTTTAATCTAGCAATTACTGATACAAGCAAAGCTGCAGCTTCAGAAATTGTCGCAAATATGCTTATTTCTTTTAAAAATTATAATTTAAGCGAACTTGCTGCACGTTATCTTTATATTGCTCTTGTTGGTGATAGTGGCCGTTTCCAATATTCTTCAACTACTCCTCACACCTTCGAAGTTGCTTCAGAATTAATCAGTAAAGGTATTAATATTACTAGCGTTTATGCCTTAATGTATGAGAAAAATGTCGATGATTTAGAAGTTACTAAATTTATCTTAAATAACTATAAACTTTCACCAGAAGGCGTTGCTTATTACGTTTTAACACAAAAAGATTTAGATTCTCTTGGTTTAACATGTGAAAGAGGCAAAGAAAATGTCAATCTTTTCTCAAATATTAAAGGAATTAAGATTTGGTGTTCTATCACAGAAGACGTCACAGAACCATGTTTTAGAATCTCAATTAGAACAAGAGATTATGTAATAAATGGCGTTGCTAGTGAATTTAAAGGTGGCGGACACGCTCAAGCAAGCGGTTGCCAAATCAAAGATTTAACTGAACTTCCAAAATTTATCAATAGACTTGATGAATTAATCAAAACAGGTAAATAATGGCTTTCATTCCTCTTCATATTCGCAGCGGCTATTCTTTTTTAAAAAGTGGAATTCTTTTCAAAAACCTTTTTAAGATGGCAAAAGAATGCGGATATGAAGAGCTTGGCCTTGCCGATTTAGATGTAATGTATGGCGTACCTGAATTTATTGACTACGCTAAAGAAAATAATATCTTTCCAATTATTGGAATGGACGTAAAATGTGAAAAATATTTTTTCACTTTTTTTGTACAAAATGAGACAGGTTACAAAAATCTTTCTCACATCACTTCTATTATTTCACGTGAAAAGAATTTAGGAAAAGAGTTGAGTTTTGCAGAGATTTTGCCTTATATCGAGGGTTTAATATGTGTTTTACCTATCGGTTATAATGAAATATTTAACCAAGTAAATGACAATTTAAGACTCCAAATGTTAAAACTCTCAAAAGTTTTCACGCACCTTTTCATAGGTATAGAAGTCTACCAAAAAGAACAAATAAGTCATGTAAATTTAATTCGTGATTTTGCTATTAAATATAACTACGAAACCATCGCATTTCCTTATATTAGATATTTAAAAAAAGAAGATGCAATCGTTATAAACATATTAGACGCAATTAGGCTTAACACTACAATCGAACAAAATACAAATCCACTTGATTCACACTATTTTTTCAAAACAAAAGAAGAAATATTAAAATTTTATACCCCACTTGAACTTAAAGATTGCGAAAAAATTAAAAACTTAATTGAATTTAATTTCAACGAAAAACGTGGTGAATTAATTCATTATCTTGATAAAAGCGATGATGAAACAAGAGATTATTTTGTAGATTTAATCAAAAAAGGTGCTAATAAACTTGGCGTTGATTTGAATAATCCTGTTTATAAAAATAGGCTAAATTACGAATATCAAACAATTAAAAAACTCGGTTATATTAATTACTTCTTAGTTGTTCAAGATTATGTTAATTTTGCTAAAAACAACAACATTCCAGTTGGTCCAGGAAGAGGATCTGCTGCCGGCAGTTTAATTTCCTATTGCCTAGGAATAACAGATGTTGACCCGATTAAATATAACCTTCTTTTTGAAAGATTTTTAAATGCTAAAAGAAATTCTTTGCCTGATATTGATATTGATATTTCTGATGTTAGAAGAGAAGAAGTTATCCGCTATTTAATCGATAAATATGGCTTTAAGAAAGTCGCCAGAGTCTGCGCATTTCAAACAATTGCAGCAAAACAAGCTTTAAGAGACGTTGGAAGAGTTTATGGCTTCCCTGCTTCTTTTATTGGAGAACTTTCTAAAACAATCCCAAATAATTTTAAAGATGAAAATAGTAAAAATTTCTCTTTAGATTATGCTTATGAAAATATCCCTGCTTTTAAAAATGCAGTTGATAGTGATATAGATTTTAAATTCATTTTTGACAAAGCACATTATATTGAAGGATTGCCTCGTCAAAGAGGTTTACACGCAGCTGGAGTCATTTTAAATAACGACGAATTGTTCGATCACATTCCTATTGATTATGAAGGCGAACAAGAATTAATTACTCAATATGAAAAAAATTATCTTGAAAAACAAGGCTTTCTTAAAATGGATATTTTAGGTTTATCGAACTTAACAGTTATCGATAATTGCCTTAAAATTATTGAAAAAACCCGCAAAACTCACTTAAAAATGGAAGAAATACCATATGGCACTCCTGAAATTTTTAAATTAATTAGCGAATTTAAAACAATGGGCATTTTCCAACTCGATACAAGTGCTGCATATAATGCAATTGTTAACATTAAGCCATCTTCATTTTTAGATGTTGTTGCAACTATTTCTTTAGATAGACCTGGTCCAATGCAATTTATTCCTTCTTTTTCGAGAAGAAAGCATGGTCAAGAAAGAATAACTTATCTTTCAAAAACACTCGAACCTATCTTAAAAGAAACTTATGGAATTATTGTTTATCAAGAACAAATTATGCAAATTGCTCAGGCTTACGCTTCTTTTACATTTAGTGAAGCCGATATATTTAGAAAAGCAATCAGTAAAAAAGATCGTCACGAACTTCTTGAAATGAAACAAAAATTCATTAAAGGAAGCGTTAAAAATGGGCATAATGGAGTTGAAGCCAACACTCTTTTTGAACAAATCTTAAAATTTGCTAACTATGGTTTTAATAAATCTCATGCTGTCTGCTACGCAATGATTGCATGTAAAGAAGCATATCTTAAAGCAAATTATCCAATTGAATTTTATTGTGCAATTTTAGATCAACAATATGGAAGCAACGATACTAAATTTTCAAGATATCTTGCTGAAATTCGTCGCTCGAATTTAAAAGTCTTTTTACCTAATATCAACGAATCTACCATTCGTTTTGAAATGCGGGAAAATGGCTTACTTATGCCACTTCTTGGCATTAGCGGACTTCAAACAAAAACAGTTCTTGCGATTTTAAAAGAACGAGAAGAAAATGGAAAATTTGAATCTTTCATCAATTTTGTAGTGAGAATGACTTATTCAGAAGATAAAATTTCCGATACAATCTTATCTAAATTAATTGACGCTGGCGCTTTTGATACTCTCTATTCAAACAGAAAAGCATTAAAAATGTCGATTCCTAACGCTATACAATATGCAAACATTGTTAAGGCACAAGAAGGAAAATTATTAAATGACTTTGGTATGGAATATCGTATTCCAGATTGTATTGATGACCCAATGGAGAGACTTGATAATGAATGCGCTGCTCTTGGCGTTATGATTAGTGATTCTCCACTCAATCATCTTCCTGAAGAACTCAAGAACCTAAAAAGAACTGAAATTGGAAATTTAATTAATGGACAAACCACTACTATTGTTGGAATTGTGCGTTCAATTAAAAATATTGTAGTAAAAAACGGCAAAGACAAAGGAAAACCAATGGCTTTTGTTACAATATTTGATGAAACAGGCGAAGTTGATACAACATTTTTCTCTTCAATTTGGGCAACCTCAGTTGGCCAAATTGATACTAACAAAATTCTTGTATTAACTGGAAGATATGAAATTAGAAACAATAGAGGAAGTTTCCTCGTAGGAAGTGTGAAGGCGATTTAATATGGCAAAAATTATTGTAATTGATGGAAATAGTTTATTATTTAGGGCATTTTATGCAACTTATTATGATCCAAGTAATGTAATGAGGACGAAAAGTGGACAAGCAACAAATGCTATTTTTGCTTTTTCAAATATGATCACTTCTCTTCTTGCTAATATCAAAAAAGGAGATGGAATTTTTGTTGCATTTGACGCTGGCAAAAAAACTTTTAGGCACAAAGAATATAAAGATTACAAAGCCAACCGTCCTGCCTTACCTGAAGAATTGATAACTCAATTCCCTATTGCTCGTGAATTTTTAGATAAATTAAACATTACTCATTATGAATGTGATGAGCTTGAAGCTGATGATATTTGTGGTGTAATTGCAAATAAAGCCGAAAAAGATGGATATAAAGTTTATATTTACACAAGCGACAAAGATTATCTTCAATTGATTGACGAAAATATCACGATTGAACTCATCAAAAAAGGTTTAAAAGATATAAAAGAGATGACTCCTGCTTCTTTTAGAGAAGAATGGGGGTTTAACCCAATTCAAATTACTGATTATAAAGGTTTAAGAGGTGATGATTCTGATAATTTAAAAGGTATACCAGGAGTTGGTGATAAAACTGCTAAACAATTAATCGCTTCTTTTGGTGATTTGGAAAATATTATTTTAAACGCAAACACTAAAACAAAAGTTGGGCAAAATATTATTGAATATCAAGAAAACGGAAGAATGTGTAAACACCTTGCAATCATTGCAAAAGATGCTGAAATTCCTATTTCGATAAAGGATGTAATTTATAATGGATATAAATTCAATTCTATTAGTGAATTTGCGACAAAATACGAATTCAAAAGTTTAGTTTCTAAGCTTCCAAAAAATCTCAAAGTTGAAGAAAAAATTAATAAAAGAGTTAAGTTTTGCGAGGTTTTTGATACAAATGATATAAATTTCGAAGATCAAATTACTATTGATGTTGATGCAGAAAACGTAAATTATCATGACGCTGAAATGTTTGGATTGTCGTTTAGAGCTAGCGAAAATGTTTATTACATTACAAAAGAAAACTTATTAAAAGATACAAAGTTACTTAACATTTTACGTGATGAAAAAATTAAAAAATTCGCTTTTGACTTTAAGAAAAATCGATATATTTTGTCTAAAAATAATATTGAAATTAATGGTTTATATTTCGACTTACTTTTAGCAAATTACTTACTTGATTCTTCAATCAAAAACGATATTGAGACACTACTTAATACTTACTCAATTGATATAAGTTATGCGACAAAAAAAGATTTACTTTTTGCTGATTCAAATAAAGAAATTAGTGTTGCTACTGCTTTTTACATTAAAGAATTGTATAAAGAAATTAAAGACAAACTCGAAGAAAGAGGCCAATATAATCTGTTAATTAATATCGAGCAACCTTTAACAATAGTTCTTTGCGATATGGAACTTGAAGGTTTTCCACTTGATAAAGAAACACTTCTTTCTTTTAAATCAATTTATCAAGCAAAACTTGACGAACTAACTAAAGAAATCCACGAATTAGCTGGGGAAGATTTTAATATTAATTCGCCAAAACAAGTATCACAGATTTTATTCACTAAACTTGGATTAAAAGGCAATAAAAAAGGCTCAACTAGTGTCGACTATTTAGAAACTTTAGTCGATGAGCACCCAATTATTTCTAAAATTCTTGAATATAGAAAATATGCAAAAATTATTTCTACCTATGTTGATGGACTTATTCCTTATATTCATGAAGACGGAAAAGTTCACTCAACTTTTAACCAAGCTTTAACTACAACTGGCAGGCTTTCTTCAAGCGAACCAAATCTTCAAAATATTTCAACAAGAAACGAAGAAGGTAAGCAAATTAGAAAAGCATTTTTCTATAAAGAACCTAATTTATCGATTTTGTCTCTTGATTATTCTCAAATTGAGCTCAGAATTCTTGCTCATCTTTCTGATGCAAAAAGCATGATCGAATTTTTCAATAATGATGAAGATGTTCATGCTTCTACCGCTAAAAAGATATTTAATTTAGACCGCGAACCAACAAGTGATGAAAGAAGACAAGCAAAAACTGTTAATTTTGGAATAGTTTATGGAATTAGCGATTTTGGATTAAGCGAACAACTCGGTTGTTCAATTAATGAAGCGAAAGAAATTATCAAAAATTTCTATCAAGCTTTCCCTGAAATTAAAACTTTCTTAAATCATTTAATCCATGAAGCCACTGAAAAAGGATATGCTGAAACAATGTTCCATAGAAGAAGATACCTTCCTGAACTTCAATCTTCTCAATATCAAATTAGAGAATTTGCAAAACGAGCTGCGATGAATGCGCCAATTCAAGGAAGTGCCGCTGATTTAATGAAAACAGCAATGATTAAAGTTTATGATGCAATCAAAAAACACAATTTTAAATCAAGAATCGTCTCTCAAATCCACGATGAACTTATATTTAAAGTTTATGACGATGAAAAAGATGAATTCTTAAAAGTTATAAAAAAAGAAATGGAAAATTGCGTCAAACTTAAAGTTAAATTGATTGTTGATGGAGGTTATGCTAGAGATTGGTTCTCTGCTAAATAGTTATGCCTGAATTACCTGAAGTAGAAACTGTAAAAAATATTTTAAAACCTTTAATTGAAGGAAAAACTATTAAAAATGTTGAAGTTTATTATGATCGATTAGTTCAATCTGATTTAAATGAATTTAAAACAAAATTAATTGGTCAAAAATTTTTAGATGTAACTCGCTATGGAAAATTTCTTTTCCTGCATTTAACTAACGACTTAGTAATTGTTACTCATCTAAGAATGGAAGGAAAATTCAGATTTACAAAAGAAGAAAATCCAAGAATTAAAGCAACTTCTGCGCTATTTTTCCTTCAAAATGGGGAATTTTTAGCTTTTGATGATACAAGAAAATTTGGCTTAATGTATTTAAGTGATGAAGCAAATTATAAAAATTTAAAAATGATTTCAAAACTTGGAATTGAAGCTAATAAAGTTGAAGAAAAAGACGTCGATGATTTGTATAAAAAATTCTCAAAAAAGAAACCAATAAAAGAGTTACTTCTTGACCAATCAATACTTTGTGGAATCGGGAATATTTATGCTGATGAAATTTTGTACCAATGTAAACTCAATCCATTTACAAAAGGTAACGAATTGACTCTAGATGACATAAAAAATATCGTAAAATACGCCAAAATTACACTTGATAAAGCTATTAAACTAGGTGGATCAACTATTCACTCTTTTCATCCTAGCGAAGGTGTTGATGGTAAATTTCAAGAAGAACTTTTAGCTTATGGCAGAGTTGGTGATACTTGTCCAAATTGTGGCACAACTTTCCACAAAACTTTCTTAAACGGAAGAGGCACAACTTTCTGTCCTAACTGCCAAATTAATCATTCTTTAGAAAAAGCTATCGGAATCACCGGCCCAATTGGGAGTGGAAAATCTACCGTTTTAAATTATTTAAAAACTAAAGGTTATGCAACTTTTTCTTGTGATGAACTAGTTCACGCTTTATATAAAGAACCTGCAATTAAAGCAAAAGTTAGCAAAATTTTAAACATTCAATTCGATGTAGAAAACCATGCAATTTTACAAAAAGCCCGCAAAACCTTGATTAATTTTCCAGAAATCAAGAAAAAATTAGAAAATTATATCTATCCAATTCTTGAAGAAAGACTCATTTTAATTTTGCAAAATAACGATAAAATCGCAATTGAAGCTCCTACTCTTTTTAAAGCTCATATTGAATATATGTTCAAAAAAATCATAGTTATTAAAATTAGTGATGAACAACAAATTAAGAATTTAAAAAATAGAAATGATAATGTTCAATCATCAAAATCGTTAAATAAGGATTATTCTTATATAAAATCACCTAAAGTGAAATTTATTGAAGCAACAGGTGATTTTGAAACTCTATATAAACAAGTTGATCAGGTTTTAGAAGATTAATAAATTGGTAAATTACCACAATTTGTTTCTTCACCAATTGAACTTTTCAATAACTCAATAATCTTTTTGGCCATCAAATCAGGATATCCTTTTTTGAAATTATATAAATATGGCAAATCGCTCATCGAAAAATCACTTGTGAAAATAGTCATTTTCTTTTTTGCTGCCCTATTCATTAAAATTGGATAAATTATTCCATCTCTAATAAGTTCATTTTTATATTCATTCCCAAAATTATCAATAACTAAATAATCGATATTCGAATAAGCTTCGATTAATTCATTAAAATCAGTTTTATTTTTAAAATACAAATCGTTAAGTTCTTTAATTCTTAATGGAAAATCAATAAAAGCGTATTTAATTTTTTCATTATCTTTATTTTTTTCGTAATACCAATTTAACATAGCGAGAGCAGCGTAGCTTCTACCACTTCTTAAAGCGCCAGTTAGATATACCCACTTTCCGGCTTTAAAACATCTAGCAAGACTGCTTTTAACTTTTTTGATTACATTAGAAAACGAAGCATCGTGTGGTAAATCACCAAAATCTGCATAGAAAAATTTCGAGATATAATCTACATAATCTTGATAAGGTTTTAATGTTTCATAACTTCTTTCAATAATATTTCCGTTTCTTATTAATACTAATCTTGAAGTCATATTGTTTCTCAAGCAATCTTCATAAGTTTTAATATCCTCAGCTTTATGCATATCAGACAAGTATTCTTTAAACTTTGTAACGTTGTTCTTAATTTCTAAATCAGTCCAACCTTCTTCCTTTACACGTGAAAAGAAATTATCATTTTGAATTTCATTATAAAGTGTATTTGAATACTCTTTTAAATCATTATTTGAAATTTTAATATTCATTTTCACTTTTTCCATAGATTTTTCCTCGTTATTAATCGAAAATTTTGTAATCTTCCGATTCATCATCATCTAGATTATTTAAAGAATTGTCGGAATTTTCTGGTTTATCAAAATTAGTTTTCACGAAATCGGATTTGTTTTCACGCTTTGGAGAACTTAATAAATTCAAGCAATCTAAAGTATTTTTACATCCTTTTCTGATTAATGTTGTCGCGATTTTCAAAACATAATTTTTTGACAATTCACCATTTTTAGTTCTTAAAACATAGTCTAAAAGTGCGTTGATAATTCCATTTGAAAAGCCCATATCAAAGCTAAGTTCTTCAATTAAATTTTTATCAGCATCGCTTGGTTCAACATCGTTTTGCTTAGACATTAAGAATTTACGTGGCGAAATTGATTCATACATATTAACAAGATTTGCAATATCACTTGTTGAATTAATGAATGTTTTGCTATCTGTTTTATTTTTAGAAATTTTATAACTTCTAACATACGTTTTTGCGTTTCTTCTAAGTTTATTGCGATCAATTTTATTTCCAACAGGTTCTTCAGGAATAAAACAATCCGCAACTAGTCCGCCAACATCTTTTTCTTTCATTCCATATAATGTTGCAACTTTATGAATAAAATCAATTTCATCGTCTGTGAGAGAATTTATCTTAATTTGAGTATTTTTCTTAAGATAATTGAGTAATTTTACATCACTAAAACTATCTTTAATGGTGTTTTTATTTAAGCCAACTAAATCTTCTTTTTGATCAAGTTCAGCAAAGTTCGAGTTAAAATCAATCACAAATGTGTCATTAATTTTAGCCGAAATATCGTTATAACCTTTGGTATTTATCGAAACGTTATATTTTTCAAGAATCTTTTTGGTTCTTTCTTCACCACAATTTTGGATAAATAAGCCTTTCAACACTAAATTTGTAAAAAATGCTTTTGGCGTATATGCATCATTAACAATTAACAAAAATTTATTATCTTTTTTATTTTCATAAAAGGATAATAAACCAATGCTTTCGAGCGTTTTTTTGGCCAATAGAAAACTTTGCATTTCCATCTTTGAAGCGTTAATTAAATCGCCAAATTTACCACTAAATTCGCCATTTTTTACATTATTCATTAAAAATAAATATAAAAATGTTGCTTCATTTCCAATAAGAGGCAAATAAAGGTCAAAAACAAATTCAACGTTTTCAAAAGGAAGCAAACCTCTTTTTATTACTCTAATTTCATTACAAACATCTAACATCTTTAAAATTATACATTAAAAGCAAGAAAAAATGACTAGAAAATAAAAGAAAGAATTTATGAAAATTTTCAAAATTATTTACCTATATTTAATATAGTTAAATATAGAAATTAATCACGATTTTAACTATAATATTTTTAAATGTTAGGAGGTTGCCCAATGATTAAAAAAATTGGCATATTAACCAGCGGTGGAGATGCTCCAGGAATGAATGCTGCTCTTGTTGGAGCTATTAGAACCGGATATAAATTAGGAAAAGAAATGTATGTAGTTTACGATGGCTACAAAGGTTTAATTGAAAATAATTTCAAAAAAGTTGATCCACACTTTGCTGAAGATAAAATGGCCCACGGCGGAACAGTTATCAAAACTGCTCGTTTACCAGAATTTAAAGAAGAAAAGGTAAGACAAAAAGCTGTTGAGAATCTTAAAAAAGAAGGAATCGAAGCTTTAATTGTTATCGGCGGAGATGGAAGCTATATGGGCGCAAAGAAACTTACCGAAATGGGTATTAATTGTGTTGGTCTTCCAGGAACAATCGATAATGATATTGCAAGTAGCGATTTTACAATTGGATTTGACACTTCTTTAAATAATATTTGCGATGCAATCGATAAAATTGTCGAAACAATGTCATCTCACCATAGATGTGTCGTTGTTGAAATCATGGGTAACAATTGTCCAGATTTAACAGTTTATGCTGGTATTGCTTGTAATGCTGATTACATGATTACAATCGATAGACCATATAACGAAAAAGATTTAATGGATACTCTTAAAGCAAGAAAAGCAGCTGGTCAAGACCACGTTTTAGTTCTTGTTGCTGAAAAAATTCTTGATGTCAACGCTTTAGCTAAAAAAATTGCTGCTGAAACTGGATGGGATGCACGTGCAGATGTCTTAGGTTATATTCAAAGAGGCGGCACTCCTAGCGCAATGGAAAGATTTAATGCTGTAAGAATGGGATCTTATGCAGTTGAATTGCTCGATCAAGGAATTGGTGGAGTTTGTGTTGGCCTTGTCGACAACAAATTAAAATATTACGATATTATCGAATCTTTCGATCTTCCTAGAAATAAACACGAAGACTTATATCACACTTTCGATTTAATTAAATAATAAATTAAGGATAAATCTATATGGAAAACGTAAATTTAGAAAAGAAAACTAAGATTGTTTGTACAATCGGACCTGCTAGCGACAACATTGAGATGCTTAGAAAACTTATCGCTAATGGTATGAACATCATGAGAATGAACTTCTCTCATGGTGATTATTCTGAACAACTCGAAAAATTAAAACTCGCTAGAAGTTTAGAAAAAGAAGGCATTTATATCGCAACAATGCTCGACACAAAAGGACCAGAAATTCGTTGCCACGATATGAAAGATGGCAAAATCGAGATTAAAAAAGGTCAAATTACCAGAATTTCAATGAAAAAAGTTCTCGGCACACCTGAAAAAATCTCTGTCACTTTTGAAAAATTATTTGATGATGTCGTTGTTGGTTCTCACATTAAAATCGATGATGGTAAATTAGACCTTGAAGTCATCGAAAAAGATGAAGAAAATAGAGAAATTGTAACTAAAGCTTTAAATACTCACGCAATTGGATCAAAAAAAGGCGTCAACTGCTCTGGTGCTAAATTGAATTCTCTTGAATTTATCTCCAAAAAAGATGAGCAAGATTTAATTTGGGGCTGTGAAAACGGAGTTGATTTCATTAGCGCTTCTTTCGTCCGTTGCGCAAAAGATGTTCAAGATATTAGAGATATTTTAATCGCTCATGGTCATCCAGAAATTAAAATTATTGCTAAGATTGAAAACTATCAAGCAATGGATTGTCTTGAAGAAATCGTTAACGAAAGCGATGGAATTATGGTTGCAAGAGGCGATTTAGGTCTTGAAATTCCTGAAGAAGAAGTCCCTATCGTTCAAAATAAACTTATTAATATGTGTAGAAGAAAAGGTAAACCAGTCATCACCGCTACTCAAATGTTGGATTCAATGATGAAATCACCAATTCCTACACGTGCTGAAGTAAGTGACGTCGCTACTGCGATTGTTGAATCTACTGATTGCGTCATGCTTTCTGGAGAATCTGCAAGTGGTGATTATCCAGCCGAATCCGTATTAATGCAAACAAAAATTGCAAGAACTATGGAAAAAACACTCGATTATGAAAACTTTGCAAAAGAAGCATATGATACTTCTAACAAAGATAATAACGATGCTATTGCTAACGCAATTTGTAATACTGCAAAATTAATTGGTGCAAAACTCATCGTTTCTTATACTGATTCTGGTAGATCATCAAGAAGAATTTCAAAAGCAAGACCATGTTGCCCAATTCTTTCAATCTCCAATAAATTAACAACCGTTAGACAAAATGCAATCTATTGGGGTGTTAACTCTGTTTTACTTAAGACAAAGAGAATGCCAGAATTTATCGAAGATATGGAAGTTGTCGCAATTGTTCATGCTAAGAGATTTGGCTGCAAACCTGGTGATCAAATCTTAATTTCTGGCGGCACACCTACTGGAAGCGGCCGTACAAACTTCATGAGAATTGTTACAATTCCTCAAGAAAGAGATTTATTATAGTTTACAAAATTAAATTAAAGATTTATTATTTTTGTGCGTTGATAAAGACATGTTGTTATTTCCCTCTTTTCAAGAGAATGAAGCAAATTGGTGCGAGCTTCTAAAAGATAAATAGCAAAACTACTTTGGAGCATTTAAGGAAACTTAACGTTAATTCACGATACGAATTCAATTAAGTGATGAAAGAAATAAAACTTTCATAAATAAGGTGGTACCACGATACATTCGTCCTTAGTGTAAACTAAGGACGTTTTTTATTAAAAGGAGAGATTTATGGAACTCATTTTAAAAGATGGCAAGAAAATTAATGTAGAAAATGGCAAAAATGGGCACGATGTGGCACTTTCAATTGCTGAATCACTTGCAAAAAATTCTATTGCCTATAAATTAAACGACAAATTATACGATTTATATCGCCCAATTAAAGAAGGAGGCGTTTTTGAACTTATCACTAAAACAAGTCCAGAAGCTTTTCATATTTTAAATCACTCAGCTGCTCATTTAATGGCCGAAGCTATTTCTTTGCTTTTTGAAGGCGTTAAATTTGGAGTTGGCCCTGCAATTGATGATGGTTTTTATTATGATGTCGATTTCAATGGCTACGTCTTAAAAGAAGAAGATTTAAGAAAAATCGAAACCAAAATGAAAGAGCTCTCTAAGAAAAATGAATATATTATTAGAGAAGATGTTTCAAAAGAAAAAGCCCTTGAACTCTTTAAAAATGACGAATATAAAGAAGAACTTATTTCAGAATTAAATGAAAACGATGAAATTAGTGTTTATAAACAAGGAAGTTATCTTGATTTATGTTTAGGACCTCACGTTCCATCCACTTCTTTTGTTAAATTCTTTAAACTTGACACCATTGCTGGGGCTTATTGGAGGGGAAATTCTGATAATAAACAATTAACAAGAATCTATGGTCTTGCTTGTTTTACAAAAGAAGAACTTGAAGAAAGAGAACGTTTAAAAGAAGAAGCTAAGAAAAGAGATCATAGAAGAATTGGTAAAGAACTTGGCTTATTCATGATTAATGAATATGGACCTGGCTTCCCATTTTTCTTACCAAATGGCTTAATGCTCCGCCGTCAAATTGAGAGTTGGTGGTATAAAATTCACGATGAATATGGTTATAAATTAATTAAAACACCTATTATTCTTTCTAAAGAATTATGGCTTACAAGTGGACACTGGGATCACTATAAAGAAAACATGTACACCACTAAAATTGATGAAAAAGATTACGCAATTAAGCCAATGAATTGTCCTGGTGCAATCCTAGTTTACAACAGCGAAAGACATTCTTATAAAGAATTACCACTTAGACTTGGTGAACTTGGTCAAGTTCATAGACATGAAGCAAGCGGAGCATTAAATGGCTTATTTAGAGTTAGATGTTTCACTCAAGATGATGCTCATATATTTTGTACACGTGATCAATTAAAAGACGAAATTGAAACTCTTCTTGGTTTATATGACAAAATCTATTCAGTTTTTGGTCTAGATTACTCAATTGTTTTATCTACAAAACCTGAATCTGATTATATTGGTGATGATACAATTTGGGAACAAAGTGAAAAAATCCTTGCTGATGCATGTAAAGCCAGTGGCCACGAATTCAAAATTAACCCAGGAGATGGCGCTTTCTATGGACCAAAACTCGATTTCAAACTCAAAGATTGTATGGGTAGAATCTGGCAATGTGGAACTATTCAACTTGATATGAATCTTCCAGAAAGATTTGATTGTGTCTACATCAATTCAAAAGGCGAAAAAGAAAGACCAATCATGCTTCATAGAGCAATCCTTGGTTCATTTGAAAGATTTATTGGCATTATTACAGAACATTTTGCCGGCGCTTTCCCACTTTGGTGCGCACCACTTCAAGTCAAAGTTTTACCAGTAAACCACAATTTCCACGATAATTATGCTCAAGAAGTCGCTAAAAAATTAAGAGAACACGATATTAGAGTCGAAATCGATGATAGCGAAGAAAAACTTGGTTATAGATTGAGAAATTCTGTTATCAAAAAAGTTCCTTATTCTTTAGTTATCGGTGATAAAGAAGTTGAAAATGGCACTGTTACCTATAGAAAATATGGCACAGAAAAGCAAATTACAGTTTCTTTAGATGATTTTATTGCTTTACTTGAAGAAGAAATCAAAACTAAAGCACTTCTTGTTGATCCAAAAAATTTAAAACTTTAATGAAAACTAACGCTTTAAGAATACTTGATGCTCATAAGATTGAATATGAGACTCGTGAGTATCAAATAGATCAAACTTTAACTGGAAACGATATTGCAAAAATTCTTGGTGAAGATTCTTCAACTTGTTTTAAAACATTAATTACACAAGGAAAAAGTAAAGAATTTTATGCCTTTCTTGTTCCAGTTAATAAAGAGTTAGATCTTAAAAAAGCTGCAAAATCAGTTGATGAAAAATCAGTTGAAATGATACCTTTTAAAGATTTATTAAAAGTAACTGGTTATGTTCATGGAGGTTGTTCTCCAATCGGAATGAAAAAGAATTATAAAGTCACAATAGATGACACCGCTCTTCAATTTGAGAAAATTTTTCTCAACGGAGGGCACGTTGGACTTCAAGTTCACATGAAAGTAAGCGACCTCAAAAAATTAACAAATGCAGAGTTTAAAAACATAACTTTTGACTAAAAACCCTGCAAATCTCGACTATCTTTACTTTTAGAAATGTCCGTGAAAACAACGGACATTTTTTTCACGGAACGAATTTTACTTTCGAATGAAATTTTTTCTAACTTAGCTGACGGATTTTTGATACAATTAAGGAAACAAAGGGGACTTTTATATGAAAATAAAAAAATCATTACTTTTATTATTTTCTGCCTTATTCGTCACGTCTTGTTCTTATGGAGCTCCTGCTCCTGAAGAACCTGGTGGCGATGAGCAGAACCCAGGAACTGTTGAGCCTGGGCCAACACCTGGAGGCGACACAACTGAAGATCCTGTCGATGAGCCAACTTGGGAAAAGCTAAATAGAATTCCTTATTCAGTAATGGAGAAATTAGCTAAAGGAACAACAAAAACAACAAATCACATTGCAGATGTTGAAGATATAACAGCTAATTTCAAATTTACTGATAGAACTATTAATTTAGTTTCTCCAATGAATAGCAGATTCAAAAGCCAAGTCGGTTATTACACTGAATTTAAACCAGCCGACCCTCTTGATTCATCATCGGAAGACGTCACTACTTATACTTACTTTAACTATTTAACAGGTGAAGAAATATGCAAAATTGATTATAAAGCATCAACTCATTCTGCTGATATAGTAACCAATACTCAAAATAATGGCCCATATTTCGAAATTATCGAAACACGAATCGATAATTCTGGATTTTATCCAACAAGTTATGAATATTATCAAGTTTATGACTTTGTAGGTAATAAAATATTGTCTTATAGAACTGATGATGAAGATCACAACTTACAAAGTTTTAATCATCAAGTCGGTGGCAAAAATTATTACATCATAAACGATACATATTCTGATATTGAAACTGGTAAAAATGGATACACCTATCACATTCTTGAGGAAGTAAATGGTGTTTATATTTATAAAGATACCAGGGAAGATTATGAAACTTACTTCCCTACAGTTGCAGAAGATAACATCATTGGGCAACCTCTTTATAATGGGCACATGAACTCTGATTGGTTGACAGATGGAAAAACAATATATGATAAGGATGGCAACTTCATCACTAATTTTCCTTTAGAAAGCGGAAACAACACTCAAAAAGTTCTATACACTGATAGTGCGGTATATTTCGTTTACAATGAAAATGAAACTAACCCAACAACTGGTAAAACTACTTATAAATCATGGGCTTATGCTCTAGATTTAAAAAATGGAGATACTTATTACACTGATGACGTCAATTTCATCATTGAAGATAATCCAAAATATTACGCTAGAAATATTAATGACGAGGTCAGCATTTATTATGGACAACTTGTCAAAGTTAGATTTATCGAAGAAGATGGTAGTTTAAGTAGATTAACTTATGCTGCTGAAATCGAAGATAGTTTAACTCCAACAAAATATTATGTTTATGATGAAAATTTATTTAATGCTGACTATTACAAGTTAACTGGTGGCATGGTTGCTGAAATTGGTTCATCTTGCTACACCGTTGCTTCAAATGGAAGTATGGAATTAATCGATGATGTTGGAAGAATTGATTCAGTAACCGATGATTATGTCATTGTTCAAAATCATGATAATACTTATAGACTGACCTCTCATCAAGAACTTTTAACTAATACAATAACTGGTTTAGGTTACGATTTTGTTGGCGAAACATATAATGGTCATAAATTCTTGTATGACACTAACGATAAAGATGGCGATGGATTGATAAATACAAACTATAACAATTATAGTTCAGTAGAAACATTAGGAATCAGTTTGTCGAGTGGATTAATAATTAATTACGAATACTACAATGATACAATAAGCATTTGCGTAGCTGGTTCTGAAGATGTATTAACTTATTCCTATGATTACGATACTTATGATGATGTTAATTTTAGTGCTATTTCACAAGTTAATGATACCCAAACAATTTATGAACTTAGTTACACCTATCACGACAAAACGTTCACTTCTTATATTCTTTATACTTTAACGGAGGATGCTCAATAATGAAAAAACGTAAATTACTTTTATTAGCATTATTACCTTTAATTAGCGCATGTGGTTCAAATCCACCTGCTGATAATCCAGGAGAAAACCCAGGAGGCGATAATCCTGGCGAAACTCCAGTCCAACCAAATCCCGATACACCTAGCGAAACTTTAGAAGATATTGGTGGCGATAAAGGTTTTGTTACTGTTCCTGAAGAACCTAGCCCAGAGCCAGATCAAGGTCCATTCACTATTGAATTTAGAAACGCTGATGGTACTTTACTTGCAAGTGATAGATTAGATAGAGGAGATCTTCCAATTGCTCCAGATACTACTCCAACACTTGAATCAACAAGTGAATATAAATTTACTTTCAAAGAATGGTATCCTTCACTCGAACCAGTAACTCAAGATCAAGTTTATATTGCAACTTATGATTTAACTAAGAGATTTGGCGTTTCTATCGTTGATGAATATACAAATGAAGTTTATTCAACAACTTACGCAGATGAAGGAAGTACTTTCACTCTTCCAGAAGACACACCAACTCGACCAGATACTGCTAAATATTCATATGAATACGACACAGAAAATCCTTTCAAGGAAACTGATTTAACAATTGATAGAGATACAACTTTAACAGCTAATTTTATCGAGAGTTATCGTACTTTTGAAGTTGAATTATATAGTGTTTCCGGCACAAAATATGGCGAAACTTTAGAAGTGACTTATGGTCAAAGAACTGAAATTCCTGCTTCTATAATTGAAGATATTGGTACTGATGGATCAAGAATTTATCAAGCTACTGCTGATTCTACAAACTTTGATATTGTTGAAGAAAATGGTCATTACTATATTGATGATTATGTTACTGAAGATAAAACTTATACACTATCCGAAGAGTCTCAACGTAGTTTTACAATGAATTTCTATCTTAATCCAACTGAAACTGGTGGAACTGCACAAGAAATTGAGCATGTTGAAAACTACTACTCTAGTGAAAGTGAATATACTCTTCCTTATATTGTTGGACATAATGTTTATTATGAAGTTGATGGAATAGAATATGCTCCTGGCGAAAAAGTCGATTTAGCTAGTGTTGATTCAATCGAAGGTTATGAAGTTAACGATACAACAAATATTCCTACTGTTGAATATGTAACATATGATTTATCAGTTAATACAAATGGTGATCTTGTTGCAAATAAAGTGGGTTATCAAGGCACATATAACTACGAAATTCCAGTTCCTCAACCTCACGCATTAGATTTGACAAATAATTCTTATCGCACATTGAAAACTGTTGGAGATGGCACAAATCCATTATTTGATGGCACAATTTATGGCACTTTACCTAATGTATATTTAGCTTTACCAACAACTGTTACAACAATTGCTGCAAACGCTTTTTCTAATGCAACTGGTTTAACTAAAGTTTATATTGGTGAAAACATTACTTCAATTGGCGAAAATGCTTTTGAATTAACTAACACTTCTGATGTTTACTTTGAAAGAGCATCAGATGACGATGTAGCTACAGGATTTGCTAGCGATTTAAGTCTATTCTCAGCAACTGAAGAATTTAGTAATTTCAACTATGACACACCTTATAGTGTAGCTGTTGGTAATTTCACTTATGAATTCAACGCCGATAAAACTGCTACTTTGACTAAAATCAACACAATGGGGCAAATTACGATTCCAGAAAACGTTGAATTATTTGGCGAAACCTATGAAGTCACTACAATAGGTGATGGTTCAAATAATGTTTTCAATTATTCAAGTTCATATCACTATTTAACCTTGCCTGACACAATTAAACTAATTAATGATTATGCTTTTGACGGTGTTAATACTAATTTAAGACAAATCAATTTGCCAAAAGGAATCACAAGAATTGGAAACCGCGCTTTCTATAATTGTTCATATGTAAGTTTTTCAACGCTTCCATTTAAATTGGAAGAAATAGGATATGAGGCATTTTATAATTGTGATTTTAATATTTCATATACCACATTCCATATAAACTATAGTGAAGATGAATTTGAAGGCACAACAATTAATGGTAGATTATTAGATCTTCCTCCATTCTTAAGAACAATTGGATATAGCGCATTTGAAAATGTCGATTTAGAATATGTTTTAATTCCAAAAGGCGTAACTGAAATAGGAACATATGCTTTTGATAGTTATTATTATGACACATTGTATTTCGAACATACCGAAGAGGAAGTTCAAGACTTATATACAAACGGTACACCAACTGGATATCGTTCTAATATAAGAATTGTCGAATAAGCAATCTCAATAAGAAACATAAAAACGGGAAAACAAAAATTCCCGTTTTTATTTTAAATTTGCAGGGTTTTTGCTTAAAAATATGTATAATTTTGAAAAAATTTAGCATATTTTGCATTTTTATCTGTATTTTTGCAAAAAACATCGCAAAAATTGAAAAAACTCCGGGAATTTAATACTTTTTCCGGAGTTTTTGGTATTTTTTTATAGTGTTTTTTTTATAAACCAGGGAATGTTTGACCAATTGACCCAAGGTTCATATTCATGATTAGTTGAGTTAAGGAATTTGTACCTTCCATATATAACTTAGCGTCATTTATAACCCATTCAGCTGTGTCAGCATTAATGCAGCTTACGCCATATAAACACCAAACATAAATATCAGCAAGAACGAATCCAATACAAATGCCAGCAACTAATCCGAGGCCTTTATCAAGAAATGCACCAATTGGACCCATATTTTCGAGTAGAGTAGAAATAAGTTTTAAAATAATCTTTACTAGGATTAAAGCAATAATGAATGTACCAACATATGAGCCAATTAAAACTGCAAGTGCGTTAACATCATTTTGGCTAACCCACTCTTGAATGCTAGCAATATTATTAACTAAAGCGTCAGAGATTGTACTTCCTAAATAGAAAGCACAAACTCCTGCTACACCTAATGAAACAATTCTACTTGATTTCTTAACAAAGCCTGAAACAATACCAGAAATCGCGCTTAAAATAATTAAGACAACGATTACAATATCGTTAATTGACATAGGTTATTATTTTGCTTTTCCTTGATTTGCAACAGCGTTCATTGCAGCAGCAATCTTTTCTTGATCGCCAAGATATCTTTTGCTTAAAACATTGAAGTGTTCATCAAATTCATAAACTAGTGGGACACCTGTTGGAATGTTGACACCAACGATATCATCGTCACTAATCTTTTCGAGATATTTAACAAGTGCTCTTAAGCTGTTGCCATGAGCTGCGATGATAACTCTTTTACCACTAACGATAGCTGGTTTAATTTCACAATCCCAGTATGGTAAAACTCTAGCGACTGTATCTTTTAAACATTCTGTGAGTGGTAAATCATCAACACTTACATTTCTATATGTTTCTTGATTTGCTGGATTTCTTGAATCATCAACTTTTAATGCTGGAGGTTGAACATCATAGCTTCTTCTCCAAACTTTAACTTGGTCTTCACCATATTTTTCAGCTGTTTCAGCTTTGTTTAAACCTTGTAAAGCGCCATAATGTCTTTCATTTAATCTCCATGTTTTATGAACTGGGATAAATTCTTCACCCATTTCGCCTAAAACGAAGTTTAATGTATGGATAGCTCTTTTTAAATATGAAGTGTAAGCAACATCAAAGTGGAATCCTTCTTCTTTTAATAATTTACCACCAAGTTTAGCTTCTTCAACTCCCTTTTCACTGAGTTCAACGTCAGTCCAACCGGTGAATAAGTTTAATTTATTCCATTCAGATTCACCATGTCTAATAAGAACTAATTGATATTTTTTTGACATAAAAATCTCCTTTTATTTACAAGAATAATTCTAATATTTTTGGTAGAATATTTCCATATAGAAAGTATATTGAAATGTTCAATTATTGAGACTAAAATTTTGCGTATGGTTAAAAAGTTTGCAAGGTTTATTAAGCCTTATAGGAAAGAATTTATTATAGCGATACTGTGTATCATTCTTGAATGCGTTAGCGAAGTTTCTTTGCCGTTTTTAATGAATGTTTTGATAACAAATGGCATTCATACAACAGATAATATCACCTACACAATGGATTTAAATTACATATTGATGATAGGTGGCGTGATGATTGCAATTTCAGTTTTTTCATTCTTTTTAGGTGTTTTAAGTGCAAAATTTAGTGCCATTGCTTGCCGTGGATTTGGATATGAAATCAGAAAAGAAGAATATAAAAAGATTCAAGCTTATTCTTTTAGAAATCTTGATGAATTCCGCGCTTCTTCTTTAATCACTCGTTTAACAAATGATGTTCAAATTTTAAGCGATACCTTATGCATGTGTCTCCGCCCAACTTTAAGAGCACCATTTATGATGATTTTTTCATTAACTTTCGCTCTTATTATTTCACCAACTCTTTCAATCGTTTTCTTTGTGGCACTTGTATTTTTAGCTTTAATAATTTTCACCATTGTTTTTGTTGTTAAACCTAAGTTTTTAATCATTCAAAAACTTTTAGATAACATTAACCGTGTTACTCAAGAATCAGTTATCGCAATTAAAACAATCAAAGCTTATTACAAAAAAGATTTTGAAATCGAAAAGTTTAATAAAGCGAATGAAGCATTAACAAAAACTGCTAGAAAAACTCTTTCTATTAATGCTCTTGCAATGCCTGCTGGTCAATTAGCAAATTACGGCACAATGATTGCAATAATTTATTTTGGTGGAATTCTTTACCTTCAACCAGGACATGCTATTGCTCTTGAAGATATTCAAACTTTCTTAACTTATGTTATGCAACTTTTAGCAACAATCATGATGCTTTCGAATGTCTTCATGGCTATTAATAGATCAACCGCTTCATTTTATCGAATTAATGAAGTTCTTGATGCAAAAAGTGAAATTATTGATAACACTTCTTCAAAACTCAAAGTCGAATTAGGTGATGTGGAATTTAAAAATGTCTTCTTCAAATATAAAAACGATGCTGATGAATACGTTTTAAAAAACATCAATTTTTCAATAAAAAACGGGGAATTTGTGGGAATTATCGGCCAAACAGGCTCTTCTAAGTCAACTCTCATCTCATTAATTGATCGTTTTTATGATGCAACTCAAGGCGAGATTTTAATTGGTGGACACAACATTAAAGATTATTCCTTATATGAATTAAGAGAAGGAATTTCTATTTCTTTCCAATCTCCACTTCTCTTTAAAGGAACAGTTTTAGATAACCTTAAATGGGGTAATAAAAACGCTACTATGGAAGAGATTGAAAAAGCATGTAAAATTGCAGAATGTTACGATTTCATCGTTAATCAATTAAGTGATGGATTCAATACAATGATTTCTCAAGGCGGAACTTCTGTTAGTGGAGGACAAAGACAAAGACTTTGTATTGCTCGAGCAATATTAAAAAATCCTAAAATCTTAATATTAGATGATTCTTTTTCTGCCCTTGATAAAATCACCGAAGCTAAAGTTAAAGCTAATCTAAAAAATGATTTACCAGAGATGACAAAAATAGTTATTTCTCAAAAAATCAGTGCTATCAAAGACGCTGATAAAATCATTGTTTTAGATAATGGAAGAATCACAAATATCGGCACAAATGATGAACTTTTAGAAAAAGATGAGATTTATCGCGATATTGATTCACTTCAAAAGATAGGAGGTAGCGAAGATGCCAAAAATTAACTCTACTCCTCAAAAATATTCTCGACCAAGTAATATCTTTAAAACACTTGGAAGATTATTCCATTATTTTGGTAAGAAGAAATATTTATTAATTTTAGTTGTAATCTTAGTAATTTATACTTCGTTTGCGAATATCTTTGGCTCTTATATGCTAGGTAATGTCATTGATACCGCAATAAAAAACGAAGATTATCCTGGTTTATTAACTTCTACTCTAACTCTTATTGGAATTTATCTAGCAGGTGTACTTTGTGATTTAGCTTATACACAAATTATGGTTCGTCTTTCGCAAAGCGTTCTTTATAACTTACGTAAAGAGTTATCCATTCATAACCAAAATTTACCTTTATCTTATTTTGATCAACATAATCATGGTGAAATCATGAGTTATTTCACTAATGATGTCGATACTCTTGTTAATGCTTTAAACGATAGTTTTGCAAATATTATTTTATCTTTCTGTAATATTGTTGGCACAATTGTTGTCCTTGCTGTAATCAATATTTATCTTGCTTTAATGAACTACGCATTTATGGCAATAATTGCGATATTTATCGTATTAAATACTAAAAAATGTCGTAAATATTTCACTATGCAACAAAGCGAAATTGCAAGTATCAACGCTAAAGTTGAAGAAGATATAAATGGTACAAAAGTTGAAAAAGCATTTAACCATGAAGAAGATAGTTTTAATAGTTTTGATGAGGTAAATAAAAGTTGGCTCCATGCTTCTACTAAATCTTTCTTCCACACTCAACTTAATGTTCCTGTTATTGTTTCTTTATCTTATATTCAATTTGCTTGTGCATGTATTGTTGGTTCCATCTTTCTTGTTAATGGATGGATTGTTGGAATTGGCGCTTTAACTACCTATATTGTTAATGTTAGACAATCTGCTCAACCATTTAACTTCTTTACTCAACACGTTAATACCATTCTTACAGCTCTTGCAGGAAGTGAAAGAATCTTTAGATTCTTAGACGAAAAAGAGGAAGAAGATAAAGGCACAGTTGAACTTGTTAAACTAGGAGATGCTTCAACTCTTCACGATTATAAATCACGTTACGCCTGGAAAGTTCCTCAAAAAGATGGCACTTATACTCTTGTTCCTTTAAAAGGTGAGATTGTATTTAAAAACGTAACATTTGCTTATGTACCTGGAAAAGACATCTTAAAAGATATTAGTTTTTACGCTAAAGATGGCCAAAAAATCGCATTTGTTGGTTCAACTGGAGCAGGAAAAACTACTATTATTTCTTTAATTACTAGATTCTATAATATTCAAAAAGGTGAAATTTTATATGATGGAATTGATGTTAAAGATATGAAACTTGAAGGGCTTAGACGATCAATCTCAATGGTTACTCAAGATACTCACTTATTTACTGGCACAATTAAAGAAAATATCAAATATTCTAGAATGCACTCAACCGATGAAGAAGTAATTAAAGCAGCTAAAATTGCAAATTGTGACTCATTTATTAGAATGCTTCCAAATGGTTATGACACAATGCTTTATGATGATGGACACAATTTATCAGAAGGCCAAAGACAACTTCTAGCCCTTGCTCGAGCTGCATTAAGTATGCCACCTGTTTTAATTCTAGATGAAGCCACAAGTAATATTGATACTCGTAGTGAAAAACTTGTTCAAAAATCTATGGACGTCTTGATGCAAAATAGAACAGTTCTTGTTATTGCACATCGTTTATCAACCGTTAAAAATAGCGATGCAATTTTATATCTTGAAAACGGAAAAATTGTTGAACGTGGCTCAAACGATGACTTATTAAAACTTAAAGGAAAATATTACGCACTCTACGAAGGCAAAACTGAGTTAGATTAAAAAATGCACTTTTTTTCAAAATTTCTAGGAAAAAATTAAAAAAGCTTGGGAATTTTAAATATTCCTTAGCTTTTTGATAAAATTTCTGGAAAAAAATTAATTTTTGTAGAGTTTTTAATATTTTTTCCTATATTTTTTTACAAAAAAACTAATAAAAAATGGTCAAATAACCAGCACATAGTTAGTTAAAATTGACCATTTTATTTTGCTTAAATTTAATTTAATTATAAAGTTCCAAAGATTCTATCACCAGCATCACCAAGTCCTGGAAGAATATAACCTTTTTCATTTAATCTTTCATCAAGTGAAGCAATATAAATATGAACATCAGGATGTTCTTCTTGAACCTTTTTAACGCCTTCTGGAGCGCCAACAAGATTTAAAAGTCTAATATTTTTATAACCTCTCTTTTTAATTAAAGAAATTGCATCGCAAGCACTTCCACCAGTTGCGAGCATTGGATCACAGATTAAAACAAGTGGGTCATTTACATATGGTAATTTGCAGAAATATTCAACTGGTTTTAATGTTTTCTCATCTCTATACATACCAATATGACCAATTCTTGCGGTTGGAAGCATATTGATAACACCATTACTCATTCCAATTCCTGCTCTTAAAATAGGGACAACAATGATATTGTAATTAAGTTTTAATTTATCAATTTCACAATTTGTAGGTGTTTTAATTTTATCTCCAGTAGGCACTGCCTTTAAATCTTTAAAAACTTCAAGAGTCATTAAAGATGAAATTTCATCAAGTAAAGTTCTAAAATCTTTAGAATTTGTTCTTTCATCTCTCATGTAATTTAATTTAACAGCAATTAATGGGTTATCAACAACGTGTAACATAAATTTCTCCTCTCATATATAAAAAAATGAAAAGTTAAAACTTTTCACTATTTTCTCTACTTTTAGTTCTAGGTGTTTCATCTTTTTCAGCACTAGATTTTTCAGGTATCTTGTTTCCGATATACATATGTCTTTTAATTTCGTGGCTCATTTTACTAATTTTATCATTTAATGGTTGAGTACTTTTCTTAAGATTTTCAACCATTGCGTTTATTCTACTACTTTTTACATCTTTTATTTGCAAAATTTTAAATTTTTCGAAATCAACAGTGATATTTAACTTCTTTGCGCTTCCGCTTAACTTAATAGAAAGGATAAGCGAATTTATAAAATCTAAACAGAAAATAGAGAAATATCCGCCAAGTAAGAAGGTCATTCCCCAAAGTCTAGCGATCATAAAATCAATCGCATTAGCTAATGCTGGAGAGATGCCAAACAAATATATAACACCTGCGATTAACCAAATAAAACTAAATAATGGACAAATAATTCCTTGGATATTTCCTTTTAAATTTGAATAGTCCCAAAGTCTAATATGAAGTCCTTTAACAAAAATTAAACCGGCAATATATTCGATTAAAGTCATTCCAACAGCAATAAATAAAATTGCAATCAAAGAAACTGCCCAAAATGGTAAAGTTCCGCTTCCTCCATCTATTGCAAGAGCATGATAATAATCAGGAATAGTATTAACATCACAAAGATTTTTAAAAGTATTAGTCGATATTAAATGAAGTGTCCCTAAGCCAAATCCATATAAAGGAAGGCAAGGCCCTTTTAAAAATCCTGGATTAATCCATCTTTTCATCGAGACGAATCTTCTAAAAAGAACTTCGGCTAGATAACCTAAGAAACTACCAATAATAAAAATATATAAAAATTCTAAAAATTGACCAAATGGCCCGTTAGGATTGATAACAATGTCATTTGCTAAAACTGATAAATTCATAACTTCCTACTTAGTAAACTTGTGTTTCTTAATAAAATCAAGTAAAAGCTCATATTCTGAATACATATAAGCTTTGTATAAACCTAAAAAGATTAAATATTCATCATCATAATGTGGTTTTTTAAGTTTGTAGTTAATGTGTTCAATGCAAATTAAATTAACATCCAAAAATGAAGCTTCGCTGGCTGAACGAGATTTTAAATCTCTTTCTTGTTCAACAGATAAACGGTCACAGACTTTGTTTAAATAAGCTCTTCTACTTTCAAAATATGTTGAAACAAACATAGTTGTATAATATAAGAGATCTCTAGCTCCCTTTTCATTAAGTTTAATAGAATTTAAATCGAGTTTTGCAGAGATTTCATCTAAAAATGTAACTATTTTTTCGATTAAACGATAGTTCTGTTTACTTAAATCAACGATAGTATCATCAACATATTTTTCATATTTTCCAAACTTAGCATTGAGAACGTCTTTATCAAAAAGCTCAGCTTTATAAATACGATCAAAGATTTTTTCTTTATATGTATTAAAAAGGAATAATTCACTTGTTCCAAAATCTAAAAGATTAGACACAACAATAATCTTACAACCTGTTGCAATTAAATTTGTTAAGTAAGATAAAAATGCATCATAATCACTTGAAGCATATCTTTCAAGATCATCTAAAATAACAATTTTATCTGGTTTAATTTTATTAATCTTCAATAAATAAGCGAGAGTTTTTTTAGTATCAACTTCTTCTTCAAAAGGATTAATAACATTAGGCACAATACTTGTGATATTTTTAGCATCAGGATGAACTTTCATAAATAAATTTGTATTGATTTCATCAATATTTTTCATTCCATGAAGTGAAACATAATAAAATCTAACATCCTTGTTTTGATAATTATTTACATATTCATTTAATAAATAAGTTTTACCACTTCCCCATGGTCCATCAAGTAAAATGATATTATATTCGCTATCAATAAACTTATTTAAATCATCTAGAATGTTTCTTTTGTTCATAACTTTGTGCCTCGTATTTATTTTATACTTTTAAACAAAAACTTAAATAGATTTAGTTATTAAAATAGACGCAAAATCGAGAGTGTTTATTTCTTGAACTTAAAAATTATCTTGCTATCAAAACTATCTTTTGTATATAATAATCAAGCGCTGGGCCATTAGCGCAGTTGGGAGAGCGTTACAATGGCATTGTAAAGGTCACCGGTTCGAGCCCGGTATGGTCCACCAAACTTAAATCTATCCGAACTTAAGTACTTAAAATCAGAAGAAATTTGCGGTACTTAATTCGTTTAAAAAATAAATTGTAGGGAGGATTTTCGAAGATTGAAATCCTCTTTTTTTTGGAAAACTCTGCAGAACCACGATATTTTTAAATTATTTAGTATTGGTAAATAAATAACACCATTCTCTTCTCTACTGGATTATTCATAATTACCATGTGGAGGAAATTAATATGAGTAAATACAAATCTGATTATG
>CASFZJ010000013.1 GCA_949299165.1 uncultured bacterium | reverse complement strand
CAAATCAAGTTTGATGATATATCAAAAGCGGGGAAACATGAAATATAAATACAGAAACAGACAATTTTGGTGTCGAGGGTTTTATGTCGACACAGTCGGAAAAAACACCGAGAAAATAAAAGCGTACATCCAAAATCAATTGAAAGAGGATGAACAAGTAATGTAACTGGCTCTGGAATTTCCAGATGACCCGTTGAACGGGTAGATTGTTGTAGCGGAAGCAAAAGAAAATAGCGGCGTTGACGCGTTGCTTTCGCCGCAACATGCGGCGGCTGGTATTCGAGGGCTTAGTTGCCCGAAAAAGAAAAACCACCAGCTAGGCTGGTGGATTGTTATTAAATTCAATGTTAATTAGAAAGCTGTGTCAACGAATTTTTCTAAACTTGCTAATGGTTTAAATCCAGAAGATACTGAAATATTAGCACCATCTTTTAATAGTACAAGTGTTGGAACAACTCTTACATTATATAAACCTGCGAGTTCTCCAAATTCATCAACATCGACTTTGATGACATTGATATCTGTTCTTTTTTCTGCTAATTTTTCGAGTTCTGGTGATAACATTCTGCATGGCCCGCACCACGTAGCAAAGAAATCAACGAGTGTAACACCATTTTGTGTTAAGCTTTTAAAATCTTGTCCTTTTTCTAAGTGAATTAACATTTTGTGTCCTCCTTTAAATTACAATAAACTTATCAAATAAGTTATTAAAAAGATAATACCTAAATGTACTGGATAGAACAAATAATATGCACTCTTAATATAAATATTTGTTTTACCAAGTTTTCCGTTATAAAAACAAATAAAGATTATTGAAATTAAGAAATAAGTATTTACAACACAATCTGTGTTTAGAATTGTTGTGTCTGTTACAAAATATGTTAATAAATACATTAAAAGCGATAATACGCAAATTGCGATGATATATGATTTTGCTCTTATATCTCTGTTAAAAGCATCAACATCAATAGTTTGCAAAACTTTGTCATCGAATTTTTTATGAATGATATAGTCGTAAATCATTTTAATAACAATATATAAAACAACAATTATAGGTGAAACAAACGCATATTGAGGTAAAAATGCACTTAAAATTGCTTTTCCGACATCGTTTCCAATATAAATTGTGTCGTTTTGAAACAAAAGCGCGATTATAAAATAAAGAATTGGCAAAATTGATAAAAGCTTAATTTTTAAATTTTTATTATTAAAAAGATATAAAACTAAAAGAATTAAAATTAAATCGATAAAAATGTTGCCTGCTTGATAAATAAAATCGGTTAATGCAAGCGAAGGTATAGAAGCAAATATAATTTCAAAAACTCCAACAATAATGGCCATTATTCCAAGCCTTAAGAAATATTTCTTTATGTCTCTAGTATGTATAAAACCTTCAATAATTAAAAATATAAAAATAGGTAAAGCTAAACGACCTACAATTGAGAAGGCGAAATTCACATAATAGGTTGTATCATTAGGAAAAAATAAATATATTGCTTTTCCGATATGGTCGAAAACCATCGATAAACAAGCTATTAATTTAAGTGCGTTTGAAGAAAATATTTTTTTCATGTTACATTAAATAACTTAATACCAATTGTGAAATAATCGCGAACAAATTGTTTGTTATATGAGCAACAGTGCTTGCTCCAATACCTTTATAATCGTAAAAATAGCAAAGTAATAAACCAGCCACAATGTAACTTGGCAAATTGATTAATTCTGTAATTATTGTTTCAGGGTTAAATGTGAAGTGTAAAAAACCAAAAACTACAGCTGTTCCGAGATAAGCGGCGATGCTATTATATTTTTTCAAAAATGAAAATAAGCCAACTCTATAAGTAAATTCCTCGCAAATTGGACCTAAAATTCCAAAAACAATAATTGATAAAACTGGGAATGATGTAGTAATGGAATCAATTGCTGATTCATTTGCGTTTGAACCAACTTGTTGAAAAAGATTCATAAATGAGGTCACGGCACTTGACGCTATCATCAATAAAAACCCAAAACCTAATCCAAAAATCCATGTCCGTTTATCTGCGAATTCTTTAAAAAATTGATTTGAATTATTTGAAAGAATCAAAAATATAATCCCAAGCGTAACAAAGTAAGCTGCAAAATTAACGGCTCCACTATATGTGCCACTAGCAATAAAATACCATCCACCATTTTGGCCGATAAGTTGAAAAATTAATGCAATAACTTTTATAAACAAAAAACCAACAATAAAAAAAGTTAAAGACTTAATAGGATTTATCTTCATTACTCGACTTTCAAAATCGAAAAATTTTACTTTTTTTGTATCTTCAACTTTCAAATTACTTTCGTTTTCAAATAAAATTTCCGGAGTTTTTTCAAAATTTCCAATATTTTTTTCATCAGTATTTTTTACTGAAGTTTCGTTTACTTTCGTTTTGATATCGTTATTTTGTGGGTATCCACAATAAGGACAAGTATCGCAATCTTCATCGATAAATAAACCGCATTTTTTGCATTTAACTTTTTCTTTCATATGCTAGTTATTATATAATAACTAAAAAGTTTTATGGTAAATAAATATATTTTAAAAGAAACGTATGTGAATGAAATTGAAGTCGAAAAATCAAAATTTTTCGGAATTATTTTCCCTATTGAAACTAAAGCTCAGTTTGATAACGTTTTAGAGAAAATAAAAAAAGATTATCCTAAAGCAACTCACTATTGTTACGCATATATAATTGATAATGACAAAAAAGCTAGTGACAACGGCGAACCAAGTGGGACAGCTGGTAAGCCAATTTTAAGTATTCTTGAAAATCATAATCTCAATAAAACTGGACTTGTAGTAGTTAGATATTTTGGTGGAACTTTACTAGGGGCTGGACGTTTAACTAGAACATACTCTTTAGCTGCGAATGAAGTTTTCAAAATTGCACATTTATATAAAGCAGTGCAAAAAACTAAAGTTAGAGTGTTTCTCGATATAGATGTTTATGATAAGTTTTTAAACTATTTAAATAAAATGCATTATGTAGTCATAAAAACAGTGTTTAATGATAAAATAACTATGGATTTTTTAGCTAATGTTGATTTTGAAAAATCTAGCTTAGATTTCTTTTTAAATAAAGTGATTGTTGTGGGAGAAATCCCTTATGAATATGCGGAGGAATGAAGATGAGAAAGTTATATGATGTTGATTGCGATGGAAATTGTGCAGGTTGTGCTTCAGCAAATCCTGATGGAACTTGTGGTGCGAGCGGTGGCGGAATTGAAAAATGTAAACCAAATGCAAGTACTAAAATTAAAAAAGTAATTGGTGTCGTCAGTGGTAAAGGGGGCGTTGGAAAAAGTTTTGTCACATCTTTAATTGCTAGTTATTTAAACAAGGAAGGCAAAAAAGTTGGAATTTTAGATGGTGATATCGTTGGTCCATCAATTCCAAAAGCATTTAATATACATTCAGCTGCTTATGGTAATGCCGATAAGTTAATTGTTCCTGCAAAAACTGAAAGCGGAATTAAATTAATTTCTACAAATATGATGCTTGAACATGAAGATGACCCTATTATTTGGAGAGGAAGCCTGATTTCTTCACTTTTAAAGCAATTTTATACTGACGTCGCTTGGGGCGAATTAGATGTTTTACTTATTGATATGCCACCAGGAACTAGCGATGTAACACTTACTGCATTTCAATCATTGCCTCTTGATGGAATTGTCATCGTTACTTCCCCACAAGATCTTGTTTCTTTAATTGTTAAAAAAGCGATTAATATGGCTAAAATGATGAATATTCCAATTCTTGGAGCTGTAGAAAATATGTCTTATGTTTTATGTCCAAAATGTGAAAATAAGATCGAAATTTATGGTCCAAGTAAACTTGGTAGTTTTTCAAAAGAAACCGGAGTTGAAGCTTTAACAAGACTTCCAATTAAAGAAGGAACAAGTGCTTTAATTGATAGTGGAAGAGTAGAAGAAGTTTCACTTGATGAAATCAAACCAGTCATCGACAAAATTAACGCTTTGGAGAAATAAAAATGATTGAAAAAAAAGAATATTCTCAAAGAAGAGAAAAGATATATAACACTATCGAAGATAATAGCGTCGTTATTCTTTATGCTGGTTGTGCGCCAAAAAAGAGTGCAGACGAAAACTACGAATTTATAGTTAATCGCAACTTTTACTATCTAACTGGTATTTCTCAAGAAAATTCAATTTTTCTAGCTTATAAACAAGATGGAATCGTTAATGAATTCTTATTTATTTTAGAAAACGATGAAAATATTGAAAAATGGGTTGGTAGAAGAACTACAGTCGAGGAAGCTAGAGAAATTAGTGGAATCAATAATGTTTTATCTTTGAATTCATTTCATAGTGAACTCGACCTTATTTTAACGAAGAAAAAAACAGGGCTTGAAGATTTAAAAACACTTTATTTAGATTTAGAGCCACAAAATTTATTAGATGATTTTAAGACAACAAAAGATGTTGGCGAAGCTCTTGTTTTAAATTATCCTTGGTTAACTTTAAAAGATATATATCGAACAATCATTTTGAAAAGAATGGTAAAATCTCCAGCTGAAGTTGCTGAAATTCAAGAAGCAATTAATAAGACTAATATGGGATTAAAAAGTATTCTTAAAAAAATTAGACCAGGTTTATATGAATATCAATTATCTTCACTTTTTTATTACACCATTCAAGATTATGATCATAGCGAATTATCTTTTCCAACAATTTGTGCAAGTGGAGTAAATGCCACAACTTTACATTACCCATTTGCAAATGATGTGATCAAAGATGATGAATTAGTTCTTTTTGATTTAGGTAGTCAAAATAATAAATATTGTGGAGATATTTCTAGAACTTATCCTGCAAGCGGAAAATTTACTGATAAGCAAAAAGAAATATATAGTATCGTTTTAAACTGCAATAAAGAAATTATCAAAGCAATCAAACCGGGTGTTACTTTAAAGGAATTAAACGCTCTTGCTGCAAAAATCCTTGCAGAAGGCCTATTAAATTTAGGAATTATCGAAAACGAGACAGAAATTAAAAAATATTATTTTCACTCAATTGGCCATCATTTAGGTCTTGATACTCATGACCCAAGCGACAATACATTACCTTTAGTACCAGGCAACGTCATTACAGATGAGCCAGGTCTTTATATTAAAGAGTTAGGAATTGGAATTAGAATTGAAGATGACATTCTTGTAACTGAAGATGGAAGTTATAACTTGTCTAACGGAATAATCAAAGAAATTAATGATATAGAAAAGGCACTTAAGTTTAGATGATTTATGATTAAAAATATATTTTTCGATTTTAATGGAACTATTTTAGATGATGTTCAGCTTTGTTTTGATGTTGAAGATGAAATTATAAAAGAATATGGTCTTCCAGAACTTACAATGGATTTTTATCTAGATAATTTTTGTTTTCCTGTAAAAAATTACTATGAAAAAGCTGGTTTCGACTTTTCAAAACTTTCTTATAAAGTAATTTCCGATAAATTTATGACTCGTTATCTTGAAAGAGAAGGCGCTGAAACTAAACTTTATCCAGAAGTTAAAGAAACTTTGAAAAAATTAAAAGACGAAGGCTTTAATTTATATTGTTATTCAGCAAGCGAATATAATATTCTTAAAAAACAATTAACTAACCTTGGAATTATTGAATTTTTTACTGATTTGATTGCGAGCAATAATATTGCGGCAAAAGGAAAACTTGAATATGGTCAAGACTATATCAACGAACATAAAATAGATACTTCAAAAACTATTATGCTTGGCGATACATATCATGATTATGAAGTGGCTACCGCATTAAAACTCAAGGCAATTTTAGTTAGTTTTGGGCATAATTCAAGAAAGGTTTTATCACCATTAAACGTTCCTATTATTGATAATTTTTCTAAAATATTAGATATTGCAAAAAACTACTAAAAAACCTGCAAAAAGCCTATATTTTTTATAAAAAATACTAGAAAAATGCGTAAAAATATAGAAAATTTTAAAAAAAGATTAGGTTTTTTTAAAAAACCATAAGAATTTTTTTAAAAACTGCATATTTTTTGAAAATTTATACTATTTTATAAATAAGATAGTATAATTTTTTTAATGGAAGATAAATTAAAAAAGATTCGAAAAAAGAGAAAGCCTTCTCATTTTAGATTTATAGTAGCCGCACTCGTTTTCTTGATTGGAACGATAGTTTTAGTGGGGCTATTTTTTGTTCTTATTTTAATTGAGTCGATTGGCCGATATTTTTATATTCCTATTTTAACCATTATCTTAATTGACATAATTTGTGGCTTATTTATTGCTAACTCGCAATCACAAGTGGATTTTAAAGTTTCTTGGCTAGCGATTTTGTTATGTTTACCTTTGATTGGAGCTATTTTATATATTTTATATGCTCAAAAAATAACTACTAAAGGTAAAAGAGCGTTAAGAAGAAATGTTATTAATAAAAAAATTAAAGAAGGAAGAACTGATTCAACTGAAATCCTGAACGAACTAAAGGTAAAAAATAATGATGCCTATGTTATAGCTAATAAAATATACAAACAAAGCTATTTTTCGCTTTATAAAAACACCAGTTTTGAATATTACCCAATGGGTGAGCAGGGATTTCCTGTAATGATAGAAGAGCTCAAAAAAGCGAAGAAATTCATATTTTTTGAGTATTTTATTATCGAAAGTGGCAAATTTTTTGATGAAATTTATTCAATTTTAATTCAAAAAGCTAAAGAGGGCATTGATGTTAGAATGATTTATGATGATTTTGGTAGTGTTGCTAAAATTAATTCATATTTTTATAAAGATGCTGAGAAAAATGGAATAAAGTGTTTCCCATTTAATCGTTTAAGACCAATGGTTGACATTCGTCAAAATAGTAGAGATCATAAGAAAATTTTAGTTATTGATGGTGTTGTTGGATTTAGCGGCGGATGCAATATTGCTGATGAATATATTAATAAAGTTGTTCGATTTGGAGTGTGGAAAGACAACATTTTTATGCTTAAAGGAGAAGCAGTAAATGGCTTAACTACCATGTTTTTATCAACTTGGTTTATCAATAAAAAACACGGTAGTAATGAAAATCCTAAAGATTATTTTTTCGATAAAATGAAAGATGTTAGAAACGATGTCGTGCCTAGTTTTGATGGTTATTTTCAACCTTTCCAAGAGGTTCCTTTTGATGGAGAAAACGTCTTAAGAGACGCATTTTTACAAATTATTACTTCAAGTAGAAAATATTGTTATATTTCGACTCCATACTTAATTCCAGATAGTGAAATTTTAACTGCCTTAGAGACAGCGGCAAAAAGTGGAGTTGATGTTAGAATTGTTACTCCAGGAATTCCAGACAAAAAAATTGTCTATTCGATTACTAGAAGTTATTATGCAAATTTACTGTTAAGTGGTGTGAAAATTTATGAATATACCCCTGGATTTAACCACGCAAAGATTATAGTTAGTGATGATACTGTTTCTATAACAGGAACAGGAAACCTCGATTTTAGAAGTTTTTATCTACATTTTGAAGATAGCGTTCTTATTTGTTTGTCACCAAAAATAAAAGATATTAGAAATGATCTTTTAGGAATGATGAACGATGGAAAAATCGTGAAGGTTGAAGAATATTTAAATATTCCTTTACATAAAAAAATTATATGGGCTTTATTACGAATTTTAGCACCTCTTGTTTAATGGAGATTTAACTTATGGAAGAAAAAAGCGAATTAGTAATTTCTAATATTGGTAAAGTTTATGGAAACAAGAAAAAAGGCGAACAAGAAGTTATAGCACTCGAAGATGTAAATTTTACGATAAATAAGGGAGAATTTGTCTTTATTTTAGGACCAAGTGGTGCTGGAAAATCTACTCTATTAAATATTCTTGGCGGAATGGATAAAGCAACCACAGGAAAATATTTTTTAAATGATAAAGATATAACAAGTTTGAATGAAAAAGATTTAGCTAAATTTAGACAACACGATATTGGCTTTGTTTTCCAATTTTATAATTTAATTTCATCTCTCACGGCTTATGAAAATATTTATTTAGCTTCTTCTCTTGTGCAAGAACATTTTGATCCAATGCAAATTTTAGAGTTAGTTGGCTTAAAAAATCGTGCAAATAATTTTCCTGGTCAATTATCGGGTGGCGAACAACAAAGAATTTCTATTGCTCGTGCCTTAGTTAAAAATCCAACATTATTACTTTGTGATGAACCAACTGGTGCGCTAGATTCAAAAACTGGTGTTGAAATTATGGAACTTCTCCATAGAGTTTGCAAAAGTCAAAACAAGACTGTAATTGTTGTTACTCATAATAGAGCTTTAACAGTTATCGCCGATAGAATCATTGAAATACAAGATGGCAAGCTAGTTGCGAACAAAATTATTGAAAATCCTGGAAAAGTTAGCGATATAGAGTGGTAATATGCGTCTTTTTAAAACATTAGCTAAAAAACTATTTAGAGATATTTTTAAAAATTTTCGACAATTTTTATCGATTATTTTTATTATTGGAATTTCAGTAACTTTATACGTTGGTCTAGATGCAAATGCTCAAAGTTTTGAAAATAGAGTTAATGAAGTTTATAAAGTTGGTAATGTAGCTGATGAATGGATTACGATAAATCCAAATTTTACAAATCTTGAAGATGGTAAAAAAGATTTAGAGTTTATAAAAAAAGAGGCACATGTTGATGAAGGAGGAGCGGTAGAAACAAGATTTTATATCCCTTCTAGTATTGGCTCAACTAGCGTCAGTGCCTTATTAATGGATAAACTCCCAACAATTAACAAACCTTATAATCTAGAAGTTGGTTATTATAATGATAATAATTTCTTTTTTGTTGATCGTGCCCTTGTTCAAAGATATGAAGATAATAATGCCAAAAAATTAAAATTAGGTGATACTTTACCTATCAATTTTGATGCAAATTACATCAAGCAGATGGTTAGAAATTTAGCAAGTGATCCAGATTCTCTTGTTGAACTTGTTAATTTAATGCTTGAAGGGAGAGAAATTAACGAGAATATTAAAACTTTAATTGATAATTTAGTTAGAAATTATTCTACAGAAATTGGAAACATCATAATTCAAGTCGTAGAAACTATTTTTAAAGATGATGTAATTGAATTTGAAGCAAGTATTAATGGAATTATGAACCATCCAGAAAATCTCGATAGTGGAGAATTTTCTAGTTCAAATTATCTAATTTCAACTCGACTTGTTTTCACAAATATCATTGATTATGTTGGCGATCAATTTAGTTCAAAATCAATTATAAGTGCAATTGATTCTTATCTTGAAACAAGCGAAAATCAACTTTTAAATACTTTGCTTACAAGTGTTAATGATTATTTAAAAGAAGGGGATAACGCAATGCAACTTGATGCGCTCGTTCTTCTTTCGATTAATTCATTAACAACCGAAATTGATGACAGAAGTAATGTCCAATTTGAAGAATTTATGTCCTCTTTTTTCAATCAAATCCTTGTAAAACTCCCTTCAAATGTAAAAATTGGTGATTTTGAAAATAACATAAATCGATATTACGAAAGTAAAGATGAAAATAATTTACTTGCTTCGCTTCCTCGTTCAAATTACCCAAGTATGCTGTCGGTTGAAAATGACATCAATCAAGCAAAACAATTAACATTAGTTTTCCCTATTATTTTCTTCGTAGTTGCTTTACTTATTGTTTTAACGACAATTTCTTCTTTAATTTTAAAAGACCGTGTCCAAATCGGTACATTTAAGGCACTTGGAATTAAAAAGGTTCATATTGCTTTATATTATTTAGCGGAAATGAATATTGTAACAATTTTAGGAATTATAATTGGTCTAATAATTGGTCCAATTTTGCTTCCATATATAATGAATATAAAATATGACATTTTATACTCAATTCCATCTTTAACTTATTTATTCCCTTGGATTACTGCGCTGATCACAACTCTAATCTTAGTTATTCTTGTGAGTGGATTAACAATTGCGCTTTTATATAGCGAATTAAGACTTTTACCAAGTGAAACTATGAGAACTAAATCTCCTAAAATTTCTCGCTTCAAAGCTCATAAACATTTAATCAAAAATACTTCATTTATGATGGCAATTAGAAACATTAAAGTTCACTTTGCTAAATCTTTAATGGTTGTAATTGGTGTTATGGGCTGCACTGGTTTACTCATTTGTGGAATGGGCATCGATGATACTATAAATTATGGGAAAGACCATGATTTAGACAATTTTTTCAATTCTGATGTAACTGTAACTTTAAATGGCTCACCAGAAAGAGGAGTGGCTAAAGAAGAACTTTTAACTATAGATGGTGTTTCGCAAGTTGAAGAATATTCAACAACTCAAGTGACTGTAAATAGTGATAATGGTTCCGTTTCAACTTCGCTTTATGGAGTTGAAAAAGATTCTAAATTTTTTGGTTTTGATGATGAACTTCCGGATGGAAAGCGGGAAGAAAATACAGTTGCTATCACCCAAGCTAAAGCTGAAGATTTAGGAGTAACTATTGGAGATGTTGTAACTTTTGATGTTAATGGAAAGATTTATAAAAAAGAAGTTGGATACATTTTCTATGCTTTTTTTGTAAATGGAATTTATATGTATGTTGAAAGTGAGCCAGAACTTTTTACCTCATCTAATGGGGCGTGGATTAATCTAAGTGATGGCACCGATCCTAAATCAATAAAAGAATATATTATTAATAATTCAAATTATGTTTATTCTTGTTTAACTAAAGAAGATGCCGAAACAAGAATTAATGGTTATATGTCATCAATCGGCACAATGACAAATACTGTTAAAGTATTTGCTGTTTTATTAGCGGTTGTTGTTTTGATTAACTTATCAATTTTAAATTACAACGAAAGATTAAGAGAGCTTGCAACATTAAAAGTTTTAGGTTTTTCAAGAACAAGAATTGTTATGTCACTTCTTATTGAAATGTTAATTTTAACTATTGTTGGTGCTGGACTTGGTTTATTGATTGGACTTCCATTTGAATATATGGTTTTGAGTGTTAATGAAACTAACCTAGTCAGCTGGTTATATCTTGTTTTCCCTGAGAGCTACGTGATTTCTTTCTTTATCTCTTTATTAACAGCACTAGTTGTTAATTTATTTATGTACGTGAAAGTAAACGGAATTTCAATGAGCGAATCTTTGAAGAGTGTAGATGAATAATTATTAATTTTTGCATTTAAAATATTAAATTTTTTCGAAAACACTGCAAAACCCCAATATTTTTTTGTCTAAACAAAATAAAAGTGCGGCTTTTGCCGCACCTTTGAAGGGGTTATATCCTCTTACGAGGAACTGTTTCTTTGAGGGTATTAAAGGGGGGAGTATACCCTCAACTATATAAACAAGTTATGTTTTTATCTTGTTTATAAGCGAGTCAAGGCAATTACGGTGAATATATATCTTTCAATATATTCTTAAGGATTTCTTTTATACTATTAATACAGTTTAGTTAATTATTTGTTGGAAATTTTTTTAAAATTTTTAAATTTGTTAATTTTCTTCGATTGTGCCATCATCAGTGAAGGTATAATCATAAGAAGTTGTGCTTTCTTGATCGTCCTCTTCTGAGTATTCACAATTATAATTTAAATTTCCAAAATTGGAAATTTTAAATATAAATTTTTGATTAAATTTGTGTAAATCTAAAATAAATTTATTGTAATTGTCATGGAATTCAAATCGACAAGTGAATATTGGTTTTTCTGCGACATGTAAAGAATATTGAATGGATTTATCTACATTTTCTTTGAGTGAAAACAAATAATCTTTATATTTTTCACTTAATGGTCTGAAATTAAGTTTTAAGTAACAATCTTTATTTTCTTCATCTCCGAGAATGTCGAGTTGATAAACAGGGTTTTTGCTTTGTGCCTTGTTATTGACGACAAGAGCTTTAATTTTATAATCATCTTCTTTTTTAAGGAAAAGATCGTAGTTTTTTGAAAGAAATTCATCGCGAATATTTTCTCTAACATTAAATGTTTCGTTTTCGATATTGGATTTTTCGTTGATGAAAGAATAATCTAAGTGTTTTTTGTTGGTATATGCATAATTTAAAAAGGCAATTGGTGGAAGTGTGTCTTTTTGAACATCTTCTGGAGGAAGAGTAATATTTTCTCCATCTGGCGAATTTAAAAGTAATTCGTTTGCGCCAAGACAACTTAAAACATGCGAAGCAAAAGTACGATTGCTAATACTATCTTCAATTGATTCAATATAGTTAAATTGTGGAATTAGAGCAACACAAAAAACGCCAATTGCAAGCGCTAAACTCGCAGAACTAATAAGAACTCCTTGCGCAAAAGTGAATTTTTGTCTCTTACCAATGAATGAGATATTACTTTTCTCAAGGATTTCTTTTGATGTAAGGTCAATGTTTTCTTGCTCAAAAGCCCTTTTGATTTCTTCTTCTAGGTTTGTCATTCTTTTAGAGCCTCTCTAACTTTTTTTAACCCTTCATTATATTGCCATCTAATCGTATTCTCATTTTTATTTAACCTTTCAGCAATTTCTTTGTAATCCAATCCGTTTATTAAATGGAGAACGATTACATTAAACATATCCTCGTTTAAAACTCTTTTCATAACTTCGAGAATATCGTTACTTTCTTGATATTTTTCGTGAACACCATTATTTTCAATTAAAGTTTCACCATCAGAAGTGTAACGTTTGTTTTTCTCAAGATAATTTAAAGAAAGATTGCGAGAAACGGTGTAAAGATAGCCAAGGATAGATCTGTCTGAAGTAATATCTTTAATCCCATTTAAAAATCTTATGTAAGTATCGCTTAATAAATCTTCAGCAATCTCTTTGTTTTTTACATAGGAATAGATATTAGCAAAAATTTTATTTTTGGTATCGTTATAAATTGCGTCAAAAGCACGCGTATCCCCATCAATAAATTTCTTGCAAAGTTTGTACAGTTCTATATCCTTCATATATTAATACAATTGTATAACAAAAATGTTTGATACAATATGAAAATAGTTTAAGGCTTGTTTTGTTTTTGTCAAATAAAAAGAGAAAGACGAATCTTTCCCTATTTTTCGTAATTTATCGGAATTTTTTATTTATTTCTTGCTTCCCATTTCTTTCTTTGTGCATCGTTTAGAATTCTTTTCCTCATTCTAAAGAAATTAGGCGTGACTTCGACAAGTTCATCACTATTAATATAGTCAAGACAAGCTTCAAGAGTCATTTTTCTAGGCGATTTTAATACGACAGTTTGATCTTTGTTTGCACTACGTTGATTGGTTAAATTTTTAGTTTGGCAAACATTTACACTTAAATCTGTATCATATTTATTTTCGCCAACAATCATACCTTCATAAATTTGTTCTCCAGGGTAGATGAACATAACTCCACGTTCTTCAACGTGTTGAAGAGCATAAGGGGTGGATTGGCCAGTTTCGGTTGCAACTAAAACACCAATTTGTCTTTCGCCAATTTTGCCATTAGCAATTGGTCTATATTCTTTAAAGGTGTGAGCGATAATTCCATAACCTTTAGTAAGTGTTAAGAAATTTGTAACAAAACCAATTAAACCTCTTGAAGGAATTACATAATTGATTTTTGTATTTACATCTCCAGCGTCCATATCGATTAGTTCGGCATCTCTTGAGCCTAGACTTGTCATTACATCACCAACATAATCATTTGGGACTTCAACGCTTAAATCTTCGTAAGGTTCGCATTTTGCACCATCAATTTCTTTAATAATAACTTGTGGACGTGAAACTTCGAGTTCGAAACCTTCTCTTCTCATATTTTCAATTAGGATGCCAAGGTGAAGTTCACCTCTTCCAGAAACAACCCATGTTTCAGAATTTTGAACTCTTGAAACTTTTAATGAGACGTCTCTTTGAGCTTCTTTAAAAAGTCTATCTTCAATTTGACGAGCAGTTAAGAGTTTTCCATCTTTTCCACTAAATGGAGACGAATTTGTACCAAAAGTCATTTGTAAGGTTGGTTCATCGATATGAAGTGGTGGTAAAGCTTCGATTGTACTTGTGTCGCAGATAGTTTCTCCAACATTAATATCTGGTAAACCGGCTATTGCAACAATTTCTCCTGCAGAAGCTTCTTCAATTTCTACTTTTTTAAGACCATAGTAGCCAATAAGTTTCAAAATTTTGAATGTTTTAGTGGTTCCATCAAGTCTGGCACAAGATACACTTTGGCCAACTTTAATTGTTCCTCTTTGAATTCTTCCAATTCCCATTCTTCCTACATAATCGTTGTAGTCAAGAAGTGCACATTGAAGTTGTAATGGGCCTTCTCCTTGAACTTGTGGTTCTGGAATTTCATCAACAATTAAATCAAAAATAGGGTCCATTCCTGGTTTTTGACTGCTTGGTGAAGGATCTAATGAACTTGTGCCGTTTAGAGCACTCGTATAAGCAACTTTAAAATCTAAAAATTCATCCGGAGCGCCTAATTCAATAAAAAGGTTTAAAACTTCATCGACTGCTTTTTGTGGATTGGCATTTGGTCTATCAATTTTGTTAATAACGACAACTGGTTTTACATGAGCTTCAATAGCTTTTTTAAGAACAAATCTTGTTTGTGGCATTGTTCCTTCAAAAGCGTCAACTAAAAGAAGACAGCCATCAACCATGTGCATAATTCTTTCGACTTCTCCACCAAAATCAGCGTGCCCAGGTGTATCAAGAATATTAATCTTATAATCTTTATATTTAATAGAAGTAGTCTTAGCAAGAATAGTAATACCTCTTTCTCTTTCAATTGCATTAGAATCCATTGCTCTATCTTCTAATTTTTCGTTCTCTCTGAATGTACCTGAACATTTCAATAATTGGTTAACTAATGTAGTTTTACCATGGTCAACGTGTGCGATAATTGCAACATTTCTCATCTTCATAATAATTGACCTCCTTAAAGCATTTAATAAAATATCATAATCGATTGAATGTTTAAATATTTTATATTTAAACACTTAAAGCTTAATTTATGATAAAAAACTAGGTAAATTTTAAAAAAATCCTAGGAAATTTTAAAAAAATACTATTTTTTTATATGTTTTTCCTAGAAAAAACGCTGCAAAACCCAAGTATTTTTAAAAAAGTATAGGTTTTTTGATAAATTTCCAGGAAATTTTTAAAAAAGTACTACTTTATTAAAAAAATACGATTTTTTAGTTTTTATGAAATCGCTTACATAATTGATGCAACGAATTTTAAAGTCTTATAAAACTATGTTTTATACTTTTAAATTATGGTGTAGATAGTTATAATTTTAAGCATGGCAATGAACGAAATTAAAATTAAAGGGGCGAAGGTTAATAATTTAAAAGACATTAACTTAACTATTCCTAAAGATAAATTGGTTGTATTTACTGGTGTTAGTGGAAGTGGGAAATCTACTTTAGCTTTTGACACTATTTTTGCTGAAGGACAAAGAAGATATGTTGAGTCACTTTCTTCGTATGCTAGACAATTTTTAGGCAGTTTTGAAAAGCCAGATGTTGAATCAATTGAGGGATTATCTCCAGCTATCGCAATTGATCAAAAAAGTGTTTCACATAACCCACGTTCAACGGTCGGAACTGTTACTGAAATTTATGATTATTTAAGACTTTTATATTCAAGAATTGGCATTCCTTTTTGTCCAACTCACAAAACACCAATTGTTGCTTTTTCAAATCAAAAAATAACCGATATTATCATGAAAAGTCCTTTAAATAGCCGAATTCAAATTTTGGCACCTATTGTGCGTAATGAAAAAGGAACTTTTAAAGATACAATCGCCAAAATTAAAGCAAATGGCTTTACTAGAATTAGAATTGATGGGGAAATGATTCTTATCGAAGAAGCTGAAGATCTTGATAAAAATAAAAGACATAGTATTGATATTGTTATCGATAGAATCGTTCTCAAACCAGAAAATAAAAGTAGAGTTTTTGAAGCGGTAGAACTTGCTAGTGATTGGGCTAATGGCTTTGTTTTAGTACTCACAAATGATGACGAACACCTTTATAGCGAACACAATGCGTGCCCAATTTGTGGCTTCACTGTGCCAAAATTAGAGCCTAGACTATTTTCTTTTAATTCACCTTTAGGATGTTGTCCTAGTTGTGGTGGATTAGGAATTTCTCAAGAAGTCGATATTAATTTGCTCGTTCCTGATAAAACTAAATCTATCAATCAAGGGGCTATAACTTATTATAAAAATATTGTTGGAACACAAAATTTAGATCGGCAACAATTCAAGTATTTACTCGATTATTATCACATTGATTGCAATAAACCATTTAAAGAATTAACTAGTAATGAAATCGATATTATTTTAAACGGAAGTAGAGAACCATTACATTTTGTTTTAACTTCTTCAAGTGGAAATAAACAAAATAGAGATGGATATATTGAAGGCGTTAAAACAAGAATTGAACGACTTTATAAAGATACAACAAGCGAATTTAACCGCGAGTGGTATAGTTCCTTCTTAAAAGATAAAGAATGCACAAAATGTCATGGTGCTAGACTTAATGATGCAGTTTTAAGTGTTAGAATCGATGGGTTAAATATTTATGAAGCAACTTGTTTACCACTCGATAAATTCTACGATTTTATTCATGGTTTAAGAAATAAATTAACACCTTATGATCTTGCTGTTTCTGGGATGGTTATCAGTGAAATCGAAAATAGAACTAAATTTTTAATCGATGTTGGGCTGGATTATTTAACTTTAGCAAGAATGTCAATGACTTTAAGTGGTGGTGAATCTCAAAGAATTAGACTTGCAACTCAAATTGGAAGCAAACTTTCAGGTGTTTTATATGTTTTAGATGAACCATCAATTGGTTTGCATCAAAAAGATAGTGAAAGACTTATTGCAACACTTAAGGAAATGCGCGATTTAGGTAATACATTAATTGTTGTTGAACATGATGATGAAATGATAAAAGCTGCGGATTTTATTGTAGATATTGGTCCGGGAGCAGGCGTGCATGGTGGTGAAGTTGTGGCAAGCGGAACTTTAAAAGACATTGAAAACGCGACAAATTCACTTACTGGAGATTATTTAGCAGGGCGAAAATATATCCCTGTGCCTTTATCACGCCGTAAAGGAAACGGAAAATTCTTAGAAATAAGCGGTTGCACTATCAACAATTTAAAAAATGTTAGCGCAAAATTCCCTTTAGGCACATTTATTTGTGTAACCGGGGTTAGTGGAAGCGGGAAATCTTCTTTGGTTAACGAAACCTTGTATAATTCAATTTATGGAATTATGGAGCATAAAGATGTCGATCATGGGCCATATAAAGAACTTAAAGGACTAGAAAACATCGATAAAGTCATCAATATTTCGCAAGAACCAATCGGCAGGACACCTCGTTCTAACCCTGCAACTTATGTTAAAGCTTTCGATGATATTCGTGATATTTTTGCTCAAACACTAGAGGCTAAAGCACATGGATTTGATAAAGGAAGATTTTCTTTTAATGTTCCTGGAGGACGTTGTGAACATTGTCAAGGTGCCGGCGTTACTCGAATTCCAATGAATTTTTTGCCTGATGTTTATGTTAAATGTGATGAATGTGATGGCAAAAGATATAACGAAGAAACTTTACAAGTAACCTATAAAGGTAAAAATATTTATGACGTTTTAGAAATGACGATTGAAGATGCCTATGAATTCTTTAAGCCTCATATTTCGCTTGCTCGTAAATTAAAAACGTTGATTGATGTTGGACTTGGTTATATAAAAGTTGGTCAACCTGCCACGACTTTATCAGGCGGCGAGGCACAAAGAGTAAAACTTGCTTATTATCTTCAAAGAAGAGCAACCGGGAAGACTTTATATATTTTAGATGAGCCAACAACCGGACTCCATGTTAATGATGTAAAAAAATTATTAGAAGTTTTAGACAGAATCGTGAATAATGGAGATACAGTAATTGTTATTGAACACAATTTAGATGTCATTAAAGTTGCTGATTACATTATAGATTTAGGACCTGGAGGCGGAAATAAGGGCGGAAATATTATTGCAAAAGGCACTCCAGAAGAAGTTTCGAAAGTTAATGAAAGTTATACTGCCCAATATTTAAAAAATGTACTAGAAGAAGACCTAAAAAGAAAGGAGAGATTAAAAAATGAGTGATGTTATTTTTTATATCGCCATGGCTCTATTTGTCTTGAGTGCCATTGGTTATGGAGTCTATTTATCCATGACAATTAAAGACAAATTAAGACTCGACATTAAAGTACTTTTAAAGAAAAATACTTTAGTTTTGCAGGGTTTTTCGGTAGGAATTGTGCTTTCTTTGATATTATTTACAGTGGCTTTTTATCAAGATTCAACCACAATTAATTATATTAATGAAAATAATCTTGTGCTTGATGCTGGACATCAATTTCTTTCTTATTTCTTTTTAATTTTGTTTGGTGTTTGCGCAATGAGTTTTCTCACGGCCTTTTTCTACTATTTTTTCCTTAATAATTTTGATGAAAAATATAGAAAAATTTTCAAAATTATAATGTATTCGGCTTTCCCTCTTGCGATTGCCTTTTTCCTTATAATGAGTGAAGGGAATGCGCCTTATTTAACTTATCCACTTTGTAACTCTGTTTATATTGGAGTTCATGGAATCAAATTTATAAATAGTTATACTCATCCTGAACCATATTATGTTTTTAATAATGGATCTTATTCTTTAGATGGGGGAATTTCTATCGCATTTTATGCGATTTTTATCCTTAGTGGTGCCCTTATTGTTTTTGCTCTATGTGACCATTTAATTTATAAATATTATGGAAAACATGGTCTTGCCACAACTTGCTTTTTAATCGCTTTCCCAATGGGACTTATTGGTGCGCGTTTATGGTATGTTGTTTTAGATATTTCTAAACTTGGCAATTCATCACACTTTATTCAAAATCCAATTTCGATTCTCTATTTTAATGAAGGCGGACTCGGAATTATGGGTGGAGCGATTCTTGGAATTATATCTGGGGTTGGAGTAATGCTCTATTTTAAATATTTAAAGAAAAATCCAGATTATACCAAGATGAGTTATCTTAGACTTGCTGATTTTATTGTGCCAGCAATTTTAATTGCACAAGCTATCGGAAGATTTGGTAATTTCTTCAATGCAGAAGTTCATGGAAATGCAATTCCTTTATCTTCTCTTTCTTGGATGCCTACTTTTATGAGACTTAATTATCAATTTAATTACGCAACCGCTATTAGTGACCCTAATATGGCATATCTTCCTTTATCAACAATTGAAACAATTACTAATTTACTCGGTTATTGCATAATTTATTTTGGAATTGTTAAAGGACTTGGAAAATATCATGCAGCTGGAAGTGCTGTTGGATGGTATCTTGTCTGGTATGGCGCAACAAGAGCTTTCCTTGAACCATTAAGATATGGTGAATTTGAATACGAAGCTAGCGTCCAAACTTCTTACGTTATGATTGGTGGGGGCTTAGCAATTGTTGCATTCTTCATCGCTTTTAAAATCTTACAAGAAAAGAAATTATGGATCTTTAAAAATTCGACATTTAAAGATGAAATCCTTGTAAACGAAGAAAAAACTAATAAAGAGCTTATTAGAAACGCTTCAATTCTTGGTAGTGTTTTATTAATTCTTATTATTTTAATCACAGTTTTCTTTAATATATGGTAAAACTCTTAATTTTTGATATGGATGGCACTTTAATTGATACCGATGAAGTGCTTTATAAAACATGGAAAGAATTATTTGAATTATATAAACCTAAAGACTATACGATCGATCGCGAATTTATTCGCTCTTTTAGTGGACCTCCGATTGAATGTTCAATTGCTCGTGCTTTTCCTGAAAAAGATCCTGATTTTATTTTAAGTGAATATCGTAAAAGAACTGCAAAATATTACGATACCGATTTAAAATTTTTTGATAATGAAAAAGATGTTTTGAATAAACTTTATAAAGATGGTTATATTTTAACGATTGCAACGAGTAAAAATCGTCCTATGACCGAAAAAAGTTTACAGATTTTTGGAGTTTTTGATTTATTCTCTGATATGGTGACTTCAAGTGAAGATGTGGCGCATAAACCTAATCCAGATTCTCTTTTATTATTAATGAAAAAATTTAATATTAAAAAAGAAGAAACTTTAATGATTGGTGATACAAGTTTTGATGCTCTTGCTGCAAGAAATGCAGGTGTTAAGTCTGTCTTATTAAAATTGTGTCCAAGAACTTATGAAAAAGACAAAATGCCAGACTTTTTTGTTTCTTCATATAATGAACTTTACGATTTAATTAAAAGAATTTAAAAAAACTTTAAAAAAATTTGAAAAAATTTTTTTCGTAAAAAATACGATATTAATCGAATAAATTTAATTTTTCTAAAAAATATTTTAAAAAAAGTAAAAAATTTTTTAACATTTTTCGAATTGACCTCCTTCGTATTAAGTGAAAGGAGGTTTTTCAAATGTTAGAAGTAAGAGAAGTTTGTAAATCTTTTCCAATTGGAGAAAACAGATTTGAACCAGTTTTAAATAACATATCTTTTACTTTGCCTGATAATGGGTTTTATTTTATTGTTGGAAAAAGCGGGTGTGGAAAGTCCACTTTATTAAATATATTGATGGGCTTAATGAAACCTGACTCAGGTGAAGTTTATGTTGATGGAGAAAATGTAACCAATTTTACTAAGGACAGAGAAAATGTCTATTTAAGAGATGAAATAGGTATAATTTTTCAGCATTACAATCTTTTTGAAGATTTAAGTGTAAAAGATAATTTAGAAATTGCTATTTCAATTAAGGGAATTGTTGATCGTAGCAATCTGGATACTTTACTTTTAAGGTATGATTTATATGACAAACTGGACCAAAAAGTTTCAACATTAAGCGGAGGCGAAAAACAAAGATTGGCGCTTATCAGAGCTTTAATTTCATCACCTAAAATTCTTTTTTGCGATGAACCAACTGGAGCTCTTGATAATGAAAATGGATTAAAATTAATGGAGGATTTAAGGAAAGTTAGTAGACAAATATTAGTTGTTTGCGTTACCCATAACAAAAGATTGTTCGAACAATTTAACGATGGATACATATTACTAAAGGAAGGTTGCCAAAAATCATTTATAAAAGAAACAAATCCAACTAACAAATTAATCTATGAAAAAACAAATAAAAGGACAGGCAACAGACTGACTCCCCTCACAAGGAAAAATATCGTTAAAAATATCAGAACTAACGTTATCAATAGTATTTGTGCCGGATTTTCTGTTTTTTCAATGATTTTATCATTGTTTTTCAATAGTGGAATCAATCATACAAAAGATTTTTTACTAAAAACTTATGCTGATAGTAATACTTATGTTGTATCGAAAGTGACAGAGGAAGAGATAAAAGATTCACTAATTTCCTTAGTTAAAAATACTAAGCCTAATTATAATGAGATTCAGACTTTAACTAATGATATCGGGGATTGTTTGATTTTCGATGATTTTACTTATTTCTTAAGTGGCACTAAAAAATTATTAGTTGAGAATGAAACTTTAACAGAATTTACTTTAAAACCTTACTTCAACAAAAATCATGCAGTAAACGACATTTGTGTTAACGATAGTTTTATTGAATTATTTAAGAAGCAATTCAATTTTTCACCAAAAATCGGAACACAATTTGAGCTCCAGTTATCTAAACAACACGTTTATTTCAATGAAAATAATAATGAAAACGTTGTTGAGAACTTTAATGTTTCAGTGGACATTTCATTAAAGGAAATCAAGGACGAGTTTGGATATCTAACAACCCCAACTTTATATTATTCTCCTATTTTGATAGAAAACATTTTAAAAGAAACTGAAGCGATTAAAACAACTGCAATAAATAAAGAAAAAACCTCCTTTTACGATTTACTAGAAAAAGCGGAAAATGATGAAGCTATTACAAATTATGCATATAACGTCATAACTTTAAATGATGAAAGTAATGAAAATTTGATTAAACTTTCCAAAGATAAAAATTTTCAAGGATTTAACATTTCCAATAATTCACAAACAATAGTTAATTCCTTTATGAACTTAAGTAACTCTGTGTTTTTAGGAATTAATATTTTTATCTTTTTAGCCATTGTAACATCCCTATTTATATCAGCGTTTTTAAGTTATTCTTCAAGTATTAGATGTAGAAAAGAATCGGCTATTTTGACTATTTTAGGCGCAAAAGATAAAGATATTTTAAAAATTTATTTAAAAGAAGAAATGATTTTTACTGTTGTAGGCCTACTTCTTGGCATATTAGGCGCATTTGCTTTTACACCTTTATTGAATAATTTTTTGCAAAGTTTTTTCGTAGTCCCCTCTGTGATTAATTTAAATATGTTGACCATTTTATTTATTTTCATTTTATTGATAATTTTGAATTTTTCTTTAAATCTATTAACTTTAAAATTTCAGAAAAGAAAAAATGTATGTGAGGAGTTAAAGGAAGAATGAGGCTAGAAATTTTAAATGTATCAAAAAAATATAATAAAAGACTAATTTTTGACAATTTCAGCTACTCATTTCAAGAGAAAAAGTTCTATTCAATAATTGGAGAGAGTGGCTGTGGTAAGTCAACTTTGCTTAAAATACTCTCGTTACAAGATCTAGACTTTGATGGAGATATTAAGTGTGATTCTTCTTCTTATAAAAAGATGAGTAAAAGAGAACAAAATGATTTCAGACTTAAAAATTTTGGTTTTGTGTTCCAAAATTTTAGTTTATTTGAAGAAGATACTGTTTCAAATAATATCCGTATTGTGCTAGATGGAATTGTTAACGAAAAAGAAGAAGTGAAGTTAAAAAGGCTTGAGGAAATACTTCGATTATTAGAAATATCTAACTTAAAAGATTCTTTTGTCAAAGATTTAAGTGGAGGAGAAAAGCAAAGAGTTGCAATAGCAAGAGCTATGGTTTCATCGCCTGAAATTATCTTTTGTGATGAACCAACTGGAAGTTTGGATGAAACTAATACTAAAAATGTTTTTGAATTATTAAAAGCTATTTCATCATATACAACTGTTATTTTGGTAACTCACGATAGAGAAAACGCTGAAAAGTATTCAGACGATATACTTGAATTTAGTCGTGAAAACATTCGCCACATTTTTCACGAGAAAGAAAAAGTTGTTGAAAAAATGCAAATAATGCAATTAAGTAAGAAAAAAAGAGAAGGAATTTTAAGTAAAAAGTTCATTTTTGCACATTTTAAAAATTTAGGAAAAAACAGAAAAATTAGAAATCTTATAAAAAATTTATTATTTTCGCTTTCTTTAATTTCATGTGGTTTAGCGATAACTTTAACTAACAGTTTAAATGATTCAATTTCATCTTCGTTTAGCTCAATAGTAAGTGCGAATGAAGTAGTTTTAACAAAAAAGAATTCAAATAATGAACTTTATGATTATTATTCTGCACCTAATAGTGCAGTACAAAATTTGATGGCTCATTATTCCATGGATATTAACAGATACGGCGTGAATTATCTTGTAGATTTTGAGAATTATTTTATTGATGAAAACACTTTATATTCAGTTAATAAAACATTAAAAAATGAAATTAGTGGTTTTACAGCCAGGCATTTTAATGAATTTATATATTTAGACGAAGATAACTCTTACGAAATTTATCCAAAATTAGAAAGTCCTTTAAAAGATGATGAAATTATAATTTCCATAACTTTTGATCAGATGAAAAGCATGTGTTTAGAATTGCAAATATTAAGAGACTTCGAATCTCTTGGAAATTATTTAAAAGAAAATGACTACTTTGTTTCTTTAGAACTTGCTAATTATTCTTGGGAATATACTGATGAACAACTTTTTAAAGTTAAGGGAGTAATTTTTGACAACAAAAATAGAGTTTATCATACTAACACCTTATTTAATGAAGTTTTATTCGAAGAACAAATGAGATTTCCAACATCAAACCGACCAAATAAAATAGAAGAATATCCGTGGATGTTTAAGAAAGTTTATTATGTTGAAACAAGAGAGTTTCAAAATATTCTACTTAATAAACTTTTTTATGATGAAAGATACAAAGATTATATTTTTGAAATTGATTCAGAAGAATATAGACCTTTAACTTATGAGCAAAAAAATAATAAAAATTATATTTATGTTTTTAATGCTTTTAAGGATGCTGTTGATGTTGGATTGGTCGAAATTGCGAAACAAAACGGATTGCGCTTTAAAAATTATTATTATTCAACAAATGCAGGATATTATAATAACGGAACATCGATTTTTACAGGATTTAACAATCCAACATTTTTCTCTTTATATGAAGAAGATCTGAATCAAATTATCGACGCCTATTCAAGAGTTAATGTAGAAGAGATTTATAACATTGAAACTCCAAAAAATGTCGTGAATGGATTTGCATTAAATCCGGCTTCAAACAACCTTAAATTTAAGGCAATACAAGAACCCTTATCTATTAAAGAAATTGTAATTAGTGACGGATTTGCAGAGATTTTAAACAAAAACAATATTAAAAATACTGAAATATTTGCAACAATGTTGGTGAATAGTGAGTTAAATGGTGGCATATTAGATACGACTTTTAGGACTATAAAACTAACTATAAAAGATATTGTTGAGGAGGATAAAAGCGTTTCGATTTATCAAAATAAAGATTACACGATATCTCTTTTTCGAGATTTATTTAGAATATCATCTTTTAGATTAATACCGAACTCAATTATTTTTGAAACAGAAGAGAAAGTAGATGAAAAAAGTTTGGAAAAACTAAATAGTTTGTTTGCAGATTATGAATTTAAAAATCCGATGCTAGAAATAGAAAACAGTATTGAAGAATCAACTAAATTTTTAACCTATATTCTTTATGGCTTTTCATTAGTGAGTATTATAAGTTCAATAATTTTAAGTTTGATAATTTCATATATAAACGCACTTGAAGAAGTTAACGAAATAAAATTGCTAAAAACTTTAGGTTTCAACAATTTTCAAATTCTTAAAATGTTCTTTTGTGATAATTTTTTACAATCTGGGGTTTGTATTTTGACTTCTTTAGTAAGTTTAATTTTTATTAATTTTTTTGTTAGTAAAGCTATTGGAAATATGATTGGCCTGGGCAATGTTAACGTTTTTTCGCCTCTTGCAATAATTTCAATTTTTCTTGTTGCGGGTTTTATCATCATAATTTCAACAACTTCAGTAAATAAAGTTTTGAAAAAAGCTAACTAGTAGAGCAAAATCTTCCCAAAATTTATAGATTTTTTGTTTCATTAAAACACTAGTTTTAATGATTTTTTTGAAATATTACTATATAATATCAACGATTTAGGAGTATTTATTCTATGGGTTTAAAAGCTGGAATTGTTGGTTTACCAAATGTTGGGAAGTCAACTTTATTTAACGCAATCACAAATAGTAATGTCGAAGCAGCAAATTATCCATTCGCAACTATTAATCCAAATGTTGGAACTGTTATTGTTCCTGATGAAAGGGTAGAAAATTTAGTTAAAATTTTTAATCCTAAGAAAACTATCTATTCAACTTTTGAATTTTGTGATATTGCAGGTCTTGTTAAAGGCGCAAGTAAGGGTGAAGGTTTAGGAAACCAATTTTTGTCACATATTAGAGAGACTGATGCAATTATTGAAGTAGTTAGATGTTTCGAAAACCCTGAGATAATTCATGTTGAAAATACAGTTGATCCGATTAGAGATATTGAGATTATTAATCTTGAACTTGTAATGGCTGATTTAGAAAGTTGCCAAAATCGTCTTTCCAAAATCGAAAATAAGGCACGTATTTCTAAAGACAAAGAAGCTCTTTATGAAGTAAATGTTTTAAATAGAGCAAAACTTCTTTTACAAGAAGGTAAGGCTTTAAGAGGTATGGCCCTTAATGAAGAAGAAGCTAAAATTATGAAAAATTTTAACTTTTTAACTTTAAAGCCTATTATTTATGTTGCTAATGTTGCAGATTCTGATTTATCAAATCTTGAAAATTGTAAATTTTATAACGAAGTTAAAGAATATGCCGCAAAAGAAAATGCTCAGGCGATTGCAGTAAGTTGTGAGATTGAAGCTGAACTTTCTAAATATTCAAAAGAAGAAAAAACAGAATTTTTAAAAACGCTTGGTGTTGAGATGAGCGGGCTTGATCAACTTGCTAAAAGCGCTTATAAATTACTAAATTTATCAACATTTTTCACAGTTGGTGCGGATGAAGTTAGAGCGTGGACCTTTAAAAATGGCATGACTGCCCCAGATTGTGCTGGAATCATTCACACAGATTTCAAAAAAGGTTTTATCAAAGCAGAAGTTTATACTTATCAAGATATCATGGAATATAAAAGTGAAGCCGCTTTAAAAGAAGCAGGAAAATTAAGAGTTGAAGGAAAAGATTATGCAGCTAAAGATGGAGATATTTTCTTCTTTAGATTCAATGTTTAATTATGAAAGTTGGTTTTAGTAAAGATATACATGTTTTAAAAAAAGGTGTTCCTTTAATTCTTGGTGGAGTCAATATTCCAAGCGAATACGGATTAGAAAGTCACAGCGATGGAGATTGTTTAATTCACGCGATTGTAGAATCAATATTTGGTGCTTTAAATGTCGGTGATTTAGGGAAACATTTTCCGCCAAGTGATGATAAATATAAGAATATTAGTTCATTATATTTTTTAAAATATACGAAAGATTTACTTAAAGAAAAAAAGTTTAAAATTGTGAATATTGATGCTTTTATTTCTTGTGAAAAGCCTAAATTGAAGGTGTTTTTGGAAAAAATGAAGGAAAAAATTTCTGAGAATTTAGGAATTGAAATCGAACAAATTTCGATTAAAGCAGGCACCAATGAGGGTGTTGGACCTGTAGGTCGCACGGAAGCGATTGAAGCTTATTCGATTGTGTTAATAGATGAGGTGATGTAGTTATGGAAAAGAAAGTTAGAGTGAGATATGCACCTTCTCCAACCGGATATTTACATATCGGTGGAGCTCGTAGTGCTTTATTTAATTACTTATATGCAAAAAAATATAATGGAGATTTTGTTTTTAGAATTGAAGATACGGACATTGAAAGAAATATTCCAGGTGCAGAAGAAAGCCAACTTCATGATTTAATCTGGCTTGGAATTGTTCCTGATGAGTCTCCAGAAAAACCAAATTCTAAATATGCACCATATAGGCAAATGGAAAAACTCGATATTTATAAAATGTATGCTCAAAAACTTGTTGATATGGGTGTAGCTTATGAATGTTATTGTAGTGAAGATGAACTTGCTGAAATGAAAGAAGAACAACTTTCTCGTGGTGTTAAATCATTTAAATACAATAGACATTGTTTAAATTTAACTGTAGAAGAAAAAGAGAAATATAAAAAAGAAGGTAGAAAACCAACTATAAGATTAAAAATGATGGAAAATCATGAATTTAAATTTCATGATTTAGTCCGTGGTGATGTTTCTTTTAATAGCAACGATATTGGCGATTTTGTAATTATGAAATCAAATGGAATTCCTACTTATAATTTTGCTGTTGTTATTGATGACCATTTAATGGAAATTACTCATGTTTTAAGAGGCGAAGAACACCTTTCTAACACTCCAAAACAATTACAAATTTATGAATATTTTGGATGGGAACCACCTCAATTTGGACACATGACAATTATTGTTAATCCAAATGGAAAGAAACTTTCCAAAAGAGATCACAACATTCTTCAATTTATGTCTCAATATAAGGAACTTGGATATCTCCCAGAAGCTATCTTTAATTTCCTCTTTTTACTTGGTTGGACAAGCGAAAATAACCAAGAAATTTTTACAAAAGAAGAGGCAATTAAAGCGTTTGACCCAGCAAGACTGAGCTCTTCGCCATCGATGTTTGATAACAAGAGACTTTTATGGACCAATAGTTATCACATAAAACATTTAAGCGATGAAGAATATTTTAACTTTATTCTTCCATTTATGAAAAAAGTCGAATTCCTTGCTAATAAGAGTGATGAAGATCTTAAAAAGATTTCTTTAATATTTAAACAAGAAATTCGAAACGGACAAGAAATTGTTGATTTACTCAACGAAATTGTTGTTAAAAAAGAAAATCTCGATGAAGAAGAAAAAGCAATTTTAGAAAAACCAACTTCAGGAAAAGTTATTGAAATTTTCAAAAAATCCTTGCAAAACCTCGATGAAATTAATGAAATTAATGTTAAAAACCTTTTTAAACATGTTCAAAGCGAAACTGGAATTAAAGGAAAAGATTTGTACATGCCAATTCGTATTAAATTAACTGGGGCGATGCATGGTATTGAAATGTTTAATATTATCGACATTTTAGGCAAAGAAGAGTCGCTTTTAAGACTTGAATAGACTGTAATATTGAGTAGTATTTTACAACTTAATTATTTATAATTTATAACGCGAGAGGAAAATTAACATGGCAGAAAATTATAGAAATGAATCAATGGTTGACGTTGCATATTCATATTTAAAAGAAGTAAATAAAATCACAAAATTTGCTGAATTATTCAACGCAGTCAGTGAAAGAATCGGTTTGACTGAAGAACAAAAAGAAGAGTTAATTTCAACTTTTTATACAAACTTATCACTTGATGGAAGATTTGTTACATTAGGTGATAATGAATGGGATTTAAGAATCAATCAAACATATGACAAAGTTCACATTGATATGAACGATGTTTATAGTGACATTGAAGAAGAAACCAAAGCTAATACTGACCTTGAAGAATATGATAAGGAAGAAATTGAAGCTGAAGGTTTAAAGGACGATGATTCTGACGAAGATGATGACGACGATCGTTCCAATGATTATGACAGCTCATCTAAATTAGATTAATTTAGGTGTAAATAAATTTTTAGGAGGATTAAAAAATGGCATTGGTAAGTGCTACCGAAATGATCAACAAAGCTCATGCTGGTCATTATGCAATCGCGGCTTTTAACATCAACAATCTTGAATGGACAAAAGCAATTTTAGAGGCAGTCGAAGAAACGAAAACACCAGTTATCTTGGAAGTTTCTGAAGGCGCTGCAAAATATATGTGTGGTTATAAAACTGTTGCAACAATGGTTAAAAACATTTATGAAGCTTTACACATTACTGTTCCAGTTGCTTTACACCTTGACCATGGTTCATATGAAGGCGCAAAAGCTTGTATTGAAGCGGGATTTACAAGCGTTATGTTTGATGGTTCACACTATCCATTTGAAGAAAATTTAGCAAAAAGTAAAGAATTAATCGCTCTCGCTCATTCAAAAGGCTTATCCATTGAATGTGAAGTTGGTGGAATTGGTGGAAGTGAAGATGGTGTCACTTCAGCCGGAGAAAAAGCAGATCCAGAAGAATGTAGAATTATTGCAGAACTTGGTGTTGATTTCTTAGCTGCTGGTATTGGAAATATTCATGGAATTTATCCAGCAGATTGGAAAGGTCTTGATTTTGATGTTTTAAAGAAAATTCAAGAAACAACAAACGGAAAACCATTAGTTTTACATGGTGGAACTGGTATTCCTTATGACATGGTAAGACAAGCAATTACTCTTGGCGTTAGTAAAGTTAACGTTAATACAGAACTCCAATTAGTATTTGCTGACGCTACAAGAAAATATATTGAAGCTGGTAAAGACTTAGATAAAGATAAAAAAGGTTTTGATCCAAGAAAATTATTAAAACCTGGATGTGAAGCAATCAAAGCAAAAGTAATTGAAATCGTTAAAAACTTTGGCTCTTACGGAAAAGCAGCTGAATAAAAAATAAAAATTAAGTCCTGCTATTGCAGGGCTTTTTTAGCGGAGGAAATATGTATCAAGAAGAATTAAAAAGAATGATTGAAGCTTCAAAACTAGCGAGCGAAAATATTATGAAATATTATCGTTCTGGTTTCCATACGGTTTTAAAAGAAGATAATTCACCTGTTACCGAAGCAGATAAAACAAGTGATGTTTTAATTAGAGACTATCTTTCAAAATATTTCCCTACATATGCTTTTTTAACAGAAGAAAGCAAAGATGATAAATCTCGATTATTAAATGATTATGTTTTTATTGTAGATCCACTTGATGGAACCGAAGATTTTGTCCACAAAGATGACGAATTTACAGTAAATATCGCACTTTGTTATAAACATGAAATTGTGGCGGGCGTAATTGCGGTGCCGGCACCTGGTGAAATTTATTATGCAGTTAAAAACGAAGGAGCGTTTAAGTTTTCACGTGAAAACTTACCTGTAAGAATTCATGTTTCTGAAAAAACTAATGATTTAACTTGTTTAAGAAGTGTACATCATTTTGCAGACATAGAAAAAATAACAATTGAAAAACATAAAGACAAAATTACAAATGTTGTTAAAAAGGGAAGTAGTTTAAAAGCATGTTTAATTGCTGAAGGAAAGGCAGAAATTTCTTATCGATTAACACAAGGCACAAAAGAACGGGACACAGCTGCTTTTGACATTATTGTTAGAGAAAGTGGTGGTTTTGTAGTGAAATTAGATAAAACACAAATGAAATATAATCGAGAAGAAGTTAGAAATTTAGAGCCTTATATAATTGTTAATAAGTTAGAAAATATGTTACTTTAAAAAAGCTGGTCAACTATTGACCAGCTTTTTTCATTGCTTCTTGAATGGCCTCTTTATCGCTTGCAAGACGCACAGCAATAACGCCTGGCACCTCTTCCATAAGGATAACTTCAATTCCTTCTTCGATATCATTATTTATAAGAGCGCAACCTTCACACGCTCCATGGATATTTACATAAACAATCCCGTTTTCGTATGAATCAAATGTTACGTCTCCGCCATCTCTTTGAAGGAATGGTCTAACTTTATCTAAAGTCTTTTTAATTAATTTAATCGTTTCTTCGTTTTCCATAAATTTCACCGTGTTTTATAATATAAGTTATTATTTTAAAAATAAAGCAAAATACTCAAAATTTTTTAAGAAGTTTTGATAGGGCAACTAAAATAACATGGATTTAATATTGTTTTAAATAAAGAAATCTTGTATATTCCACGTATGGAGAAAATTAAGGCAATATTTTTTGATTTTGATTGGACTTTGTTTGATCATCAAATTAAGGATTTTAATAAATTAGGTGTTGAAGCTATAAATAAAGTTCATGAAAAGGGAATTAAATTAATAATTAATTCTGCGAGATCATATTACTCTTTAAAAGGGTTACATACTTTTGAAAAAATAAAATTTGATGGATTTGTTACAAGTAATGGCGGTTCATGTATACTCGATGGAAAAACTCTTTATGCAGACTTTTATAAAAAAGAAGTAAGTGATAAAGTGCTTAAATTTTTAAATGAGCATAACTTAAGTTACAACTTAATTTGCCAATTTAATACTTTTATAAAAGTTACAGATGAAAAAATTGTTAAAGATTTTTATAGTGTATTTTATGAGCCATTTCCATTAGATATTAAAGAATATAAAGGCGAAGATATTCTTGCTTTCCAAGTGTTTATCACGGAAGAAAATGAGGCAGAATTAAAAGAATTAATTCAGAGCTTAAATCTTCATTATGATAGATTTGCTGAAAATAATGTCGAAATTAGTCCAATTGAATTTCTTAAAAGCAAAGGCATTGAAACTATTTTTAATTATTTAAACATAAAAAAAGAAGAAGGAATGGCATTCGGCGATGACTTAAATGATATTTCGATGTTTAAAATTGTAAAGTATGGAATTTGTATGGGCAATGGGAAAGATGAAGCTAAAAAAGAAGCTTTTTATATTACCGATCGAATTGAAGAAAACGGCATTTATAATGCACTTAAAAAATTTGAAATTATTTAAAATTTTTAAAAATAATGGCGTTTTGCAGGCTTTTTAAAAAAATATAGATTTTAAAAATGCAAAATTTAATATTTTAAAAATCAAAATTTAAAATCGCGATTCATACAAATTAAAAAGGAGATGTGCTTGGCCATCTCTTTTTTACTATTTAAACGTTCTTGTTATTACAAGTTCGGATAGTTCCATCTTGGTGCCCGGGACCGGAATCGAACCGGTACGGTATTGCTACCACAGGATTTTAAGTCCTGCGCGTCTACCTATTCCGCCACCTGGGCATCAATTAAGTGGTGATCCACTGGAGATTCGAACTCCAGACCCCTTGATTAAAAGTCAAGTGCTCTACCGACTGAGCTAGTGGATCATATTTTGGTTGGCTGGGGTGGCTGGACTCGAACCAGCGGAATGACAGAGTCAAAGTCTGTTGCCTTACCTCTTGGCTACACCCCAAGGTTTTAGTGGTGGGAGGGGGCAGATTCGAACTGCCGAACCCGAAGGAATTGATTTACAGTCAACCGCGTTTAGCCTCTTCGCTACCCTCCCAAGTCTTCTAAATGGTGGATGTTACAGGGCTTGAACCTATGACCTCCGCTGTGTAAAAGCGATGCTCTCCCAACTGAGCTAAACATCCGTTCGCGTTTAACGCGCTTAAATAATATATCAAAGCAACATATTTTATGTCAATAATTTTTTAACAAAAATGACATATTTGCAAACGGATGCTAGTTTGAATCAGTTTTTATTAATTAAAGGATTAATATCCAGGTTTTCCAAGTAAGTGGAACATGTTTTTCTTGTAAACTTCGACACCAGGTTGATTGAATGGGTTTAATCCGTTCAAGTAAGCACTCATTGCACATGCCTTCATGTGGAAGTATAAGAGTTCACCAATGCTTCTTGGAGTTAATTTCTTGAGCGAAATTGTAATATTTGGAACATTTCCGACATCTGCGTGAGCTTGTAAAGTTCCTTCATAAGCTTTTTTGTTTACATAAGATAAATTTTTACCCGCAATGTAATTTAAATTGTCTAAGTTATCTTTATCAAATGGAATTTCGAAATCAGTATTAGGTTCTTCAAAATATGTAACAGTTTCGAAAAGAATTTTACTTCCTTCTTGAATGAATTGACCAAGTGAGTGTAAATCTGTAGTGAATGTACAGCTTGTAACAAGTAGTGATTTGCCTTCCTTACCTTCAGATTCATCAAATAATTGCTTTAACCAACCATTTAAACATTCAAGTCTAGGTTCGTAAGTAACGACCATTTCAACTTTACAACCTCTTAAATATAAAGCGTGTCTTTCAAGAGCGTATTTATATGCTTCGTTTTCCTCAAGATTATCGCTTGAATAGTTTTTAATGCCATCTTTTAAGCCTTCAATAAATTCTTTAATGTCGATACCTGCACAAGCGATTGGGAATAAACCAACAGGAGTCATAACAGAGAATCTTCCGCCAATATCTCCTGGTAGTTCGAATGTTTCATAACCTTCTGTATCGCTTAGTTTTCTTAAAGCGCCTTGTGATTTATCAGTTACAGCAACAATTGCATCTTTTGCCTTATCTTTTCCATATTTTTGTTCTGCAAGTTCTTTTAAAATTCTAAAGCTTATGCTTGTTTCGGTAGTAGTGCCTGATTTTGAAATAACACAAACGCAGAATTTTTTATCTTTAATAAAATTGATAACTTCAGCAGTATAATTTGGATCAAGTGTGTTTCCAAGATATACGACTTTCATTTTATCTTGAGAATATAAACCATTAATTGCTTCGATAACAGCTCTTGGTCCTAAGTATGATCCGCCAATTCCACAAACAACCAAAACTTCATAGTGTTCTCTAAAGAAATTAGCTTTTTTAATAATTCTATCAATTTCTTTTTCTTCAAGTCTTATAGGATAGTCTAACCAACCTAAGTAGTCACCGCCAGCTCCAGTTTTATCAACGATAATTTTATTAATTTCTCTAATACGATCCTTCCAAATGGTTGGCATGTAGAGATCGTCTGGTTTACAATGTTCAAATCCAACTTTAATACTCATTTTTAATTTCCCTTTCTAATTCTTCAGCAATCATCTTTGGTAAAGCTTTATCTAGTTTTGAAAAATCAATTTCTTTCAAATAACTAGTAATTTTTTTTGATGGAAGAATTTCTTTATAAGGATTCAATTCATCTGGTAAATCCTTTATAGATACATTTAAAAATTTTGTAGATGTATCTATTCTTTTAACAGTAACAGTGATGGTGTCTCCGATTGTAAAGAAACTATGAATGTTATTTACAAAATTGCTAGAAATTTCACTGATGTGTAATAATCCTATATAGCCGTTATCAAAAGATAAAAATGCACCATATTTTTTGATGCTAGTAATAATCCCTTCAATAATGTCGCCCTCTTTATATGGATTATCAATCAAAATTAAATCCCTCCACGATTTTTTTAAAAAGGAGTAAGTCTTCAGAAGTAGTAATCTTGAAATTAAATACACTTCCTTCAACAAGTTTTACTTTTGACCCTAATTTTGTTAATAAAGAAGTGTCATCAGTAAAATTTAACTCACCATTTTTAATTGCCCTTTCATGGGCGCTATAAATTATATCAAATTTAAAGCCTTGTGGTGTTTGAAGTTTTGCTAAATTTTTCCTGTCTAATGAAGAAAGAATAATTTTATTGTCTTCTTTACAAACTGAATCATATACTGGCACAGCAAGACTTGCCCCATCATAAATTTTTAGTTCGTTTAATAAATTTAAGATTTCATGACGTCTTACAAGCGGACGACATGCATCATGAAATAAAACACAATCGCAAAAAATAGTTGAGTTTTGCAGGGTTTTTAGTGAATTATATACGCTTTCTTGCCTTGTTTGCCCACCTAAAATAACCAAAATTTCATGCTTATAATTTTTTGATTTAACGAAATTATTTAAAAAATCTAGGTGCGTTTTGTCGCACACTAAATATATTTTTTCGATTTCTTTTAAGGAATCGAAAGTATCTAAACAAAATTCAAAAAGATATTTATTTTGAACTTTTATAAATTGCTTGGGAGTATTTCCACCAAATCTTTGTGAACTTCCAGCAAGAAGCAAAAAGGCACATGTCATAATTGTTTTTCGGTTTTTTCTCTTTTTAATTCGAGAGTTTCTCTAATTGAAATTCCATCAATGATTAATTTAACAACTTTTTCGAGTTCGCTATTTGATGAGTAATCTGCTTTACAAATGTAGTTAACACGGCCATCTTCAAAAAGATGAGCGACTTTATCTTGACTTCCTTTTGGATAAACTGCGATTGAAGTGCCGCCATTTTCTTTTACTAAAATCATACAAGGCACATCAGTAAGACCATCACCAAGATAAATCATATTTTGATAAATAATTCGTCTATTTGGAGTTTTTTCATTAACTTCTTTGTCGTCATTTGTATTAATTACACCTTTGGAAATTCTGAAAATATATTGAGTTTTTAAAGTGTAGTTAACGATTGTTCTTGGCCAAAAAGCATCTTCGTTTTCGTTATATAGATATTCACAGCCGAAAACTTGTTTGAAATCTTTAAAAATTGGGCATCCTTCAACAATTTCTTTGTTTCCGCTTGTGATTAAATAATGTTCACAAATAAGGCCTTTTTGAGATGCATATTCATTAATTCTATTAAACCAAGTTGTAACTCCGTCAAAAAATTTAATATTTTTGCCACATTCATGTAAAAAAATGCGATCAAGTTTGATGCCTTTTTCTTTGCAACAGTGAATCATCATGTAAAGATAACCAAGTATCTTATCCATATCATACTTTTTACAAAATTCTTCAGTTTTTGCCCAAAATTCTTCAGGAGTATAACCAAGTTTTGGAATAAAAGAGAAGTTTTGCATATCCTCTAAAGCTAGAGTTCGATCAAAGTCATACATTAGTGCTATAATTGGTTTTGCCATATTTCTACCTCGCTTGTATTCTAACAAATGAGTAGATTTTAGTCAAAAAAGGTGGTATTTTATCGATATGTTTATGCATATCTTGCTTTCTTTTAATACAACAGTAACTATTGCAATTATCGCTATTGTGATTAGCGTTGTTATTTTGTCTTATTTAGTTTTGCTTATAACGAGTTTTATTTTCATGCATAATTTTAAAACTGATATATTAAGAAAAAAAGATTTCTTAAATGTTACACTTTATCAAAAAATCGATTTATTAATTAAATTAAGTGATTTACTTTCTGAGTATCTTGATGAAAAAGACCCTTTAAAAATTCTCGGCCAAAATGATGAACTTAAAGCTTATCAAAAATTAAATGCAGAAGAATTTGAAGAATTTTATAACTATTCCGAAAAAATGCTACAGAATGCTCAAAAAATCTATATAAATTACGATTTAAAAGAAAAGAAAAAGAAAGTTGAAGAAATATTTTTAGCAATTGGTGAGTTGAACGAAAAATATTTTCAAGCGGTACAACTTTATAACACTTCAGTAGTTGCTTATAACTATTGGTATAACTTTTTCTCAACAAAATGGGTTAAAAAACTATTTTTTATTAAAAAGATAGATACGATTAAATAAAGGAAAGGATTTTATTATGAAATTTGAGGAAATGAAATTGAGAGTACCTAATTTGAAAGTTTTAGAAAGCAAGCTTTCAAAAATTACAGAGGACTTAAAAAATGCAGGCGAAGCTAAAGATGCAATTAACGCAGTTAATAAGTATTTTAAAATTTCAAACGATGTAAATAGCGATATTACAATCATTAATATTCGTTTTAGTTTAGACACAACTAATAAAGATTACATTAAAGCTAACGATAAAATTAACGAAATTCAACCAATTATCAGCGATTATTTCCAAAAATTTGAAAAGGAAATGGTAAATTCTAAATTTAAGAAAGAACTTGAAAATAAATTTGGAAGTTTACTTTTCACTCAAATCGAAAACGGATTTAAATGTTTTGATGAAAAAATTATTCCTGAACTTCAAGAAGAAAATCGCTTGGTTAGTGAATATGAGGCTTTACTTGCTAGCGCAAAAATTGAATATAAAGGCGAGGTATTAAATTTATCGCAAATTGGTAAATATATGAGCGATAAAGATAGAGATACTCGTATTGAGTCTGCAAAATTATATTATGGCTTTTTAAGCGAAAACGATGCAAAACTTGGGGAAATTTATGATAAATTAGTAAAAATCAGAACTACAATTGCTCATAAATTAGGTTTTAAAAACTATATTGAACTTGGTTATTTAAGACTTGGTAGAGTTGATTATAACGCTGATATGGTTAAAAACTATCGTGAACAAATTAAAAAAGATGTCGTTCCGGTTGTATATAAATTAAGAAAGAATCAAGCTAAGAGATTAGGTTACAAAAAACCACTTTTCCTTGATTACAATCTATTCTTTAAAGAAGGAAATGCAAAACCTTGTGGCAATACAGAATATTTAGTTGAATGTGCAAGTAAAATGTACCATGAAATGGGCAAAGAAAGTGGTGAGTTCTTCGATTTTATGGTTGAAAATCACTTAATGGATCTTGATGCTAAAGCAGGGAAACAAGGTGGAGGTTATATGACTTTCATTCCTCGTTATAAATCCCCATTTATTTTTGCCAACTCTAACGGCACAAGTAGTGACGTCGACACTTTAACTCATGAAGTTGGACACGCTTTTCAAGGATATCTTTGTAGAAATGTTAAAGTTCCAAACTATCAAATGCCAACTTTAGAAGCTTGCGAAATTGATTCGATGTCAATGGAGTTTTTTGCTTGGCCTTGGATGGAACTTTTCTTTAAAGATTCTGCCGATAAATATCGTTTCGCACATTTAGATGGCGCAATTTCTTTTTTACCTTATGGGGCAGAAGTTGATGAATTCCAACATTTTGTTTATGAAAACCCTGAAGCAACGCACGAAGAAAGATGTCAAAAATGGGCTGAACTTGAAAAAATATATCGCCCATGGTTGAATTTTGGTGATTTTGAATATTTAAATAATGGAAAAATGTGGATAAGACAACACCACATTTACGGCACACCTTTCTATTACATTGATTATACTTTGGCACAAGTTTTAGCTCTCCAATTTAAATGTGAAATGGATAAAAATAGAGAAAGAGCTTGGAAAAAATACATCAAACTTCTTAAGATGGGTGGCAAATATCCATTCTTAACTCTTGTTGAAAAAGATAAATTAAGAAACCCATTTATTGATGGAAATGTTAAGAAAGTTATAAAACCTCAAATTAAAGTTCTTAATCAATTCGAAAAAGAATTTGAATAAAAATATAAATTGTTATTTAAAATAGCAATTTAAAAATAATAGCTTTTTATAATTGCAAAGGTTTTTTGTGAAAATGCACTTTTTGATAAAAAACCTAGGAAAAATAATCAAAAACATAGTGTTTTTTAAAAAAGTTCCGGGAAAAATGAAAATTTCCGGAATTTTTTTAAAAAAAGCCAGAAAATTTATAAAGCAAAAAAGAAAAATTTCAAAATTAAAAAAGCCAACTTATTGGAAGTTGGCTCAATTTTAGTAGTAATTAACAATTTTTTAAAATATCTTCAATTGCGAGTGCGAGTTGATCAGGGCAACTTGTTTGTTTTCTACCACATGTTGTCCCCTTTAAAAGAGAATAAATTTCTTCAAGTTTTCTACCTTCACAAAGTTTAGCTACACCTTTAGTGTTTCCAGAACAACCATATTCAAAAGTAACGTTTTCAATAATATGTGTGTCGGTATCGTATGTGATAGTAACGCTTGTTGAGCAAGTGCCTTTATTAGCGTGTTTATAAGATTTAAGCATTATAACTTAACTATTTCTCCGTTAACTTCGCCAAAGCAATTTCCAGCGTTGCATTCATCTGTATCAATGTGCATTGCGAGCTTGTAACTCTTTGAGACTCTAATAACGGTATCGCCAAATACAATGTTACGTCCGTTATTTGTTGAAACTTTTACCCAAACAATGTCTCCGTTTTGAACATTGAAATTTTCTGCGTCTTCAGGAGTCATATGAATGTGTCTTTTTGCGATGATACATCCTTCTTTCATCTCAATTTGTTTTCCATTTTCAGGATTTTTGATGATGATAGGAGCGCTTCCTTCTAAATCGCCGCTTTCTCTGACTGGAGCTTTAATGCCTAATGTTCTTGCTTCAGTAGCGCTAATTTCAACTTGATTAGCTTTTCTTTCTGGCCCTAAGATTGAAGCCATCATACTTCCTTTTGGGCCAATAATTTCTAATTTTGTGGTGGAAGCATATTGTCCTGGTTGTGAGAGCATCTTTTTAGGTGTTAATTGAAAATCAGGGCTAAATAAATAATCTAATGCTTCTCTTGTCACGTGAACGTGTCTTGCACTAGTTTCGACTAAAATTTTATCCATTGTTGAATCCTCCTCAGTCGCAAAATATTTTAACATTTTTAATTGTAAAAATGAGTATATAATGCAAAATTTCTTCTTTGATTTTTTCATGAATATTGAAATTTTAATGATTTACAACCGGCTTGACTTTTGATATTATTATAAACACGCGCGAATGGCGGAACTGGTAGACGCGTACGTTTGAGGGGCGTATAGGATTTCCTGTGTGAGTTCAAGTCTCATTTCGCGCACCAAATCTCTCGATTATCCGATGACTTGTTCATCGTTTTTTTTATTTTTCATAAACGCTATTTGAACGGTTGAACCTTCGAATACAGTATTGGTAAATAAATAACACCATTCTCTTCTCTACTGGATTATTCATAATTACCATGTGGAGGAAATTAATATGAGTAAATACAAATCTGATTATGA
>CASFZJ010000012.1 GCA_949299165.1 uncultured bacterium | reverse complement strand
TTATTCATTTAATTTAACTCCTTTCAAAAGCCTAGTAGGAATTACCATCACACTTTTAAAATTAGGCGCTTTTAAGGCTTTCTGTGCGATTATGTTTAGTTCATTTGGTTCTTCTTCGTATCCCTTAATAAAAGCGAATGTGAGCCCTAATTTTGCGTTAGTTTTAAAAACGATGTTCTTACCTAAAAACACTTCTATATCACTTAATTTCCAATAGCCATCACTTGTTTTATGAACTTGGATCTTTCCATTTCTTATTACCATAGCAATAGGACTTCTTTCATAAGCACTTATAAAATAGCGATAAGAAATAACAGTAGTTACATTGCACTGTAGACACACTTCACCATGGATTAAAGGCTCGCCGTTATTAGGATATCTTTCTAGTAAATGTCCACACAAAGGACAACGTTTCTTAGTAGTAGCATTCATCATTTTTCACCGTCCTTATAAATATTTTTACGCAGTCGTTATAAAGCTCATCATCTTCAGCAATTGAGTAATAATCATCTTTGCTTGCTTCATCAGGTACACCATAAGTTAGCCATTCTTCAATAAGTTCTTCGTTATTAACTGAGTGCATGAAATCATCCATTGCTTTTAGTTGAATAACCCTTAAATCAATAGTTGTTTTATTCATGATTTTTTGCCTCCTCATAGGCTTTAAATAAATAGTTTGTATCAAAGCCAAAGTCCTTATAGCCTTCTAGACACGTTCTTAAATAAAACATATCAGGTGGCATAACTTTTCTAATCTTAGGATTCATAATGTAACCCATCGCTTTGATAGACTTGCCGTTTAATTCAACTTCTATTTCTTCTTTAAAATAATGAGTTGGATAGCCTTCATATCTATCAAGGGACTTTTCATCTACCCCATCAATTTCAAATATACCTAAAGGAACTACTGAACCCTTTTCTTTTCGAATAGTTAAGTAATATCTAAATTCTAAAGCCCAATCTTTAAGCAGATAGGCGCCCACTTTTTTAGCGTTAGGACACCTATATTTCATCTGCTCTAAATTGAGGTTTGAACCATAAGCCAAGTAATACTTCTTCATTATCTAGCACCTCCTAATGCTCCTTCTCTTGAACCAAATCTCCATGCTGAGCATCCATCAAGAGCGTGAATTAAGTGTTCTCTACAATTCTTAAACTCATCACCGATAAGTCCTAATCTGTTAAGGTAGGTTCTCATCGCAAACTTCTCATTTTCAACTTGTGGTTTTTTTGAACTAGCACACTTTTGAGTTAAGGCTTGGTGATTAAGTGCTAAGGCAAGAACGATGTAACTTCTTACCTTTCCAGCGTGAAGCTCGGAGTTAAATCCTCTAAGTTCAACTGTATGGTTGCCAGTAAAGAATGAATGAAGGTTAAGGAAGTGATATCTACTATCGTGATAGTGTGTGTTTCTACTTCCGTAGTAGCCTTCATACCAGATATCAGCAAGTTGAGACATTGTTTTAGGATGCTTCTTATTAATTGTGTTAACTAAATGTTCATCCATCTTCTTACAAAATCTCATCCTTTCTTGTTTGATTTCTAAGGCTTTATATAGAAGGTCATTTTTACTTGCCACAATGTTTATGAAGTTTCTAATACTTCTTACATCATGATCTTCACCATTTAAGTGGACGTGAATACCGCAACTTGAGTTTGTAAGTCCGCCTGCTTTTCTCAAAATTCTTATTAATTCTTGAAGTGTGTTTATATCCTCATCATAAGTAAGAATTGGACTAACTAGCTCGCATGAATAATCTCTTGAAGCACTTATGATTTCACCATTTCTCTTGGTTTGACATCTAAGTGAGCCATCGTACATAACTTTCCATTTTCTACCATCAGGTGCAGTTATAACTTTAGTGTCGTAATAGTCACGAGCATCGCTAACTGTTCCGTTTAAGTATTCAGCGACTAGTTTTGCAGCTTTATTTCTAGTGATACCTATAAACTCAATTTCAATACCAAACTTCTCTTTAAACATTTTACTTACTCTCCTTTAATAGTTCTTCATATAACTCTTCCATTCTTTCCATTGATGAGAGGTAAGCATCCTCTTGAAGCATGTGGTTGACATCGTCTTCACTAGTTTCACAAGGGTTCTCATCGTAGGCTTTTTTGTTCTTAAGGTAGTTAAGAGCTTCCTTTAAGATTTCCTTTTTAATCACTTGTTTTGTCATCGTGTTTTTCCTCCTTGAAGGTGTATTTCTTTACCCTTCGCACATATATACATCACTCTAAAAACACACGATATCAACTACATTTTTGAGATATTTTTAAGTATTTAAAGAATTATGAAATTACCATTAAACTAGCAAAAAACACTGCAAAACTAAGACTAAAAACATCAAAAAAGAACCCATATTTCAGAGCTCTTTAGCGAAATTTAATTATTAATCATTTTTTCTTTTTTACAATGTAAATTATTCCTATTATAAGTGGAATAGCAAACACATATGTTGAATAAAAGAAAATATTCCAAAATAGATTAAATGTATCATTTTTAGGAAAAGGAGTATAACGTAAAATTTCCATGACCATACCTGATAGAAACGAAATTATAAAAAGTATGAAGGAAATGCATAAGATAATTTTCATAATTCTTTTCATATTTTTTAACTCACCTTTCCACAATAATCATTATACATCAGGCTTGATTTCCTAATATAATTCATATCCTTTAAAATCAGCTATCCATTCGTGTTCAATTCCTAATGCATCATCACCTAAAATTTCCTTAAGCCTAGAAATGGGGTTTCTCGCATATTCTTCCCATTCAACTTGATGATTTTCTGAAAAGGCTTCTCTGTGTTTTAAACCAATGCTCAAGATATTTCACTCTTCAACTTTTTACGTTATAAATAATTTAAAATCACCACACAACTAAGGTTAAAATCCGTTAAAAAAGAGCTCATATTTCAGAGCTCAAATATTTTTTAATACCCTAATATATCAATAGCATCATTAGAATTAGAAGTTACCAAAATGTCATTAAATATATAATGCTTTACTCCGCTTGTGCTCGAAAGGCGATTAGTAAAAAGATCGTAAACATAATTTGCATCATTCTTGTCATCAAATTTTACAAATGTAATTGTATTTAATTCGTTATCTTCCTCATACAATCCATAAATATTTGTAATTAAAAAATCTAATCCAGAATCAATTAAATCGGTTTGAAACAAATCATTCGCTTCTTTAACTGATGCTTCTGTATCATCAAAATAAAGAACAAACCCGTTTTTCTGTAATAAAGTGACATCTTCTTTTATACTATTCCATGTTATGCTAGAACTGCAACTAGTCAAAAAAGACATTGCGCATAGACAACTTATAATAATTTTATTTTTCATCTTTCTCACCTCTTTTATTTTACCACAATAATCAAAGATTTAAAAGATGCGAATACCTGAACTTATCATTCTTTCGTCAAATTCATCAGGAGGCAGGCTCATTATTACTATATCTGTTTCCATATCATATTTTTCCTTAAATTCGTTTCTTAATAATTTTTGAATTAATTTTGAATTGTTATTACTTTCAAGTTTAAATAGCAAGTCAACATCGCTATATTTATCATTTGTACCTCTAGCATAAGAACCAAATAAATATATTTCATTAACTTTAATTTTACTTTCTATTCTGTCCTTAAGACTAAGCACATTTCTTTTTATTTCATTCAAAGTGAAAATCTTTTTTTCTCTCAAATAATTGAAAGAAATTTCTTTAATCTTGGAATAAATTTTCTCAATAATTGTTCTATCATAATACTCATAATCAAAAAAAGAAACTCTAAATATATAGAGAAATCCATCATTTTTATAAACCAATGTATTAACTAGCATTTCCATTAACAATATATACCTTGAATCCTCCGTTGATAAATTTGCTAACAATAGCATCAAATCAACGACTTTTTCTCTACCATAACTTTTTATTATTTCATCCCTACTAGTACTATTAACTTTTAGACCAGTAAACGAATAGAAATTATTTAATATTTGAACAACATCAAGACGTCCTTTTTTTAAAAGAATCATATTATGGAATTTATATATAGCATCCAAAAGCACTAAACCTGATTCTTTGCTAGATTTTAATTTTTCAATTTCATCTCCTAATACCATTACATTACTTATAATTTGATATGAATTTGAAACAACACGACAAAAATATTTTTTTAACATAGTAATTACCTTTCATAAAAATAAGGCGAGCAACTTCATTGATGCTACTCGCCTTTTAATAATTAAGCGTTCAAACCTGCAAGCACACGCATTCCAATAGTGTTATGAGTTAGTAAAAATTCATCTCTACCAAAAAAACTAGTATGAGCTAATTTTAAACATTTAAACATATCACCATCATTACTAACAAGATTTGCAACTATATCGAATAAACACTCAATAATTTTTGCAGCATCAAAATTTAAAATACTCTCTGAAAATTTTGACAATATATCTAATATAGCAGCACCATCTCCCATAGCATTTCTTAATTGAGAAGTAGTAATTTCCACTCTATCATCTCTAACAATAAAATTGTCAATGATACTTAAATATGATCTACCTCTAAAACCATTAGCAATTGCAGATTCAGTAGGAACAACAAAATCGCCATTAAATTCTCCATTAATTACAATAGCCTCCCCAGCAATAGGAGTAAACTTTGGCTTAATCATTAATCTATTCCACTCATCTTTCAAATTCTTATATGTGACAGTTTCGTTCAGTAAATTATCAACACCATCGTTGACCCAATCGACTAATGCTTGAATGGCATCTCTTGCTGGCTTAATTGGAATACCAAAGAAACTACCAAAAATATCTTTTAAACCATTTCCAATTATCTGAATAATATCTTGAACAAGGGTATCATCGTGTGGTGTTCCTACATTAATAATCTTGTCAATCAAACCAGGATTATCAATAGCACATTTGCAATTTACAACCCCGCCCTTACTGTATCCAAGTACTACAATTGGAACGTTTTTAATTTTATTTCTAATTAGTTTTATCATATCTCTAAGTTCGGATGCTTGTGTACTTACTGCACCATAAGTTGGATTTGAAAAAAGTGTCCTAATAAATAAATTGTGTTCTGGATTAGCGTTGTGCTTATTAACTACTTCTTGAATAGCTGAATTTGAACTATTTAAATCAGTTGCTTTAATTACACCATCACAAAATTCACAACTAAAATAACTTTTAAGTACATTACTTTTTAAGTTATCAAATAAAGGATTTATTGTTGTTTCGTTACCTAAAAAACCATGCTGGCACAAAACAACAGCACCTTTTAACATTATTTCGTTATCTTCATAATACTTTTTGTTGTTACTAGTATTTGGCTTAACAACACTTGTTTGATTATTTTTGCTTGACATTTTAATTACCTCCTATTTTTAAGCATTTATAAATCAATTTTTCTTTTTTAAACTATAAAACCATTTTGCATCACCTCCTAAACTTGCAAAAAACACTGCAAAACTAAAGCTTTTTACAAAGAAACGATTTAATTCAGTTTTTGAGATTTTCAGATTTTCAAAATATGCGGCTCGTATTTTTCGTGAGTCCCCCTTGCTCGGTACCCCAAGGATAATTTAAAGGCTACCTGGGGGAGGGTTAAGGCAGCATTATTTATATTTTTCACCAAGTTTATTAGCCCAACTTTCAGTATAAAAGGAATAGTAACTGATGTTATGCTTCTCTCGATACTTACTAAAACATCCACACCAGATAAGACTTGGTAAGCCAATCACAAATGACCAAATAGGTCCTAAAATTAATGACTGAGCTGTGTGTCCATATTCATGTTGTACTAACTTTAAGTCATATGGTCTAGCAGTAAAGATAAACATCCCTAAACTAAGCGAACTGCCTAGCTTCCATGTAGTAATCACTGCTCCATGAAAGACTCTATGATTTCTTCCAGCTAAAAATAAAAAGAGAATCAATCCTAGTAAGTTTTGGATGATTCCCCAAGTCCACTGGACTAAATAAAATAAAAACTTATTCATCTATTTTCTTCCTCCCTGACTTCGACTAAGTCACCCTCTTCATTCCATTTGTATTTAGGTAACTTTCCATTAAAACGACCATGCATTTTGTTATGGCATTCTTTACAAAGTAAGAGAAGGTTATCTAAGTTTAAAGCTATTGATGGATCATCTACGTTATCAAGCGTTAAGTGTATTTTATGATGGACCTCCGTCCCAGGCTTTCCACAGACTTCACATCTTCCTTTTGCTCTTAAGATAACCTCTTCCCTCACCTTGTGCCAAACATCACTCTTATAGAAGTTATGTAGACGCTTTGGCTGTAGCCTTCTTGAGCTCACTGACTTTTCCATCTACATTCTCCCAAGGATAAATATCATTACCAAAGTGACCATATTCCGCTAATCTTTGATAAGAGATATCCTTTAATTTAAGTTCTTTTATGATGTTGCCTACTGAGAAATCAAAGTAATCATTAATGAGTTTTAAAAGCTCGTCATCACTAAGTTTTCCTGTGCCAAAAGTATCTATGCTTACACCTACTGGACTTGCTACACCAATCGAATAAGAAACAGCTACTTCACATTTATCAGCTAGTCCTGCATCTACAATAGACTTAGCAACAAATCTTGCATAATAAGCGCCGCTTCTATCAACTTTGGTATAGTCCTTGCCACTGAAGGCTCCTCCGCCATGATGCGCTACTCCACCATAAGTATCGACCATAAGTTTTCTTCCTGTAAGTCCACTATCGGCATAAGGACCACCTCTAAAGAACGCTCCAGTTGGATTAACTAAAATCTCAATGCCATCAAGAGTAGAACCAAGTAATGGAATTAAAACTTCTTCTTTAATGATTCTTTTTACTTCTTCAAGTTTAACTCCTTTTTTAGTTTGAGCACTTACAACAATTGTTTTGATTTCTTTTGGCTTATCATCTTCATATCTAACAGTCACTTGGCACTTACCATCAGGCATAAGAACATCCATGTATTTTTCTTTTCTGATGTTTTCTATTGCTTTTGAAATATCTCTAGCAATCACATAAGGAAGAGGTAGGCACTCTTTTGTTTCATTAGTAGCATAACCATACATGATTCCTTGGTCACCTGCCCCAAGTTTATCTACTCCTTTTGCTATATCCCAAGACTGAGTAGAAACCTTAGTAATGACGACAAAGTTATCAAAGTAGCCAACATCTCTTAAAACTCTTTTAGCTACCTTTTCTAAATTCACATTACCTTCAGAGGTAACCTCACCAAAAATAATGACTAGGTTATCCTTGATAGAACATTCAATCGCCACCCTTGAGTCTTTATCTTTTAGTAAATATTCATCCAAAATGGCATCGCTAATCTGATCGCAGAGCTTATCCGGATGTCCTCTAAAAACTGATTCACAAGTTACATATTTTTCCATAATTATTATTTTTCCTTTCAAAATTTATTATTATTTTTCTTAAGTCGCTCAATTGGAGTAACTTTAAGATAAGAGCTCATCACTCTCTAAAACCCTCTTATAGTCGACGATTTCACTTAATGGGGTTTTAATTCCATCCCTAATTAAAAAGCACCCATTCGTCGAGTGCTTAAGAGTGATAAATCGTTTGACTATTACATCCGCATATTTTTCATCTAACTCCATCATGAGAGCTTTTCTTCCAAGTTGCTCGCTTGCTATCAGCGTCGTTCCTGAACCGCCGAACAGATCAAGTACCAGTTCTTTTGGTTTTGATGAGTTTTTAATTGCCCTAGCTACCAATTCGATAGGCTTCATTGTTGGATGTAGATCATTGCTTCTTGGTTTATCGTACTCCCAAACTGTATCTTGGGTTCTATCATCAACAAAGTAATGAGCCGCACCTTCTTTCCATCCGTAAAGGATAGGTTCGTGACGCCAATGATAATCTTGTCTCCCAAGTACTAGAGAGTTTTTTACCCAAATCAAACATTCGGCAATTTTAAAACCTGCATTTTTCATTGCGCTTCTAAAATTCAAGCCTTCACTATCTGCATGGCAACAATAAATAGAGCCGCCTACTTTTACATGCTCATATAGATTAGCAAATGAAGCATCAAGAAACTTCTTAAAATCCTCATCGCTCATGTTATCGTTTTGGATGGTCATTCCATCTTGCCCTTCATAGTTCACGTTATAAGGCAAGTCCGTAAAAATCATATCAGCCTGCTTACCGTCACAAAGTCTATCGACATCTTCCTTTAGGGTGGAATCACCAATCATAAGGCGATGACTTCCAAGAACAAAGATATCTCCTCTTTTCGAATAAGGCGTTTCACTAAGCGCTCCTTCTTCATCAAAGTTATCGTCTTTGACGTCATCAAGACTCGCTTCTAATTCTTCAAAGCCAAATTGGGACATATCAATATCAGAGATTCCTTCGAGTTCAGCTTTTAACTTTTCAAAATCCCAAGTTGCTAGTTCATTAGTCTTGTTATCTGCAAGTCTATAAGCCGAAATTTGTTCTTCAGTAAGGTCATCAGCTATAAGACATGGAACTTCATCAAGTCCTAGCTTTTTGGCGCTCAAGTAACGCGTATGCCCAACCACTATCACGTTGTCCTTATCGATGACTAGAGGCTGCTTCCAACCAAACTCCTTGATGGAACTGGCGACTGCATCAACCGCCGCTTCATTATGTCTAGGATTGTTGTCATAAGGCTTAATCTCCGCTATGTTCTTCATCACTATCGTCATATTCTTCTGTGATTGATTCGACACTGTTCCATTCCTCCTTTTGTGCTTCTAGTTTCTTTTCAGCAAGTCTTAAGTCTTCATATCTTTCGCTATATTCTTTACCAAACTTCTTAGTTAATAGATAAACTATAGCCTTAAAGTCAGGTCCGACTTGCTTTTTAATTCGATGAACTTTCTTCTTTTGCTTGCCATCTTTTTCTTCGATTAATTGATCTTCATCGATAGTTTCATAGCCTATTGCCTTTTTATACATCGCATTTGCTAAGTCCTTTTTTAACTCGTATCTGGATTTGTCCATTGCCTCTTGGATTTGAGGATATTTGTGTTTCAAATTAGTAAAAGTATGTTCTTCAATCTTGAGGTATTTGCACATCTCCCTTTGAGTGACGAGCTTTTTAGAGCAATCGGCAATAAAAGCTAAAACTTCTTCTAACTTTCCATCTTTTTTCCATTGTTCCCAGATATCAGTTGTGTAAATTCTTTTATTTTTTCTATTAGCCACTCATGATTCCTCCTTTCTTTGCATGAAAAAAGCCCATAGATTTCTCTACAGGCTAATGTGAATATTATATGTTTTTTTATAAAATCCTTGTTGCCGTTTCTAAACTACGGATAGAAATATAATCATCGTAATTAATGATATCCGCATCACGTTTAAATTTATCCCTTATTTTCTTTCTAATTTTGTTATCAATATTTTCTAAATCACAATAATTTATTCCATCTTTATATCTGACAACCAAATCAAAATCGCTTGAGTCATGATACTCTTCAGAATTAATAGAGCCAAACAAATATATTTCTCTTATTCCATAACTTTTAAATTTCGCCTCATTTTTATGAATAAAAGTAATAAAACTTTTCTTTAAATCAATCTTGTCTTTTTTTAATAGTGATGTAACGAATCCTATATTAAAATATTCCTTTATTTTATAACCCTCAATTTGTGAATTGATTTCAATTATATTAGTTGGAATAACACATGAATATCCAAATAAATTATTTAAAAATAACGTACATAAAAGAAATAAAGCAAATGCTTCATATTGATTGAATCTTTTTAAGTTGTTTATATTTTCATTGAACCAAGAATAATCATTATCTAATTTAAAAGTATTAATGTTTTCAATAAACTTATTAGTTGGTTTAGATTTGAATGCAAAGTCAAAGAAAGTAAATATTTTCTCTTTAATTTCATCTTGATGAACAGCAAAAAATAATTGAAAAAATATAAATAACTTCAACACATCTTCTTCCTCATTTGATTTAGGAAGAGAAATTCTTAAAGTTATTTTCTTGATCAAATCGTATTTATGAACACCAAAATAGTTATCATAAAAAGAAGATATTACTTTACATGGATAATTAATATTGTAAGTTTTTATCATACTAAATTTAATTAGTATGTATGATTATTGCGTTGTAAGAACCTTCTTCTGCCCAGTTTACTGCTGTAGTAGTTTCAATACATATTTTTTCAAAATCATCAGAATTAAACACTAATTCAGCAGTAGCCACTTCATCAATAAAATCAACAATATAAATTTGTTTTGCGCCGACTGGCGATTGAGTTGTGACATAATCTTTTTCAATGCCATTAATTCTTATAGCTTCAAAAGATTTATTGTAAACAATACCTAAATTCTCATCGCCAAAACGCCTAATTTCTAATAGTACTGTACTATCATCTTTTTCCTTAAAAACAATATCATAATAGCACTCACTACTAGAAAAACTAGTTTTATACGATTGACCTATCTCCAAATAATTATGACTATTGGAACAAGAAGATAGCAAAAACGAAATGGCAAACAAAAATAATGCTTTAAATTTCATTCTCATTCCTCCTTCCTTACAGCGCAATTATACCATACAAACTATATTTTATGTCCTCCTATTAATTTTTTATTTAGTAAATACGCCAAGAATTAAACCAATGGTATCATTTTGAATAACAATATTTTTATGACTATAATTACCTCCAATTACTTCATAATATTGTCTATAATTTTCATTCGAACATGTTTCGCCATTGATTCCTTCGACAAACGCTTTAATTACTGGTAACTCTTCAAGATTTACATTTCCCTGTTTTATCTTTGATTCTAAAGCAGAAAGGCTAAATTTTATAAGGGCTGAAGAAATATCAAGACATGGTAAAGCACAATTACAATTATGATTATTAATTAATCCAAATTGTGAACAGCAAGAATGAGTAAAACCGTCACTTTTTTCATAACATTCAACTCCTGGATTATGTAAGACATGTAAATCACAATGATCAATATCCACTTGTTCTCTTCCCATTACTAAACCATCAAATGGATATCTATGATTAATTTCAAATGGTAAAATGAAAACGAAATACTCACTCGTCATTAAATGTGCAGAAATACCAGCAATTACTGTCAATTCAGGTCTTTTAGATAATTTGTTCCATTTTGTTTTTAATTCAGTTAAATACTTACTATCAGATAAAGTTTTAACACGTTTGTCGTATTCATCATAATCTCCAGCAGAAAAATAAGGATATACACTTTCTTTAAAAATATTAGCTATAAATTCTACTGCTCTTAATAAATATGCAGTAGTAACAGCCGAGTAAGGTGTAGAAATAGAAACTACTTTCTTGATTTTATTAGGGATTTCAGTAGCCGTCTTTAAATTTACAAGACCTCCTTGACTATGTCCTACAAGAATGATTTCAATTGAATTATCTAATTGCTTAATGCTTTCGATAATTTTAATTAATTTAATTGATTGATTATCAATAGACTCGTAGCTTTTATAAACTATTTTCCCATTAGCTACACTATCAGGTCTAAAATCTAACTTTGTTTTAACCATAATAGTTGTATTGGTGTTTGAGTTTGCTAAATTGACTACTTCAGCAATTTTTAAATTGAATGCTTCTAATGCTTTAGAAGAAGGGAATAAGGAGCCGCTTGAAACTCCTACAAACTGTTTGTTTGTTACACTGAAATCTGACATGTCAATAATTTCACTATAAACTTTTGTTAATGTTGGAGCTTTACTATTTAATTTTTGGATGGTTTGGTTAAAGAAATTACCATCTGAACCTAGACCTCCTACAAATAAAGCAATCTTTTTTCTTTTGACAATTGTTGTTAATGAACTCATTTTTATTACCTCCTGTATGATTATTCAAAAACAAAAAAAGCTCACAAATTTAAATGTGAGCATTTAGGTATTGTTACGAACTTATATATTAATTCGCATTATAATAATAAACCCTCTTGACATGGTTATGCTAGGTCAACTGAAGCTCTTATTTTTTCTTATTTATTCTTATTTTTTCTACTCAAGGTCTACTTGCGTTCACTAATGAAGATTGTGTCTTCTTGCCCTTGTACACAACTAGAAAGACATTGTCTTCTTTGACTTATTTCGTTAAAGACTTTCAAGGTATTAAAGGTATTTCAAATCTAAGACAATGTCTTTTAAAAAATCTGTTACGTGTCTTTTGCTTAAATTTTTTAACGTATCAAACGTATACCCTAACGTAAGACAAAATCTATTTAAAAAGTCTTTACCTTAAATCACCTTAAATGAAACTAACGTATTTAACGTAGCGTCAAACATACTAAAATTTATAAAAAGAAAAGGCTATGATGAATCACCTTAATTCGATTTAACGACTCTAACATAGCCTAATCATTTAAACTTTTTCTTTTAATTTTTCCATTCCCGCATCATGAAGTCGATAGACATAGCTTTTAGAGATCTTCATCTTTTCTGCTATATCAGTGTATTTCATAAAGGAAACTTCTCGATATAAGACAGCCCTTATTTCTTGTTCGTCATCAATTAGTGAAGTAATCTCATCAGTAATTTTTATTGATAATGCTTCAAACTCGCCTTGCAGTTCCTTTACTTCTTTCTCTAAATCGAGCTGCTTAATTACCCACTTTTCAAAAGGAGCTTTGCCACTAGGTTGAGTTTGTATTTTTTCTTCGCCCAACATAGGACCAGGAATCATCATCGATTGTTCTTTACAATACTCAATTCGACCTTCTAATTGCTTTATTTTGGCTCGTAAGGCGCTTAATTCATTAAGTTCGTTAATTATCCCCATTAGCATTTACCTCCTTTCTTTTGCCTAATATTTCTATTTCGAGTGCTATTCCTGTCGGTTCATCGCTCCATAGTTTTTCTACGATTTCTCTAACAACCTGAGCGTCATCTTTCCAAAAGCCAACTTCAGTCATGCAGTCTTTTAAAAGTTTCTCAAGGTTGTCGGTATCAGGTTTAGTAACTCTCCATTCGAGATGTTTATGTGTTTTACCTTTTGGAAATAGCCATGTGACCTTTAACTCGATAGGACCACTCATTGGCTCATTTGGTTTAAATGGTCTTAAATGTTTTTTGAGTTCTTCTTTTGCCTTTGTTACATTCTCAGGTTTGTAGAATCTAGGCTTACCATTAACTATCGCCACCTTAGTTTCTTGAGCAGTTATTGTTGGTGGATCTAACAAGAGAAATAACTTCATATAACCACCTCTAAATTTTTGAGTTTTTCTAAATGGAAGAAAGGAATTCTGTTTTTTAAGCAAACTGCAACTGACACAGGACTAGGGATGAATAGGGGTGACTTTAAACCCCTATTTATTCCTATGTCCGTATATTTCCGTAAGGGAATATCTATATATAAGCTGTCTTCCATTTCCATCCTAGTTTCCATCAGCTTTAAGAGTGATAATTCCTTGTTTGTTTTCATAGTGGTTTTTAAACTCCTTTACATATTCACGGATGGTGCGTTCACTCTTTCCTAGATAGTCAGCTAGTTCTTTTACTGAAACGCCTTTACCATCCATATTTAAGACATTAAAAGCTGTATCTAAATTTTCTTTTCTACTATCTGGAGTGGAGTGATTAGGTGATGCCTTTTGAGCGTTATGGATGTCGCCTTTTGGATAAAACTTATCTAATTGCCCCGAAGTATCAACGATATGGAGAGGATACTTAAAGAACACCTTTCTACTTTTTGGCTTAGGAAATTCACGAGCCACACACTCTACTTGGTAAGCTAGGACTTCATTTCCATAATCAGAAACATTGTTTTTATAGTTGTCATCTAATTCGAGTTCGACCATATCCATAAGTGCATCAGGATCTCTAGCAAATACACCACTGCCACTTGCTCTATCTTGAGCGCTCTTTCCGCCTTGCGTTCCTTTAGAATGATGGTGTGCATAAATGACTGTTGCATGAAGTTTATCGCAAAGAACATCAAACTGATTACAAAACTGAGCCATTTCAGTAGCATTATTTTCGTCGCCAGTAATAACCTTATAAATTGGATCAATAATGATGACATCAGTATCACTGCCCTTTAAGTCTTCTATAAGTTCTGGAGCAAGTTTATCTAATGGCTTTGCTTTGCCTCTAAGATTTATGACATTAACTTTGTCAACAGCGCTTTTATCTATTTTTAGCTCTTTACACACGTCTTCAAAACGCTTAACAACACTGCCCCTATCAATTTCTAAGTTGATATAACAAACATTGGCTTTTTCACATTTAAATCCAAACCACTCCGTTCCTTGAGATAAGGCAACAGCAAGTTCAATAAGTGCGAAGCTCTTTCCTGACTTTGAAGCACCACTTAATAGAAACTTATGACCTTTTCTTAGATAACCATATAACAGCTCTGGTGCCAATGGCGGAGGATTATTTAAAAGCGTGGCTAGGTTTTCTACTACAAGATCATCGTTCCTACCTAATGAAGCCATCCAATCTTTCCAGGAATCATAGCCAATATTTACACCTAATAATGTCTGCACTATGCCATTTCTTGTAACTCCTGGCATTCTAGATAATCTATTAGGATCTTTATTTTGGATATCTATCGAAATTCCATTATTTTTTAGAAAATCGTAGCAAAACTGCACTCTTTCTTCATATTCTTGAATATTGGTGGCATCAACTTTGACTATGGCATGTATCGATTTGCCACCACTATAGACCATCGTGGCGATAGGAAGATTTAGCCTTCTGAAAGTCTCTTCCTGCTCTTTAATAGGAAGGTCATCAGATTCGATCAAACAATACGAATATCTAGTGACGTTCTTCTTGCTTGCCCCTTTTCCATCAAGTGGATTTATTCTTATCCAAGCACCTGCTTCTTTTTTCCAATCGCCTATTGTTGCGCCTAAATCATCAGGATACCTATCTAAAGACTTAAGCAAATCATCGACCGTTCTATAGTAAACTCCTTTGAGTGGTTCATATCTATCGTGGTCTTTATTGAAATAAACATCATTGCTGACATAGCCTACATATTCACCACTTTTAAATAGCGCCTTTAAAAATATCTTCAGTTGTTCAGTAGGTTTAAACTTAGAATAATCAATGCTAGGATCTTCGCTATCTTCCACATAATCGTCCCACGCTAAAACTCGAGTGTTATTAATCTTCTTTTTACCGACATAACCACCTTTTTCTTTAGCCATTTTAATGATAGATGCCCCAGTAATAGGTTTAGAAGAACCATTAAATGACTCCCACTTCCTATAACATTCATCATGGTATCTATCATCATTTTTACTCCAATTATCCCATACGCTACAATCATATCCTTCGTGTTTTAAAGCCATACCAACTTCTATCCATTCGGTATAATTGCAACTAAAAACAGGGATAAAATTAAGTGCTTCTAAAATATCTTCACTCATGCTCTTATCCCCTTTCTTGGTTCGTAGGTCTTTGGATTGATTTCAAAAGGAACAAACCATTTATTATTTGCTATTCTTGTAATCATTAAACTTGCATCATCAAACGTCCATAAGCCAACATGAAGAAATCCATATCTTTCTAGTAGCCTTATTTGTTTTGGTGTAGCTAAGCCTTCAATTTGTCTATTTTTAAGTTTATCGATTATTAAAGATGCCATACCAGCATTGGATATTTCTTCAGTATAGATTCCATGTTTTTCTAGATACTCTTTTTGTTTAACTGACATAGGAGCCATTTCCCAAGCAAATGTAGGTTCATAATTAGCTAAATCTTCAGCGTTAATAGAAAACGCATATTGAACAGGATCAACAAGCTGTCTTTTCTTTTTGCGCATTTCTTCTAATTCACGTTTCAAAGCATTTTCTCTTTCAGCAACAATATCTCGCTTTGCCTCTTCTTCAGCTTCTACTAAATCAACTTCATATCCAGAATTAGCTATCTTTTCATCAATCTTTTTAGCTTCTTCTTCGTTTTTAGCAAGTAGTCCACTTGGCTTACATAAGTCATGTCTTTCAGTTAACCAAAGGAAATCTAAAAGCAATAAATACTCCTTATTTGGAGCAAGTCTCATGCCTCTACCTACCATTTGTTGATAAAGGCTTCTAACTTTGGTTGGACGTAATATGACAATACAATCTACGCTCGGACAGTCCCACCCTTCAGTAAGTAACATTGAATTACAAAGAACATCATATTCACCATTTTCAAAGGCTTTTATTCTTTGCTCTCTATCTTTAGAATTACCATTTACTTCTATTGCTCTTAGTCCATGAACATTTAACAATTCAGTGAACTTCTGTGAGGTTTTTACTAAAGGAAGGAACACTACAGTCTTTCTATTCTTGCAATAGTTACACATCTCTAAAGCAATTTGATTTAAGTAAGGTTCAAGAGCATTTCCTATTTCACCTACTGCATAATCACCATTTGAAACACTGACATTATTGATATCTAGTTGAAGAGGAATCATCTGAGCTTTAATAGGACATAGATAGCCTTCTCTAATTGCTCGAGGCATTGAATATTCAAAAGCCTTAGAGTCAAAATACTCACCTAAGTTTTTATGGTCAGCTTTATCAGGAGTTGCAGTAACACCTAAAACATTTGCTTCTTCAAAGTGATTCAATACTCTTTGATAAGTATCTGCCAAACAATGATGTGCTTCATCTACTACAATTGTTTTAAAGTAACTTTTATCAAATTTTTTAAGTCTAGAGGGATTAGCTAAAGATTGAATGGAGGCAACGGTAACACTAAGAGGAGAGCCCACCGAAGTAGACTCTGCCTTCTCTAGTGCTGATTCAATTCCGTAAGTATTTTTTAACCTATTTGAAGCTTGATCTAAGAGTTCGTTTCTATGAGCTAGAATTAAAGCATTAGAGCCGTCTTTTATTTGGTCTTTAATTACAGAAGAGAATATTTGAGTTTTACCTGTTCCAGTAGGACAAACAAGTAATGTTCTTTTATTACCGTTTAACCATTCATTTTCTATAGCTTGAACCGCCTCTTGTTGATAAGGTCTAAGTTCAAACATAATTTAACCTCTAGAATGGTAAGTCATCGTCACCCAAGATATCTTTCATCTCGTTTTGGTTTATATCGCCTTTAAATTTATTGATGGCTTCAATGTCATAAGGCAAGAATCTATCAATGGTATTAATGGTCTTATTTTCGTTAAATCTATTGACGTAACTTCTTGTTGTAATATGACATTTACCAAAAGCACCATTAACAATGTTCCACTTCATTTGGATTCTTTCACCATTTTTCTTTTCGCCAATTGATTTAAAGAATTGTGATATTTTCCATGCGACATCTTGGCAAAGTAAGAAATCTTGACGAATTCTAGTGGCTACTTTAAATTCATCATAAATAGCAAATGTGACAATAGCTTTAGGGCAAGCAGGAAGTTTAGCGCCTCCTGGATACATTGCTCTTTCAAAATTAACAACCTTAAAGAAATAATCACCTTCAGGTAATAATCTATATTCCTCATCTAAATCAACAATCTCATCGTCCCAAGACAATACTTTATTTTCTAGCATTATTTATTTCCTCCATTTTTAATAGTTTCAGTAATCTTTTTGAAATTCGTTAATACCCAGCGTGACAAGAAATCATCTGAGTAGTCTTCTAGCGCAACATCACTTTTATAATGACCTTTGGCTTCCACTAGTTTCTTAAAGTCAGATTCGCTTATATTTGCTTCTTTAAGAAGTGATCTAACTTTATCTATAAGTGGTCTACTTTTTGAATTTGATACAGTTTTTGCAGTGTTTTCTTGCGTTTTTAGCCCTTTTTTAGGCTCGACGTTTGAAAACAAATGCTTAATCGAACTAAAACCCATATCTAGTTCTTCTGGCAAATTAAAGCGGTTCTTTGCATCCCAACAAGGGTGGTGAGATGTATACATTACTCGTTTCCCACCTTGTGCCTTTTTCGTATTATTTTCAGTACTTACGACATAAGTCTTATAGTTGCAAAATAGAAGCATATCGCACCATTCCTTGATTAGTGGAGCAACTTGTCTAGATAGTTTCATTTCATATCTATCAAATTGTCCTGCTTCTTCAGGTAACTCAAACTTACGAGGCTTAGCATGAGCAGTAAAAGTTACATTTATTCCTAGTTCAATTAGCTCATCTAATGACTTCAAAAGTCTAGAAAAGTTATCACCAACATATGTATAACCTTTACCAAATGAGATAGCTTCAATTGATGCCACTCTATTCTTTTGACATACATCATCTTCAGCTAAGGTTTCTGCCCAATCTGCTGAGTCAATAACAAGAGTCTTACAAATAGATGGATCACTTTTTACTTCATTAATGATAGAAATAAGTTCATCCCAACTCTTGTTACAAATGATTCTTCTAATATTAAGTTGGCTAGTTCCATTTTCCGTATCGATAAATAAAGGATTTGGAAATTCACTAGCAAGTGTAGATTTACCGATGCCTTCAGGACCATACAAAACTGATTTAATAGCTCTCGGTTTAATTCCTGTTTCAATTTTTAGCATGATTATTATCCTCCGTAATTATTACTTCTTCCCTTGTGTCACTATCTTTTACGAGCAACAAACTGCCTTCTTGAAGTGATACATATGGGCTTACGATTTCTTTGAATTTATCTTTTCCTAGAATTCAAGTTAGTTCAGTGATACTTAATAGTTTTGGTGTTTGATAAGGTGAATAGCCTAATTCTTCTAGGGCTTTAGCGACCTTATTTTCATCAATTATTTTTCTAGTAACTCTTGAATGAACCAACTTAAAGCCAGGATATTTATGACCATTCATTGCTCTTTTTAAACAGTGTTCTTTCACCTTTTCAAAATAAGCAATATAGTCATCGCATTTAGGTAAGATTTGAGTTATTTCTTCTTCAGTCAAAGTTTCGATTTTTTTATCTAAATCTACTAATTTCCTTGCAGAATCTAGTTTTTTCTTACAATAAGCAAGACCAGGACAATACTTGCATTTAGAGTTTTCTCTTGCTGTTTTATCACCACTTTTAATAGCTTTTACTGCTGGTTCAAGGACATCTTTTTCAAAGGCTAGAAGTTCATCAACACTCATTTCATATTCATTGGTTTTATTGATAACTGGTTGATAGATCACTAACCTAATGTTTTTAATTGGATAAACATCTTTGAAGCACTTGTAAGTCATAAGGCTATAAATTGCTAATTGTGGATTTGGCTGATTTAGTTCTTTATCAAAACTACTTATAGCCAAGTGACCTGTCTTCAGATCCACTATCGTAAGAGTTCCACCATTCCTATCACTAATTATTCCTAAATCTAGAGTTCCGACAGATGATTCGTCAAATCCTAAATCTAGTTGTTGTTCGATTAAGACTAGTGGTTTTTCTTTGCTTTTTGCTTTTTCATATTCATAAGTTGAAACTACAAAGTTGGTATAGCTATTAGCGATTTCTTGCATTGCTTCGTCGTAATGTTTAAAACCTTTGATAGCTTCTTCTACTGATTTAGTATTACCTTCATAGTCAGTAATACCTAAAGCATTAGCAATTTGAATAGATCCAAGTTCGTGACATTCACTTCCAAATTCAGCAACTTCACTATTTTCTTCGTTGTTGCCATCATTGAAAGCGGTAGATAAGTAACATTTAGCTAAGCACCAATAATAGCTTTTACTTGGACTGAACAATTTTGAATGTTTTTGTGGAGTCATTAGCGTTTACCTCCACATCTGCATTTGCAATCTTTAGCAGATTCGTGATTCTTGTTTTCTCTTTCATTTCTTTTGACTCGAACGTCGACAATGACATCGCTCAAGTTAAGAGAAAATTTGATAGATCGAACATCTGAATCGTTACCGTCAAAGATTTGATTAAGTAATTTTTCATTTGCCATGTATCTTTTCCTCCTCTTGGTATGGCGAGAGTTGATAGCAGTCCCTTAAGTGTTGCTATAGCTGGACCACTATCGTTCTCACCTAAAAGAGCGATTTGAGAAAAGATACTTAACCTCTAACTTCAAAAATCTTTTAATTTTTCTCGAAGTATAGAAATTATCTGTTTCATTCTCTTAGACACATAGGCTTCTGATACATTTAGAACTGATGCAATTTCTCGATTAGATTTATCATCAAGAGCTAGAGTAATAATCGTTTTATCGTTTTTACCTTCAAGTTCGTTGATAGCTTGTCTAAGTCTTCTCATGCGGTCATTATGTTCAGCGAGTTGTTCAGGATTATAAGAATCATCAGGTATCTCAAAATCATCGCCAATGCGTGTTACTCGAGATTTCCTATTCATATAAAACTTGCACTCACTGCAGTTCTTACGGCATATGCTGACTGTCTTACGTGTAGAGATATAAGTACATCTAGCTTCTTCGTTTCTGGTTCTGATCTCCTTGTTTCTAGAAGACCAGTAAATCTTGTAGACTATTGGAGTAACCCAGATATCGATTTTTCCATAGAGATAATGCTTATACCCTTTGATGCACTTCGTTCTTCCTGTAGCAGGATTAGGTGATAATAAATCTTCACCATTTTCAATAATTTGTTTTGGATGGCTGATACCATCTTTGTTAAATTTTGTAGACAATTTGTTGATCCAAGTATCGGAGCAACATCACCGTTAAGTTTTCTCGTCTACATTCCTTCTCCACCCGAACGGTTATCTAGAATCAAGGCGGATATATTTTCAGCAGAGCTCTTTGCTGTGCCTATATTTTCCAATAAATTAAAAAAGCATAATGATTATCCCATTGGGTAAACGTTGGGTACCCATCAAAAATAAGCATAAAAAAGACCCCGATTATTATTTCGAGGTCATTACTTGTAAAAAATATTTATAAATTATCTAATATCTTTGGCAAATCCATATCGACCTGTTTTTTCATCTTTTGTAAATCTAACTAAATTTACATTAGAATAATCAAGTCCTTCAGGTAGTTTATTTTCAATGACAATTACTTGCTTAGAAACATCAACTTCTTTTAAACATCTAAATAGACCAGTTCGCATAGATTCTTCTACTGTTATTTCGTCGTTTTCAACTAGTGACTGAATTGGTGAATCCATAATTAAGAAAGGCATCTGATAAACGCCATTTTGCCAAAGAGAGTTATATAAAGCTAAACATGCTAAGCCATTCAAATAAGCCCTATATCCCTGTCCTTGGGAATATTTATGTCTTCCGTCAATAACAAAGTCAAACTTTTCAATAATTGGTTTTTCTTGAAAATGATAATTTCCAGAAACTAGTAATCGGTAATATTCATCCTCAAGCTTATTGAAAATAGGTGAGTAATAATTCATTACATCAAACTTGCTATCTTTTTTTGGCTTTATTTGTGAGTCAAGTTCAACAATTTTATCCTCATATTGTTTTTTCAATCCCATAATAATCTTTGCTTCTTTAGCATCTTCTATCGCTTTTTTATAGACTTCTATATCACTTTGAAGCTTTGAAATTAGAGGCTTTATTTCTTGATTAATCTTATCTAAAACTTTTCTCTTCTTATTAACTATTTCAGTTCTTTTGGCTTTTAAATCATCTATTTGTAAATTAATGTTAATTGAAGTTTTTTCTAGATCTTTTATTTTAGGAGCTAATCGTTCAAGCTCTTTTTCTGCAGCTTCGGCACATGATTCTTTAATACCTTTATCCATTGTTCCATTACAAAAAGGACAAGTTAAATTTTCCTCTAAATCAAGAGCATGTTTTTCACCCTCAATAACAAGCTCGAGTCTTTTTTCATCTGCCAAATATTGTGTATTAAGAGCCTTGTATTTTGTTAGGAGATTGTTTAGTTCATTTAATTCATCATCGATTTGATACATCTCAGAACCAAGATTTTTGTTCTCATCAAAAAGTTTATGTAGCAACTCCTCATTCGCGTTAATTTGTTCCAAAGTTGTGTTAATATTGTTTTCCATCTCCTTTGGATCAACTTTCGCTTTCGCTTCTAAGTCAGGATAGTCTTGGTCGACTTTTTTTAAAAGTTCTTCTGTATATCCTTCTATAGCGCTTTTGCGAATTCGCCAATTTTTATCGTCAGAATCAGTATCTCTATCATATGTATTCCCAGTCCATAAAAATAATAGTCCTGATTTATAAGCGCCATGAGCCATTCTTTCAAATGGAAGATATGGGCTTTCTTTTCTAATGATGTTTTCTTGTTTAATTAAAAATGAATTTAAGCAAGTTCTAAAAGTAAAATTTTGCTTTTTCCATTCTGCACTAACAACAATTTTTGTTCTTGATGGTATTTCACAGAGCATCAAAAGAAAATCATCTAAACACCAATCATTTTCATGACTTTTAGATTTTCTTTTAACTGGATAAATTCCTGATTGGATAAGATGATTTTCACTTTGAATAGTTACCCTATTTTCACCTAATTCTCTTAAGATGGTAACGTCTCCATCCTTATGCCCTATAGTAAGATAAATAGTGTCGTAACCATCAAGCTCTATGTTGCAGTCTTTAGCTCCCAAAGCATAATCAATACACTCAACAATAATGCTTTTCCCAGTATTAGAGGAACCATATACAACATTTAAACCATAATGAAGTTCAAGATTAGAATCTCCAAGTTTTCCTTTTAAACCAACTTTCTTTAAATAAAGCATAGAAATTTCCTCCTCTCTTTTACTTCATAGGAACAACGGATTTCGATTGTATAAGTTTATATAATTCGGCTTCATCCATAGCATCATAATTCTCACAAACAACATCCGCTATCTGGCTGTATTCAATAGCATAATTGCTTTCCAAAGCTTCAATAAATTGATAGCCTCTATTATTAATTTGAAATTGAAATCCCTTAGAAAGATCTATATCAACCATATTATCTTTAACAAGTTCTTTTAAAGCAGAAAAGACCTTTTCCCTTCTACTAGGCAGCTCACTAAATTTAAATCTATTATCGCCATGAAGATTAATATCAGAAACATTAAATTCTTTACCATAAACTGTAATAAAATCTAATGCAGCAATCATGTCTGAAGATAAAAATTCCTGTCTGCTGTGTTCTAGAAGCAAAAGGATCCTGAGTTTTATTTCAAAGATAGAGTTATAAGTAGAATCTATCATTCTTTCCACCTTATCCTTCCTTCATTTACCAAGATATGGCAAACACCTTTCTTTTCAGCACTTCCTACCCAACTAGGTGCAATTAATGAACGTAAAGAAATTGTCGTTACATGATTAAGAACAGATGTCATTCGAGAGTAACTTGTTGGATAATCTTCTTCAACTTTATCTATGATGCTGTCGTATGTTTCATCCTCAAGTTGTTTAAAAACGCCTACTTCTTTTTCTAATTTTGTATCTTTTAGAGATTCTCTAATACTTTCGGCTTTGTAAAAGTCTGTACGATATCTATCAAGTTTCTTCTTATATTTTTGGTAATCCTTTTTTGAAACAAGTTCATTTTCTAAAATTATCTCCACTCCTGCATCTTCTGCGAATGCCTCTAAAATAGCAGATACATATGTCATTTCTTTAGTTGTAATTTCTTTTGGAACTTCTATTTGTAGAGGCTTTGGATACTTATTTATTAACTCTATTATTCGTTTTTGAATTTCTAAAGGAGTTAATGGCTTTTTTGTTTTTTCTTTTTTAGGATTAGTTAAATTGTCGTTACCCATTGCATATATAAAAATATCTGGACCATTAGAAATAAGATCATCACGACCGCTTAAAAGGCTTTTTTTGGTCTCTGGTGGCAAGGCATCATCGTTCTTTACCAGTTCTTTTAAATCGTCATAGACTAAATCAAAAGCGTCATCATCAAGCAATTCATAACACATATCTTCAAAGTCAAATTCTATATGTTTAATGACTTCATCTTTCTTTATAGCCTTAGTAATATTTTCATAGATTCTCTCTTCACCATTTAAAAACTCAAGAAGCTCTTTCGACTTAAAAGAATATCGATTACCTTTTTTATTTTTAACACAATCACAATCAGCAATAAGTCTAAGAAGGCGGCGTGAAATATGGCTCGGTGTTCTAGCACTATGAGCTGTAAAAGCTTTACCAAAAGTTGAAAATGTAACTTTGCCCAATACAACCACCCCCCTACATTATTTTATTCTTTAGGTCTCTTAAAAATTAATGCGTACCTAGCATCGATAAGAACAGGAGCAAAATTAACAAGCTCCCATCCTTCTTCGCCAAGCTTATTGAGCTCTTCATTTAATATTATACTTGTTTTCTTGTCAGATATCTTGGCATCCACAAATGTGTACTTATATTCCCATTTCATATTTTTCTATCCTTATTTTCTCAACAATATTTTTTCTAAACGATGTATTAATTGATAAAGAGTTCCTTTCTCTTCTTTTTTAGTTATATCACTTAAAGCCACTTTAACTATTTCTTTCTTTGATGGCTTAAATTTGGTGCCTCTATTTATTAAATAAATCCTCTAGAGGAACCCAGCTATCATCACTCATGTCCATAGCAAATTCTGTATTATTGATATAAAGTGAATTGTCAATATCTCTAACGAAACCCCATTTTAATTCTTTTGATTTAGCATATTCTTTAAACGAATTAAATTTATTTTCTATTTGAATATCAATATTTTTGTTTTTGCCCGCAGTTTCGCCACCCTTGGTTTCAATTATCCATACATCGCCATTTTTCATTTTTAAAATATAATCGGGATAAAATAGCCACTGCTTATTAAAACCATCAATATATACAATTGAAAAATATTGTTGACCAGTATCGCCGTTTTTATAAACCCAATCAACATTTCTATTTTTTTCACAATATTGTTCAAATAATTGTTCAGATGTACTTCTAATTAATCTAGTATTAAATTCAGAGGTATAACCTTCATATGCATTTGTTAAGAAATCTATCACCTTTTTAGTAGAAGGGTCATATTTGAATAAATCTTGTTCTGGAATATGAAAGACTGAAGTTTTTTTCATTTTAAGTTGAAGTTGTCGAGATAAACCAGCACCGATTTCACGAAATTCATCTACTAATTTCTTTTCATTATTAATGATAAAAGCATAAAATTCACTTGTATTTAAACTAACAAGCTTATTTTTAGGATTTAACTGCTTTCTAAATAATCTCTCTAAGATAACTTTCGTTTCTGCGGTTGTTAATCCAATGACCTTCTTAATTTGGTCAGTGCTATGCAGTAAATAAATACCGTGTTTATGCGTGTTAACAACATCTTTAACAACTATAGTTTTAGCATCTTCATTTTCTACGGCAGAAGTTTTAGCAAATTGCCCTTGAATTGTTTTTCCTATTAAATAATTTTCAAAGACATAGCCAGCATCTTGTAAATAATTTTGGTTGCTTTTTTTATCTTTTCCTAAATTATACTTTTTTACAAAATGTTCATATGTTTTTTTCATAATGTCTTTAGAACCAAGCATACTAAAATCACGATCACGCAGTTCTTTCTCTAGAGTAAATGTCTTGCATTTGCTTTTTAAAAATAATCTGCGTGTTTCATAAGCCTTGTCAACTTGTTGAAAAAGACCATTTTTCCACTCTTCGTCATATGTATAAACATAACAAAAGTCTAATAAATCATCTTCATAATGACATGCCTCAGGCATTCGTCTTATTCTTCCTATAGTTTGAATTTCAAATTGTTCATTCATTCCTTCGCGCAATTTAACTAAAATTTTAGCTCTAGGGCAGTCCCATCCAGTACTAATAGCTTGTTTCATAAGTAAAAAAATTGGTAAGCCGTCATTTTCCGTTAAATTATTAGGTAAGTCTCTTTTATCCTCACTCATCCATTTACTTACTAAGCCATTTTCATAGGAATAACCCATTTTTTTTAGTTGATTTTCTACATCTAAAATTGACTGTTGATTACCATTTGGAAACTGTATTAAAACTAGAGGTCTAATTTTCTTGCCGATGCTGGTATATCTATCAGCAATCTCTTTACGTTTTTTATCGGCTAATAAGAGTAACCTGTTATATTCATCGTCGATTGTTTCATTATCATTCATTCCTTCGTTTACATATATTGCTTTTGTTATTAAGCCAGATTCTATAACATCTGTTTCATCTATTTCATAGTATTCAAATCGATTATTCTTTATAGCAGTAGCACTCATTCTAATAATATGTGAAGCACTAAAAGCTTCAATTATGTTATTAGCCTTAGCAGTATTATTTGAATGTTCCTCATCTATTACAATAATAAAATTAATATGATTGGCATGAGCTTCAGCAATTCTGTCGTAGAGATTTTTTTGTTCACCTTCTGAAATCGATTTATTTCCTGATTTAGTGACCATTTCCCAGTTTATAAATGTAGTACTTTCTTTTGAAAATCCTTGAGATAATGCACCTTGTAAATTTTGTACATATTTTGTTGGTGCAATTTTTAACATCTTATTCATGCTTTGTTCCTCAAGATTTCCTTTACCAGGACAGAGCCAAACAAAAGCTGTATTTTTATTTATTTTATCTAAATACTCGACTATATAATTTATTAAAATGATTGTTTTTCCTGAACCAGTAGGTGATTTAACCAAAATCGTTTGTTTGCTATTTTCTCCGCTTGTTAAATCAATTAAATTAATTACTGCTTTTTCTTGAAAATCGAATAACTTTATATTCATTGTAGAAGTTACCATGTTTCGCCTGCCTCCTTTAATTCAAAATCAAAATAGTAATCAGGAATAATTTTTAGTTCAACTTTTGAAAATTTTTCAGTTTGTGAAGTGGTTAACAAAACATTTCTTGAAATATAAATTTTTTTAAGATGTGTATAAGATTCCCAATTTAGTTCTATTTCGTCTGCTTTTTCTTCATCTAAAACAACAAGATACTTATCATTATCAATTTTAATTCCATTTTCTAATTGAATCATTTCAACAACATGGTCCAGTAATACGTCTGATAAAAATTCTTCATTTTTAGATACAAAATCTGTTTTATAGTATTTTAAATTTGCACTAATTCCTTTATGACCAGAATAACCATTTATAACATTAGATAATCTTTTATAAGTAATATCTTCACAAATATTATTTTCATTATTTGTACAAAGAATAAATTTTCTTGTACCACCATCTTCTTCATTCAAGGATAAAACTGCATGTCCAGTTGATCCTGAGCCCGCAAAAAAATCTAAAACTGTAATATCTTTCTTCTTATGATAATTAATAAATTGTTTAATCATTTTAATAGGTTTTTTTCCACTATTAAAAGGGACTCCGCCTTCTTGCCTAATATTTCCGAAATCAGGACTAAAATCATAGAAGTTTGTGATTGTTCCTAATTTTTTAGCTCCTCCGTTCAATATTTCAGTTTTCACTTCCAAGGGCACACCAGTAAACATCTTACCCTTAGTAGCACCCTTTTTCTGTGGTCCCGTAAAATATCTGTACCCTAGTCCATCTTCCCCCAATCCATATACTTTATATAAACATCCATAACCGTCCTCATTTAACCTTGGTTCTACAATTTTTTGATAAGTTAGACCATGGCCTGTTCCTGAATATATACTTCCAGTTACCCAAGTTTCTTTTAATTTATCAATACTTGGTTCAACTTTTTTAATCTCCCAATCGCCCTTCCTAAAAATTTCCACTTCTTTACCATTAATAACCTGTTTGGTAGTCTTAACTTTTTCTTTTATTTCAAAACAAAACTTATCTAGAGAATAATCTGTAGAGGGCCTATTTGCATCAAATTTATTAAAATCTTTAGCATAAATCAGAACATATTCTAAGCATTCCTGAAAGGCTTTTCTTTCGTTTAGACTTTTGTTTGCATATCTAACTTGGATATGATGAACCGACAAACAATTTTCAATTCCAAAAATTTCATCACATAATAATTTTAAAGGGGCATATTCATTATCATCTATAGAGATAAATATTATTCCACTTTCCGATAGTAACTCTTTTGCAATTACCAATCTATGTTCCATGAAAGAAAGCCATTTGCTATTTTTATAGCCATCATTAACATCAACATATTTATCATTATATTTAAAGTCTTCCTTACCAGTATTATAAGGAGGATCAATATATATTAAGTCTATTTTGCCTCTGTGAGTTTTTTCTAAGAGGTAAAGAGAATGTAAATTATCCCCCTCTAATAAGAAATTAAAATTTTCGCTATCTGAACAAACTATCTCTTTATTACTTTGTTCACTAAAAACGGGAACCATTGTTTCTAACAATTTATCAACTTCTTCATCATGTTCTTCCCAAACAAGCCCATATTTTTTACTATTCAATTCACTTTCTATTTCTCCAATGGATACTAAAACTTCATCATTATCTAAATGCTCTTTTTTTAAAGTTTCTAAAAAATTTAGCAACCTTTCTCTTTTGTATTTAGATATATTTGCCATTTCTTCTCACCTCATTATTAATCTTCTAATTTCATGCCGATCTCGTTGAAGAGAGCGACTAATTTCTTTTTGGTTTCCATGTTTGGTTCAAACTTTCCTGTTTCCCAACGGCATACGGAAACATTACTAACATTTAATATTTTAGCTAATTCACCTTGTGATATGAATTTTCTTTCTCGATATTCTCTAATCTTTTTTGCGTAATCAAACATAGTTGTACCTCAAAATCGTTATCAGTATTTTAACACAAAACAGGTCTAATTTCGATATTTATGAGGAATTTTAGTGAGATTTTTTTCAAACAAATAGGGTGTCGCTAGGGGTGTCGTTTTGTCGTTTCTCTAATAGGCTTCAGTTTCGCTAGTAGCCCTGTTTTTCAGAAAATCGTTAGTTCGAGCCTAAATTTGCTTATTAGAGAAACTCCTAAAAATAAAAAAGCCCTTATTTCAAGGACTTTATCGCGACATTTCGACACCTTTTTTTGTATCAAAACGTTAGTTATTAGATGGTTGCGGGGATAAGATTTGAACTTATGACCTCCGGGTTATGAGCCCGACGAGCTACCGGACTGCTCTACCCCGCGATATATTTATATAGATTTGAAAGTAAGATGGCGGAGAAAGTGAGATTCGAACTCACGCTAGGCTTGCACCTACTAATGGTTTTCAAGACCATCCTCTTCAACCACTTGAGTATTTCTCCGTTTGTGGTGGACTCTACAGGACTCGAACCTGTAACCGATCGGTTATGGGCCGATAGCTCTAACCATTGCGCTAAGAGTCCATCCGGTTAAATCAAGTTCTGGTAGCAGCGAGTGGACTCGAACCACCGACGCGCCGGGTATGAGCCGACTGCTCTAACCAACTGAGCTACGCTGCCATTCTTTTCAAATTTGGTGGACCCTAGGAGAATCGAACTCCTAACTTAAGCTTGCAAAGCTAACGTTATCCCATTTAACTAAGGGCCCAGTTTTATGCGGTTTTTTAACGCGCTTTAAAAGTATACCATATAAAAAAGTAAAATCAATATCTATTTTAAAAATTTTTCGCTAGTTTTTTCGCATGTAAAAGTGCCTACTTATATTGACTAAATAAACATAAATAAATCTCAATCTAAAGGCTCAATAATAAGGTCGGCACCTTCACTACTTACATTTTCAAAATAAATTCTAATATTTAGTTCTTCTCCATTATTTAATTTGCCACTTTCTTCATAAGTGAAATATGAATAAGTGTCTAAATCAAAAGTATCTCCTGTTTGGAAGAAATCATTTGTGGTATATGGAGTAATAAGTCGATTATAAGCTGAACCATCTGGATTTGATGAAATAAGTTCGATTTGTTCAAAAAGTTCAACGGTGTAATTTCTACTCGAATTGTTGGTGTTTGATGCTCCAATTGTGACTGGACCTAATCCATTAAGTCCATCTTGCGTATCAGCTAGATCAATATATGTTTGTGGCGATTTATCGTTATTTTTAATAAGTCTAGAATCAACGTGATACATCTTCACTCCATATTCACGTGGTAATCTCCCTAAACCAGCCGAATATTGATAAGTGGAATCAAGTTCATTTAAACTTTTTGGTGAATATAGCTCTAAAACGATATATTCATCAAAAGCACTTCCTTCATAATGATTTGTAATAAATAAAGAACTTCCACTTAAATCATTAGGTTCTAAATGAACTTTTGCATAATCGTGTTTTGATGTGTCGTAGATTATTGGCGTTGCCCAACCTAGTGCCGCTTTTGTCCATGCATTATGATCACCAACATTCATATCTTGCATATCGTAACAGCCAAGTGGTGAATTTTGTTGAGTATAATTATAATAATCATTTAGGCCAAAAAGGTGACCTGTTTCATGAATATAGGTATGAGCATCAATTTGATTATCGCCTTTTTCATACATAAAATCATAACTTGCCCAGCCAAATTGATTTAAGGTTGGTGAAGTTAAATTTGCTTCTCCAAAATTAGCATTTGTTACAAAAGCCCAAAAATTAGAGTTATATAAATCATCCCATGGTCTTACATTAGTATAATTAGGAGCACTAAAAATAAACCAAACCGAATCAATAAAGCCATCTTTATCGCGGTCATAAATTGTGTAATCTGTTTCAGGATTAGCGGTTTTTGTGTCTTCATAGGCGTTATAAACAATCTCTAGAATTTCAACTAAACTTTGATATTCATCTTTTGAGATGTCACCTGCATTTAAACCAGTCTTATAAACATCAGCAATATCAAAATCTAAATGTAAATTACCATATGATGATTTTTCAAAATATGAAGAAACGCTTTCCCAATAATTTGTGGATTCAGTGTCACCATTATAAGCAATATCTAGTTCGCTTTTAATTATCTCTTCACCTGTTTCAACGCCATACACTTCATCAAAAGTAGAGTCGCTAAATTCAACAGGAATAACTAATACTTTAGTTGGATCTTCTGCGGTACTGGTTGAGTCTAAATAATGATCGTTATTTGTTCTTCCAATATCCTGGTAAGTGAAATTTTTGGTTGGATTTAATTCTTCATCTTGAACTAAAGTTTCAATATTAGAAGTATCAAAAATTACTGGTATTTAACTTCAACATCAACACTTTCATCTAAACTTTTTAAAATAAGGTTAGTTCTGCCAGGATTTTTTGCAATTAGTGCGGTTTTTCTTTCACTAAGTTCTGCAACATTTGTGTCTTCAACTGAAATTTCTACTTCTTTATTATCTGCGTTTGTTGGTAAAACTGAATATGAAAAGTTTATTTCTTGACCAGAGTAAAGAAAATTAAAACTATTAACAGTACAAGTAATATTTTCAACACTTACAACACTAGTTGTTACAATTTTAATTGCTGTTGATAAAACTGGGTTATCTTTAAGTCTAATTGTAAGAATACAGCTTCCAGCAACATTTTTACCTTTTAAAACTCCATTTTCATCAACTGTACAAATTCGGTCATTAGAAAGTTCAAATATAACATCTTTATTAGTTGCATTTGATGGGGTAATTTCATATTTAACTTGATGTTCTTTAAACCCAGTTAAATGTATCTCGGTCTCTTCTACTTCAATCGAAACAACATTAACAATAGAATCATTAGGATTATCTGGTGTTGGATTATCTTCTCCACACGCACCTACTCCTAATAATAAAAAAGATAAACTAAACAAAAGTAAAAATTTCTTTTTCATAATAAAAACCACCAGCAAATATAATTATTACACTATTTAAATTATTTGCTAGTGGTTTGAGAAAACGTCATTAATTACTGGCACATTAATTTTTACCACACGAATTTCTTAAACGAATAATTATTAAGATTTTTGTTAATTTCAGATTGAATTCAATAAAAAACCTAGGATTAAAAGTAAAATTCCTAGGTTTTTGATAAGAAAATTTTTATTTAGTTGGCTTATCTTTTTTTGCAGGTTTAACTTTTAATAATTCGACACGTTTTGCTTCGAATTCTTCTTGCGTTAAGAAACCTTCAGCAACCATTTCTTTATAGCTCTTTAATATTTCAACACGTTTATCTAAGTTTTCAGCTGCACTTTCTTCAGCATTAAAAAGCTTTAATAAACCTAAACAAACATAAGCAATTAAAACAAATACTAAGCCTAAAATTGCGAAAACATCACCAATTTGAAGTTTTCCACCTTCAACTAAATTAAAGAGTTCAACACCAAAAACAGCAACGACAGAAGCTGTAAATAATGCATAGCCAATTCCTCTTGTTTGTTTTGATTCAGCAAATGTTAAAACTAAACCAACAAATAAAGCGATAAGGCCAAAAATAACTCCAACAAAAGTTAATGCAACAAAAAGTGTTTCATCAATAAAAATACCGATTGTTGTGAAAACTGCTGCAAGTAATAAGCTGAGAAATTTTATTTCTTTAAATACTTTAGCGACCATCTTATCTCCCTCCTTTCATAATAATTATACAACTCATTTTTCTTAGTTCTAGTCATAAATCTTTTAGCTTTGCGCTAATTTTTTATTATCTTCTTATAAAATAAAAGGTTGTCAGCAATTTTATAAGCACTTATATTCGAAAATTTAAAACTTATAAATGAAACTTTTTTATTTAAAATTCCTAGTAGATTTTTAAAATATCTCAGAAAAAATATAAAATTTGCAAGGTTTTTTCAAAAAATATAGTATTTTTTACAAAATTCCTGGGATTTTTACTAAATAAATATATTATTTATTTAAAAGACTTTACAACTAAAAATTAAGGGAGTATAAATATGTGCTAGAAGAGGTCGTCACTTATGGATTTTGGAAAAATTATTGAACCTTTATCTTGGAATACATTACCACCTGAATTCTTAACAAGTTTACTCGCTCTTTTAATAATGCTCGTTATTGCTATTGTCATTAGAATCAAACTTAAACATTACGATCCTCTTAAAAAACCTAGTGGATTTTTAAATCTTGTTGAAACAGTTGTAAATTTTGCTGATAGACAAGTTAAGAGTTTAATGGGGCCTGCTTTTGAAGGATTTGGTGGTTATATAATCTGCGTTGGTCTTTATATTTTCCTTGGATTTTTCATTGGAATGATTGGTATTCCTAATGTTTTCCAACCAGAAGGAGCAACATTTTTTGAAGCTTTACCTAATCCATTTACAAATCTTGCTTTCCCACTATCAATTGCTTTACTTACATTCTTTTTAACTCATTACACTTCAATTAGAGTTAAAAAATGGGCATATTTTAAAAGATACATTGAACCAATTCCAGTATTTTTACCAATTAACTTAGTAACAATGTGGAGTAACGTTTTATCACTTACACTTCGTTTATTTGGTAATGCTCTTGCTGGATATTGTGTTATTACTTTAATTTATTGTGGATTATCAACTGCTATTCCTCCAGAAGGAAGCTATTGGGGAATGTTTATCGATCCACTTATTGCTCCACTTGCTCACTTTTATTTCGATATATTTGATGGAGCTATTCAACTTGCTGTCTTTACAATGTTAACGATGATTAACATTGCTCAAGAATATGTCTCACCACAAGAGCTTCTTGAAGCTAAAACTAAAAAAGCTGAAGCAAAACGCTTAAAACGTGAGAAAAAAGAATTAAAAAGAGCTAAAAAAGTTAAAGAAAATGCTATATAAAGGAGATTTTTTATGAATTTTATTGGTTTAGGAATCGCATGTATTGGTATGGGGCTTGCTGCTCTTGCTGAAGGTTGGTCAGTCTCAAAAGCAATGGAAGGTATTGGAAGAAATCCTAGTGCTGCTCAAGACATTAGAACTACTATGATTGTTGGTGTCGCTCTTATTGAAACTGTTGCTATTTATATTCTTGTCGTTGCAATTTTAATGGCTTTCGTTGTTGCCGCTTAAAAGGAGCGAATATGTTTTCTAAAAAGAAAATATTAGCTTTATTATCGTGTTTTTCTCTTCTTGGTCTCACTTCTTGTGATACAGAAATGATCCAAGATAGAATCTCTCTTGTTGTTAACAATATGTTACCAAATCTTTGGTTAACACTTCTTCAACTTGGTCTTTTTATTGTTGTCGTTATTCTTTTTATTGTCCTTGCTTATAAGCCACTTAAAAAGAAATTAAATGAAAGAGCAAGTTATATTGAAAAGAACATCAAAGAGAGCGAAGACAAAATTAGTGAAGCTAATGAAAAAGTCAAAGAAGCCAATAAGCTCGTTGTTGAAGGTCAAAAGAAAGCTGGCGAAATTATTCAAGCTGCTCAACACACCGCTGAAAATAAAGCTAGTGAAGTCGAAAGACATTTAGCCGAAACTATTGAAAAACAAAAACAATCTGCTCATAAAGATATCGAAAACGAAAGAAATAGAATGCTTAAAGAAGCAAAAACTGAAATTATTTCTAGTGCTATTTCAACTAGTGAAGAAATCTTAAAAAGAAATGTTACTGTTGATGATAATGCTCTTTATGTCAACAAATTTATCGAAGAATTAAATAAGGATACTCAAAAAGATGAATAAGGATGCTCTTTTAGCCAAAGTTACTGAAGGATTTTATGCAAGTGCTGTTGAGAAAAAATCAGTCGCTTTTTATCGTGAAAATCTAAAATTTGTTAACTGGGCTTTAAAGAAAAATCCTGATTTATACATGTTCTTAAACTCTCCTTTTAACACTTTTAAAGACAAAGAAAAAAGTATCGAAGATATCTTTGGCGAAGTCTTAGTTACTGAAGCAAAAATGTTCTTAGAAATGCTTGTTAAGAACAAAATGCTCGCAAATCTCGAAGAAATTATAAAAATTTATGACGAATTAATGAATCGAGATGAGAATGTTTTGGAAGCAAAAATCTATTCTCCTTTTAAATTAAGTGACGAGCAAATCACTGCTATAAAAGAAGTATTTCATAAAAGAACAAATAAACAAATCATCGCCAAAACCTATATTGATGAATCATTAATTGCTGGTTTAAAAGTTATTATTGATGGAACGCTTTATGAATATTCTATCGCTTCAGAACTTAACGATATTAAAGATTCAATGATAAGCAAATTAAATGAGAAGGAGGAATAAAATATGCCAAAAACAGATAATTTAAATTCACTTTCTCAAATTATTAAAGAAGAAATCTCTCATTATGATCACAAAGTAAATTCTTCTAGTGTTGGTCAAGTTGTTTCAGTTGGCGATTGTATCGCTACTATTTTTGGTATTGATAATGCTATGTATGGCGAACTTATTGAATTTCCAAATAATGCTTATGGCATGGTCATGAATATTGAAGAAAATGACATTGGAGTAGCTCTTTTTGGTGAAAATGTCACCATTAAAGAAGGCGATACTTGTACAAGAACTGGGAAACTTGTTTCTGTGCCAGTTGGGGATGGAATGCTAGGTAGAGTTGTAAATTCACTTGGCGAACCAATCGATGGCTTTGGTCCAATTAAAGCCACTACTTATCGCCCTGTTGAATCGGTCGCTCCTGAAATTATGGACCGTCAATCAGTTAATGAACCTCTTGAAACTGGAATTAAAGCAATTGATTCAATGATTCCAATTGGAAAAGGTCAAAGAGAACTTATAATTGGTGATCGACAAACAGGAAAAACCGCGATTGCAATCGATACAATTATCAATCAAAAAGATAAAGATGTATATTGTGTTTATTGTTCAATTGGACAAAAAAATTCATCTCTTGCTCAAATCGTGGCACGACTTAAAAGATATGATGCTTTAAAATATACTACTATTGTTGGCTCTAGCGCAGCTGAGCCTGCACCAATGCAATATCTTGCTCCTTATGCTGCTACTTCAATCGCTGAACACTGGATGCATCAAGGAAAAAATGTCCTTATTATTTATGATGATTTAAGTAAACACGCAGTTGCTTATCGTACACTTTTACTTTTGTTAAGAAGATCTCCAGGAAGAGAAGCCTATCCAGGTGATATTTTCTATCTTCACTCAAGACTTTTAGAAAGAAGTTGCAGATTAAGTGATGAACTTGGAGGAGGTAGTTTAACGGCACTACCAATTATTGAAACTCAAGCTGGAGATATTAGTGCCTATATTCCAACAAATGTTATCTCAATTACTGATGGACAATTATTTTTAAACACAGATATGTTTAATTCTGGCCAACGTCCTGCAATTGATTCAGGACTTTCAGTTAGCCGTGTTGGTAGCTCTGCTCAAACCAAAGTTATGAAATCTGTTTCTAAAGATTTAAGAATGGCACTAGCAAATTACCACGAAATGTTAGATTTTTCGCGTTTTGGTAGTGATCTTGATAAATCGACTAAAAAGATTTTGTCGCATGGAGCAATCCTTACTGAAGTTTTAAAGCAAAAACAATATATGCCTTTAAGTGCAGGTAAAGAAATTGTTGATATTTTTGTTGCGCAATCAGGGCTATTAGATGACATCGATCCAAGCCACGTTCACTACATATTAAAGTTCCTTTCTAACTCAATTTCCGCGCAAAACCCACATATTTATGAAGAAATTAATAAAGAAAAGAAATTCTCAGATGAGAGTAAAGAATGGATTAAAGAACATTTAAATACCATCATTGCTTCAGTTAACGATAACTTAATTCAAGAGGACAATTATTAATAATGGCTGAATCTTTACTTGAAGTTAAAAATAGAATTCAGACAGTCGAATCAATTAGAAAAATCACAAACGCGATGAAACTTATTGCCAATTCGCGTTTTAATCAACTCAAAACTCTTTATGATGGAAATAAAGAATATATGGAGTCAATTAAAGAAGCCATGGAACTTTGTTTACTTTATGTTGATTATTCAAAAGCTAAACTTCCTACTTGTCTCACCCAAAATCCAGGAAATAAGAGATTATATATTTTTGTAACTCCTACCCTTGGACTTTGTGGAAGTTATTATAATAACCTTGCTAAAATGGCGAGTAGAATTCTTACTAAAAACGATGATGTAATCTTTATTGGCGAAAAAGGCTATCGTAATTTTAAAGACAAAGTTCGCCGTCCTTATAAAAGATTTTTACATCTTTTAGATGAACTAACTTACACTAAAATTAATCTTTTCCGCCATCAAATTGATGAACTATATCGTAAAGAAAATTACGCTTCAATTAACTTAATTTACACTGAATACATCAACTCAATGAACACAAAATGTGTTTGTAAAAAAATACTTCCACTTAACACTGAAAAGTTAACCAAATCTAAAAATGAGAAATTAGAGCCGGTTTTTGAAGGATTATCTTCTAAAGTAGCCGATTTAATTGTGCCTCATTATCTTGATGCTTTACTATATCGTACATTTTTAGAAAGTGCACTTAGTGAACAAACTAACAGGAAAAACTCAATGGAAAACGCCACTACTAGTGCCGATAACTTACTTTATGAACTAAAACTTGAATATAACAAAGCTAGACAACAAAAAATCACAAATGAAATTAATGAAATTGTCTCTGGCACAAATGATGCAATAGATTTTATTTAAGGGAGGGTAGACGATGCTAAAAATTACAAAAGTAAATGAAAAATTAAAAGAAGCTGATGTTGGTTATGTCGTCCAAGCAATTGGTCCAGTTATTGATGTCCGTTTTAATGATGGCCTCACTCCTTCTTTAAAAACCGCTTTAAAAGTTGAATTAACTGATGCAATAAATGAAAACGCTAAAGATTTAATTTTAGAAGTTTCTCAAGATATGGGGCACGATACAGTGCGCTGCATCGCCATGGGCCCTACCGAAGGAATTTCTAAAGGTTTACAAGTAATAAACACTCATTCACCTATTAAAGTCCCAGTTGGACACAATGTTTTAGGTAGAATGTTCAATGTTTTAGGTCGCCCAATCGATAGAAAAGGCGAATTTGTCCCTGAACACACAAGCTCAATTTATAACAATCCACCTTCTTTTGCGGATCAACCTACTTCAATTGAAGTTTATGAAACCGGAATTAAAGTTATTGATTTACTTTGTCCTTATTTAAAAGGAGGAAAGGTAGGTCTTTTTGGTGGAGCTGGTGTTGGTAAAACAGTTTTAATCCAAGAATTGATTCATAACATCGCTGTTCAAAAAAATGGCTTATCTATTTTTGCTGGAGTTGGCGAAAGAAGCCGTGAAGGAAATGATTTATATAATGAAATGAAAGAAAGTGGAGTTTTAAATAACACTGCTCTTGTTTTTGGTCAAATGAATGAGACGCCTGGAGTTAGAATGCACGCTCCTTTATCGGCTCTTACCATGGCTGAATGGTTTAGAGATGTTGCTCATCAAGATGTTTTACTTTTTATTGATAACATCTTTAGATTTACTCAAGCAGGAAGTGAAGTTAGTGCACTTTTAGGAAGAATGCCTTCTGCTGTTGGCTATCAACCTACTCTTGCCACCGAAATGGGACAACTTCAAGAAAGAATTGCATCGACAAGAGATGGCTCAATCACTTCTATTCAAGCCGTTTATGTTCCAGCTGATGATTTAACAGATCCTGCTCCTGCTACAACATTTGCTCACCTCGATGCTCGTACAGTTTTAGATAGAAATACCGCCGCTTTAGGAATTTATCCAGCTGTTGATCCTTTAGCAAGTAATAGTAATATTCTTGATCCAAATGTTGTCGGAAAAAGGCACTATAAAGTTGCCCGTGAAATCCAAGAAATTCTTCAAAGATATAAAGATTTACAAGATATCATCGCAATTTTAGGTATTGATGAATTATCTGACCAAGATAAATTAATTGTTGATAGAGCAAGAAAAATTAGAAATTTCCTTTCTCAACCATTCTTTGTTGCTGAACAATTTTTAGGCACTAAAGGAAAATATGTAAAACTTGAAGACACTATTTCTTCTTTTGAAAGAATTTTAAAAGGAGAAGGCGATAATTTACCAGAAGCTGCTTTCTTATATGTTGGCACTTTTGATGATGCAATCGAAAAAGCAAAGACTTTAGAAGAAACAAATAAATAAAATGACCAATAAATTTTTCATTAAAATAGTTACACCAGAAAAAGTTTTTGATGAACAAGAAATTGATCGCTTAACTTTTTTGTCGAGTGAAGGTGAAATTGTTATTTTGCCTCATCACGTTGAATATTTAGCTAATATTGAAATTTCTGTTTTATCAATAACGAAAGATGGCAAAGAAAAACACTACGCAGTTGGTGGAGGCGCCATCCATTTTAATGAAACAAAAAATTTAGCAACACTTACTTTAAATAGTATCATCGCTGTTGAAGATATTGATGTTGCAAAAACAAGACACCTTCAAGAAGAAGCAGAAAGAAAACTTAAAACAGAACTTTCTAGACTTGAACATAAAGAGGAAGAAAGAGAACTTAGAAAAGCACTTAACGAATTATTTGCAAAAGGGAAATATCGCGAATAATTTTCAAAAACCCTGCAAAACCCCAATATTTTTTTAAAATTGTCATAATTTACTTAAAAAATTAAGTACTGATAACTAGTAAAATTCTACTACTTAATTACTTTAAATCGATAAAAGGTTTAGATTAATTGAGATCAAAGATCAAGACTATTTTCATTCAACAAGAAATCCTCTAACCCTATAATAAGATAACCTTTTTCATCTCTACGAGGTATAACATTTCTAAAAACAACAATTATTTTTTTAAAAGAGTCGTTGGTTTTATCAAATGACTTAGTTTCTTGTGCTTTTTTACCTTCACTATCAATTTCATAAGCAGACTGAATATAATATTTTTTGCTGCCTAAATTAGCCACAAAATCGATCTCATATTGACGTTTAACTCTGCTCAGGTCTTCTCTTTTTTCTTCAGCTTCTACAACTCCTACATCAACATTAAATCCACGATATCGAAGTTCATTAAAAATAATATTTTCCATAATATGAGTAGTTTCTATTTGCATAAAATTTAAACGTGCATTTCTTATGCCAATGTCTTCAAAATATATTTTAAATGGCGTATTTATGTATTTTTTACCTTTTATATCATATCTTATGGATTTTTTAATTAAAAATGCTTCCTCTAGATATTTAATATAAGAATCAACTGTGTTTGAAGAGATAGTAGATTTTTTCACACTTTTGAAAGTGTTAGACAATTTTAAAGGATTAACCAATGTTGAGATATCGGAAGCTAAAATGTTCAAAAGTTCGCCTATATTTTCGTCATTTTTAAGATTATTTCTAGCGACAACATCTTTTAAATAGACATTCAATAATTGAAAGTTTAGATAATTAATTTTTTCCTCGTCAGTTTTCATTAAGCAAACAAGAGGTAAACCACCATATATCGAAAACTCTTCTAAAGCTTTATCTACACTTCCGTTACGTGCACTATAAAATTCACTAAAAGATAGAGGCATTACATGGACAATATCGCCGCGCCCCCTAAATTCAGTTACAATGTCACTCGACAAAAATTTAGAATTGCTTCCAGTAACATAAACATCGAAATTTTCTTTTTTAACATAGCTGTTGAGTACAGCTTCAAAATTGCCTAATTGCTGAACTTCATCTAAAAGTAAATAGTACATATTATTGTCGATAATTTTAGATGCTATATATTTCATAAATTTAACTGGATCCACTTTTCTATTCGTTTTTTGAATCTCTATTAAATCTTCACCAATTAAACTTAAATCTTCAGCAGAATCAAAAGCAAATCTAATAATATGATCATAAGAAATTCCTGCGCCAATTAAATGATAATAAAATAAATTATTGAGCAAATATGATTTGCCACATCTTCTAATTCCAGTAATAACTTTTGTCATACCGTTATGTTTGCGTACGATTAGTCTTTCTAAATATTTATCTCTTTTTATTTCCATTTTATAAACCTATTGAGAATTTTGGTGGAAATCCATTAAAATTTTCAATATCATTTTAAAATATCTTTAAGTTTTGCACAATGTTTTATTTTTTGTATTGAGAATTTTGGTGGAAATCCACTAAAATTTTAAATATCTATTAACCCACAAGTTCATCAAAAAGAACAAATGATAAAGAATTTTTAATTGTTAGATTGAACTAAATTGTAAAATTATTCTAACCCGTATTTGAGAAATTTTTCAAAATTAATATGTCTAACGACACTTGTAGAATAATCAATTGTATCGGTTGTAATAATAATTTTTTGATGTAAATTATCTATATCTTTGAAAGGCGAAAATTCTCTTTCATATGCTTTAGAATCAACAACGCTATATGCAACTTGTATATAATATTCTTTGCCATTTTTTGAAGCATAAAAATCTATTTCTTTGTCTCCATTTTTAAAAAGCTTTAATTTGTAACCTCTATATAAAAGTTCGTTATAAACAATGTTCTCAAGATTATGATCCAAATCAAAACGATTATTGTCTACAAAAAGCGAATTAAAAGAAACATCTCCGCAATAAATCTTTTGTAAATAAGCTAATTCTTCTTTTGTTTTTGTAGAATATCTAGCTAACTCATCAACCAAGTAAGCTTCTTTTATATATTCAATATACTTTAAAACCGTATTTATAGAAACGCATTCGTGCTCATGGCAAACGTAACGATATATACTTCTAGCAGAAATAATACGAGCGTTGCTTCTTAAAATAAAATTAACAATTTTTCTAAAAAGCGCTTCTTTTCTAATTTTTTTTCTAACAATAATATCTTTATATACAATTGTATTCTCTAAATCAGACAAATAAGATTTTTGTGCCTCCATTGAATCATAAATAAATCTTCCTGGAAAACCACCCCATATTAAATAGTTTTCTACCGAACATTTTGTTCCGATTTCTTTAAAATATTCTACAATTTCTTGATAAACAAAAGGCCTAATTCTAATTGCTACGTGTCTACCACTTAGCAAGGTTAAAATTTCGTTTGATAAAAGTCTTGAGTTACTTCCTGTTATAAAAACAGAATTATTTCCTAATCTCAAGTCTTTTACCGCTACATACCAATTCTCCACTTCTTGAACTTCATCTAGAAAAATATAACATTTCCCTTCCTTTCGATGTTCTTCAACATATGAAAGCAATTTTTCAGCATTCGGAGTTTTAGCCAAATTAGAACTTTTTTCAAAGTCCAAATAGATGACGTTATCAGTTTTTTCTTTAATTTCATCTCTAATTTGAGTTAAAATAACAGATTTGCCACATCTTCTTATTCCAACAAGAACCTTAACTAAATCACTTTCATAAAATGGTCTTACTTTTTTAATATATTCTTCTCTTTTAATCATGATGTATCTATATTTTACTGAACACTTTTGTCAAAAACAAGAAAATTGTTCACTATTACTGAACAATATTTCCAATTTCCGAAAATTGTTCACTGATACTGAACACTTTTACCAAAATCCAAAAATTGTTCAGTAGCAAAACTAGATGGATGAACCGATTTTCCTTTAACGGCTCTTTTGATTTTTTTAGGGTTAAAAACCATCTTTGCAAAAATTTAGGGTCGACCCTACTAAATTGAAAAGCTTTTGTTTTATCATAAAAAGCGTA
>CASFZJ010000011.1 GCA_949299165.1 uncultured bacterium | reverse complement strand
GATAACCCATTCCAATAACTGCTACCAAAAAGGAAGCAAGCATATCAAGAGTAAATATTAATTTATGTGGTTTATAGTAATGTATAAATCTTCTAAGTAACTTCATAATTAATATTTTATCAAAGATTGAGTGAAATTAAATTTCAAGATAAATTGTAAAAGCTTTTTCAAATAATTTATTTCGCTTTTAAAAGCGTAAAATAAAGTTTCAGTTAACCAAATATTGTTGATTCTTTATTCAATAAAACAATTTTTTTAGACAAAAACCTTGCAAAACTCAACTTATTTATAAAAATCTGCTAAAGTAAATAAATTATATTTTTCTTTATCAACATCTTTATCAAAACCATTTTTAGAGATGAAACCTAATTTATAGAACTCGATTTCTAAGTCTTTAGATTGCCTTATTTCTTCTTCAATAACTTTATTGTCAATTTTATTATCACTATATTTACATTCATAAGATACATAGCCATTTTCATCAAGAGTTACTACATCAAATTGGCGATTTAATTTTTGCTTTTTATCATTGAAAAAATAAGTTCCAACATCCATTAAAGGCGGATTTATTTTACCCAATAAATTAATTCTAAGCAGAAATTCTCTACTTAAATCCTCAAACTTTCGTGGTAAATAATTATTCTTAAAGTCATTCTCAATAAATGTTTTGTAAAAATAATCAGGTTTAACTCTCATTGTTGAATAAGGAGATAAAGCTATATATCTAAAGTAAAAAGCAAAGAAGTTATCTTTAAAGCGAAAGAAAGTTTTCTTTTTATTGTTCTTCTCATTTATTGGCGTGTATTTCTCAACAATATCCATATCTTGCATTTTGTTTAAAAGATACTTAGGGTCGTTTAAACCATAGTTTTTAAGACATGAAGCTATATCACTTTGTTTTGTTTTTCCGCTTGCAATTAATCTTATAGCATCATTAAAGTTATTAATGCGATTGGTTTCTTCTAAAATCATTTGATTGAGTTCGAGTTCAAGAATTGAATCGGGTTTAATTACTAGGTTTTTAATATTTTCTTCAACCGACTTATTTTGATCGATCAAACTATTAAAATAAGGTAATCCGCCAAAAACAGAATAAGCAATGAACTTATCTTCATCAGAATAATTTGGATAAAATTTTGCTGATAAATAATAATCAAATGGTCTAATTATCAAAATATGATTAAATCTTCCATAAGAATGCGAACCATATTCAATCATTTTTTGCATTAAACCAACGTAACTTCCAGAGATTATTAACTTAATTTTAGAATATTCTTTGTGCATATCTATCGCTGAAGCAAGATAAGATTCAATAGCAAAATCCTTTTCTAATAAGAATGAAAATTCATCGATTATGAGCGCAAATTTCTTTGTTTCAGAAAGAGTAAAGACATATTCAAAAAAAGCGTTAAAGTTGTCAAATTTAATTTGAGGTAATTTTAATCGATTGATTAATAGGGATGTAATCATTTCTAAATTGACATCAATTGACACTTTTTTACATTCATAATGAATCACTATTAAATTGCAATCTTTTGATGCCTCAGTAATTATTGCGGTTTTCCCAACTCTTCTTCTTCCGTAAATTAAAGCGGTCTCCATTTTATCAGAGTTGAGTAGTTCTTTTATTTCTTGAATTTCCTTTTCTCTTCCTATAAACATAAAATTTTTTTGAACTCTATTTTTAAAAAATCACTTTATAACAGAGGTCTCCTTAAATTTATTATATAGAAATTATTCGGGAAATCAATTTCCCGGAAATTAATTTCCTAAAAAATTATATTAATCGATCATTAAACTTATTTTCTAGGAAAATAAATTTCGACATTTATCGGCAGTTTTTCTAAATACACAACCATTAATGATTTAACTTTAATCCAATCAAGTCCACCGTTTCCACAACCTAATAATGGGAAAGCAATTGATTTGATGCCATATTTTTCATAATTATTAACAAAAAATTCTAAACCTTTTTCAATGTATTGAATTTTTGAATTAGTTTTCCAATGGACTTTAGTTGGAAAATTTAAGACTCTTATATTTCCATCTTCGTAATAAGGATAGACTTTCCCGACTTTAATTTTATTTAAAGAACAATCTTTTCTATAAACCTCATACATTTTAGGAAATTTATTTTTAAAGGCTAGTGCAAGTCTTTTACCCATAACACCAACACAGTTGATTGGATTGACTAACGTTTCACATTTAGAATCAAATATGTTTCCTTGTTTAAATATAATCATATATCCGTAACTCTTTTTAATATTATAGATACAATTGTAATTAATAATTTACCGTTAAAGCATACTTATTATTTCAAAATTGTGTGCAAATAACTATCTCAGATTCGGTTTAGCATACGTTCGTTGCGTTCTTTAAAATCTAATAATTAAAAATCCAAAACAATTTACTAGTTCCGTCGGAAATTTCGACGGAACTATTCTTGCAAATTTCTGTATTTTTTTAAAAAAACATTTAAATGGTGGCACCAAGAAGGATCGAACTTCCACGGGTTGCCCCACTGGCTTCTGAGACCAGTGCGTCTACCAATTCCGCCATGATGCCACGGACTTAATTATCACATTTTAAATAAATTAATTTAAGTGTTTTCGCTAAATTCTTATAATAAAAATATGGAAAACGAATTAGAAATAAAAACACTTCAAGAGATGATTGATAAGTCTAAGCATCTTGTATTTTTTGGCGGAGCTGGTGTGTCAACAGAAAGTGGAATACCTGACTTCCGTAGTGAAAATGGTTTGTATCATTTAAAAAGCAAATACGACGAACCTTACGAGGCGATGTTATCACATCATTATTTTGAAAATAATACTAAAACTTTTTTTGAATTTTATCGCGAATTTATGATTAATAAATCCGCAAAACCTAATATAACTCACAAATATTTAGCTAATAAAGAAAGGTCTGGCAAAGACATAACTATTATTACTCAAAATATCGATGGACTTCATCAACTCGCAGGTTCGAAAAATGTTATTGAACTTCATGGTTCAATCCATCGCAACTTTTGTACAAAATGTGGCAAACAATATGGTTTAGATGAGTTTTTGAGTCTTGGAAATTTACCATTATGCACAAAATGCGGCGGAGTTGTAAAACCTGATGTTGTGTTATATGAGGAACCATTAAATGATATGACCATTACTAAGGCGTTAATCGCCCTACAACAGGCTGACTGCCTCATAGTGGCGGGAACATCTTTAAATGTTTACCCTGCCAATACGTTTATAAATTACTTTTTTGGAGATAATATTGCTGTTATTAATTTAACTGACATCAAAATTAATCGACCAATTAAATTATTCGTAAAAAGCAAAATTGGTTTGATTTTCGATAATTTACATTAGCGCTCTCACAAATTTTATTTAAATCTCCGTTTGAGCTTCCTCAGTCATTGATCAGTACTTAATTGTACTTTTAGTGATCTCATAAAGGCTTGAAATCCGGTGCCGACCACCGTACTAATATTTGATAGCTGATACTTTTTTAATACGTGCTTTGTGATTTCTCACTTCTTCCTTTTTGCATCGTTTAGCTATCCACCAACGAATAGAAGCATTGTTTTCGGATAAGCAATCCTACTTTACTTAAAGATTTACTTTAAGTTAGGTCAATAATAACCACCTCCTTTCTTTAAAGCATTGATTTGAAAGGGAGCAAATCACTACTTTATTTAGAGAAGTTAAATTTGCTCCTCTTTTAAATCTTTAAATTATCTTTAAACATAATTAGCTATCACCTCCTTTATCCTTAGTTTCATTTTAACTAGAGGGAATTTATCCCCCTTCACTTAATACGAAGGAGGTTAATTCGAAAAATGTTAAAAAAATTTTTAAGAAAATTTAAAATATTTTTTTCAAAATCAAAAAAATGCGAATTTAATCGCATTATTTAAGATAAAAATTTTTTTAAATTTTTTGAAGATTTTTTAAAAAATCTTTTCAAATTGAATTTTTTTGTGCAAGAGGTGTTTCATTTATCCATTTTCAAAAATTCTCTTAAACGTTCAGTTTTAGGATTTTCGAAAATTTCTTTTGGATTCCCACTTTCTACAACGTATCCATTTTCCATAAAGACAACTTTATTAGAAACGTTTTTAGCAAAATTCATTTCGTGAGTTACAACTATCATTGTCATGCCTTGACTTGCAAGCTCTTTCATGACATTTAAAACTTCATCGACCATTTCAGGGTCAAGTGCACTTGTTGGTTCATCAAATAAAATAATTGAAGGATTCATCGATAAGGTTCTAGCGATAGCAACTCTTTGTTTTTGTCCACCACTAAGCTCAGAAATACGATAATTCATTCTATCTTGCATATTTACACTAGTTAGATTTTTAATCGCGATTTCTTTAGCTTCTTCATACTTTCTTTTTAAAACTTTAGTTTGTCCAATAATGCAATTATCTAAAACATTATAGTTATTAAATAAATTAAATTGTTGAAAAACCATGCAAATGTGGGTTCTAATTTCATTTATCTCTTTTGTATTTATTGAAAAAGATGGAGAAGATTTAATCGCTTCTTCATAGGCACTTTTGTCAAAATAGTCTTTTTTTAAGACAGGATGTTTTCTAACTTTGTCGTATTCTTTTTTGGCAATTTTGCATTTTTCTTTATATTCTTTATTGGTCTTATCTTCAATTAATTTATTTTTGTAGATAGCGTAATTATCTTCAGTTTCAACAAGACGCTCCTTATAGTCTTCAGAAGCTGCACGATATCTTTCGTAATCTACAAAATCATCTTTACACTTAGTGATGTTAAAATAAGTTTTATCTAAAAAAGTGAGTTTGCCTCTTGTTGGTTCTTCAAGTAAATTTAAACATCTTAAAAAGGTCGATTTTCCACTACCACTTGGTCCAATAATTGAGATAACGTCCCCTTTATTTACGGTTAAAGAAATATCTTTTAAAACTTTAGTTGTCCCGAAAAATTTAGCTAAATTTTCAATTTTTAATAATGTATCCATCTTTAAAAACTCTCCTTTCTTCTTAAAAATCTGAATGGATTAAATGAGAATTTAACGCCATCAAGTTTCTTTTCAATAAGTTTTAAGATACCTGTTGCAAGTAAAGTTAAAAGAAGATAGATAATCGCTAAGATAAGATAAGCTTCTAAAAAAGCGTACGTTGTTGAGGCGATGTTCATCATACGATAATAAAGTTCAGTAACTGCAATAACATTTAAAACTGAAGAATCTTTAATATTTACGATAAGTTCATTACCAATCGTTGGTAAAACATTTCTCAAAGCTTGAGGAAGAATGATCGAAAAAGATGTACGAGATGAAGACATACCTAAACTTCTAGCACCTTCGATTTGTCCTTTGTCTACGCCATTTAGTCCACTTTGAACAATTTCACCCATATAGGCTGCCGTATTAAGCGTAATAACGATTAAACCTGCAATAAACCATCCATTAAAGAAATTAGAAATTTCTCCTCCTCCAAAAGAGATATTTCCCCAGTTTAGACCTAGCGCTTGGCATCCAAATTTAAAGATTAAAGCTTGAACCATCATCGGTGTTCCACGAAGAATTACAGAGTAAATTTGACAAAAAACCCTGCAAAACCCCTTTAAAGTTTTCAAAATCGCTTTATCAGTCTCTTTAATTTTGGCGTTTTTCCCATAAGCTAAAAAGATGCCAAGAAGTAAACCAACTCCTGTTCCAAAAATAGCAAGAATGATGGTATCTAAAATTCCGGCACCTATTAAATTTAAATTATTAACAAAGATATCCCGAGCTCTATTTAAATCAAATAAAGTTGAGGAAGTTGAATTATCTTGAGTCGAATTTCCAGCACTTCTTCTTGCAGCATCCCCCATCATTTTGCCTCTTTCTTCACTAGATAATCGGCTTAAAGACTCATTAAGAGTTTCTCTTAATTCATCATTGCATTTTTTAATCCCGATAGAAACCGATAAACCTTCTAGATCACTTTCTTCTAAAAATGATTGATCAACATATAAAATTCCTAGTTTGTTTGGGTCAATATTAACCATTGCTTCGCAAACTGGAAGTTCAGCAGGCATTGCAAAAGATGTACCTTGTGAAACATCATTTGCCGCAAGTGGATAAGTTGCAAGTGGATCATTATGAATGATAGTTGGATCAACTCCAGTAAAATATTTTTCAATAAAATCATCACCAACTACTCCACGTTGACTTATTAAGTGTTCCCCTTTAAATAACTCTAATAAATCTTCATATTTCATTGGGTTTTCGGCACTATTTCCACTAGGTACTGTATCTTTTCTTACTAAAAATGCTAAATCAGAAGTAAGATAAGGGTCAGTAAAATCAATTGATTCTCTTCTTTCTGCAGTTGAACTCATACCTGCAAGAATCATATTAATATTTCCAGAATTAAGCTCTGGCACTAAACTATCCCAAACAATACGTTTAATAACAACTTCTCGATTTAAGTCCCTACTTAAATATTTTGCAACTTGAATATCATATCCATCTGCAAACTCAGTTGTTCCATCAATTGGAAGAGTATATTCGCTTTCAATTTGAACAGTCCAGTTAAACGGCTGATAACCGCACTCCATTCCAATTACTAGCTTTTCTTGTTCAACATTTTCACTTCCGCAACTCATCAAGCTTGATGAGAATAAGGTTGCAAGTAAAACAAGAAAAAAGCCGAAAAATTTCCCTTTTTTCATATAAATGCTCCTTAATTTAAAAAAGATTGCATCGCTCGATGCAATCTTAATAAATCAAGTCACACCGATAGCGCCTCTAGAAAATTCTAGGAGTCTATAAGGATCTTCTCCTATAGCCCAATCAATATCTATGCCTAGATATTGTTTCGGCAATCTCGCCTTTCGCTTGTTTCTATGAACGCCTTCTCCGCAAGTTACTAATCTTGATTGCGCCTCTATCAATCTTCGTTAAAAGTATATACTCTTGATAAATATTGTCAACATAAAATTTATGCTGAATAATAAATGAAATAATAAACAAAAATTTCGTAAAGTTATTTTTCAAGTAATAATTACTTTTCTAAAATCTTTCGTGAAAAGTATTGAAATTATTTTCACGGTTAATAAAATAAAGCAATTATTTATTAGGAAGGTAACAATTTATTCACAAATTAAATGGCGGTTTTCCGCCATTTAATTAATACTTATTTTGTTGATTTGTCTTTCTTAGAAGATTTAACTTTTAATAGCTCAACACGTTTTGCTTCAAACTCTTCTTGAGTCAAGAAACCTTCAGCAACCATGTCTTTATAACTCTTTAAAAGTTCAACACGTTTATCTAAGTTTTCAGTAGTACTTTCTTCAGATGTAAATAGTTTTAATAAACCTAAGCAAACAAAAACAACAACAGTTAAAACTAAAGCTAAAACTACAAAAACATCACCGATTTGAAGTTTTCCGCCTTCAACTAAGTTGAATAGTTCAACACCAAATGTTGCAACTATAGATGCTGTAACTAGTGCATAGCCAATTCCTCTAGTTTGTCTTTTGGCGCCAAAAGTTAAAACGATACCAACATATAAAGCAACTAATCCTAATACTAGTCCAACAAATCCAAGTGCGACAAAAAGTGTTTCATCAATACACGATCCAATTGTTGCAAAAATAGCGGCAAGTAATAAGCAAGTTATTTTAATTACTTTAAAAACTTTTGAGGCCATATTTTCTCACTCCTTTCTTCTTACATCATACAATGCGAATAATTTTAGTCTAGGTATATTATCAAAAAAATGTTTCAACGTTAATCACAAATTATTCATTTTAAATAAATTTTCACGTGAAATTCACTCAAATGCTTTGAAGTGATTCAAATATAAAATTAAGATTTCATTTTTTTCAGTCGAAGCATTTCTTAAGAATAAATGGCGGCAAAATTAGCCGCCATTTATTTGGGAATTAGAAGTACTTAACTTATTAAATGTAGAAATATTTTCTATTAAGATTTTAACTTACAACCGAAAATTATTTAGTAAACTTACCTTTATTTTTTCCTTTAGAAGCATGGACTAAAACTGTTCCGTTTTGAGATTTAGCTAATTGATTAGCATATTCAATTGCTTCTGGTTTTGTTGCAAAAGTTTTAATAGCTTTAAGACCCTCTTTAAGCATTATTTCCCATCTGCCATCAACTTTCTTAACATGGTAAACCTTCTTGATTTCCCCATTTCTTTGCTTTTGAAGAATATCGGAAACTTCTTTTTCATCTTTCTTTGAAGTTTTAACTCGTGAAGAACCTTTTTTACTTCTTATAGCTTTAACAGGTTTTACCTCTTCTGCAACGGTTTTCTTATTTTCTTCTTCAATATCTTTTTCGGATGCATCGATTTCGCTTTCTTCACTAACTTTGATTTCTTCAGAAATATCTTCATTTTTTTCTTCTTTTGCTTCTTCTTGAGTTGTTTCGTCTAATTTTTCAATTTTCTCATTAGAAGCAACTTCTTGCTCATTAGATGATAAAAGAGTTTCACTTTCTTGAGAGGCTATTTCTGTAATTTCTTCTTTTTTTGTAGTGCTATTTTCTAAAATAGGTTCAGTGCTAGCATCCGAAGCACCCTCTTTTTCTTTTACATCGTTAGATGAAGAAATATTTTCATCAGAATGTTGGTCATCTACAAAGTTTTCATTAGAAATATGTTCATTTTCCTCTTTTTCTTCTTCAGCATGTTTGATATCAAGTTCTTCAATTTCTTTCTTGTATTTTTCAACTTCAGCAGAATTAGCAAGAATGAAATGTCCAGGGAGAATTTCAACCATCTTAGGTTTCTCAACTGAATAATCATGTTCTTTTTGAGGATTATAAACAATTCTAACTCTCTCTTTTTCAGTCAGTGGATTTGGCTTTGGAATAGCACTAAGAAGTGATTTTGTATATGGATGTAATGGATGTTTAAAAAGCTCATCACTTGTGGTAAGTTCAACAATTTCACCAAAATACATAACCGCAATTCGATCGCAGAAATATTTAACGACAGATAAATCATGTGCGATAAATAGCATCGAAAGATCCATTTCGTTCTTCAAATCATTAAGTAAATTTATAATTTGAGCACGAATAGAAACATCAAGTGCTGAAATTGGCTCATCACAAATCAAAAGTCTTGGATTCATAACTAAGGCACGAGCAATACCAATTCTTTGTCTTTGACCACCTGAGAACTCATGTGGATAACGGTTAGCATAATCTTCAATAAGCCCAACTCTTTCAAGAACTTCGACTACCTTTTTATGGTTTTCCGCTTTGTTATGGAATCCTTGAATTTGCAAGCCTTCAGAAATAATACTTTCAACTGTCATTCTAGGATCAAGAGAATCAACTGGATCTTGGAAAATCATTTGAATTTCTTGCATCAAACTTCTCTTCCTGTTAATACGTTGTTCCTTTTTAACTCTTGCAATACTATTTTTTGCTTTTTTAACTGTTTCTGAATAATTGGCTTTAATTTGTGCTTTCTTCTGAGAATGTAACTCTTTTTCTTGCTTTAAAGAAGCATTAAGCGATTCTTGCGTATTTTTCTTTTCTTCTTGGCTCAACGCTTGATCATTAAGTTTCAATGTTGCATCAGCTTTTAACGATTTAATTTTGCTATTATATTCAATTAAAGCACTATTAAGTTCGGATTTTATTTTTTTCTTAGCTTCATTAATCTCTTTTTTGTAAGGTAAAAGCAAACTATCAATATTTACAGCGTGGACCTTTCCAGCATGTTTATCATCATATTCAATTTGTTTAATTTTTGCTTTTTGAACTTTAATGACATTCTCAAGATAAGTTTTAGCTTCTTTTAGTTCATTGTCAAATTGTTCTTTAGTAATTTCTCCAGAGGCTAATTTAGCATTTAAATCTTTAACTTTTTGCTTATATCTAATTTTAGTGTATTTTATTTCTTTTTCATTCCACCTACTACCGGCACCAATTCTATAACCTTTATAATAAATAGAACCACTGGTAATGTTATAGAGTCGAATAATCGAACGACCTGTTGTAGTTTTTCCACAACCAGATTCACCAACAAGACCAAAGCATTCGCCTTCTTTAATTTGGAAGGAAACATCATGAACAGCCTTTAATTTGTATTTTGAAAATCCACTTCCGAATGAAAAATATTGTTTCAAATGATTTACACTTAAAATAATATGGTCATCAACATATTCTTGTTTAAATTTACATTTCTTAGTGATATACGAAAGCGCTTTTTTGTGGTCAGTTTCATCTTTAAGTTCATCAACACTTTCCACAGTGTGTTCGCTTTTGTCATCATCGTCTTTACCAATAGCAACCCCAGGTTCTTGAACACTTTGATAGATTTTAACGTCTTGTGAGAGCAATGATTTTTTTGAGGACTCTAATTTCTTTTCTTCTTTTTCATTTAATTCCATTTTAATTAGCCTCCTTATTTTCTTTCTCTTTTTTCTCTCTAAGAGCATTTTCTATACGAGTTTTAACAATACGTGGCATTTCAACTTCAGGAGCACCAGGATATAACAGCCAAGTTGCAGCGTAGTGTGTATCACTAACTTTAAAAAATGGTGGCTCATATTTAAAATCAATTGCCATTGCATATTTACTTCTTAAAGCGAAAGCATCACCTTCAGGTGGATTTAACATGTCTGGTGGAGTACCAGGAATTGCTTCGAGCTTTTCTTTTGAATCAACATCAGGAATAGATGAAAGAAGAGCCCAAGTATATGGATGACGTGGATCGAAGAAAACTTCATTTGCTAAACCATATTCAACAATCTTACCTGCATACATGACAGCAACTCTATCAGCCATATTAGCAACAACACCTAAATCGTGTGTAATGAAAATACATGAAAGATGTCTATCTCTTTTAAGTTTATTAATAAGTTCAAGAATTTGAGCTTGAATTGTAACGTCAAGCGCGGTTGTTGGCTCATCACAAATTAAAATGTCTGGATTAGCAGTTAAAGCAATTGCAATAACAATTCTTTGTCTCATACCACCAGAGAATTCAAATGGATATTGCTTAAATCTCTTTTCTGGCATTGGAATTCCAACTTCTTTCATGACTTCTAAAGCCATTCTTTTAGCTTCTTCTTTAGTTATCTTTGTGCTATTGATATAATCTTCATTTTCTTTTTGAATCGCCTTTTTAGCCTCATCAATTTTCTCTAAAAGGTTATCATATTTTTCAATACCAGTTTTTAAAATAACCAATGAATCATCATGTGTTGTTTTTGAAATATTAATATTGGTACTGGCTTTTTTCGATTTTTTTCTAGCGAGAGCATTATGAGTATTTATTTCTTCAATTTTTGCTTTTTCTTCTTCAGTTAAAGATTGAACAAATTCTTTAAGTTCATTCTCGGTATTAGAAAGCTCCTTTTCAAGTTTCGCTCTTCTTTCAAGATGCTCACTTTCAAGTTTTTTAGCATACTCATTATTTTTAATTTTTGCTGATTTTTTTCTTTCAGTTAAATCGCGTTTTAAAAGTGGCTTAATTTCTTTATAACTTGTTTTAGTTATTTTTAATAAGTTAACTAAAAGTTGTTTTCTTAATTCAAAATATTCTTTCCAATCATGAATTTGTTCTGCTTTTTCAAAGAACGATTTGTTTTCATTAAGTAATGTAGAATTTGTTTTTCCTTCAACTTCTGCAATCTTTTTCTTTAAATCAGATTCATTTTCTTGATTTAATTTTTGAATTTTATCTTTCAATTTACTCTCTTTTTTATCAAGTCTTTCGATTTCACTCTTTGTTCTTGATTTTGAATCATTAACTTCTTTATTAATTTCATTAACTAACTTTTCAATTGCTTCAGCATTTTTTTCTTGTTTTCTAGAAAACTTCTTAAAATCATTAGTTTTACTTTTAATAAATTCAAGTTCATTATTAATTAACTCAAGATCATATGCATAGTTAGTTTTTGCATTACGATATTTTACAAGTTCTTTCGAAATCAATTCACGGAAATGTCTTTTTAAAATATCTCGATTAATGAGAGTAGCTTCAGTGATTTGCTTACCAATTTTCATAACTGGGTTTAAAGCGCTTAAAGGGTCTTGGAAAATCATTCCAATTTTATGACCTCTAATACGATGGAATTCTTCTTCACTAACTCTAATTAAATCTTCACCTTCATACATTATTGAACCATTTTCAATAATTGCATTTGCAGCGCTAATACCCATAATTGCTTTATTGGTAACAGATTTTCCACTACCTGATTCACCAACAATACAAAGTGTTTCCCCTTTATATAAATCAAATGAAACACCACGAACAGCTTTTACAATACCTCTATCGGTCTTAAAAGAAATAGCTAAATTCTTGACCGAAAGTACAACTTCTTTATTTTCTGCCATAATTAGTTACTCCCTTTAAGTTGTGGGTTAAACGCGTCTCTCAGACCGTTACCAAATAAATTAAACGAAACAAGCAAGAAAGCCATAATTAAAGTAGGAATAATAAGGATAAATGTGTTTTCGCCTTGATAATAAGCGTTAGCTTCAGAAAGAATAACACCAAACATATTTTGACCTTGTAAGCCTAATTTAAGATAAGCAATACTAGCTTCAGTATAAACAACGCTAGGAATCATAAGGATTGATCCTGTAATAATTGTACCCATCGAGTTAGGTAAAATGTGTCTAAAGATTAAACGTGTATCTTTTGCTCCAAGTGTTCTACTTGCAAGAACATATTCTCTTCCTTTAAAACGGTAGAATTGCGTTCTAGTTCGTGCGGCAACACCCATCCATCCTGTCATAAACAAGGCGACCATGAGAGCGATAATATCACTCATATCACCCCAATTCCATTCTTTACCATAAAGAATACATAAAGTGATGATAACAGTTGATGGAAGAGAAGACAAAATTTCACAGAATCTTTCCATTAAAATATCTGTCCATCCACCAAAATAGCCTGAAATCGATCCCCAAATAAGACCAAAAATAATGTTAACTGCACTAACACCAATTGCTAAAAGGAATGAGAATCTTAAACTTGTGAAAATCAATTTAAAATAGTCTTTACGATTAGTGTTTGTCCCAAAAAGGAAAATTGGCATTGAATCGTATCCAAGTAAACGATAGCCATAAACTTCGCAAACTAGAGTATAGCCTTCATAAGATTTAGTTAAAACATTATATTTTGCATCACCAACTTGTTCGACAATCCTGGCGATAGGTGAATTTCCTGTAATTTCAAATCTTTGAGCTAAAACTTCAGGATCTTTAGTTGCTGGTAAAATCATCTCATCATTGAAATGTAATGTAATTTGACCTTTTGTTTCTAAATCTAAAAGACCATTGTTTGTATAAGTATATGTTTTAATTCCATAAATATCTTCATATTGGTCATATAAGAAACTGCAGTAAGTATAATTAACTTTATAGGCTGTTTTGCCACTTGTACTTGTCCAAAAACCAGCATCTTCTTTTTTCTTTAAAAGCGCCTGGTTTGCATCATCAAATGAATAATTTGCAAGTTTGATTTGAGTTTCTTCATCTTGAGTATCGCTGGTAAGAGAAATACTTTTGATTAAGATATTGCCTCTATTTGAAGGTTGAGTTTGAACTTCAATTTTAACACAAGCTTCAAAAGGTTCGGCACTAGTTTCAATTTTACCAGCTAAGACTTCATTAATGCTTACCTTAAAAGATGTACCATTAACAAAGTTTTCTCCACCATTATCAGTAAGATAATATCTAGTTGGATTTTCTTCGTTTAATTCAAGACAAACTCTATAAGGGGATATTGCATATCCACTTACTTCTTCATTAAGTAATTCAATATCAAGATTATAGTTATTGCTTAGATCAAATTTAATGTATTCATTAGTATATAAGTTGCCTAAATTATTGCTATCTAAACAATAAACATTTATATAGCCGCCTTTTCCTAATTCTCCAGATGAATCGACAGTTTTTTCATAAGTTACTAAATCAGAAAACGAACCTTCTCTATAACCACTTGGAGTTTGAGTTTCTTCATTAAATAAAATATCGTTTTTTCTTATTGTTCCATCCCAAAAACCAGTTCCAGCTGGAAATAATTTTGGCTGAATAAGTCTTTCAGAAACATCACCACCAGCTGAATTTCTGTCAACATTAAATGCACCAACATTGCTAGTACATTCTGGGACAATTATTGACATAAGGATTAAGATGCCAACAATAATACCGCCAGCAAAAGCAGGTTTAGACTTAACAAAACGTTTCATGGCATCTTTAAAGAAAGTAGTCGCTTTACCACTAAATTTGACATCATGAATATTTTTGTCTTTATGGACAAATTCAAAATCTGATTGTTTGATATCGATTACTTCACCAGTATCTTCGTTAAGAACAAATTTTCCTTCTTCAACCATACTATTTCTTTGCCCCCATTCTAATACGTGGATCAATAAATCCATACGATAAGTCAACAACAATTGCTGCAGCTAATCCGATAATGGTATAAAAAGCCATATCAACCATAAGTAAGTCATAGTCTCTAGCATTAAAAGCAGCAATATAAAGTTGACCGACGCCATTAATTCTGTATAAATTTTCAAGAATCATCGAACCACCAAGGATAGCGATAAATTCACTAACAACCGAAGGTAAAACTGGAACCATCGAATTTCTAAAAGCATGACGTAAAATTGCTTGACCGCGAGTTAAACCTTTAGTTCTTGCAAGTAAAAGATATTCGCTTGATAAAACTTCACAAAGTTCAGCTCTAACAAAACGCGCATATCCAGCAATCGAACCAATTGATAGAGCTGCAACAGGAATGATATAACCAGCTACTCTTTTAACCATTGGATCAGTGTCTTGTGGCCAGAAAGGAGGTAACCAATCAGTTGTATACGCTCCCATAATCAAATAAGAAATTAAAACAAAGCCAGGAATTGATATGAAAGCCATAATAATAAGTTGGGAAACATTATCAAAAACTGAATCTTTTTTAAGAGCACATAAAACACCAAAACCAATTCCTAAAGGGACAGATATTAAAACACTAATAATGTTTATTGAAATTGTTGTTGGTAATCTACCAATTAGAATATCAAAAACAGGTTGGTTAACACTAAAAGAATTAGAAACGCCCCAATCCCAACGTAATAAGACGTTGCTTAACCAACTAACATATCGATCCATAATTGGACGACTATAAAAATAATATGTTACTTCTGATATTCCGCTTCCAGCAGTAACTTGACTTAATAATTCACCATATTGATCACTTGGCTCAGTTAAAACAACAGCAAATCCTTTCTGAACTTGATTGTTATAATATGCCAAAATTTGACCAGGGTTATTGCTCATAATCGGAGTGATCTTTAAACAATTAAGCAATATATAAGTCAAAGAAAGCGCAATAAAACAGGTAACAAGTATAAAACAAAGACGTTTAACGACGTATTTTCCCATACTTTATCTCCTATTCTAAATAATTTATATAAATATAAATATTTTCAATCTAAAATCAAAACTATTTATATTAAGATAAATAAATTGTGTCTAAATTAATTATTATAAACACAAATATAATCCAAGGTTTTACCCTTGGATTATATTATAAGGTATTATTTACGATGTTTGAAACAATTATTCAAGAATTTCGCCTGTAGTTGAATTCCAAAGTACGCCTATTGCTGTTTCAAGATAGGCTGTATTGCCATTTTCTCCAACAACTCTATAAGTGATATAGAATTGAGCAAAACTTGTTCCTTCTGGACCACCAACAGCTTGACCAGGGAATATTGCATAGTCATCAACTGTTACAGCATAGACTCCTTTAGCTTCATCAACAACACCAGAATCTAAAACATTTACATAGTATTTTTGATCATTACTTAAATAGTAAGGAGCATCTGTTCCATAATCAGAATCATCAGGTTTAATAATAACCTCAGTTTTGAATCCAGAAACTACTTCATCCATAACAAATGGAATTGAATAGAATGTGGTAGCTTCTTCGCCAGTACCTACTGTTTTAGATGTAACTTTTCCACCAACTTGACCCACACCTTGAAGAATAGAAGAAACTTCCATACCATTTGAGTCTAAGACAGTACCGCCATTACATGCACTCCAGAGAGAATTGAATGACCAGTATTTACCATCATAATAGATATCACCACTAGGTAATCTTGTATCTGAAGCAAAGTTGAGTTCGAAACCTCCCATCTTATCAGACATTAAGATATCCATATTGTTAATAGTATCGTATGCATTACCACTAATTAAATATGCATATTGAATATCATATTTACCAGTCCACATACCATTCGTAATTAAGTCTTTTTGAGATGTTTCATTATTAACATAAGTACAACTTAACGTAAATGTAATTCTTGGTTTACCATTTTCATCAACAAGTGGATTTTTACCATTTTCATCTCTATAGCTTGTTACAGCTGCATTAAATGCATCAGTCCAGTTTTGTTGAATAACAGCGACTCTATCTCTATAGTAAACATCATCAATTGTGCCTAAGCCAAGACTTACAACTGTAGGATTTGCTCCAGTACCTAAATCATAATGCCCAGCTTCGAGCTCTTCTACAATACCAGCCCTCATATATGTAATAGCATAATCTGTAGTGAGGCTTAAATCATCAAAAGCGTCTCCATATACATATTCCATAGCTGCTTTGTGTTCAGGTGATTTATTGTATAACTCACCAGTAACAGGATTAACTTTTGCAATTGGGTTTTGATAGTCAATTGATGGATTTCTATGGAACTTTTCAGCAAATCCTTCTCTATCGACAGCTAAATTTAAGCCATAGAAGAAACTATCATTAGATGCAATTGGTTTGACATCCCAAGTTGATTCAAGTTTTGGATTAAATGCTTGTTGCCATGCTCCTCCTTCGCCAAAGTTTTGATCCCAAAGCCATTTATCCATTCTATTGAAAGTGAATTTTTGTTGATTATCACCTAAAACTGATTTCTTACGTGGGTCGTTTTCATATTGTTCCCATTTTTCATCAATTAAAGTAGCTGCATCAACATATCCATTTTCCCAAGCTGTAAATGCTGCTGTAGAATCTTGTTCCATTGCTGAGTTAACGCCAATATAATAACCTTGAATCTTATAAATATCTCTACCAGCAGTATCTTTTGTCATGAACCATTTATCATTTCTAGAAAAAACAATTCTTGTTTTTGAAACGTAATCTTCTAAATAATAAGGGCCAACAGATAAAGAGGTATCAAGTAATCCTTTTAAACCGCCCGTAGTTGCGTTTGTGCCAAAATATTGAGATCCTTTGATTACATCTCCACCGCCAATTTCTTTAACAAATTCTTCAGAAATAGGATTAGACCATAAGCTGTCAAGTTGATATTCAGCAAAATCTTGTGTAAATCCACCATTAAATTCAATTGTAATAGAATTATCAGAGTGATCAATGCTAACACCAACTGAAGAAGAAAATTCTTCATCGCTTGCAAGAGAAGTAAACTCTGCAGAATTGTTATAGTAGTTAGCAAACCCTTTAATTTGTCTATTTACTGTACTTTCACCTGCTTGTTCGGCGCCTCTATACCAACCAACTGCTTGAGTAGCAAGAAGTTTAAATGGTGTTAAGTAGTCTTCAAGTTTAATATAAGTGTTGTTATATTTACTAAATTTTGATTTAGAAGATGTTCTAAAAGTAAGATCTTTCATTACACCTTTTGATTCATCAGTTGAAGCGCCACCAACCCAAACAGGAATTTTCCATTTTGTTGCTAAGCCTGTTTTTTTATCCATATTTAATGGTATAGGTTTTGATCTAGCAAGGTTTAAACCATAAACAGTTTCATCATTAGTTTTATTAAGTTCAGTTTTCCAATAACCAGCAGCCATATAGGAATATAAATCATTAACAGTTGCAAGATCACTATCTAGATAATTTACTGAGCCTGGGTCAGATGATGGTGTAATTTGATCATGATAATATCTCTTCCATGCAACAGTTTCTTCTTTTGCTAAATCAGCTGTTATTTCACCATACATTGATGTACCGAAACCATAACCAGCAAGATAATTATCGGTATCAAGTAAAGGTGCACTTAAACGATCACTATACATTGCATATCCACCATTATCAGAAATAGATACACCTGTTAAACCATTTTTAAGAGCATATTTTTCAAGTTGTGAAGTAACTTCACTTCTTTGTCTAACATCTAAAGTACCATACGTTTCAATTGTATTAGATGCTAATTGTTCTTTAGGAATAACTGAAATATTGACACTCTTCTTATAAACTCGTTGGCCAGTAATTGTTCCGCTATCGCCAGCATAAAGTTTAGATGATGTTGGATCTGTTGCATAAAGTGTAACAACACAATCAACTTTTTCTGTTACTGAAGCTTTAGCTGTAATTGTTCCATCAGCAGAAAGAATTACTGCATCAGATTTAGCACCCATTGGAGTTGTAACAGAAGCTGTTAATTTACTTCCTTCTGGAACATTATATGCATATAATGCTGCTTTTCCTCCAGCAACCATTAACGTATCGCCACCACTTGAAAGAGGCGAAATTGAATTATCTTCACCGACTGTTACGACATATGGTGAAAAGTATGTTGCATCTCTTGCTTCAAGTAATAAATGAGATGGTAAGCTAAGACTAGTCTCACCTTCATCTTTTACTGCAATTTGACCATCTACCGGTACAATAGGCTTAGGATCTGGTCCTGGTTCATCGCCGCCTCCACAAGAGGCAACCCCACCTAATGTAAATGCACCGCAGAGGATTAATGCAGATAATGTAAATAACTTTTTAGAACTTTTTTTCATAAAGTCTCCTCCTTTTTGATTGAAAATCAATATATAAACTATAATTATCAATAAAGATAATTATTGTTTTGTTAAATAAATCTTAATGTTATCTTAATGTTAAAGTCAGAATTCTTCTAACTATATCGTATAAATAAGCGGTGAAATCATCAAAATAACATAATATCTTTAATGTTATATAAGTGAATTTTGATAAATCGCTCTTAATATAAGCGCCACTATCAATAGAAGCAGTCCAGCAAAAGCTATTGGTATCCGATTATATTTGTTTTGCTTTCTTTTAGCTTGTTTAGCTTCTTGATATCCATAGATTCCGTCATATTTTTTAGTGCCATCTTTTTTAAATACGCTAAATAAATTTGAAAAACCTACTGCAATAACATCAAAGGTGCCCTGATTTACTACTAATTGTAATATACCAACACCAATTAAGACACAGGCTCCAACAAAGAAACCATCACAAGAGTTTAATAAAGAAAAACTAACATTTTTAATTAAACAAAAAATAACAAAAATTCCAATTCCACAGACTATAGAAACCAAGAAATAAATAAGATTTCTTAAATTTAATATCTCATAAATGCTAAATTTCTTCTTTTTTTCGCTCATATTTGTTAACTATATATAAAAGATTAATAAAAAGCAATTAAATATTAAAGATAGAGTGCAAAAGCACTCTATCTATTTTTAATGTCTCTTTTTAAGAAAGAAGAATATTCCTAAACCAGATCCTCCAACAACAATAACACCACCAACAACACCAATTGTTATCCATAATGCAGTTAAATCTTGAGGTTCTTCTGGAGGCGTAAGATCTTCCTCATCTTCCTTTTTAGCATTACCAGTTATAACAAACAATTTTCCACTTTCTAATGAAAAGGTAATTGTGTTTTCGTTTACAACTGCTTCTACTTTTGAAAGGTTTTCCCCAAATAAAGAAAATACGCTAACAGAAGAAGGTTCATAGTTATGGAAAATAGTCGCGGTTGCAGTTGAAGGAACACTTTGAACTTGTCCGGATGAGTTATAACGAGAAATTTGAATTTGTGTACCTACGACAGTACCAGCATATTCGCTTTGCCTAAATGAAATTTCATCACCGCTTCTTAATTCTTCACTCCAAATTGCGCCATATCCATCTTTAGAAATAACCCCATACATTGGAACATAGTTTTCGTCTATAAATGAAACAAGTAAATTATCTTCAAGAGATAAACCAAGTTCACTTAATTTGGCGCTATATGTAAATTTGCCATCTTTTTCTGAAATCAATGGAATATCTTTATCTGAAATTTGAATTTTAAACATTTCTTTTTCAAATGTTAAAGTTAATTCATCTTTGTTAACAAAACTAACACTTGAAAATTCTGGTGCACTAGCATCCTCACTAATATGTAAAATATATTCTTTAACGTCTGTATCACCATTTGCAAGTTGATACTCAAATTTCAAAGTATATTCTCCATCAGGATAATAAGAATCTGAATCTTTATCTTTTAAAGGAATAATTGTGTAAGCCCTATGTGCTGTTAAGAATTGATTAGCAAAAAGAGAAGTTAAAGCGTTTGATTTATAAAGATTATATACACCATCAGTTCCTACAAGTGAGTCAAACATGTGGTCATTTAAAACTACTTGACCAGTTGCATTATTGGTTAGAGTAACATCATTATCAACAACAGATCTATTTACAAATTGTTGAATGTAGAGAGTATCACTAATTCCTTTAGCTCCGGCATATAAATGATATTTTCCATCAATGAGTTTTGTTTGAATTGGATAATATTTTGTTAAAGGATCAACGGTATTATATAAAATTTCTTCCATGTCAATACCCTCTAATCCACCAGTTGTAACTCCGATTAAAGAGTTAAAATTAGCTTCAGGAAGTTTAGCGCCAGTTACTTCAAGCAAATTATTTAATAAATCGGATTGATAAATTTTTCCTTCTTCTCTTTCAAAAGTAAATGGTTCGACAGCATCTTGTTTGAAGTAATCTCCATAAAATCCCATATATGGAATTGATAAAGCTGTGCTAGTTGTTTCAGTTGGCTCTAAAACAACAAATCCTTCAACATAAGTACCATTCTCAAACTTTTCATCAAGATAAGCTTTGTCTTGACTTGTAAGTTCGTAAGATACACTAATTGTTTGAATTTCTTCTCCTCCTAATACAACATCAGGAAGTGTAACTTTTTCTAAAATCTGATTATTAGTTGTTTGGAATTCAATACCTTTAAATTCTGGATATGTTTCACTATCCATTGTAGTCAATTCAGGTACTGTGACATATAAAGTTGTTTTATATGTTCCTCTTTTTGCGCTTTCATTATGAATAGTAACATCAAAATCTACTTTACCAGTTTTAATATTTTCTTCATTATGAAGTTCAACTTTACCTTCTCCATCATGTTCAAGATATAAATTAGATTTAAGTACGTTTTCAACGTTTATTAAACCTGCACCTTGTTTTCTAGGACTAATTGGTGATCCATTCGCTTGAATTAATGGAGTCGCGTTTGTCATTACTCTACTTTCAAGTGTATCTTTAAATTTAAGTTCTTCATCTTCACTAGCAAAATCTTGTTCGCCTAAGATTAAAGAGACTGCACCAGCATAATTTGGTGTGGCCATCGAAGTACCAGATAAATACCCAAATGCATCATGTAAAATTTCTTTATTAGAATCATCAGCATCAATTGGCGTATTAATAGCACCAGCAATATTTTGACCTGGAGTAGCAATCTCGGTATGTAAGCCTAAATCAGCAGAAGCACCATCACTACTAAATGTGCTCATTTGTGATTTAGTTATAGTAAGAACTTTATTTTCAGCGTTTTCTAAAGCGTCATAGTCTTCTTTAGTTCCTAAATAAACAGGAATGTAATTAGAGACAGCTAAATCAGACAAATCTAAACGCCCAATCGAGCCCTTACCAGTGTCATTTGTAATAATTACACCTATTGCGCCTTTTGATTTAGCATTTTGAACTTTTTGGTAAAAACTTATTCCACCTCTTTTGATGACCGCTACTTTACCTTTTACATCGATATTAGCAAAATCATCTCCATATTGTTCCCCAGTTTCTGTGTCTTTATTGTTGATAGAGCCATACCCTGGAATCAAAACATATTCTAATGCGACAGAAGTTTTTCCTTCAGGAATTAATTTCCAGAAAGGATGTTCCTCTTCATATTCACTGCCTTCTTCCATTCCAACATAATTTACAAGCTGATCGCTGCCATAAATTGTATGGTCACCAACTGCAATTTCACTTGTTAAAGTAGAATCATCAAAAACGTTTGCTGAAACAACACTAGTGGCAAAATCGCTTGTTGCATAATTTCCTAAAACACCATTTTCAACAAAATCGGTAGTATTGAAAGCATAAACTCCACTATTACTCCAAGTTCCTTTTCCTTCATTCCCGGCAGCAACAGCCACAGTAATGCCTTTCTTTTCAAGCTTTTCAATTACTTGATAGGCAGCACTATCAGTTGTAAAATCATTTAAGTCACTGCCTAATGACATATTTACTACATCGACGTCAAAAGCAGCTGCATCTTCTAAAGCTTCAATAATCATGTCGTCAGTACACAATTGGCCGCTTCCTCCACCGACAACATCACCAAAAACTTTCATAAATAAAAGCTGAGCATTTGGAGCGACACCCGTAAATGCACCATTAGCAGTCGCAATTGATGAAACATGCATACCATGAAGAGAAGCTGGACTTTCTACGTTATCATCGCCTTTATAAGTATAACTATTTCCATCACTTGAAATTGTTACACTTCCACCATAGTCATAAACATATGGAACTTTATCGGAATAGAATTTCCCGCTTTTGCCATGAAAATTTTCACTATTTATAACTTCGTTGACTTTATTTTGAGTAAGTTTCTTTTCAACATCTTTTTCAAGATTTGCGAAAGCACTATGCTCAACCGAAAAAGAAGAATCTAAAACAGCAATAACTGTGCCTTCCCCTGCCTTGCTGTTTTCCGGTACATGCATTGTTTCAACCGAATTATTTTCTAGTGGTTCTTCAAAAGTAACAGTTGAATCATAAACAGCGTTTTCTTTTAAAGTGTATCCTTTATTCTCACTAACGAATGAAACAGAAGGCAATGATTTTAAAACATTTTCCAACGAATTGTTTGCACTAATCATAGCGCCATTTGCTATTCCATCATAAGATTTAACAATAGCATACTCGCTTGTAATTGAATTTATCTCATTTTTGAAATCTTGTATACTTTTGCCATCTTTAAAAAGTACTATAAAGTCGCTATCTTTAACATTTAAATAATCAAATGAGGCATTTTTACTAGCAATAACCGAAGAAACAGTAAAAGCTAATGCGCCAAAAGATAGTAAAAACAATAATTTTCTTTTGTGCATAAATAACTCCTTTCTTATTCACATACTTAAAAATTGTAAAACAAATTGAATATTTGTAAATTTAGAATCTAATAAACATTAATTTCCTTAATATTATCTTAATATTAATAATATGTTTTATTTAAAAAAATTACATTTATTGCGGTTATTCTTCAAGAGATAAAATAAGAAACTAGTCAAGTGTTGTAAAAACAATGATTAAAAATTTTTCCTAAATAAAGGACTATAAGCAACTTAAAAAACATATTAATTTAAGCTGATTGAAGATGCTAAAAATTATTGCCTCTAAAAATCTAGAGGCAATAATTGAACTTAAAGTAAAGAATTGCAGAATATTTTTTTAAAATTGAATCATTAAACCGATTTCGATTTTATTTACATTTAATAAATATAAGTTTCTTATTTTTTCTTTTTAACGATTAAATAAACCAAAATTACACCACCACCAATGATTATGGCGCCACCTAGAGTGCCAAGCGTAATCCACAACCATGTTAAATCATTTGAAGGTTGTTGTGGTTCTGTTGGGTCACTTGGTTTTTCAGATACAGAACCAGTTAAAATGAAAGTATCAACCCCATCAAGATTAATTCTTGTTGCTCCTTTTAAGTCAGCACTCTCCATTTCTTTTAATTCGCCATTTGAAACTCGGTAGCATTTGACGGTTGATGAATCATAATCAGAAAAAATAGTAATATAAGCATCACGTGGCAATTGTAATCTTTGATCCGCTCTATTATAATAACTGACTCTATATTGGATTCCGTTAATCGAATTTTCTGGATCTATATACTCAGCTGATTGCAAAGCAACGGAACCGCCATCTTGTGCTGTTTTACTCCACATGATTCCATTACCATTTTCTGCAAGGATCCCAGAAATTTCACCATAATTTTCGCCCACATATGTAATGTAAACATTATCTTCTACGGTAAGATCATGTTCTTTTAATGAAAACGTATAAGTATATTTACCATCAGTAGTTGGCGCAAGAGTAGCATCTATTCCAGCAACTTTAACTTCAAACATTTCCTTATTAAATGTTAAAGTTAAAACATCTTTGTCAACAAAAGAAGCTTCAATAAAATCATAAGGTTCTGGGTCTTCATTTATGTGAAGAACATATTCTTTTGTATCCTTATCACCACTCAATAAGTCATATTCAAATTTTAATTTATATGTGCCGTCTGCATAGTTTTGCCCATTAACACGGTCTTTTAATCTAATAATTGCATATGCTCTATGAGCAGCAAGATAATTTTGAGAGAAAATTGAAACTGTGCTTAAAGATTTATAAAGTCTAGTATCAGTTTCATCAGCAATAAGTGAATCTTTCATTCGAGTGACATAAACATCTTCTCCTGCTTCATTCGTTAATGTCACTTTACTACTCTTAACGTTTCTTGAAACATATTGCTGAATGTATAAATTGTTGCTCAAACCCCTAGAGCCTGCATAAAGATGATAAGTGTCTCCAATTTTACGATTTAAAATAGGTGTAAACTCTTTCGCTGGATCAACATTATGTAGGAAAATATCATCCGTTTTTGAAGTTGAAATATCATTACCGGTAACACCAATTAAAGAATTATAATTAACATTTTCTTTTTGTGCTCCAGTAACTTGAAGCAAGTTGTTTAATAAATCAGATGCATAGGTTTTTCCTTCTTCTCTCTCAAAAGTAAATGGCTCAACCGCATCTTGTTTATTATAATCTCCATAAAAACCAAGATAAGGAATGGAAAGTTCATTTAAACTAGATTGATTAGGAGTAAGCATTAAATAGCCTTCAATATAATTACCATTTTCGAAAGTTTCAGTTAAATATTTCTTGGTCTCATCACTTAGATCGTATGAAACATCAATTTTTTGAATTTCTTTCCCGTTTAAAGCAACATCAAATTCATAAGTATCGACCAATTTATTCTTAATAGTTTGAAGCTTTACATCGCCAAATTTAGGGTACGTTTCTTTGTCTAGTTCTGTTATTTCAGGTGCACTGATATAAAGTTTGGCTTTATAAGAACCACTTTCACTATTTTCATTGATTAAATTAACGCTAAATTTGATTTTTCCTGAAGCAATGTCAAAATTGTTTTTAAGCTCTATTTTACCTTTTCCGTCTTCGCTGGTTAAATATTGATTAGAAGATAGCAAATTAGAAACATTCAAAGAACCTGCTCCTTGTCTTCTAACACTTGCTGGAGAACCGTTAGCTTGGAAAATAGGCTTTGCAGTTGTCATTGTACGAGCTTCTAAACTCTTTTTATACGCAAGTTCGTCTTCTTCATCAGCGAAGTCTTGTTCTCCTAATATCAAAGCAATAGAACCAGTATAGTTTGGAGCCGCCATTGATGTGCCGGACATATAAGCATATCCATTATTAATAAACTGTTTTGTTCCAGTTAATGGGATATTAATTGCTCCAGCGACATTTTGTCCAGGTGTAGAAATTTCAGTTGCAATTCTTAAATCAGCTGTTGTTCCATTAGTGCTAAAATCACTGATTAATGTTTTCGTAATAGTGATTTCTTTATTTTCAGCTGCTTCTAATTTTTCAAAATCATCTTGTTTTCCAGAAAAAACAGGAATGTAATTTTCTTGGGCTAACGATGATAAGTCAAAACGAGAGATATCGCCAAGTCCTGAGTCATTTGTAACAATAATACCAATGGCTCCGTGCTCTTTAGCATTTTTTACTTTGGTAGAAAACTCAATTCTTCCTCTTTTGACAACAACAATTTTTCCTTCAACATTTAAACCTTCATAATCATTTCCGAGAACTTCATGAGTATTTGTATCCTTATCACCTTGAATTGAACCAACTCCTGGGACAATAACATAAGGCAATTTAACAGATTTTTGACCTTCAGGAATTAAATCATAAAAATGTAATTCGCTTTTATATTGAACTTCGTTATTTGTAACATTTGTTAATTGGTCTTCACCATAAATCGTATCTTCACCAATAGCAATTTCACTAGAAACATAGGTTCCATCATTATCATCAAAAATATTGTATGAAGCAACACCGGTTACAGAGTCGCTTCTAGCGTATGAGCCAATAACTCCATCTTCTACAACTTCGGTAGTGTTATAAGCATAAATTCCACTATTTTTCCACAAGCCCTTACCTTCATTAGTAACAGCTGCAGAAACAGTAACACCTTCATTTTCAAGTCTTTCTAAAACGGCATAAACAGGACTATCTTCAAATTCATTTAAAGCAGCGCCAAGAGATAAATTAATTACATCTGCCCCTAGTAAGTAAGCATCGTTTAATGCGCTAACGAGCATACTATCAAAACATCCTTGGCTTCCATCACTATAATCGCCAAAGACCTTCATAAATGCAAGTTGAGCATTTGGAGCGACTCCAGTAAATGTACCATTTGCTGTTGCGATTGAAGCCACATGCATTCCATGGTTTGAATTTAAACTGGCGACATTGCTGTCTTCATTAATAGGACTATTGCCAATTCCTAAATCACCACCATAATCATGATAGTAAGGAACTTTGTCGTTGTAATAATATTGATCGAGATTTCTCGCTCTAAAGTCACTACTTTTAACAATTGTATCCACTTTCTCTTTAGTAAGTTTCTTCTTTAAATCAGTGTCTAAGTCAGTAAAAGCTTCATGCGTTAATGAAAAAGATGAATCCAAAATAGCAATAAGAGTTCCTTCACCGCCTTTATTGCTTTCAGGAATGTTTAATTCTTTAACTGAATTATTTGTAAGTGGTTCATAAAAAGTTTTAGAAGAATCATAAATAGATTGCGTATTTGTAACTTTAACTTCATGATATTTATTTTCACTTATCTTAGAAATGCTATTTAGACTTTCTAAATATGGCATGTAAAAATTACTAGCTTTGATACGAGCTCCATTTACAATGCCACCATACACTTCTTTAATTTCAATATCTTTAGAAATAATAGAAATTTCATTTTTAAAATCTTGGATATTTTTTCCATCCTTAAAAAGAACAATGTAATCACCATCTTTAATAACTGGAAAATTAAAATTACTATCCTTTCCCGTGATGGTAGATGAAACTATAAAACCAAAAGCAGAAATAGCAAACAACAACGAAAGTTTTTTATTAAACATACCATTCTCCTTTTACTAAGTATTGTTTTAAATTAATTTAAAACAAGCAAAAATTACACTATATGATTATGTCAAATAAATTGGGTTATTGCAATTTTTATAGTTAAAAAGACGGGAAATTTTTCCCATCTTTTCGTTTTGTTTTTATAAGAGCTCAATGACAAATTTAACCAGTCCTGAAGTATAAGAGAATTGAATAGTGCCATATCCATCATAAGATTTTGTAGTTACATCAATGCCCTCACCTTCAACGGTAACATTCGGAGTTTTGCCGCCTAAATCATTAATTGTGTAATAAAAGATATATGTTTCACCAGGTGTAAGTAAACAAGTACCATTAAAAGAATTCTCATCTACATTTAAAATACTTGCGCCCATAGCGCTCAAAGGGAACAAACCATCACCACCACCAATAATATTTGAACCAACAAAGTTTATCATTCTAAATTCGTTTTCACTCATTCCTGGTTCAAACAATATACAGGCAGGTCCATCAGAATATGTAAAAATTAATGTTCCTACACCACCAACAAAATCTTCATAATCAATTTTAATATTAGATGTCGTTGTTATTTCGATGTTTTCGAGAGAACTACTAAAATATAAAGTATATTGTTTATCAGCCTCCAAATCGGCAGAGTAATCAACAAGTTGAATTGGAGTCATCATTCCTCCAGTTCCTAAAGACAAGCCATCTCCGGCGGTTGCATTAATAATTTCGCCGCCAGTGTTATTGATAATTGTTAATTTATTCTCTCCAACTACAGGTTCTTCACCTTCATTTAAATCACAAGTGATTATTACATCTTCAGCAGGCATTATGAATTGCCAAGTTGTGCCCATTCCACTACTCATATCGACAGCTTCTACTCCGTTGATATATACATGTTTTGGCGCATGGTAGACATCATCAAAAAATACCCAAATAGTATGTCCTTCTTCGCCTTGATTTACAAGAGCTCCATTATCGATATTTTGAATTCGTACTGTTGATGGGTCAACTCCAGAATCACCAGCATCAAATGATATATTATAAAGATTTCCAACAATAACTTCAGAAGTATTAATCTTTATGACAGAAGTTGTATCTTCACAAACAAAATAATATACGCCATTGCTGGAATCAGGTTTAATAACTACATCATCAATTAAAACAGAATCAATTTGATAGCCTGAATAAGGCGTTAATCTTAAAGCATATCTTTGACCAATTTCTAAATTAGCTGTATAGTTAGCCCAATCAATATTAACTTGACCTAATGTTAATCCATTATCATCAACATTCCTAAAATCAATACTTACATCAGTTAAACAGACTTCTAATTTAACTTTAACGTTTTGCGACCATTCAATCGTTACTTTTGCGTCTCCACTTGGCATTGTAAATTTATAAACGCCCTCTTCAACTAAAGTAGCCTCTGTTCCATTAACTGTTACTTTTTCAACTGCTTTTGTATGTTTGATATTAACAGTAACTTCTTCTCCAACATCAGCGAAGGAAATTTCCTCACTATCTTTATTTGTTAAAGTTATAGCACCATCAGAAACAATTTCAGTCCCTGTATCGACAGTAATTTTTCCAAGAACTTTAATATCGATTGTTATAGCTGAAGTGTCTTCTTGAACTTCAAAAACGTAAGAGCCATCAGTTTCTGGTTGAATTGTTGTTTCTCCAATTTTAACAGCAGTAATTGAAACGAATTCACTATTTTCTTCTTTTACGTTAACTTTTAAAGTTACAATCGTTCCAACTTCTACTTCTTCGCCAGAAATAATTTCTTTTAAGCTTTCTCCTTCACCTGCTGTAAGTGAATAATCTAAGTAATTCAAACCATCACTAACAGAGGAAGTTATTGTAACTTTACTATAAACCTTATCTTTTTCTTTTTCAGAAACAATAACTTTTAAATCGCCTTTAACAGTAAATATTACATTACCTTTTCTTGTTTCTGGATCATATGAAGAAGAAAGGACTGTTGCTCCTTCAACAGCAACAGAAACATCGAAATTCTCTTTGGCGGATGAATAAGTTAATGTATAAGTTTCGCCAATTTCTAAAATAGCACTACCACTAGTAATGTCAATTTTTTGTCCTTTTGAATCTATTAAGCCATCACTACTTTCGTTAATATAAGATACTTTACCATTATTAACTACTGTTAAAACTCCTTTTGTAGTTTTAGTTGTCGCAATGATTGTTACAACCTCATCAGGCATAACAAATGTCCATTCAGTCTCAGTTACCTTTGTTGCTGCTTTACCGTTAAAATAAACTCCCGTAATAACGTAATCTTTTCCAGCGACAAATTTTATAGTTACGACTTCACCTTCTTTTGCACTAGTAACAGCAATATTATTTACGTAAAAAGATACGTTTTCTGCAGGTATTTCGCTTGAAGAAGCACTATAATTTATATTATGAGCCAACTTAATTTCAGTTGTTGTGATACTTAACGTACTACTATCTTTTAATACAGTGAACGTATAGCCTCCATCAGCTTCAACATAACTAATTTCACTGCCATCTAAAGCCACGATTGTCACACTATAAGTTTCAGTTGCATCTAAAATGAGTGTATATTCTTCGCCAACGTCAAGAGTAGCTCTTTTAATACTGATTTCTGTCTCTTCTTTTGTGTCTTTATTAATTAACTTAACACTTTCAAATTCACTTTCGTTATAAATTAATGAAAGCGATGAAGTGTTTACCCAACTTATATCGATAGTAACATTTTTATCTGGCATTACAAATGTATAAACGCCTCTTGTTTCACTCTCTTTTACAACGCTTTCGTTAACTTTTAGTTCGGAAACGTACTTTGTGTGATTTACAGTAACAGTAATCGTTTCTCCAACTTTACCTACCGCAACATCTTCACCTTTGCTATTTGTGACCTTTACCGCGCCATTAGCTGTAACTTCACCATTTAGATTAACCCTAATAGTATGTGTTACCTTTATTTCTTCACCCCAAATAACAGAAACAGTTACATTTCCATCAGGCATTGTAAAACCGTATCTTCCATCATTTCCTCTTACAATTGTAGAATCATTAATTTTAACTTCTTTTACTTCTTTTTTATTATTACGGATATATACATAAAGTTTAGTTCCGGCTTTAGCTTTTGCAATTTCTTTTGTTCCATCATCAGATACAAAAACATCCGCATATGTGTCGCCATCAGCATTTATAGTAATTGAATGCAAGACATCTAATTCAACTGTAATTTCATTTGTACCTTCAACAGTTTCGAATTCATAAGCACTGTCAGTTGCTGTATCTAAATGCTTAGAATTTAATTTAATATCACTAATTATGCAATTTTCTTGATGTTCAGGTTTAACATCAATTACAGCTCTAACTTTTAAACCAGTAGGAATGCTTGTTCCAAAAGAAAGTTCCCTAGGCACATCTCCTGAAATATCAAACAATTTTACACTTAAGTAATCCAATCCATCCGTTACATTAGTGCCTATGGTCACTGTTGGGTAACTCACAGCTTGTTCCCCTTGACAACTTGTTAATGTGCCTACGCCAAGTGAAAAAGTTAATAAACCGGCTAAAACTAACGCATTTTTAATTTTTCTTCTCCCCATATTGATACCTCATTATTATTTTTAACCAAGATTAAATGCTTGGTTTTGTGGACAAAATATATTCTGGTACAGTTAAGTTTCCAAAATCTAAATATTCAACTTTACCTTGAATGTTGAATACTTTGGTATATGCAAATTCAACCCCGATGATTTCATTGTTTTCGTTTAGTTCAACGATATATTGATCACCGACGCCATCTAAATTAACAAAAAACTCGCCTACAAATTCACTTCCAATTGTCGCTAAAACATCGCGACAAGCAAGGTATTTATTTTCCCCGATATAATCAAAAACTTCGCTAACAATATTTCCTTTAAAAATGCCAGGTAATAAATCTTCATAAATATAACTTGTTGGACTTCCTGCAGTAAAAGCGTTTTCCATCATATTATAGTTATATTGAGTTATTAAACCTCTATCATCAACCATTAACCACATATCATCATAAATTGCTGATTGAATATTTGGTGGCAATGTTTCAACATAGATTGAATCGCCTAAAAAGTATACATTAGCGCTTGTTGATGACATCATTGGATTCAAACTTTGATCGATTTTAAGTAAGAAAGAATCCTTCTCTTCTTTATTTTCATGATCATATAATTTTTGAAGAGCTTCATCTAATGCATCATGTTGAGGAAGATGTTTTCTAGACATATCTTCAACTTTTGCTGTAGAAATATCACTAATTTTTAAATCATAACTAATATCAGCTTCACCAAAAGCAAATTCTAAATGTAGCGAATCAACAACATCCCCTTTAAAGGTTAAATAAGCCTTTGGATATTCAGGATAGTCATTACTGATTCCATAAATTGAGTCTATTAAATCTCTAATTTTTGTTTCATCAAGATTTGCTTTATCCTCTTCAAAAGAAAAATCATCAATTTCTATATTAGCAAATGGATTATTAAATATATTGTTATATAAAAATTCTTGTCCTGTTGAAGCGGATGTAACATTAGCAACTTTTGCAGTATTATCTGGGTCGACAATATAGGCTTTAGCATATCCATTTTGATCTTCAAAATAAATTTCTAAAGATTGTTGGCCATTTGGTTTTCCATCTTCTCCTAAATATTCAAAATGTTTATATCTAGTTTCGGTAGGTGACATTTGATAAATATAACTTATATTAAACTTTTGAGCTCCATTATCAAAACTACCATTTAAAGCAAATGATTGTTTTAAAAAAGGTAAAGTGTATTGTAATGTTTCTTTGTTTTTTTCTTCTTCAGTAAGTTCAACCGGTGGAGTTGGTTCAGGTTTTTCTTGTGGTTTATTAGTCTCTTCACTACACGAACTCAATATAGGCGAAATTAAAGAAAAAAGAAGCAAAAATCTAGTCTTTTTCATAAATTAAAATTTTATAAACCTTCGAATGAACTTCTGAATTCTTCAAGACCTTCGATTTCAGTTGTTCCAATATCGCTAATGGTTACAGATACTGAACCATAATCTCCATAACTAACGTCATAACTAATTCCGCCATCATTGTTAAGTTTAACAATTAATTCATCAAACAAATCATCAGTATAAACACCACTAAAAAGATAAGGGTTAATTGCTAGACTTAAAGCATTTACGTTTTCAGAATCCAAAACTTCGAATCTTCCATCTTCAAGCTTTGTGCTTACTAAAACATCTGAATTTGTTTTACTTACACCACTAAATAAATTCCAATAATTCTTTAAGCTAGGATATTTGCTTTTTGCAACAATATCACCATTGCTAATTTGGTAATAGTAAACTTCATTTAAGACAGTTGAACTATCAACGTTATTTTGATAGTTAAAATAGCCAAAATCTAAACTTGGGTCGTTTGATAAATTATCTTCGTAATAACCATTTTCAGTAAATTTAATTATTCTATCAACATCTTCATAACCGACCGTTAGATTATTACTTTTAACTTTTACTGTGTAGTTTCTTTTTGCCTTTAATTCATCAAGCCTATTTGACAGTTCAATATTTTTTTCAAAATCATCGTAAGAAGATTTTCCAGATTTAATATATTCTTCAATATTTGCAATAGAACCTTCACCAATAGGTGAAACATCAATTGTCGATCTCATAGATGCATAAACTTCAGCATATTGTGCTTGTGGTTTCATTTCGGCAACAAACTTCAATGTGCCATCATCATTAACTTTTACATCGGCTTTATATTGCATATAACTAACTAGATAATAACCCATCATTTGCCATACAACAGCGATATTTTCACTTTGATTTATCGCATAATAACCATCATCATTTGGCGCTTCTAAAGATACCGGTGCATAATCAAAATCTTTCAAGGACCAAACTGCAGGTTTTAAACCTTCTCCAACATATAAACAATCAAAATCTTGCGATTTACCAGGCCTAATTGATCCATTGTCTTTAAAATAAAAACTAAAAATATTGCCTTCTAAATCTAAGGCCAAGCCTCCATTAATGCTATCGTAAAAAACGGCATTTTCAGTGAAAATAATTCTTTCGCTTGTTTTTTCATTTGTATCGAGATTTTCCGTTGCAATGTTAAACACATAATTTTTACTATTTTGGTAGTTTGCAAAAACTTCTTCTAAAGTAAAAACTTTTGTAACTGTAATATCATAACTTGCGGTTAATGAAGAATCGTCACCATAAGTTACAGTAACGGTTGTTTTCTCGCTTTCTTCTTCAAATTTCGTTCCATCCTCTATAGATAAAAAGTACTCATTTCTACTCAAAAGTTTTTCATTACTACTTTCGGAATTAGTTTCAACCAAATAAACTTTTAAACCATAACTAGTAAAATCTTCGCCGACAAAATAATCTTTTTTAACATTATCTGTATCTATTCTAAGTGATTTTGTAACTTTATCGGTCGTTGGATTTCCACCTTGCCCTTGATTGTCACAAGCTCCTAATCCTACGAGTAAACTAAATGCGATAGGTGCAACTATTAATGCTCTCTTTTTCATATAATCTCCTTGTTGAACATTAATAATTTTATCAGTATTTATCTTTTTGAAAACATTAAAACATAATATAGGCTTATTCTTAATTTTATTCTAATACGGAAAATCAAAATTCCAAATTCCTTCTTGTTTTATTAATTTCTTTTTAAACTGAATTTAAAACTTGCTAATTAGCTACCGAAATATATTTCAAACAACTTATATTTAAATGTACTTCTAAAAATATGATTTAGGAAAACTTTTAGTTTAGGATTTTTACTTCTTCTTTTAAACGGCTTTTTAAAACAAAATTAGAAATTTTTTGGCGATATAACTATGAAAGTGAACTTTAAGAGTTCTTTTAATATTGTTTTTTTGTGCCATAAAAAATTTCATACGAATTTTAACTTAGATTCTCTTTTTTCTATTTATAATATTTCGCTTGCATTTCAAAAAGCTCTTTATAAATACCATTATTTATTTTCATTAGCTCTTCGTGATTGCCCATTTCAACTATTTTACCTTTATCAATTACGATAATGTTGTCGCAAAATTTTGTTGAAGACATTCGATGAGATATATAAATCGCTTTCCTATCTTTTGCTAACTTATCAAATAAATTATATATTTCGGCTTCACTAATTGGGTCTAAAGCAGATGTAGGTTCATCCAAGAATACATAATCACTATTTTTGTATAATGCTCTAGCTATTGCCATTTTTTGAGCTTCACCCCCACTTGCTTCAACTCCTTCTTCTAAATCTTTATATAAATAAGTGTCTATTCCTTTTTCAAATTTATTGAAGTCGAAATTCACAACAGAAAGATTATTTTTAATTCTATCTTCATCAATAGGTGAATTTGCAGCGATATTTTCTTTGATAGTAAATGGAAAAATTGTGAAATCTTGGAAGACAATGGCAAATAATTTCTGATATTCATTAAATTTGAATTTATTAATATTAATTCCATTAACTAAAATTTCGCCTTTTAAAGGCTTATAAAATCTAGCAATTAGTTTAATAATCGTTGATTTACCAGCTCCATTTTTACCTACAATAGCTGTTTTATTAAAGTTTCCTAATGTAAATGAAACATTATTTAACGCATATTCGTCGCTATTAGGATACTTAAAAGAAACGTTCTTAAACTCAAATACGTATGGACTTTTAACCATGTTTATATCCATTAAATCTGTTTCGTCATTATTTTTAAGATTTGCATAATCGTAAAAATATACCAAATAATTAGAATTTAATAACATATTAGAAATAACACTGAGTAATAGAGTTAAAGATGCGAGAATGTTAGAAATAGATCCAACAATCGAAATAATGCTGCCAATTTCAATAATTCCAAAGTAAGCTTTTAAAGTAACGATTAGATATGCAGCTGCTGTTACTAAAATATTAAATGTTGCAATAACTCCATTAAGAAGTCCATATTTTTTCCCAAATCCAGAATAATTTCGATCAAGTTCGACCCCAATAGTCTTCATCTTTTTCAAAACTACATCTTTTAATGCATATATTTTTGCATCTTTTCCGAATTCATTATCTTCAGCAAGTCTATAAAAATATAAAAATTTACGATTAAAATCGACATTTTTCAAAAATACCTCATTTTGTAACTTTATGGTGTATCTAAAAACAAATATATTGATAACGAATGTTAAAAAAATCATTAATATAAGGAATAAACCACCATACCAACTATTTGCAATTTCCATTAGGAAATTATTGTTTATTATGTTTGAATCAACCGTGAAAATTCTTCCAAGATAAATTGAGCCTATGATGAAAGTAACAAGTATATCAAAAAAATCTTTAAAGTTTCCTAAGAAATAACCTATCCCGCCGCTACTATTTTGACCATCTCTTGCTAATTGAATTTTCTTTTTGTTTTCTTCTTTTTCCAAAATTTCATAATCTAAAGTTAGACTTCTTTTTGCAATTATAACATCGCTCATGTTATATATAGATCTTTGCAAAGAAGTAAAATATGCATCTAAAAGATTCTTTAAATTAGTTGCAACAAATATAGAGATAATTAGAATTAAAGCGACAGCAAAAATATCGATAAATTCAAATTTTTTAGCATCATAAACCATATTTAAAATTTGTTCGCTAAAAATTAATGGTATAAATTTTATTACACTATTAATAATACCTATAACAATCGCTAGAAATATTACAATCTTGTTGTTTTGATAAGCGAATTTGAAGACTTTAGATAAATTAGCAATTGTTTTCATCGTTTTCTCCTTCACCATCCTTATAGTATTTTGACTGAATGTTAAACATTTCAAAATATTTTCCTTTTTTATTCATTAATTCATCATGAGTGCCCATTTCGATAATTTTCCCATTCTCTAAATAGTAAATGCGTTCGCAAAATCTTGTAGAGGAAAGTCGATGGGAAATAAAGATTGATGTTTTATCTTTGCATAAATCATTATATTTTTGATATAAAAGACCTTCTGCTACTGGATCTAAAGCAGAGGTAGGTTCATCTAATATCAGAAAAGATGAATTTTTATAAATAGCTCTAGCTAAAAGCATTTTTTGCGTTTCGCCTCCACTTAAATTAATGCCTTTACTACTAAAATTTTGTGTGATAAATGTATTTTCTTTATCTTTTAAACTGTCTACTTTTTCTTTAAATCCGGAATCTAACAAAACTTTGTTAAATTTGTCTTTATCAAATTCGTATGAGCAAATGATATTGTCTTTAATAGTAAAAGCTAACGGTTGAACTTCCTGATTTACAATTGAAACATAGTCATAATAATCATTTATATTAAAATCGGAAATGTTATAGCCATTAATTAAAATTTCTCCTTCAGTTTGTTTATACAATCCGACCAAAAGTTTGGCTAGAGTAGTTTTACCTGCTCCATTTATTCCAACTATTGCAACTTTTTCTCCGCTGTTAATTTTTAAATTTAAATTTTTAAAAATATATTCATCATTTTTTTCATATTTAAATGAAAGATTTTTAATTTCAATCTCAAATGGTTTATTTAAAACATCAAGATTAATTTTGTTGTCATAATTAAAAACGTTAGTAGTATTTAAATAATCTAAGAAATATGTAATTTCTTGATTACAACGAGCACAATCGTCAATACTTAAACTTGCTTTATCGACATAGTTATTAAAAGCAGTAACAGAAGCTAAAAGTGCAACAAATTCACTAGCTCCAATAGTTCCACTAATTGCTTGATAAATTAATATTGCATAAGAACATAAATCTCTAACCAAAGCAAAAACAGAAAGTTCAAAAGGTGGTAAAAACCATAAGAAGTTTATTTTAATTTGATATTTCTTTAATATTATTGCATAACTATTCAGAATTCTCCTAAATTTATTTGCCAATGAATAATTTCTGATATCTTTTGCGGCTTTTTCGTTCTCAGAAGTTATTGAAAAATATCTTATTTTATTTTGGTTTTTTGCATATTCATCCCGCAAAATCGTATCTTTTTTTCTAATAAAAAACATCAATAAAATATTGATAAAAAAAGCAACTAAAACAATAAGGAGAATGATAGGAGAGATGAAAGCTGTTAATATTCCATAAATCAAAACACCAAGTAATGAAATGATTAGTTCCGGAAACGCAACATACATCCCTTCGATACCACTATAATTTGATCCAACAGCATTTTCGGCTTTCATAAATTTATCTTTATTTTCTTTTGTTTCAGCTTTTTGATAATCCATGCCAAAACATTTATCCCACAAAATAGTATAACCATCCACTGCTCTAGTTAAGGTATAACCGATCTTAATTACGTTGTCTAAGTATGATTTAATAACATTAAAAATCAATAGAGCTATCATTAAACCTATAATGATTAATAATAAGTTTTCTAAAGAAAAATTATTTTCTATTAAATATACAATAGTCGAAGGTAAGAATGTAGTGACTGCTGTTATTAAAATAGTTATTAAAATTAAAAATGGTAACCAAAAAATATAACTTCGTTTTCTTTTAAAAAGAAGTTTATAAATGTATTTAGTGTTATTGATAAAATTATTTTTTAGTTTCCCCTCTTTTTTTATCATAAATTAAGTATATGCTTAAAATTTTTTTTAAAAATAGTTTTTTTAAATTTTTTCTTAATTAAAGATTTTAAACATAATAAATAAGCGTTTAACAAGATTGTTAATTGTATTAAAAAGGTGGTTTGCACCGAATTAAACTTATTTAAAGTGACTTAATTAATATTAGGGTCCATCCAATATATGTTTTTAACTACAGATTTTTATAGACCTTCATTTTTTGTTTTTGCAGTGACATTTTGAGTATCATGAATTTTACACTTCTACAAAAGTTTTTCCCTTATAAACGTTGTTTTTCTAATTTTTACAGTGACATATACAGTGACATTTAAGGCAATTTTTAAATAAACCACTTAAAAATTAACATTCAATTTGGAAATCAAAAACTAAAGTTATACTGCTAGAAAAAACCACTAAAGAGCACAAACATTATCTTATTATTAAATTAACTAAAAAAATCATCAATTTCTTGTTTTTTTGAGTTTTCATTTTCAACTAATGGTTTAACTGGTCCTATATCTTCATTTTTGAATTTGTGCCTACCATAAATTTCAATAAAAAGAGAGATTGGTATTAAAATACCTATTGATATTGCAAAAGAAATAGTTATCCAAGCAAATGACCACTCATAAATTAAGGATAAAGTAAAAATAATAATATTAATAATTAAGAAGATAGGTTGAGAAACAGTCGTAAATCTAAAAAATATTTTATTACACCATCTCCATCTCTTCGAAGAAGATAAAGAAAACCCACTTCGATATCCAAATGAATAATTTAGTTCAGGTTTTTTAATTATAAATATTGTTCCTAAAACAAGAAAAAGAAGATTAAAAATAATTGCTACGCATCCAAACGTGATGATATAACTAAAATTTTCTATAGGCGAAAGAAATGTTAAAGGCACGATCTCAGCTCCTTTTTTGATATTTTATCATAAAACTTTATATCCTATAGATATATTTTCCCTTATTCAAGAAGTTAAAAAAATAGATGTACCTTATACCATCCACACAGGTGAATGAGCGCCTATAAAACGATTAAAAAGCATTAGATTTTGTTGCAAGGCACATCGGTCATAGCGTAGGAGCAAAAAGATAAGGATACGACGATGATTAATTTAAAAGAAAGTAAGAATTTCTTAGAAATTTGTCCGACAAGTAATTTACAAACTAAAGCATTCTTACGTTATGAAGATTTACCAATTCGCCTTTTTTATTAAAAGGCGTACACTTCTTTTTAAATAGCGATAATATGTGCGTTTCAATAACAAATGTAAATGAAGAATATAAAGCTATTTTAAAGCATTTAAAGTACATAAGAATGAAGTTTATCTATTACTTTGTAATGCTTTAAAAGCATTATTTATAAGTGATGAAGACAAGTGGACATTAAAAAAATAATGGATAAGCAATTTAAATGCTGGTATCAAACTTTTAAAGTTTAGAAAGCATATGATTGAAATAATCTACGTCAACTTCACTAGCGTGTTCATTTAATTCTTTGATTGCATCTTCTAAATTTTTCTTAAACATTTTTTCTTCGTCATTTAGATTCTTTTTTAATTGAATGCCAATGTAAACAAAAGAAAGACCAAAACTAATCTCTTGAATTTCTTGTTTAGTGTAAGACTTTTTTTCTTCGTTTACAAGTTTGATGACTTTCATTGTGCTTTCGCTTAATTGATATGACATAATTTTATACCTCTAATTTTATAATATACTGATTTATATCATTCCAAACAAGATTATAAATTCTTTTAAATTTTTAAATTTTTTGGGGTTATTTGGCTATATATGCACTTTTTTAGTGCAAATTTAAAAGAGATTAGGTTTAAACTTAAATAATTTAAAGTTGTTGACTATCCATCTTCTTTTAAACTAAAAATGTAAAATCCACTGGTTCGAACCTAAATTCAATCCACTTCAACACAAAATAAAAAATCCGATTTCTCGGACTTATATAATTACGATGATGTGAAGTTCACATCTCAGTTTGAAGTAGTTTGTCTCTTTACTATCGTTTTAATACAATTCGACACCCCTACTAGAGAAACGACACCCTTAAATAATGTGGATTTTATCGAGGCTTTTTGCGACACCCTCCGTTTCGCTAGTACTACTAATAACGCAAAATCGTGAGTTTAAATTCTAATTATTTCATTACAGAAATGAAACCAATAAAAAGTATTAATTTTTCAATCTTTTTAAAGAATTAATAAGAATTTACTTAAATAAATTATCTATTGTTATACCAAATAAAATGATCAAATTTTCTTCTTCTAAAAGCACAATGTATTCCTAATTCATCTAATTTATTACCTATATAGTCATTATATGATTTGTAGTCAAAATTTTTTCGCCACTTTTCAATTTGAGATTTCGTTATGTCATTAAAATATTTCGATAAATTATTCTTTAATATTGTGTCATAAATTGAATAATCATCATTCCCATATAAGTTTTTATTGTGGTAACAACAATATTTACTAGCAAAAGAAAATAAGTTAACTTTTCCATTTGCTTTGGCTATTTCATTAACTATTTCAGGATCTCCATTTTTTACACGTTCGTCGAAATCTTTTATGCTGAGTATCTTATCTACTATGTCGCAAAGACTAAGATCCCTTTTATGCAGACCTAAGCGAGTATTATTGGTTATATCAATAAGTGCAACTTTTAATGCAACTATTGCTCTATCCGTGTTTCTAGGAAACCTTTTTAAACAATCTGTAATGAGTATATCTTCTTTCCCGTAATTAGGTGTACTCAAAACTTTTTTATTGGCTTCATCAACATCTTTTACGGTTATGATAATTTTAATGTTCGAGCAACTCACCTATCTTCCTCCTTTTTCTCTATTGCAGCTTTTGCATAACATCTGACAATTATCTATAGTTGTTTTACCGCCTTCGTGCCATGGGATAATATGATCCGCTTCCATTTCGTTAATATTCCAAACCTTATCTTTTGTTGGTTTATTCATTGAAGCACATCTCGGACATTTGCCGCCTTGTTTTTCATACGCTTCTCTTTTTTGAAATTCAGTAAAAGCTCTGAGACTTAAATGTTTCTCTAAGCCATCTAAAACATATGGATATATACCTTTTTTGCTGGTTACTTCATCATCAAGCATTAAATTCGATATTCTATTTTCTAGTTCTCTAGTATCAAAAGTCTCTTGATGATAATTATTATATAATTCAGCCCAATCAATACCTTTCATTTCCTTTCTATATTTAGTAAATGTCATTTGCACCCAATCAATAACATTTTTAAAATAAGTCCACAACTCATTAGCATTTGGATCGTGTTGATGCAATGCCATATATCCTTCGACATCTCCGCCATTAATCCATGAAATCGCCTTTTCAAGTAATTCTTGTCGTATTGGAGATCCATTAACATAATCTTTTGCAAGCAAATAAGCTACACAATTATTTTTACTAAATTTTAATTTAGCATCACTTAACCAAGGTCCAGTATAAATAGCATTTCTTAATTCTTGATCTGTTAATTTTTCACCAGCAATATTAATAGTTTTAAACCACTCTAATTTTTCTAAATCCGTACCTTCACAAAAATAAATCATACATTTGTAATCTAAAATAAGATTTTTTTCAGTTTCAGTAAGATTATGAAAATATTTATTATTAAGTGAGAAATCACTATTTACGTATTGGCAAAAACTTATTGTACGCTGTTGACCATCCATAACTTCAAAAGTTCCATCATCATTTTTTACCCAATACATTACGTTTAATGGGAATCCTTTTATTATAGTCTCTAAAACAGCGTTTCTTTTAACTTCATCATAAATAAATTCTCTTTGATATGGTGGTCTTATATTTAACTTACCATCATAGCCAACAACACCATTTTCACCGCTATCTAAATAACCATTAGTAATTTCCCTAATTGTAACTTCATGAAGCTCTATTTTCATAATTACACCCTCCTTTTGATAATCACACGTGCATAAATGCTTTGATATAACTCACCAGTTTCGCAATCTTTAAAAGCTGCAGGTTTTTCGCCGTCGATTTCTTTAGACCATTTTCTGTAAAGCGTACCTTTTGCGTTAATTGTATACTTGCCTGTAGGCAAACCGTCTTTATCTAAAACTTCCATTTTTCTTTCTTCAGCAAAATTAATGCTCCCAACTATACCTAAAGCTATGATTTCAAATTGATTAGGATTGTATTTATCCAAAAAAGTAATTGGAACTCCTATTTCACCATTACAATATTCGATTTGATTCACATTAAAATCTTGAGCTAACATAAAATTAATTAGAGCCTCTTTCTTCGAACAATTATTCTGAAGTAAGGTTGTACTCTCTCTCTCTCATGTAGACCAAATCTTTGCCATCATTCCCTTTTCTAAATCTAATAATCTCAAATTGGTCAGGATTATATTTATCTAAAAATGTGACTGGAACTCCTACACACTCATAATAATCGTCAGGGATCTCACTATATTTATCCACATTAATAGCATCATAATTCAAATATTTCGGATATTTTTCTTCATCGTACTTTTTGTAAAAAGTTAACATTTCATTATGCTTTTTTACTGGCATATTTGTGAACCAACAAGAAGTGGAAACTCTAACATACTTTTTGCCATCAATAATTTTATGATAGTTCTGAGTCTCTTCAGGAACCAGAAAATACATTCCCACATTAAAATTCGTATATCCAGTCCTAATTTTATTTTCTTGAAATAATCTAAAAATCTCTTTATATGTAAGTGCATTAGTGTTTCCGATTATTATAAATTTTTTATTATATTCTTGAAGTTGGGCTACGTATTCTCTAAATAAAGAGAATGGAGGATTAGTAACAACAATATCAGATTCTTTTAGTAATTTTATACATTCATTCGACCTAAAATCTCCGTTTCCTTGAAGTTTAGTTAAAATATTTTTCTTATTTTTAATTAAGGTTTCAACATCATATAAATCAGTAGCACCATCATTATTTATATCTCTTACTTCAGTGATTTCTATTTTATATGCGGTTTTTTTCTCCTCTATTTGTTTATTGTCCATAAAATCAAAAAGACTTAACTGCTCACCCACAAATGGGGAACCATCATAACATGTACAAATTAGCCTTTTTAAGCCAAGATAATTAAAATTCATCGCAAAATATTTAAAAAAATTAGACTCAAATGGATCATCACAATTGCAAAGAACCGTTTTATCTTTAAAGCATTCTTTATAATGCTTCAGTTCTAATTCAATATCATTTAATTGAGTATAAAACTCGTCAGCTTTATTCTTTTTAGCAGCATCCATTAGTTTTGTAGCCATTATTCTTTCCCTCCTAAACCTTTTTACATAATTCACTTAGTCTTCTTTGAACTCTAAAAGTAGGTCTACTTCTTCCATTTTCATAACGATTAACGCTCTCAAAAGTTACACCAAGTAATTCAGCAAACTCGGTCTGAGATAACATCATTTTAAGTCTTAACTTTTTAATTTCTTCTGGAGTAAAGTTCACGATTTATATTATATACCAAAAATATGACAAAATTCACATTATGCGAGAGAAATACCTTATCTTTTTATACTAAAAATGTGAGTTGAAGTTATTCAGGGTATTTTGTAACTGTTTTTCCGTAATTCCTAATGCTGATAATATTGTTTTTT
>CASFZJ010000010.1 GCA_949299165.1 uncultured bacterium | reverse complement strand
ATAAGCAAAAAGGGCACCGATTTTACTCGGTGACCCTAAATTGCCAACAAATTATTTTTTTGCCAAACCCTACAAAACCCTAAAATTTTGTAAAGGACCAAATTTTATAGAAAGGATGTACATTCTTCAATTTACTCTTCAAAACATGCTTAGTCGGCATAAAATTGATCAATTTCGCCTATCTTACAATAAAAAAAGAGCCCATTTCTGAGCTCTTAAATAGTTAAGTTTAGTAATGTAAGCTAAATTATTTAATAATTTCGCTAACAGTACCTGCACCAACTGTTCTACCACCTTCACGGATGGAGAATTTAGTACCTTTTTCAACTGCGACTGGGTGGATAAGTTCAACTGTGAATGTAACGTTATCACCTGGCATAACCATTTCAGTGCCTGCTGGAAGTGTAATTGTACCTGTGATATCAGTTGTGTGGAAGTAGAATTGTGGTCTGTAGTTGCTTAAGAAAGCTGTATGTCTACCACCTTCTTCTTTTGTAAGAATGTAACATTGACATGTGAATTTGCTGTGTGGAGTAATTGATCCTGGTTTAGCAAGAACTTGTCCTCTAACAACTTCGTCTCTGTTAACACCTCTTAAAAGGACACCTGCGTTATCGCCTGCTTCTGCGTAATCAAGTGTTTTTCTGAACATTTCGATACCAGTGACGACTGATGATTTTGTAGCTTTGATACCAACAATTTCAACAGGATCGTTGAGTTTAACAGTACCTCTTTCAACTCTACCAGTGACGACTGTACCTCTACCTGTGATGGTGAGAACGTCTTCAATTGGCATTAAGAATGGTTTATCTGTATCTCTGACTGGATCTGGGAGATAGCTATCAACAGTATCCATTAATTCAAGAATAGCTTTTTCTGCTTCTGGATCGCCATCAAGAGCTTTTCTTGCACTACCTCTGATAATTGGTGTAGTGTCTCCTGGGAAACCATATTTTGTGAGTAAGTCTCTGACATCCATTTCAACGAGATCGATGAGTTCTGGATCTTCAACTAAGTCACATTTATTTAAGAAAACAACGATGTATGGAACACCAACTTGTCTAGCAAGAAGAATGTGTTCTCTTGTTTGTGGCATAACACCATCTGTAGCTGCAACAACAAGGATAGCACCATCCATTTGAGCAGCACCAGTGATCATGTTCTTGACGTAGTCAGCATGCCCTGGACAGTCAACGTGTGCATAGTGTCTCTTTGCTGTTTGATATTCAACGTGAGCTGTATTAATTGTAATACCTCTTGCCTTTTCTTCTGGTGCAGCATCAATTTGTTCATAATCCATTGATTTTGCAAAACCTGATTTAGCAAGAACGTGTGTGATAGCAGCTGTTAAAGTTGTTTTACCATGGTCAACGTGGCCGATGGTACCAATGTTCATATGGACTTTGCTTCTATCAAATTTCTCTTTTGCCATAAGTAATTTTTCCTCCTAGAATACATAGCTTTCGCAATGTAAATATTTTACTTTAATAAATTTTGATAATCAATATTTATCAAACTTATTATTGCCTAAAATTAGTTGTTAACTCCACTCTTTTTGATAATTTCTTCTTGAATGAATTTTGGACATTCGCCGAAATGATCAAATTCCATAGAGTAACTACCTCTTCCTTGTGTAAAGGAACGAAGATCGGTAACGTAACCAAACATTTCAGCAAGTGGGACTTCTGCTTCAACAATTTTTGCATTACCTCTTTGTGATTCACCAGTCATTTGACCTCTTCTTCTGCTGATATCACCGATAACATCACCATAATATTGTTCTGGAACAGTGACTTCAACTTTCATAATAGGTTCAAGGATAACTGGGTCACATTTTTTAGCAGCTTCTTTGAGTGCCATACTTGCAGCGATCTTATAAGCTGCTTCACTACTATCGACATCGTGGTAAGAACCATCATGTAATGTAGCTTTAATATCAATTGCTGGATAACCTGCAACAAGACCTTTTTGCATTGCATCGATTAAACCATCTTGAGTTGGTTTGATATATTCTTTTGGAACTGTACCACCAACAATTGCGTTAACGAATTCAAATCCTTTTCCTGGGTTTGGTTCAAATTTAATAACGACGTGACCATATTGACCTCTACCACCAGATTGTCTGATGTATTTACCTTCACAATCGCCAACTTTCTTGATTGTTTCACGGTAGCCAACTTGTGGTTTACCAACGTTAACTTGAACGTTGAATTCTCTTCTTAATCTATCAACAATGATATCGAGGTGAAGTTCACCAACACCAGCGATAATTGTTTGACCTGTTTCTTCGTTTGTATGAACTTTGAATGTAGGGTCTTCTTCAGCAAGTTTTGCAAGAGCAATACCCATTTTTTCTTGGTCAGCCTTTGTTTTTGGTTCGACTGCTTCTTCGATAACTGGTTCTGGGAATTCCATTTTTTCAAGAACAACATCTAAGTTTTCATCACAAAGTGTTTCACCAGTTGTAGTATTCTTTAAACCAATGATAGCGCCGATTTCACCTGCGTGAAGTGCTTCAACTTCTTCTCTATGGTTAGAATGCATTAAAACAAGTCTTCCAATTCTTTCTTTAGTACCTTTGTTGCTATTTAAGACATAGCTGCCTGATTTCAAGATACCAGAATAGACTCTAACATAAGCGAGTCTACCAACGAATGGATCAGTTGCAATCTTGAATGCTAGGCCAACCATTGGTTGGTTATCATCTGGGATACAATCGTATTCTGTACCATCTGGTAATGTACCTTTAGCTGGGTGAATATCAAGTGGTGAAGGTAAGTAATCAATAACACCATCAAGAAGTAATTGAACACCCTTATTTTTATAAGCACTACCGCAGAAAACTGGGTGGAATTGACCAGCAATAGTAGCTTTTCTAATAACTGCTTTGATTTCTTCGACTGTTGGTTCTTCACCATCAAGTACTTTCATACAGAAATCATCATCGAATCCAGCAAGATCTTCGATAAGTTGTTGTCTTAATTCTTCACATCTTGCTTTATATTGTTCTGGAACTGGAACTTGTTTTGGATTTTTAGCATCTGTGAAGTCCCAACCTTCCATTTTAATGATATCAATGACACCACTTAATTCATTTGAGATGCCGATTGGATATTGAACTGGGCGAGCATTAGCACCAAGTTTTTCATGGATTGATTTCCATGACATTTCAAAATCTGCACCAATAGCGTCAAGTTTGTTAACGAAAACAATTCTTGGAACACCATATTTAGTTCCTTGTCTCCAAACTGTTTCAGTTTGTGGTTCAACACCATTTTTACCATCAAGAACAGTGATTGCACCATCGAGAACTCTTAAAGAACGTTCAACTTCAACAGTAAAGTCGACGTGCCCTGGAGTATCGATAATGTTATATCTGTGGTTCTTCCAGAAACATGTTGTTGCGGCAGATGTAATTGTAATACCTCTTTCTTGTTCTTGAACCATCCAGTCCATGGTGGCTGCACCTTCGTGAACTTCACCAAGTTTATGAATCTTATTTGTGAAGAACAAGATACGTTCAGTTGTTGTTGTTTTACCGGCATCAATGTGAGCCATGATACCGATATTACGGGTATGCGCTAAATCGTATTCTCTAGCCATAAAGCTCTCCTAATAAATTAAAATATAAGATAAATTACCACTTATAATGGGCATATGCTTTGTTAGCTTCAGCCATTTTATGTGTATCTTCTCTTTTCTTGACGCTAGCACCTGTTCCATTTGCTGCATCGATGATTTCGTTGCAAAGTTTATCTTCCATGGATTTTTCTTTTCTTAAACGTGCATAGTTAACTAACCATCTTAAGCCAAGTGTAACTCTTCTTTCTTTGCTAACTTCGGTTGGTACTTGATAGTTTGCAGCACCAATTCTTTTAGCTTTAAGTTCAACTTCTGGCATGATGTTGTTAATAGCTGTTGCGAAAACGTCCATTGCAGATTTTTGTGTTTTAGCTTCGATTTTTTCAAAAGCTGTATATAAAATTGTTTGAGCTGTTCCTTTTTTACCATCAATCATAATTTTGTTAATTAATCTTGTGACTAATTTTGAATTATAAATTGGATCTGGTAAAACATCTCTTTTTCCGACACTTCCCTTTCTAGACATAACTCTTCTCCTTTACTTATTCTTTGCCTTTTGGCTTTTTGGTACCGTATAAGGATCTACCTTGTCTACGGGATTCAATACCAGCACAATCTAAACAACCTCTGATGATGTGATATCTGACACCTGGGAGGTCCTTAACTCTACCGCCTCTAATCATGACAGTTGAGTGTTCTTGTAAATTGTGTCCTTCTCCACCGATATAAGCTGTAACTTCGTATCCGTTGGAGAGCTTAACTCTAGCGTATTTTCTCAAAGCTGAGTTAGGTTTTTTAGGAGTCATTGTACCAACACGGGTGCAAACTCCTCTTTTTTGTGCACTGTTTTGATTTCTTTCCTTTTTATTTAAGGAATCATATCTTTTTAAGAGTGCAGGTGCTTTTGATTTAAAGGTAGGTGTTTTTCTACCTTGTCTAACTAATTGATTAATAGTTGGCATCTTTCTTTCTCCTTCTCATACACACAATACCTGGTGTATCATACTACTTACTAAAAAATAAGAACTTTTCAGTTGCTGTAATATAATAAAGAATTGAAAAGCCCATTGCAAGTATTTTTTTAAGAAATTTTGTACGAAAAATTTAGAAAGAATTTTCTTTATAAATCTTTATATATAAGAGTAATGGCCACCGAGGGGCGGCCATTTAACATTAACCTACTGTATATTCTAAATCGTATACTACTCCATCAATGGTGATTTTGAGAGTGTGGGTTCCAACACCATTTGCAACAAGTTGATCCCTAATGTCATCAATTGGAATATTAATAAGCCTTGAAACCGCTGTATCTAATAATTCACCATTTCGCTCATAAATTTTATAAAATTTGGCTCTAGCCTCGTGCCTTACTACAAGAAATTCCTGCTCTAGTAAGTATTCCAAACCAAAACCATCGTAAGGAACACTAAATTTACCATCATAAAGTTCATATTCATCTTGGTAAACAATCTTAACTTTACCAATATTAGTACTTTCCGGATTATTTCTAGATGTAAATTCAACAAAGGCTGAAGTTTCATGGTTCTTGATTTCTTCTTCAGGAACAGAAACATTTTCGGCATCAACTGATAAATAGTTGTCCCAGTCTAAATTGTAAGTTAAATCGATTATTTCTCCGGTATTATAATCTCTATATTTTTCTTCTTTTGCCTTGCTTGCTTGCATCAAACTATGGCTATATCCAAAGCCCACTAAATAATAATAGCCACGAGTTTCAAAATTCCAATAATACTCAGTATCGTTATCTTCTAAAGCTTCATTAACTATATATTCAAAATCAAATTTATAAACTTTATCACCAAGTTTTAAATTTAATGTGTCAGTTTTTGGCCCAGGTGTTGAATTATCTAGTTTGTTTTCAAAATCATCTGCTGTAAGATTAGCAAAATTATAACGCCTTGAGTAATATTTTCTATCACCATTTCCATCTATAAAATCAGAATCAAGTGATATATATCCAGAATATTTAGATTTTTCTTTATTTTGATATTCAAAATCATTTCTTCCATGGCCATCGAGGCCATTTTCACTTTCTATGTAAATTCTTACCTCAACATCTCCTTGCGGATCATAAACGCTATAATTAAAACTTGATTTTGCTCCATCCGAAAATTCTAATTCAGTTGTAAAATGCCCAGCTTTGCTTGTGTCTAAATAATATATGTTTGTTCCGTTAGCAAATTGTAAATCTTCTCTACCAACTGTAACTTGTCTTTCATAACTATTTATTTGGTAAGAAACGTATTTTCTTATATAAGGATTTGTAATTTCCCCTGGTAAATTTAATAAATAATATGGTCCATAAGAATCACTATTAGAATCGGCAACCTCATATTCGCTTTTTACATCGTCTTCGTCAAAAACGAAATAGCTAAAATAGAAATATTTCCCTTCTTCGTATTCAATTTGAGCATACTTCATTCCTTTTGTTGTTAAATCAAGATTTAATTCTGATAGTTTGTAGCTTGCTATATATGATGGATCCTCTTCTCCACTAGGAGGATTACTATAGTCATATAAGCGATCGTCCCTAATAATTAAGCGGTCTTCATCACTAAATTTAACATTCTTATTTATAACTAGCGCATAAAAGTCTTGAATAATCATTGAATTGCTAGTTGATATTTCATAAGACTCACCTTCATTTAAATATCTGTTATAAGGAATGATTAAATCTAAATTTTCAGCTATATTAATTGAAGCTAGACCTTTATTTTGAACATCCTTATTAAAGTTTTCAATTTTTGAAAAATCAATTGGATTGTCAGGTTTTTCTGTGCCACCAGCTAATCCAGCTGAAGCAAGTAATTCAGTACCAACTTTTGCCTCATGATTCACCGTTATTAAGTAATCAGTGTATTTTACTAATTGTTGATCACTATTTAAATTAGTTTGTAAATATTGAATAAATTCATCAATATATTGTTTATTTTCTTCGGTTAAATTATCTCCATCAAACGCAGAAACTTCATTAATAAAATCGACGATTTTATTTTGATCGACAAGTGAACGAAGATCTTTTTTACTTGTGACAGTTAATTTATAAGTGCCATAAGAATTCTCGACATGATAAATGTTCCCGAGCGTGAAAATATTTCCAATATCAAAATAGATATATAAACCTTCGCTTAAATATTCTTTAATTTTATCTGCATCAGCCCCATAACTAACAAGATTGTTAACAATTAATTTAGATAATTTAACAGCAGGAGCATAGTAATCACTTGTTGCACTTTGGCTGTTACCAAGCATTTCGCCAATAAGCGCCATTGCACCTTTATAGTCTTCTAAAGTTAAATCTTCAAAAAATGCACCCAAATATTTAACAGTATAATAAACACTTTCACTATTATTACTTATATAAGCTGGTAAAGCTTCGCCCATACCGTTTAGATAAGGTGTTCCATTAACATAATTCATGAAATCTTGCATGAATTTTAAGAGATTATCGCCTTCATCTAAGATTTCAAAAATATTTTTAAATGATTTGTATGAAGGAAGAACAGTTCCAATAACTTGCCCTAAAAATTTAACTGTTTCATAGTCTTTTTCATAATTTTCAGGATTTAAAAATTCACCAGAATTAAGAGAATAAACAAATTGGCTGACATTTTGAATTTTTATACCTAAAGAATCTTCGCCAGTATCAATAGTTAATGCACGAGTGACCATTTGGTAAACAGCTCTTATAACTGATAAAGAAGTTTTAGCATTTTCTTCGTTAATTTTGCCAAAGGAACCTTCGTTAAAATAAGACGTATTAATATAAGCTGATAATTCGTTAGCAGCATCTAAATTATTATTTGCTCTAAAATATTTTTCAGCATCTTCAATTTGACTACCTTGCAAACCAGAATAGCTTAAATTTGCAGAATATGTCATTCCAACATAACCAAATTGGAAGAAGGAATATCCCATGAACATAATTTTTACAAATTCTTCTTCGGTAAAGTTATCAACAAAAAGAGAAACTAAATCAACTATAAATTCAAATTGATTCTTTTCTGGATTTTGATATCCAGTTGTAAAACTTTGAATTAAAATGTCGAATTCTTCTTCTTTTAGTAATTCAACCGCCTTTTCTAAAGTCGTTTTCTTAATATCAAAAGTTGAGACGAATTTATCGTAAAAAACATCAAGGTAATAAATAACACTTTTTATGTTATCAGGATCAGTAACATCAACATTCTTTAAGCCGTTATTAGCTAAAGTTAAGAATTCTTCTTTTGTAAAATCAGGTGTACCTTTATAGCTGAAGTTTGTAGTATCAACATTGTATCCGGCACCAAGTTCTTCAAAATTAGACATTTGCGCAAAAACAACTTTAACTAAGTTATGTCCTTGTTGAGGAACAAAAGTAAATTCTAGTTCATCTGCACTTCTTTCTTGACCATTAATTAAAATTTGAGCAACCTTATAATGTTCAAATGGTTCGATTGTAACTGTTACTGCAGCATCTTCTGCTGAATAATCTTGCCCTTCAGTTTTATCAACAGTTACTTTCCCAAATTCTTCATCGTATTCTAAAGCAACCGTAAATGATTTATCTTTTTTCTCAAAAACAACTGAAACAGTGTTAGTACCTTCTTTTGTGACAAAGCTAACTGAGTTAGCTACAGTTTTGCTTTCACCATTAATAGTGATTGATTTAATTGTTGCATCTTCATTTGGTGTAATTGTGATAGTGACAGTTTCGCCGGCTTTTCCGGAAGTTTTAGATGCAGTAACAGTTCCTAATGCGTTGTCATACTCTAAAGAAACATTATATGTATTTTCTTCTGGATTTTCTTCACCGCCTGGATTATCTGTGCCAGGATTGTCATCTCCTCCTGGATGTTCTCCCCCTGGTTCTTTAGTTTGTTCTTCACCACATCCAGCAAGCGAAGTTACAGCAAAACCACCTAATAATAGGCTGATTGCTAATGTAAATAATTTTTTATTTCGCATAATTGTCCCCTCTTAATTATCAATTAAAATTTTATTCTTTTAAAAGTTGTTTTTCATCTATAAATTTCTAATACATTCAATTGGTTTTTTATTTGAAGCAACAAGTGTTGGAATAATTGATGCCAAAACATGTATACCTATTGAAACAATTATTACTAATAATACAAGGATAATATTGATATCAGAAATATTTGTACCTAAATCAAAACTTGATGCAAAAACTGAATTCATTGTTAAACCAGAAATAATTAATAAAATCGAACCGATAATTCCACTAATAAAGCCGATTACTCCACTTTCGAGTAAAAATATATTTGAGATATCTAATCTTCTCGCGCCAAGCGATCTTAAAATTCCAATATCTTTCTTTCTCTCATTAATTGAAGAATAAACAATCAAAGATTCAAGAAGAACACCTACAATAATCGAAATTGAACTTAATATGATTAAAACAATTGTAATTAGGCCTACAATATTTTCTAGGTTATCAAAAACAATACCGGCGATATCGGTTAAGATAATCTTATTATCATCAATCTGATTTTTGTTATATTCATTTATATAAGATAATATGTAATTCCTTTCGTCAAATGTTTTTGGGTAAATCGAGATTGAAGTAATTGCATTGCCAAGCCCAAACTTAACACGATTATTCAAGTACTCAGTTAAATCATCATTTTCTGTTGATGTATTTAAAATAGTTCTGGTATGTAAAGAAAACGTTCCATCAAATTCAAGATAGATATTTTCTTCGAAACTTTTTGAAATATCGGAACGATGGTCTTCTTTTTTGTCAATCACTCCATTTCCGTTTTCATCTTCAAAATATAAACCGTTTTCTTTTTTAAATTCTTCAAGTAAATCATTTGTATAATAAACTCCTGGATTTAAGGTAACCATAAAAGAATCTGGTTTTGGTCTTAAGATACAAGAAATCTTTACTTCTTTTCCTTTAGTATTGTCTTCGTAAAAATCCTTAAGTTCATCGTTTGAAATTTCTGAATATAAATCTAAATACTTTGTCGAAATCAACGATGTCAAAAATTTAAATTGGTCATCTTCGTTATTTAAATCATAATCATCTAAATTGATAGTAACTCCATCAGCTAGGTCAATAAATTTAAGTAACTTTTCAAGTTCAGGTTTATTCTTGTTTAAATCAACATTTTCATTATTTGATGAATTTGCAAAATCAAAAATGTTTGAATTTAAATAATTAACAAGATCTAAAAATTCAATTCCTTCATTATAAAGTTCATATCCTGGTTTAAAAAATATCCCGCTTTGTCTTGAAGTTTTATCATCAATTTCAATCTTTTTATATAACTCATTATTAGAAATAATCTTGAATTTCAAATCAAAAACCCTGCAAAACTCAAGTTTTTTCTCAGAATTCAAACTATTTGCTAATCCTAATTTATTAATTAGGTTTTGTGGTAAGCAATTGTTAGTGTCTAATATTAAAGCGACTTCGTTTGAAGTTTCTGGATATTCTCCGCTTAATATATCATAGTCTTCTAATACAGCTTCTTTATTATCAGGTAAAGTTCTCCATTCATTTCCTTCGGTTGTTACCATGTTTGCAAGAAGACTATATTCAGAAGTCGTAAAATAACTGACGCTATCTGTTAAATCATCTTTATAAACAATATTTATTGCTGTATTGTCATTAAATTTGATCGCATCTTTATAATTTGGATCTATATTATTAAGATGATTAACAAAGTCTTGAGAGATATTATTTGTTTTTAAAAACTCCATATTCGTCGAAGAAATTCCAATTTCTTCTTCAGTAGGAAATGTTCCTTCACTACTTGATAATTGAAATATGTCTTCGCTTTTTAACCCAGTTTTTTCTATTGAAATTGGATAACGGCTTAAAGTCTGACTTTCCATCACTTCTAAAGAATCATAAAAACCATTTTGAATAGAAACTATTAAACCTAGTCCTCCTATTCCTAGTGCCAAAGTAAAAGCAACAATAAATGATTTAATTTTCTTAGAAAATATATTCTTTAAAGATAATTTAAACGCGTCAAAAAAGTGTAGGTTTTTGTTAATTTTTCTAGGATTTTTTCCATTTTTTTCGAGAATTTTTTCAAGTCGTTTTTCTTCGCTAAGTTGTCCATTTTTCATTCTCAAAATAACATCAGAAAACTCGTTTGCTAAAAAAGAACTATGTGTGACCATAATTACTAAATGATCTTTACTTAATTCTTTTAAGTATCTCATTATTTCTAAAGAATTAACTTCATCTAAAGATCCGGTTGGTTCATCAGCAAGTATGATATTTGGATTTTTGATTAAGGCTCTTGCTAAAACAACTCTTTGCTTTTCTCCACCACTTAATTCAGATGGATATTTCTTTAATTTATCTACAAGTTTAACTTTCTCTAAAGCTTCTTTTACAAGTTTTGTTCTTTCTTTATTTTTAATTGATGATAATGAAAGTGCTAAAGACACATTTTCTTCGACAGTTAAATTATCAAGTAAATTATTATCTTGAAAAATAAATCCAATTTCTTGATTTCTGTATCTATCAAAATCTTTTTCCTTAAAATCTTTTATAGATTTATTATCGACTAAAATATCACCATTTGTAAGTGTATCTAGTCCACCAATTAAATTAAGTAAGGTTGTTTTTCCACATCCTGATTCACCAAGAATAGAATATAAACCACTATTAGAAAATGTATAATTAATACCTTTTAAAACTGGTATTGTCCCTGCGTGTTTACTTATATATTCTTTTGATAAATCTTTAAGTTCTAACATAAATTATTCCTTAATATTTTGGCACATGCTCGAACCAATTTAAACTAAAACATATCCTTTTGTCCTTAAATGTAACCGAGATATTTTGAGGATATTTATACAAATTTTCCAAAAAATTTATTTAATTTCTACAGCGTGAAAACTTTATCATTTTTTGTGAAAACTTTTTAATTTTAGGTTAGTTTTGCTTGTTTATTGATTGAACATATAGTTTTTCTATTCAAAAAAGGCCACAGATTTCTCCATGACCTTTATTCTATAAATTACTTACTCTCATTCAACTGGTTTAAGAGGTGTATCGTAATTTTTATTAGTAATCATTCCTTCAGTATCGAGTGATTGCATATTTTCATATTTTGGATCAGTTCTATCACTGTTATCATCGACACCATTATCGTGAATACCAATATATTGTTGTTTAACTTCTCTCATTCTTCCTAAGACATCGAAATTAGTTAAAATTTCTTTTTCTTGTTCTCTTGAAATAAGTCCTCTACCTGCTGGGATTAACTTACCAGTAATGACATTTTCTTTTAAGCCATGTAATGGGTCAGTTTTACCTTTAATTGCAGCATCAGTAAGAACACGAGTTGTTTCTTGGAATGAGGCAGCTGATAAGAATGAATCTGTTTCAAGAGCAGCTTTAGTAATGCCAAGAACAAGAGGTTTTGCAACTGCAGGACGTTTTCCAGCAAGCAAAGCAACCTTGTTGTTTCTTGTAAATTCTGGTAAAGAAACTCTTGTACCAGGGATCATTTCAGTATCTCCACCATCGATAATGACAACTTTTCTTAACATTTGTCTAACGATGACTTCGATGTGCTTATCAGAAATTGCGATACCTTGGACTCTATAAACTTTTTGAACTTCTTTGATGATATAACTTTCGACTGAGCTAATATCCGCAACTTCAAGAAGTTTCTTAGGTGAAATAGCTCCTTCAGTGATTTTTCCACCATTTTTAATAGAATCACCAACTTTAACTCTCAATCTAGCACCAAAGTTTGTAGTATATGTTTTTTCTTCAAGATCATTTGTAATAGTTACAACATGAATTCCGTTTTTCTCTTCAATATTTGTAACTTTACCACTGATTTCAGAAATTGTAGCTTCACCTTTTGGGTTTCTAGCTTCGAAAAGTTCTTGAACTCTAGGTAAACCTTGAGTGATATCTTCACTTGTAGCAACACCACCAGAGTGGAATGTTCTCATAGTAAGTTGGGTACCTGGTTCACCAATTGATTGAGCGGCCATAATACCAACAGCTTCGCCAATTTCAACAGGTTTTCCTGTTGCGAGGTTACGACCATAACAATGTTGACAGACTCCATCTTTTGTTTGACAACCAAAGAGTGATCTAATTTCAACTTGTGTAATACCTGCATTAACGATATCTTTTGCAAGCTTTTCGTCAATCATGGTGTTACCTTTTACAATAATTTCACCTGTAACTGGGTGAATTACATCGTGACAAGAATATCTACCAATAAGTCTATCTTCTAAAGAGACGATGACTTGATTTTGAGCGGTATTAACAATATCTTTAACGATTGTGCCGTGATCTGTATGACAATCTTCTTCTCTAACGATAACGTCTTGAGAGACATCAACAAGTCTACGAGTTAAATAACCTGAGTCAGCTGTTTTTAAAGCAGTATCAGCACCACCTTTTCTAGCACCGTGTGTACCAGTGAAGAATTCAGCAACGTTAAGACCTTCACGGAAACAGGATTTAACAGGAAGTTCGATAGTTTCACCACTAGTTGAAGCCATAAGACCTCTCATACCCATAAGTTGAGCGAAGTTAGATTTACTACCTCTAGCACCAGAATTCCACATAATAAAGAGTGGATTTCTTCTATCTTTTGATAATGCATCTTGAACATCATCTGCAACTTTTCCGTTTACTTGGTTCCAAACGTCAACAACTTTAGCATGGCGCTCAGCATCAGTTAAGAAGCCTTTATCATATAATTTTTCAATACGAGATACGACTTCATCACCTTTTTTGATGAGTTCTTCTTTATCGCCAACAACATAAATATCACTAATTGCGACAGTTAAGCCACTAATTGTGGAATATTTATAACCTTGGTCTTTGATCTTATCAAGAACAGCAGATGTTTTAGTTGTTCCATAAACTTGGTAAACTTGGTTAATAATTGAAGTGATTTGTTTTTTACCAATTGGCTCTTTTGTCTTAATACTTGCAATATATTCAGGAATATTTGTGCCTTTTGGTACGAAGAATTCAATTTTGTTATGTTTTAAGTTTTCAGAACTTACATCATTGATATAAGGGAAATCGCTTGGGAAAGCAAAATTGAAGATAACTTTACCAACAGTTGTAATTAAGTAAGAATTGTTCATTTCATCAGTGAAAGATTTTCTCTTCATCTCTCTTCCAGGAAGAGCAATTCTATTATGTAAATGTACTTCGCCAAGTTCATAAGCTTTGTAACATTCATTAATATCTTTAAAGACTTTACCTTCCATTAAAGCAAATTTACGATATTGTTCAGCTCTTTCAGTGTCGCCGACTTTATCAAATTTGTCTGCTTGTTTAAGGAAATCTTCCTTACTAGCTTCCATGGTGAGGTAATAGTTACCAATTAAGATATCTTGAGATGGAGTAACAATTGGTTTTCCATCTTTTGGTGCAAGAATGTTATTACTTGCAAGCATTAAATCAAGAGCTTCTTCTTGAGCTGCTTTTGATAATGGAACGTGAACTGCCATTTGGTCACCATCGAAGTCAGCATTAAATCCTGTACAAACGAGAGGGTGAAGTCTGATAGCTCTTCCTTCAACAAGGATAGGTTGGAAAGCTTGGATACCAAGTCTATGAAGTGTTGGAGCACGGTTTAATAAGACTGGGTGCTCAGAAATAATTCTTTCAACAACATCGTAGACATCGCTATCTTTTGCATCAATCTTTTTATCAGCTTGTCTATGTAATAAACATTTGCCTTCTTTAATTAAAACAGCAGCGATATATGGTCTAAGTAAGTTAATAGCCATTTCACGAGGAAGACCACATTGATACATCTTTAAAGTTGGACCAATTGCGATAACGGAACGTCCAGAGTAGTCGACTCTCTTACCAAGTAAGTTTTGTCTAAATCTACCTTGTTTTCCTTTTAAAGCACCACTTAAAGATTTTAATGGCCTGCCATTAGGGCCAGTAACTGGTTTTCCATTTCTTCTACCATTATCGATTAAAGCATCAACTGCTTCTTGGAGCATTCTCTTTTCGTTCATTAAGATAACGTAAGGTGCACCAAGATCAATTAATTTCTTTAATCTGTTATTACGAGTAATAATTCTTCTATATAAATCATTTAAATCACTAGTTGCAAATCTTCCACCATCAAGTTGAAGCATAGGTCTTAAATCTGGTGGTATAACTGGAAGAGCATCTAAGATCATCCATTCAGGTTTGTTATTTGATTTTCTAAATGCATCTAAAACTTCAAGTCTTTTGATGAGTTTTTGAAGTTTTTGACCGCTTGCGCCCTTAATTTCTTTGCTAACTTTTGTGAATTCGCCTTCAACTAAAACGTCATTTCCATTTTCATCTTTAGTTTTAACATCATTAATTTGAACTTCTTTAAGAAGTCTTTTAATAGCTTCAGCACCTTCACCAAATTCAGCTCCTGTATGGAAAGAAATAAATTCAGCACAAGAGAAGAAATCAAATGGATCATTTGGATTATTTAATCTTTCTAAAAGTTCTTGAGCTTTAGTATGTTCGAAAGATTCTTTATCTAAAGTTTCATCGATTTCTTTGATTGCAACAATAAAAGTTTCTCTACCAATTCTATCGTCTAAGAATTGCTTATAATATAAAGATTTACAATTACCTGGATTTAAACAGATATGAGCACTGAAATAAATAACTTCTTCAAGTGCCTTTGGAGAAACATCAAGAACAAGACCCATTCTTGAAGGGATACCTTTTAAGTACCAGATATGGGAACAAGGTGAAGCAAGTTCAATATGTCCCATTCTTTCTCTTCTTACTTCTTTTGAAATAACTTCAACGCCACATTTTTCACAAACAACGCCAGCGTATCTTATCTTTTTATATTTTCCACAATGACATTCGTAGTCTTTGCTAGGACCAAAGATTTTTTCACAGAATAAGCCATCCATCTCTGGTTTTTGGCTACGATAGTTAATGGTTTCTGGTTTTGTAACTTCACCATGAGACCATTCTCTAATTTTTTCAGGAGATGCTAGACCAACTTTAATGCTAGCTAATTTTTCTACATCAAACACGATTTTGTCCTCCCTTAATTGAATAAGTCATCGATTGTGTCAACTCCATCAAAATTAGAGTTGTCTTCTTCTGACATTAAGCTATTTCTTTCACTAGAAGATTCGCTTCCGATATTTCTAAGTGATTTTAAACTGCGTTGCTCTTCTTGTTGAGTTTGTCTAGCAAGAGAATCCATATCGACAATCTTGCCATCTTTTGAGAAGAGTTCAACATCCATTCCAAGACCCATAAGTTCTTTAGTTAAAACTTTGAAAGCTTCTGGAATAGATGGTTTTGGAAGTGGTCTACCTTTGATGATAGATTCATAAGCTTTTCTTCTACCAACACGGTCATCAGATTTAATAGTCATCATTTCTTGGAGAATGTTTGCTGCACCATATGCTTCAAGTGCCCAAACTTCCATTTCACCAAATCTTTGACCACCGTTTTGTGCCTTACCTCCAAGAGGTTGTTGTGTAACCATTGAATATGGTCCGGTGGCACGAGCGTGAAGTTTATCATCAACCATGTGAACAAGTTTAATCATATACATGACGCCAACGTTAATTCTGTCGTCAAATTTTTCACCTGTTCTACCATCATATAAAGTATATTTACCATCACTTGGCATTTTTGCTTCATTCATGAGTTCATTGATTTCATCGTTTGAGATGCCATCAAAAACTGGAGTTGCAATCTTTAAGCCACCAAGTGCTTTACAAGCCATACCTAAATGGACTTCAAGAATTTGTCCAATGTTCATACGGGAAGGAACACCTTGTGGGTTAAGTAAAATATCAACTGGTGTACCATCTGGAAGGAATGGCATATCTTCTACAGGAACGATACGTGAGATAACACCTTTGTTACCGTGACGTCCTGACATCTTATCACCTTCAGAAATCTTTCTCTTTTGAGCGACGTAAACTCTAACTTTAATGTTAACGCCTGGAGAAAGTTCATCTTTGTTTTCACGTGTAAAGACTTTAACGTCAAGTACAGTGCCAGCTCCACCATGAGGAACTCTTAATGAAGTATCTTTTCCATCTTTTGATTTATCACCAAAGATAGCATCGAGTAATTTTTGATCAGGGGATGGTTCACTTGTACCTTTTGGAGTGACTTTTCCAACAAGGATGTCGCCTTCTTTAACATCAGTTCCTGGGAAGACGATACCTCTTTCATCAAGATGTTGTTTAGCATCAATTCCAATATTTGGAACATCAGGTGTTAAATATTCTTTACCATTTTTAGTATCTCTACATTCAATTTCATAACTTTCGATATGAATTGTTGTATAAACATCATCTTTAACAAGTCTTTCACTCATGATGACAGCGTCTTCATAATTTAAGCCTTCCCAAGTCATAAATGCGACAACGACGTTTTGACCAAGAGCAAGGTCGCCATTTTCCATGGAAGGACCATCAGCGATGAGTTGGCCTTTTTTAATTTTTTGACCGACTTTTACGATGCTTTTTTGATTAATACAAGTTCCGTTATTACTTCTTTCATATTTTTGTAAGTGATATGTTCTTTCACCTTCTTCTTCTTGAACTCTAATTGTTAAAGAATCGGTGTAAGTTACAATACCATCATTTACAGCAACAACTGCAAGCCCACAGTCATGAGCAATCTTGTGCTCTAAACCTGTGCCAACATATGGTGCGTGTGGTCTTAAAAGAGGTAAAGCTTGTCTTTGCATGTTAGCACCCATTAAAGCACGGGTGTTATCATCATTTTCAAGGAAAGGAATACAAGCAGCTGCAACAGAAACGATTTGCATTGGTGATTCATCAATGTAATCAACCTCTTTTCTATCAGCAAGAATGTTCTTTCCATTATATCTTGCAACAATCTTATCATTAGCAAGTTTGTTATCAACAATATCTTCTTTTGTTGCTTGAGCAATGACGTGATTGTTTTCTTCATCAGCGCTTAAATAAACTGTTTTTTCAGTAATTGTGCCTGTTTCTTTATCGACAATTCTATAAGGAGTTTCGATAAAGCCATATTTATTAATTTTTGCATAAGTTGCAAGGTTATTAATTAAACCAATGTTTTGTCCTTCAGGTGTTTCAATAGGACAGATACGACCATAGTGAGTAAAGTGAACATCTCTAACTTCCATACTTGCTCTATCACGGGTTAAACCACCTGGACCTAAAGCTGAAATTCTACGTTTGTTAGCAAGTTCAGCAAGTGGGTTAGTTTGATCCATGAATTGAGAGAGTTGAGATGAAGAGAAGAATTCACGAATTGCACTTGCAAGAGGCTTAATGTTGATTAAAGATTTTGGTGAATCTTTAGTTTCTGTGCCAGTTGTAACACTCATTTTTTGAGTGATATTTTTAGCCATCTTGGTAAGACCAATTCTAAATTGAGTTTGAATAAGTTCACCAACGCATCTAATACGTCTATTGGATAAGTTATCGATATCATCAACATTTCCAAAGCCATCCATTAAATTCATAAAATAGCTGAAAATTGCGAGCATATCGCTAACTGTAACTCTTGAAACAGTTAAGTTGAGGTCTGTGCCGATAACGTTAGAAACAACATCTTTCTTTTCGTTAGTATAGACCTTAACCATGTTCACACTACCAAATTCATCAAGTTTTTTATTGATATTGATGTCATAACGGTGTGCACCATTTTCGAAGAATTCTTCATCTTGAAGGGCATCGACCATTTCTTTGGTTAAAAGTGTGCCTTTTGTATATTTAATTTCGCCATCAGCACTTACAAGGTTTTCAGCAAGAATTCTATTTTCAAGTCTATTATAAATGCCGAGTTTTTTAGCATATTTAAAACGACCAGCTCTACCTAAATCATAACGTTTTGCATCAAAGAATTTTTGAATTAAGAAAGTGTGAACACCTTCATCTGTAATAGGTTCGCCTGGTTTTAATTTTCTAAAGATTTCTTTTAATGCTTTAAGTGAAGTTTTGTTATCTTGATCTTTACTTAAAGTTAATCTTAATGATTCTCTATCACCAAAAAGTGCGACTAAATCTTCTTCTTTTTCAATGCCAAGAGCTTTTAATAAGACAGTTGCTGGCATTTTTCTTTGACGATCAATTCTAACCCATAAATAGCCTTTAACATCGCTTTCAAATTCAAGCCATGTACCACGAGCTGGAATTAAATCGGCATTGTAAATATATTTACCAAATTTGTTATCAAATGTTTTTGATAAATAAGCACCTGGTGATCTAACGATTTGAGAAACAATAACTCTTTCTGCACCATTGACAATGAATGTTCCACTATCAGTCATAAGTGGAATATCACCCATAAAAACATCACTATCAACAAATTCACCTGTTTCTTTAAAAAGTAAACGTAAGTTAACAGTTAATGGTGCGCTATAAGTTAAATCTTTCTCTTTGCATTCTAAAAATGAATGCTTAGGAGCGTCGAGATGGAATGAATTATAAACAATTGACATTGTTCCGCCATAATTTTCAATTGGGAAGACATCTTTAAATACTTCGTCAATTCCATCTTTTAGGAAGTTTTTGTAAGATTCAGTTTGAATTTCAACAAGATAAGGTAATTCGAGTGTACCACCAATCTTAGAGAAATTTATACGATCGTTGTTAATCTTTGGGTAATCCTTATAAGATTTCATCTAATACTTCTCCTTCTACAAACATTCGATTACGAAATATCCTTTTTCTCTATCAATAATCTCAACTGAGCTAAATAGAGTTTTCAGATAATCCATATGGGAATAGGCTCCTTTATCTTTTCGAATGACAATATAAAGTTTCCCCTTTTCATTTAAATGTTCCTTACTATCTTTATATAAAGAGTAGATTTTTTCCTTACCTACAGAGATAGGAGGATTGAACAATATAAAGTCAAATGTCCCATGTAATAATAAGTAGCCATCACTTAGAGAGCATTTACCATCCAAATCGTATTGCCTTAAGTTTCTACTAGTTAGTTCTACGCATTTAGGATTGACATCCGAACAGGTGAGATCAATTTTATCCTTTAAGAATAATTTGAGTGAAACCCCAACTGCTCCATAGCCACATCCAAGGTCTAGAACTTTACCGCATAAATTTTGTGATAAAAGTGTTTTTATGAAAAACAAACTTCCTTTATCAATTGCCTTATTTGAGAAGACTCCTGAGTCGGTTTCAAGAACAATTTCTTGGTCAAATAACGTAAACTTAATCTGCCTTTCGTGACTTTTTAAGTTAGGATCAAATGTAAAATAATGACTCATTTCATCAACTATAAATAGGCAAAAACCTGCTCTACAAAGTAGAGCAGGTATAATTTAAATCTCTCTTTAAACTATTTAATTTCAACTTGAGCACCAGCAGCTTCTAATGCTTTCTTGTGTTCTTCTGCTTCAACAGGTGAAATGTGTTCTTTAACTACGCTTGGAGCAGCATCAACAAGTTTCTTAGCATCCATTAAGCCTAAACCAGTGATAGCTTGAACTGCTTTGATTGTAGCGACTTTGTTCATACCACAAGCTTTTAAAGTTAATGTAACTTCTGTTGGTCCTTTCTTTTCTTCTTCAGCTGGAGCTGCAGCAGCTGCAACTGGAGCAGCAGCGGTAACACCAAATTCGTTTTCAATTGCTTTAACGAGATCATTTAATTCGACGACTGTCATTTCTTTAACAGCAGCGATAATTTCTTCATTTGTTAATTTTGCCATTTTTCTTTCCTCCATTTAATTAATCAGCAAACTATTTCTTTTCTGAGACTTGGCTTAATGAGTAAGCTAAATTTCTCATAGGAGCTTGTAATACACTTAAAAGCATAGAGACAAGACCTTCTTTTGATGGTAATGCAGCGATTTGTTTAACATAATCAGCATCACATACCTTGTTTTCGATGATTCCACCTTTGATTGAGAAAGCATCATACTTTTTAGCAAATTTTGCGACTGATCTTAATGAGCCGTTTGTGTAATCTTCAAAGAAGATATACATATTTGGTCCAGTAAGATATTCGTCAAAACCTTTGTGGTCGCAACTTTCAGCAGCTCTTGTAACAAGTGAATTTTTGTAAACAGTAGCAACTGCGTTCTTTTCTCTTAAATCTCTTCTTAATGTTGTGATTTCATCAACTGTAAGTCCGCGATATTCGCAAACAACTGTTGCTGCACTTTTCTTCATTAAGTCGGAGATTTCACTAACCACAGCTTCTTTTTGCTTCAAGATACTTTGATTCATCTTTTACCTCCTTAATATATTTCGAGGCCAAATATACATGAGGATCTTATATTAAGTTTAACCTCGGTAACATAATTAAGACTTTCGTCCGTTACTGTCTTTGGTATATTTTGCCTACTAAACTAATTTAATTAAAATTGAACTTTAATTGATGGTCCCATAGTTGTTGCAATATAGCAGGAAAGGATGTAATTTCCTTTAACAACTGATGGTCTAACTTTGATGATTTGATTGATAAGTGTTTGAACGTTTTCTTCAAGTTTGGCTGTATCGAAGCTAACTTTACCTACGCCAACATTAACGTTTCCATCCTTATCAGCTCTGTATTCAACTTTACCAGCTTTAAGTTCTTTAACCATTTTTGCAATATCTGGTCCAACTGTACCAGTTTTTGGGTTTGGCATTAAGCCTTTAGGACCTAAAACTCTACCATTTTTACCAATTTCACCCATCATTTCAGGTGTTGCACACATTATATCGAAATCAAACCATTTTTCTGTAACGATTTTTTCGAGTAATTCTTTTCCGCCAGCATAATCTGCGCCTGCTTCTTTAGCTGCATCAGCTTTTGAAGTAATTGCGACAACTCTAACGTTTTTACCTGTTCCATGAGGAAGAATAACTGTTCCTCTAACTTGTTGATCGGCTTTTTTAGTATTGATATTAAGTTTCATTGATACTGCAACAGTAGCATCAAATTTTGTTGTTGAAGTTTTTGCGATTAATTCACAAGCTTCGTGAACTGAATAAACTTTGCTCTTATCGATTAACTTAAGGGCTGCTTCATATTTCTTTCCGTGTTTCATTTACATTCCCTCCAATTAATCAACGACTTCGATGCCCATATTACGAGCACTGCCTTCAACGATTTTGATAGCTGATTCAATGTCATTAGCATTTAAATCAGGCATTTTGTATTCAGCAATTTTCTTAATTTGTTCTTTTGTTACTTTGCCAACTTTTGTTGTTTTAGCATTAGCACTTCCTTTTGAAATGCCGGCTGCTTTGAGAAGTAAGCCTGTAACTGGAGAGGTTTTAATCTCCATGCTGAATGTTTTGTCTTCGTAAGCTGTAATAATAACAGGGACAACTTCGCCCTTTCTGTCGGCTGTTTTTGCGTTAAATTCAGTACAGAATTTTGGCATAACAACACCAGCGCTAGCTAATTTTGGTCCTGGTTTAGCTTCACCACCAGGAAGTTCCATCTTAACTACCTTTGCGACTCTTTTTGCCATTGTAGTTCTCCTTTCAATGTTAGTAGTTTGGAGTAGTTCGCCTCTCCTCCTACCCTATTAGATAAATCTAATAGCACCTCGTAAACCCGAAATGCTTTGATATTTTATCTAAAAATAAATTATATTGCAAGTTTTTTCTAAAAATACTTCGCACAAAATTTTAGCAAGAAATATAAAATATTTTTCCCAAAAGTTTTCACGGTTTTTGAAAAAGTTTTCACACATCAAAAAAATATACAATATTTCTAAAAATAGCTGAGATTTGCAAGGTTTTTTAAAAAACTAAGTTTTAAACAAAAGAAAAGGCCGTAAATTAATACGACCTCATCAAATACAAATTAATTAATTAGATACGAATAATTTCTGAGAATTCAAGTTCGACTGGAGTAACTCTACCGAAGAACATTGTTTGAACGACAACTGTACCGCTTTCTTTATCAATGCTAGAAATCTTGCCTTCAAGACCATCAAATGTACCATGAATAATTTTGACATTATCGCCAATATGATAATCTTCATACATTGAGCTATCAACAACGCCCATTCTCTTAAGAACAGCTTCAATTTCTCTTCCCGAAACTGGAGTAGGTTTTTGACCACCGCCAGACGATCCAGCAATACCTGTAACGCCAGGTGTGTTTCTAATCATAAACCAGCTTTCGTCTGTCATAATCATTTCAACAAAGACATAACCTGGATATAAGTTAATTGTCTTCATCTTTGGCTCTTCAAGACCTGTTTCCTTATTCTTAACAGTTTTTAATTTACCATCTTTATCTTTTTCTTGAACTTGTTCTTCAGCAACAACAATTCTAAAGATGTAATCTTTAAGATTCATGCTATCAATACGTCTTTTGATATTTTCTGCGGCTTTTTGTTCGTGACCGCTATAAGTTGTTGCAATATACCATTGCTTTTCTGCAAGCTTGTTTTCGTTTTCTGCCATACTAGTCTCCTCACTATCCCCTAATTGAGCTGAATGCGTCTCTTAATTGTTGAACTAAAATCCCACCAGCATAATCTTCTAAAGCAAGAAATATAGCAGCAAAAATTGTAATACATAAAACAACAGCTACTGCCGGAACAAATTGTAACCTTTTAGGCCACTTAATTCTTTTCCCTTCTTTGATAACACCCTTAAAATAACCAACAATCTTTTTCATAGTGTCTCCTTATTTGCTCTCTTTGTGAACTGTATATTTTCCACAATGAGGGCAATATTTATTAAGTTCGAGTCTGGTGGTTTTATCCTCAACTCTTTTTGTTGTTGTATAGTTCCTAGCTAGACATTCAGAGCAAATTAAAATTACCTTTTTCCTCATAACTTATTACCTATACTTAACAAACTATCACAAATCTTACTTTTCTACTAGCAGAAAGTCAAGAAAATACTTCAGATAGCTTAATATAAATTTCGTAGAAATTAGCATTTAGGCAAGCGAGTATTTAAATTATTTAAATAATTTAGATATCTAGATTTAACATCCTTTAAAGTGTCGAGTGTCACTTTTAAAGCTATCGTTTTATTTTCCTCATCTAACTCAGTTTCTTTACCATCATTAATAAAAACAGCTGGTAAATTATCCGCATTTAAAAGATAGTCAATATCTTTAATGTAGGTTGATAAAAACTCAACTGCTAATTCGTAGGTGTCTTCATCAACCGTAAATAGTTCTATTTGATTTTCGAAGATATAAAAAATCGAGCTTTTTAAAGTCACCAATCTTTTTAGATCTTCCTTGTTTGCGTTGTACCAATTGAAATATTCCTCGTTACTTTTTATGTCACGAGATGAATTCAATTTGTTTGCTACTAACTCCTTATACTCAAGTAGCAATTCCTTTCCATTTAAACCTTCGGTTAAAATCATATTTATCACCTAATATAATTATAAACCGATCTTAAAAATGTGTAATAAATATACTTTATTAAAAATTCTTAGGATTTATTCAAAATTTGCGGAGTTTTTTCAAAAAATTACTACTTTTTTTAAAAAATGCCATTTTTCTACTTTTTAAAAACACCGCAAAACTCAATTATTTTTATTTTTTTCTATTTTCTTATTTGAAGAATTAAAGTTTTTTAAACTTGTAATAACCCTGATTGTTTTCCTAATCGAATTTCTAATTTTATAGCTTGAAACGTTAAAAAGCGTTCCAATTTCGCTTATCTTATACCCATTAATATATTCCCTAAAAATTGTTATATCATTTTTGTTAAGTTCTTCGTTTTTCTTTAAAGTGTCGATAAAAGAAAAAGCATCAACGTATTTTTTTACATCATCACTACAATCGCCAGTTTCTTTAGAAGATTTTTCAATATTTTTGTCCTTTTCTTTATCTAGTAAAGCTTCACAAAAAATTCTACGTTTAATTGTTTTGCTATTTTTCAAAGCTTCCAAAACATCATATTCATATTTTTTCTTAAAATACGATTCAAAATTTGAGTAATGGTAAACTTCTTCACACATTAAAGCCAAGAAAGTTTCATTCATCAGATTTGTTAGATCTTCACGATTTATACCAAGATGATTACAATATGAAAAATATTTATACAAAACTGGTTGAATTAGATTTAAGCAAATTTTATATAGTTGTTTTTGATGGCAAATCGATCCGTGCCTGGATTTGATTATTAATTCATCATAATTTACATTTTTATCGAACATATTTTATACCTTAAGAATTAGAGATTTCTCAAAGCATAAAGAGCTATTGAACAAGCAACAGAGGCATTAAGGCAATTAACTCGTCCGAACATCTCAATTTTTTCCAAATAATCGCAATTTTCCCTTACTAGGCGCGAAATTCCATATCCTTCGCTGCCAACTACGAGACAAATTGGTGTGTTTTTAGCAGTCTCCTCAATATTTTTTTCACCGGCTCCATCTAAACCGACGACCCAAAATCCATGTTTTTTGATTTCGTCGATTGCTCTTGTTAAATTTGTTACTTCACAACATTTAACGAAATTAATTGCCCCTGTTGAAACTTTAGCAACAGTATCATTCAAACCTACACTACCGTGTTTCTTATAAATAACTCCAGATACATTAAATGCATCGCAACTTCTTAAGATTGCTCCAAGGTTATGAGGATCAGTTAACGAATCAAGCATAACTAAAATAGGAACATCTTTTTGATTTTTACTGTCAGTACAAGTTTTTAAAATCTCATCCAAACCATATAGACGGATATCATCAATTTCCCCAATTATCGATTGATGATTTCCGCCTTTTGCCAACCTGTCCAACTCTTCTTTAGATGCATACTTAATTTGTATCCCTTGATTTTGAATTTCTTCAATCAAGTTATGATTTGAAAAGCCTTTGGACACCATTACTTTTTTAAGTTTTTTCGCTTCCAAGCAAGCGCGAATGGTGTTACTCCCATATATAATCATATTTATCCTCCTAAATATAGTACCTGATGAAGAAAATTCGATACTAATTTTCGAGTTTTCCTATTGTAATAACGTAGTTATACAATGTTATAAAACTTTATGTTCAATTAAGATATTTCTTATTTTATCTGACTTTTCAAAGTCCTTATTTGCTTTAGCTTCTAAATATTCCTTGTACAAAGAAATATCTTCATCACTAAATTTATAAAGAGCAAAATGAAGCCCTAAAATATAACAAATTTTATTTATTGCATAGAAATCATCTTTTAAGATTTCTGTGTTTTTGTCTTTCTTTCTTAACTCAACGTTAGCTTCTTTAATAATATCTAAAAGATGAGTAATTCCGTTTGCGATATTTACATCATTTGCAAGATCTTCCAAAAAAACATTAACTTTATTAGAATTACCTTCAAGTTCAAAACCATTAATGTTCATGAAAAGATTAAGTTGTTTATAAACTGCAGAAATTTTTTGAATAATTGAAGAACAATCTTTGATTGTATCGTCGCTAAAATTTAAAACACTACGATAATCGCAATTTAAAAGTAAGAGCCTAATCGTGTCTGCCCCATATTCTTTAATAGCGTCTTTTGCCAAAATAATATTTCCAAGAGATTTAGACATTTTCTCGCCTTTAATATTCATCATGGCAGTATGCAACCAATAATTTGCAATTTTATTATGATGCTTTGCTTCAGCTTGAGCAATTTCATTTTCGTGATGTGGGAATTTAAGGTCAATTCCACCACCATGAATATCAATCATGCCTTTAAAGATAGTATCAATCATAACGCAGCATTCTGTGTGCCAACCTGGACGACCAGAACACCATGGAGAATCCCATTTAATTCCTTCATCAGTTTTTTTCCAAAGCAAGAAATCGAGTGGATTGTTTTTCTTTGAGTTTTGTTCAACTCTTGCTCCACTTATCAAATCTTCAACATTTATCTTCGAAAGACATCCATAACTTTCATCCTCTGCAACATTAAAGAAAACTTCGCCATCTTTTTCATAAGCAGCACCAACTTTAACTAATCCATCAATATAATTGATGATTGAAGGAATATAATCAGTAACTTTTGGATTTTCGTATGCTTTTGAAACATTTAATGCGTTTAAACATTTTTCATATTCACTAATATAAAACTCAGTTAATTCTTTTTCGCTTTTATTTTCTTCAATTGCCCTTTTGATAATTTTGTCATCAACGTCAGTATAATTTGAAACATATTTTACTGTGTAACCAATTTCTTCCAAAAATTTTCTGAAAGTATCAAAAAAGACGACTGGTCTCATATTGCCGATGTGTGGATCGTTATAAACTGTAGGTCCACAAACATAAATCGAAACCTCGTTTTCCTTAATTGGCTTAAAATCTTCTATCTTTCCTGTAAGCGAGTTATAAAATCTAATATTCATATCATTCTCCGCTAAAAATAATACCACATATTCTCTTTTCATTCATTTAAATGGCGAAAAACGAACAAAAAAAGTAAATATAATGTAAACTTGACCTAATCAAAATGAAAAATATTTAAATTAAGATATAATATGATAGCGAGGTAAGTTATTATGGACAAAATGAAGAGATCATTAAGCGGAATTAAACCTACAGGTAATCTAACTTTAGGTAATTACATTGGAGCATTAAGGAACTTCAAAAATTATCAAGAAGAATATGAAAACTTTGTTTTTATCGCTGATTTACATGCTTTAACTTTACCAATTGAACCAACTTTTTTAAGACAAAATACCAAGGATATCGTCGCTTTTTATCTTGCTAGTGGTCTTGACAAAGATAAAACAACTATCTTTTTACAAAGCGATGTCTCAGCTCATTCAGAACTCAATTCTATACTTATAAACTATCTTTACATGGGCGAACTCTCAAGAATGACTCAATTTAAAGATAAATCAGCCAAAATGAATCATGAAGCCGTTGGCGTTGGCTTATTCGCCTATCCAGTTTTAATGACAGCTGACATTCTTTTATATAACGCCGATGTTGTGCCAGTTGGTGAAGATCAAACACAACACGTTGAATTAGCGCGTGATTTAGTTCATAGATTTAATGCTCGTTATAACAAAGAAGTTTTTGTTATGCCAAAGGCTGTTACTCCAAAAGTTGGCGCAAGAATCATGTCTTTATCAGATCCAACTAAAAAAATGTCAAAAAGCGATCCTAAAGGTGATATTTTCTTAAAAGACGAACCAAATATCATCCGCAAGAAAATCATGTCTGCTGTAACCGATACAGGAAATGAAATAATTTATGACCCAGTAAATAAACCTGGTATTTCCAATTTACTTCAAATTTATTCTGCATTAAGCGATATTACTTTAGATGAGGCACAAACAAAATTCCACAATATTCATCAATATGGTGAATTCAAAAAAATCGTTGCTGACAAAGTTTTAGAAGAAATCGTTCCTTTCCAAGAAAGATTTAAAGAATTCTCTAATCCAAAAGTCATCAACGAAGTTTTAAACGAAGGAAAAGAGAGAGCTTCTCGAGTTGCAAACAGAACTTTAAATAAAGTTAAGAAAACTGTTGGACTATATGTACATGAATAAAAAAAGATATTTAATTGCTCTCGATTTAGACGGCACTTTACTTCGCGACGATAAAACCATTTCTGAAACAACTAAATCTTATCTTCGCGAATTGGAAAGCGAAGGTCATCTAATTGTTTTATGTTCTGGAAGAGCTTTAAGAAGTGTTATGTCTTACTATAATGACGTAGGTTTAAAGACTTCTCCAATTATTTGCTATAATGGGCATTATGCATTAGATCCGTACAAAAATAGTTTCAAAATAGAGCATAAAATAAATAAAAACACTGCAAAATCCATATATTTTGACGTAATTCATAAATATTGTGATTCTGCAATGAGCGAGAATTTACACAAAATTTACGTTGATAAAGATGATGATTTATTGTTCGCTTTTTATAACATTGATGATTTAAAAGTTATCTATGGGCCATTAAGTGAAACTATTGATGAAGATGTTTTTACCTTTCTCATGAAAATTGATGAAGATAAGGAAAAACATAACCAAATCAAAAAGATAATTGAAGATAAATATAAAGATGTCCAAGTCAGATTCTGGCACGGTGGAGAATATTGCGAGCTTTATCTTAATGGCGTATCTAAATCTAAAATGATAAAAGAAGTCGCTGATATTTATCAGATCGACCTTAAAAATATCATTACTTTTGGCGATGCCGATAATGATCGAGAAATGTTAGGCGATTACGAAAACACTTTTGTAATGAAAAATGGCGCACCACATCTTCGAGAAATCGCAAAATATATAACAGAATATACTAACGAAGAAGATGGTATCGTGCACGCATTAAAGAAATTTTTTAATCAAAAATAGTGAGACAAATCGCTTCACCATTTTATTTTTGTATTTTTTTAAAACTATCAAAAATGCACTTTTTTCAATTTTTCCTAGGAATTTTAAATAATTTCCCAGAAAACAACAAAAAACTATATCTTTTTGATAATATTTCCGGAACTTTTACTAAAATTTCCGAGTTTTTTAAAGACTAAATAATAAAAAAGAGCCGGCATTTTCGGCTCAATTCATTAAAGTTTAATTTTAAGTAAAGCAAGTAATTCTTTATAATATTTATCACATCTTTCGCCTGCTTTGTCTAAATCCTTATCAACAACTTCTATATAGAATTTACATTTTGGTTCAGTTCCACTTGGCCTAACGCAAATTGAACTTCTATCTTCGAAAATAAATTTAATTAAGTCTCCATTTGGTAAATTCTCGATATGACTTGTCTCTTTCGTATCAAGATTATATCTAGTTAAAGTGAAGTAATTTTCAATTACTTTAACTTTATTTCCACAAAGGATCTCAAAAGGATTACTTTCGAGTCCTTTCATAAGAGATTGCATTTCTTCGTGACCTTTACTGCCTTTGAAATAAATATTATAAAGTTTAGCTTTATGTTGACCGTAAGTTTCTCCAAGTTTCTTATATGCTTCATATAAAGTTAAACCATGTTGTTTGTACCATAAAGCGGCTTCACAATATAGAAGAATTGCTTGAATTCCATCTTTATCTCTAACAAATGGTTTAATTAAACAACCGTAACTTTCCTCGTATCCGAAGATAAATTGAGGCCCACCATTAACTTCATAATAGTGAATTCTATCGCCAATATATTTAAAACCAGTCAAGAAAGACTCACATTTTACACCATAATTATCGCAAATTTCTTTGCCGAGAGCGGAAGAAACAACAGTGTTATAAACTACCGGGTCTGATGGTAATTCATCTTTTCTTTTTCTTTCTTTTAAGATGTAATCAAGTAAAATTGCCGCGCCTTCATTGCCTGTGATTAAAACATAATCACCCTTTCCATCTTTACAAGCAAGCCCTACTCTGTCTCCATCAGGATCGGTCATACAGATAATATCGGCATCTACTTCTTTTGCGAGTTTAATTGGTTCGATATAACTTCTTGGATCTTCTGGGTTAGGGGAAAGTGTTCCGCTAAAAGCCGGATCTGGATTGCATTGAGAAAGGACAGGATAAACTTTATACCCACATTCATGGAAAACTCTCATTGCGTTTACAAAACTTGTACCATGATTTGGAGTATATACAATTTTAAAATCAGATTTATCTAAATCTGGATTAATTTGTACTGATTTACACAAATCAACATAGTTATCATCAAGAGATTTTGGTAACAAGAAGTTTTCACCTTTTTTATAGCCGTGAGGAACTGTTAAAAGTAACTCATCACCTAAAGTTGCGATAATGTCAATTAAATCTTTAATTTTGCTAGGAACAAGTTGACAGCCAAATTCATCGTAAACTTTAAATCCGTTGTCTTCTTTTGGGTTATGACTTGCAGTAATCATAATACCGCCACTTGCCTTTCTTGCTCTTACAGCATAACTAAGTTCAGGAGTTGGTCTTAAAGAATCAAAAATAAAAGTATTGATACCCATTTCGTTTAAGATCTCTGCGCATTCTAAAGTGAATTCACGAGAGAAATAACGATTATCATGCGAAATTACACAGCTTTGTGGAAATTTAAAATGCTTTAAAATATATAAGCCAAAACCTACACAGGCTTTTCTAATTGTATAAAAATTAATACGATTTGTTCCAGGACCAAGAAGGCCTCTCATTCCAGCAGTTCCAAATTCAATATTTTGGAAAAAAGCATCGTCAATATCGGCAGCCGACATTGTTTTTAACTTTTCTTTATCTTCGTTAGATACGACTGAACTATTAAGCCATCTTTGATAATTTTCTTGTGTTCTATTCTCCATCGTTGTCTACCTCAATTTCGGCTTTATAATATAATTTTTTAGGGTCTTTTTAAATAATTTTATTAACTTTTTTGATGTAAATTTATAAAAACTTAAATAAATTTTATTTATTTAAAGAAAAAGTAAAAACACTTCCTTCTTCATAAAACTCTTCATTTGATACCCAGGTTGCTTCAAGATTATCTAAATCATAAAGAACTGACCAAACAGTAATGTTATTACTATCAGCACCAACTGTTTGATTCCACTTTCTTCTTCCAAGGTCTTTTAATAAATTTAAAGACTTTTCTTTAGTGAATTTACCTTCACTATTTGTTCCATCTGGATTAATAGTATTTTTAATGTAATTATATCGATCAAGACCTTTCATATCTTCTTGATTTTCATTAGCATAGTATCCAGGTGTAACAATAAAATTCGTAATATATTGGAAATTATTTTTTGCTTCATCTTCGCCAAGCATTTCGTCTTGATCATTATAATAAACTTTTAAGACTCTTTTTGTTCCATCAATGTCAGTGCTATCAGTAGCATCTTCATTAACCCACTCTAAAATTGCGCTTTTCCCACTTTTATCAGCCACCATATAATGAAAAGAACTATTAGCTGAATCATGGAAATCATATTTTTTAACAAGCTCAACCGCCTCATCAACATCATCTGCATAATCAAGAATCATTCTAAGCATTGTTGTTGAAGTTAAATCAGGTTTATCAGTTTGTTGATCTGTTGAATATGATTCATCACCTGGACCTTGATAAGACATATAAATTCCACAACTTACGCCTGCATCATTCATACCATCAAGAGGAGCGTAAGCTGCTGCAATAGCAGTTAATTTATCCATTAAGCCATCAATTCCATCTCCAAGTCCTAAAAACTGTAAATCAACACTTGAAATTGAAGCATGTCGGCCATTGCCTGGATTAGTGTGTAAAATTAATGATGATGTAGAAGAAAAATCATAATTTCTTCCAAATAAATTGTTTCCATTTTCATCAATAACAGTAAAAGATGAACAGCCAACCTCAGGAGCTTTCATGGAAATTGGAATTAATCCTTTTGTAATATTATCGACAATAAATTGAATAAGGTCGTCATCATTACTAACGCCACCTTGCTCAATGAATTCATCAAAATAATAACCTCCATCCATTGTCATTTCATATACTTTTCCAGCCTTATTTGATTCGTGAGCAGGAATAATTTCTTTAATAGATGAAATAGAATTTAATTCTTTGCCCCAAATACCATATAGTGTACCTACTCCAGCCGCAGCAACTGCTACAACTACAGCGCCTACACCAATTAAAACTTTATATAATAATTTCATAAGTTCTCCTTTATAACTATATTAATTTATGCTTTATGCTTTTAAAAATCAAACATTTTTAATGAAATTTCAAAAAAATAAATAGAGTTTTAAAGGGTTTTTAATTATTTTAATGAGTTTTAAGAGGGTCTATTACTAATTAAACTTTATTTATCTTATGTTCTAAAAAAGTTAAAAGGCAAAGTAAGATAAAAGTTAGCTAACTAAACAGAAAACAACAAACAAAAGAATAAAAATCAGTTTAAAAATCTTTAATCTTTAATTTAATTTTCTTTAAAATTTCAAGTTCTTTATTGCTGATTCTTGCTTTAAAAATCTTATTAGATAAATAAGAAAGCTCGACTGGGACTTCTTTAAATGTTAAAGAGTAAGCAATTAAAAATTGAGTGTGGTAATCGTATTCTTTTTCAAAGATTTTATTCTTTTTAAAATCGCCATATTTTTCATCACCAACTATTGGACAACCAATATATGCAAAATGAACCCTAAGTTGATGAGTTCTCCCCGTTACCAAAGTCGCTTCAACCAAAGAATATTCATCGTTTTCCGCAAGGACTTTATATAAAGTTTTAGCACTTTTTGCTCCATCTTTTATAGAAGCCACCTTAACAAAACCATTTTTTTCGTCTTTTAGTAGCGGAGCGTTAATTTCTCCTTCTTTTTCTTTCAATTTACCAAATACCAATAAAAGATATGTTTTTTTAATATTTTCGTGATCTTTAAATAAATCCATCATTTTTTTTGAAGAAATGAAATTTTTCGCAAAAACAATTATACCACTAGTATTTCTATCAAGACGATGAGTAGGGGAAGGAACATAACTTAAACCATCATTTTTAAATTCACCTTTTTGGTGCAGATAATAAAGAACTTGATTTGATAAAGTTCGTCTTTTTTCGTTGATGTCGCCATGTACTAAAATTCCTTTTGGCTTATTTAAAATCAGTAAATTTCCATCTTCATAAACGATATCTAAATTACCTTTGATATCGACTTTTGTGACATCAACCGGTTTATTAAATTCAGCTATTTGTTCATCAGTAATATAAATTCTTAAAACATCATTTTCTTGAAGGATATAATTTTCTTTAACCCACTTCCCATTAATTTTTACATCTTTTTTTCTGAAAGTTTTGTAAATAAAAGAAAGAGGAGCATCATTTAGATACTTTCTAACAAATTTATCAATTCTTTGATTAGAATCTTCTTTTTTTATTACTACTTCTTTCATATTTTTTAAAAAATTAATGACAATACTTCATAAATGTTGATAAAATACTATTTGCACGGAGAAATACCCAAGAGGCTGAAGGGGTGGGCTTGGAAAGCTCATAGTTCTGTAACAGGAAGCAGGGGTTCAAATCCCCTTTTCTCCGCCATTTATTGAAACTTCAATTGTGCGATGATAATCGCACTTTTTTATTGCAAAATTAATAAATTAACTTTGCTAACATATTTTAGCGAATTTATGGATAAAATAAAATTTAAAGTAAAACTTTTATCAAGCAAATGAAAAATCGCTTCTTTCGAAGCGATTTAAGTTCCCATTTTTTTAAACTATTTTTGTTCTGGAACGTTATAATTTGGAACAGCACTCTCAGAAGTTGAAACGCTATAATCAGCAACAACATTTTCGCCTTCATCAGAGAAAAATCTGCGTTGTTTTCTTCTAGCAATTCTTTCTTCTTCTCTTTCTTGAGTTTTGGTTGCAAATGATAAAGCGCAAGAATAAATAATTGTACCAAGAATTAATGTGATTACGCCAAACCATTTAAAGTCGATTCCAAATAATAAAGCAATCATCCCACTATTTGCGCTTTCAAATGGTGAATAAGCAAGTGGGGCATAATCATTAATTAACCCTAAAATTAAGAAAATCAAGGCATTAACTGAAATAAGCACACCTAAAATAAACCAAATGGCTTGTTTTATAGTAAATTGCTTTGCTTTACTAGTTTTCTTATTTTCAGAAAATTCTTTTTGCTTTTTCATCTTTTACTTATTTAGTTTCCTTATTCTCTTCTGCTGGAGCTGCTTGTTGTGCGTTTTCTCTTGCTTTTTGATTGTCAGCGATAAGTTCATTTAAGCATGGTGTGTAGTTATTTCTCCATTCTGTTTCACTATCTCTAACAAAAGCAGCAACTTTGATGTTTGCTTCATTGAAAACATCTTGGAATGTTTTGCCTTTTGGTAAATCTCTTCTTCCGTTCATCATTTCAACACTGTGGAAAACAGCATCTAATGCGTCTGTATAAAGTTCATCTTTACATGTAGCGCCTTGTCTAACTGTTGCTAAACATCTGACTAATGTATTTAAATCGTTTTGAATGAAGTTTGATGCAGGTGTAGCTTGACCCTTTGATTCTCTCATTGCTTTGTTAAATTCAGCAAATTGACGATCGATTTCTCCACTTAAAGCTAATAAAGCAACTGCTCTATAGAATCTTTCATCTGCAGCAACAAGATTGACAATTTTATCTTCTAATTGATTATGTTGTCTTGCGTAATTTACATGAAGTCTGATAACTTGTGTTAATTCTTCGTGTAGTGGAATTGTTGATTCAAAGATTTTTACGTTTTGAGCATGATCAACTCTTAATCCATCGCTAGCTTTTTTGATAACTGTTGATGTATCGCTATAAAAATCATTGCCATATTGTTCTAGTTTCTTTCTTAATTCTTCACCTTTTTCACCGTTTTGATCTAAAAATACTTTTAAAGGTGTGTTGAGTTTGATTTCATTAACAATTCCGTTTCTTTTGTAATCGTAATATTTTACATCGAATCCGTTTGGTCTGTTGAGAGTATATTCAAGTGTATCTCTAACAAGTGAATTGTAATAAACCAAAGAAACAATAACTCTACTAATAGTTTCCATTTATATATCTCCTTTTATCATTTAATTATTTTACTATTTTTCGTAAATATATCTAGATAAATCTTCAAACTTGTCAATTGTATATTTAGCATATTTTTTTACAGCATCAGGTCCATGCCCCATACAGAATGAATTTTTAGGAAAAGCCTTAAATAATGAGATGTCATTTCCACTATCTCCAACGACATAAATTTCTTTATCAGAATTGTTGGTAGCTTCGAGTAAAGTTTTAAGACCTTTTGCCTTCGAACAATCTTTCGCCGTTATTTCTATAACATTTTTACTCCAATTGCATTCGACATTATCGTAGGTATTTCGAAGAATAGTATTTGCTTGTTTAGCTCTATTTTGCATTCTTTTACCAAGACCAAAATAAATCATAATTTTATAGATAGATCCAGTATTTAATTCTTTAAGATAGTCTTCCTCATTTGGCATCAGATTTTCTGTATAAATGCCTTGAGTTTTATAATACATTTTAAAGCCCCATCTAATAATTTTGCTTTTATAAATAAGGTGAATCGATAAACCTCTATCAGTCATCAAAAATACACCTGAATTTCGGTAAGTCTTAAAGATTTCATTAATAATATTTTTGGCTTCTTCATTTTTGATGGAATTTTGATAAATAATTTTTTCCCCATCATAAATACAACCGCCATTATACGAAATAGACATACAAGGTCTACCAATTTTTTTGACGGTTTTTTGACAGTATGCATAACTTCTACCACTAATCAAAATGACTTTTCCACCATTATCAATAAAGTTTTGAAGGAAGAATAGGTTCGGTTTAGCAATCATCTCTTTAGTATCTTTTGGATAAAAAAGTGTGCCGTCTAAATCTGTAGCAATAATCTTTTCCATAACTAATTTATTTTACAATAAAAATATATTTTTTCAAAACTTGACTTTTCACCCAAAAGTTTTCACGTCTTTCGTGAAAACTTTGCAAAACTCAATTATTTTTTTAAAAAAGAGCCATTTTTACTGGCTCTAATTATCAAAAATTATTACTAAATTTACCTTAAATCAATCTTATTGCCGGCTTGAAGTAATCCATAACCCCCATCTTCTCTCTTATATACAACACTGATTTTTTCATCGTCTGTATCAAGATAGAGATAGAAATCATGTCCAATAGCTTCCATTTCAAGAACAGCTTCTTCAACTGTAATTGGTTTTAAAGTTAAAGTTTTACTTCTAACAATATTTGATTCTTCTTCTTTTTCTTCTTCATCTTGAATTGCTTCAAAAACGATTGCTTTTCCAATTCCATCATGGTCATAACGATTTCTTAATTTTGTTTTTAATTTTCTCATTTGACCTTGAAGTTTATCAATTGCGAGATCAAAAGCAGCATACAAATCATTAGTTTTTACTTCTGCTCTGAAAGTTGTGTCTTTAGTAAAAATAGTGATTTCTACTTTTGCTTCGCCTTTTTTGTAACTTCTTACAACTGCTCTACAACTTACTTCATCGTCACCCTTAAAATATTTGTCCATTTTGGATAATTTTTTCATCAATGCAGCAGAAATACCTTCGGTGACTTCAATATTTTTGCCAATAATTTGATATTTCATATAAATTATCTCCTTTATGTTTATTTCTAATTTAATTATATAATGAAAATGATTTTTTTAATATACAAATTATTAATAAATTTCGATTCCTTTCGTCTTTTTAACGTAGTTAAAACTAGTATGAAATTTTATCGATTTGCGCCTTATATTTTTCATAAAGTTTAAGACATTCCTCACGATCTATCTCAAACATAAACTCAGTTTTATTATCGATTTTTTTATAAAAATCCAAATCGTCAAATCCAATCATTTCTGTATCGACCACATTGCATCCATAATAAATTTTATCGATTCGTGCCCATAAAATTGCTCCTAAACACATTGGGCAAGGTTCACCTGTTGTATAAATTTCGCAACCACTTAGATTAAACGTTCCTAGCTTTTTACATGCTTTTCGAATAGCCATCATCTCTCCGTGACAAGTTGGGTCCTCGTTTTTTACAACTTGATTGTGCCCTCGAGCAATAATTTTTCCATTCTTTACAATTACCGCTCCAAAAGGTCCGCCTTCATTATTAAAAATACCTTTTTCTGCTTCTTTTATAGCAGCTCGCATAAATTTGTTCATAATATCACCTAAAAAAATTATACAAAAATCTATATAAAAAGAAATTGAAAAAAGTAAGGAACAAAAGTAAGGATTTTTAAATTAATTTCCTTACTTTTTAGAAAAAATAGTTGAGTTTTGCAAGGTTATTTATTTAAAAGCGATTTTATTTCTTCAACTTTGTCTAATTTTTCCCAAGGCAAATCTAAGTCAGGTCTACCGAAATGCCCATAATTTGAAATGTCTCTATATCTAAATGTTGGCTCTTTCAAAGAGAAATTTTTGATAATTGCACCTGGTCTACAATCGAATACTTTTCTAATAATTGATAAGATTGTTTCATCATCATAGTGTGAAGTTTTAAAAGTTGAAACCGAGACAGAAAGTGGTTCAGCCCTTCCAATAGCATATGATAATTGAACTTCTAATCTATCAGCAACACCAGCTGCAACTAGATTTTTTGCAATATATCTTGCAAGATAAGCAGCACTTCTATCAACTTTTGAAGGATCTTTTCCACTAAAAGCGCCTCCTCCATGTCTTGCACTACCGCCATATGTATCGACAATGATTTTTCTACCCGTTAAACCAGTATCTCCAGCAGGCCCGCCTAAAACAAATCTTCCAGTAGGATTAATTAAAACTTCAAAATCTGAATTTAGGCCAAAAGATTCAGCAACTTTTTTCATAATTTCTTCTTTTATATAGTTTTTAAAAGCTATTTCATCATAATCTGGATCATGTTGAACACTCATTAAAATTGTTTTAATTCTAGGAGATTTACCAGAATAATCAATAGTTACCTCACTTTTCATATCTGGTCGTGCCCACTTAAATGCGCCTGATTTTCTATTTTGTGTAGCAATACGAACAAGTTTGTGAGCAATACAAATTGCTAAAGGCATATAACCTTCACTTTCATTTGATGCATAACCAAACATAATTCCTTGGTCGCCGGCACCATACATTAAAGGATCATCATTATAAACACCTTGTCTAATATCAGGAGATTGAGTCTTAATCGCGTTAAAAATCTTAACAGTTTTATAATTAAAGCCAAGTTCATCTTTTTCGTAGCCAATATCTTTTATTACTTCTCTAGCAACTTTTTCATAATCAATTTCAGCTTTTGTAGTGATTTCTCCACCAATCAACAAAAAATCTGTAGTTGCAAAGCATTCACAAGCAACAAAACTATCTTTGTCTTCTTTTAAAACAGCATCCAAAATTGCATCAGAAATTTGATCGCAAACTTTGTCAGGATGGCCTTCTGAAACGCTTTCACTAGTAAATAAAATTTTCTCTTCCATAAAAAACCTCCGAATTTATCTAACAAAAAACTCCCACAACTTGTGGGAGTCATATTTAATCCCTTACTCATCGCTCAAGGCTTGTGGAACCTTGCTATTAAGAAGCACTTACTCATTTTTGAGAGTTGCTATTGCACTTTTTCACTTAATCTGTGTGCAATTCTTGATAAGTGTTAATAATATATACTATTAAGATTAGGACTTCAAATTAAAATTGGAATCTGATGAAATATTCTTCGTCTAATTTTTCTTCAAACTTAAATGATAATGTGCCGAAAACATTAGATTTTTCACCATAACTAAATGGCATAAGTTTAAAATCAGCTTTGTTAAGTTTGAAATCGACTTTTTGATCATTTACAAAGACTTCTTTTACTCCTTCAAAACCTTCAATCATATTATATTTAAAGATAATATTTCTCTTAGAAATTTTGTCTTTATATTCACCAATTGCTTTAGAAATATGAACAATAATTGCGTTTTGTTCCGAATCAAAACGTGTATCAAAATATGTCTTGCGATATGTTCCAAATTGATAAGCTGTTGTCACCTTATCATCTTCATAAAGTGATTGATGATCTTCATTTATAAATGAAGGATAGAAATCTAAAGTTAGTTTAGAATAGTCTAATTTTGAAGCTCTATTTCTTTCTTTTACGAGTGGTAAAATTGTGCCTTCTCTAACAAAAAGTGGCAGTTCTGCAAGGTTTTCATCAGATTTCTCAACAAATGAGCCACCATCATATTTTTGGCCCGTGAAGACATCGACCCATTTTTCACGTGGTAAGAAAACCTTCTTAAGTGCATCATCTTTTTTAATCAAAGAAAGGAAGAATTGTGCTCCACCAGTGTATTGAATGTATTCAACTTTAATGTCATGAACTTCATCTTTTTTAACTAAACCAAGGTTTGCTGGAGAAAGCGCATGAGATGATTTATCTTCATGAATAAGTTTTCCATCAATATAAACTGAAGCGCCATCATCACTATTAGAAATTAATATGCCATCCTCTTTAAATTTAAGTTTAAATTCAAAAATTGCACTCCAATTGATTCCACTCATTCCATTAACTGGAGCTTGATCTTCTTTATAGAAGAAATCAAGTTTATCAATTTCTTTTATAGCGAATGGTTTTCCTTCGAATTTAGTATTTGTGAAATAACTTGCTTTAATTTTTCCAACAAAATTCGATTTTTTAATTTTGGTAGATTTTGGTAAGGAGAAAGGTGAGATTAAAATTGCATTTGAGAATAAATAACTATCTTTATTTCCTTTTACTTCTTCGTCTTTATAGTTATATTCTAAAGATTTAAAAAGTGGTTCGCCTGTTTGATAGTTATCGAAAGATTTTGTATAAAGTGCCGGAATAAGGCGATATCTCATATTAAGATATTTTCTAGAAATATCTAATGTTTCTTCGTCATAATTCCAAGGTTCTCTATAACGGATTACGCAATTTGTGGCGTGAACTCTGAAAATAGGACTAAATGTCGCAAATTGCATCCAACGGATATATTCTTCTTTATTTGGATTGCCAACGTGCCCGCCAATATCACTATTTATATAAGTGATTTCGTTTTCACATCCTTTAATTAAGTTATAAATTTCTCTTCCAAGAGAATCTAAAGAAGATTGAATGTCGCCTGTCCATTGATATGGATAACGGTGTGATGCACTATCATAAATTTTGTCATAAAATCCGTTTTTAATGTCATTAACATTAGACATTACAAGTGCACGTTTATAAACAAAATCATTTTTAGCTACTTTTTGGAAATAATGTTTAGTGATATCTGTAAATAAATATTGTCCCATTGTTTCAGGATTAATATTTTTATCAATTGATTTTAAACATGTAATCCAGTTTCTATCGTACCACCAATAATCTAAGCCTAAAGAAAGTAAATAAGTTAATTTTTCTTCTCTAAATTTAACTTCTTTTTCATCAAAACAATTTTTGGCATCTTTTACTGGCTCTGGATGGTCATTAAACATGATTTCGACATCTTCCTTATGAGCAAATTTGAAAAATCTCGCCATATCAGGGAATAAAGTTGTATCAATATCATAACCAATTCCAATATCGTTAGCTTTACGCCAATCAGTGTCGATAACCATATTATCAAGAGGAATATTGTGCTCTTCATGATCTAAAATCATCTTTTTGGCACTTTCTTCATTATATTTATAATATCTTGAGTGCCAAAAACCTAATGTTTTGAATCTAACAAGTTCGCTTCTGCCGGTAAGTTTGACATAAAGCTCTCTTAATTTGTCGGCTTGACCTTTTGCAAGTAATAAATAAGCATCATCAACATCTTTTTCAACGACTAATTTTTCGTGATTTTCAAAAGAGGCAGCTGAGTATCCATGTTCTGGCAAAGTGACTCTTGGATTATCAAAAAGAGCAAAAATTGCAGGCGTTTTACTAGGCGAAGGGAGTTCACCTAAATTTAAAATTTTCTTATATTCATAAAGAATTGAGCCATATTTATCGTAAACTTTTAAATCATTTAAACCATCTCTTTTAAAAACAACAAGATAATATTCGTTCATAAATAAAGTAAAATAATCACCATTATCTTGAACAAAAAATTCTGTGCGGTTTAATGCTTCTTTTTCTGCAACAAAAAAGGTATTTTTGTTTGAAAACCCTGCAGAAGTTGCTTTTTCAATGTGAATAATTTCATCATCTAATAATTCAAAGCGGAGTGAATCAAATTCAAATGCTTTCATATTCTTGACCTCAAAATTAACTTATTTAAATTTATTTTTCAAATTCAGCAATGTTATTTGTGTTCCCAACAACAACGATTGCGTCATTTTCTTTAAATACATGGTTAGGAGAAATATTAATATCGATGTTATCATCTCTTTCAATAGCGACGATATTTAAATTGTATTTTTTTCTAATGTCGCTATCTAAAAGTTTTACACCAATATATCTTTTAGGAATTGCTATTTCGACAATTTCAATATTTTCATTAAGTGAGATAAAATCCATGATATTGTGAGATAAAATCTTTTTAGCAAGACGATCGGCACTATCTTTATCAGGATAAACAACTTCAGCACCGAGTCTTTCCAAAACTTTACCTTGATCTTCGTTTCCAGCTTTTGCAATAACTTTTTCTACACCAAGAGAAATCGCATTTAATGTTGTTAAAATTGAAATATCGCTTTTTTCACCAATACAAACAACAATTGTATCGCATTCTTTAAAGCCAAGTTCTTCTAAAGTTTCTTTTGATAAGTCTTCACTAACATAAGCATAATCAGTGTAATTTAAAACTTCTTTGACTTTCTTTTCGTCTTTATCAAGACAAATTACATTTCTGCCTTTTGAAGAAAGCTCGATTGCGAGCGACATTCCAAAACGACCTAAGCCAATAATACCAATAGTTGATTTTTTATCCATAAATTTATCTCCTTTAACCTATAGGTAACGAATCATCAACGTAATTCCATGTACTTGTTTTTCTACTCTTAAATAATGAAAGAGAGATAGACATTGGACCAATACGTCCAATATACATTAAAGTAATTAAACAAAGTTTACTTCCAACGCTGAAAAACGGAGTAACTCCAGTTGATAAACCAACAGTAGCAAAAGCGCTGAAAGCATCAAATACATAATCAAGTGAATAGTAAGTATTGCCGTTTCCTTCAATACTATTACCTTCAAACGCAAATATTAAAATTATGAAAAATAGCAAAAATAAGATTGATAAAAAGAATAAAATAAAGGCTTTTTGCGTGGTATCTTTTGAAATAGATCGTCTAAATGCGTGTGGATACTTACCATCCACTTCACTTCTTAAACGAGTAAATAAAGCAAAAATTGTAGTTGTTTTAACACCACCACCAGTTCCACCTGGAGAGGCACCAATAAACATTAAAACATTCATTAAAAGAATTGAACAAATCTGTGCATCATATAAGTTGAAAGTTGTAAATCCAGCAGTTCTTGTTGAAACACTTAAAAAGAAAGACTCTAAAAAATCCATCCCAGCTGGCACAGCAGGATCAATAAAATGTGGCACGTTTTCACTTAAATAAATCGAAATTGTTCCAACCACTATCAAAAGAATAGTCATGAAAATAACAACTTTGGTATGAAGTGTCATTTTCTTAAATTTAAACTTCTTAGAAATGATATCGATAATTACTAAATATCCTAAACCGCCAAAAATGATTAATAACGCAATTACTAAATTCATAAATACATCATTTGAAAAAGCAATAAGTGATGTATTTCCAAAAACATCAAATCCAGCATTGTTAAAAGCGCTAACAGATAAGAAAAAAGCATGTCCAAAAGCTGCATCCACTGTTTTTACAACATCGTTATGGAAGAAATAAAGATCAAAAAAGAGCAAAATAGCTCCAACAAATTCAGCGATAAAAGTAATAAGTAAATTCAGATAGAATATCTTTTTTAATCCTTTAAACGAGGATATATTCCAACTTTCTTTGACTAAAACTTGTTGATGAAAACTTAATTTGGAAGAAATAATCAAGATAAATGTCATTGCTAAAGTTGCGGCACCTAGTCCACCGATTTGAATTAATATAGCAACAACAAATCTTCCAAAAATATTAAAAGTATCAGCAACTGAACCATTTGGTAAAGAAACCAGCCCAGTAACACAAGTTGCGGATGTTGATGTAAATAATGCATCGATGTAGGAAATGCTAATTCCTTCATTCAAAGAAAAAGGAGCCCGCAATAAAAGGGATCCTATTACTATTACAAGAACGAACGCTAAACAAATAAAGGCTATAGGTCTAATTTCTAGTTTTTTCTTAAATAGCGACATAACATTAAATATTATATCTAATTAAAAAAATATTGTTAGTTATTTTAAATTTTGGTTTTTGACATTGTAATAAAATTATATTAATCCACTAATTTAAAAACATTAATTTCGGTATTTTTTTAAAAAAAATATAGTAAATTTTACAAATTTATGGATAAAATTTAATTTTCCTTAAGAAATATTAATTTTTCTTGGGAAAAAATAAAAATTTTCCAGATTTTTAAATTTTAAAAATAATGTATTCGGTATTGGTAAATAACTTACATTTGCCCAATTTTATAAAGTATTTAAGCAATAAAAAAGCGAAATTCCGTAAAACTTCGCTTTTTGGGTGAATTCAACC
>CASFZJ010000009.1 GCA_949299165.1 uncultured bacterium | reverse complement strand
ATAAGCAAAAAGGGCACCGATTTTACTCGGTGACCCTAAATTGCCAACAAATTATTTTTTTGCCAAACCCTACAAAACCCTAAAATTTTGTAAAGGACCGCAAAAAGGGCACCGATTTTACTCGGTGACCCTAAATTGCCAACAAATTATTTTTTTGCCAAACCCTACAAAACCCTAAAATTTTGTAAAGGACCAAAGAGGCTCCGGTTAAGGAGCCTCAAAAAGAAGGTTCATTAATTAAAGACCAAATTTCTTAATCTTTTCCCATCTATCCTTACAGCATTTTTCATTCTTTTCGAATAATGCTTCTGCTTCAGCTGGGTTAATCTTTGGAAGTTGAGAATATCTTGTTTCTTTCATAATGAATTCTCTAATCTTACTGAAGTCTGGTTCTTTACAATCGAGTTGTAATGGTGATTTACCTTCAGCAGCAAGTCTAGGATCATATCTGAATGTTGTGAAGTAACCGCAAGCGACTGCTTCTTTTTCAACTTCGATTGAATTGACCATACCACCTTTAATACCATGGTTGACACATGGAGCGTAACAGATAATTAAGGATGGACCATTGTAACTTTCAGCTTCTTTAAATGCTTTAATTGCAGCTGGCATATTAGCACCTAAAGCAACTTGAGCGACATAGACATTTCCATAAGCCATTGCCATTAAAGCAAGGTTCTTTTTACTTGTCTTCTTGCCACTAGCTGTGAATTGAGCAATTTGACCTGTTTGTGATGATTTAGAAGCTTGACCGCCTGTGTTGGAGTAAACTTCAGTATCAAGACACATAACGTTGATATCATCTTCGCTAGCTAAGACATGATCGAGTCCGCCGTAACCGATATCATATGCCCAACCATCGCCACCAACAATCCATACACTCTTATCGAGTAAGTCTTGTTTGTAGTTAAGTACTTCTTTAATTGCTTCGTCTTTAGAAGCTTCAACGCCTTTTACGAGTTCAGGAATAATCTTTCTTGCTTCTTCCTTATTCTTGATATTAGCGAGATAATTCTTAATTGTTTCTTTGAGTTCATCAGTTACATTTTCACTTTCTAATCCTGCATTTAAGATTCTGCAAATATTAGCAAGTTTGTAATCTGTTGCAAGTCTCATACCATAGCCGTTTTCAGCGTTATCTTCAAATAATGAGTTAGCCCAAGCAACACCATTACCATCTTTATCATTAACGAATGGAGTTAATGGAGTTGAACCACAGTAAATTGAAGAACAGCCTGTAGCGTTAGAAATCATTAAGTCTTTACCAAATAATCTGGAGAGTAAGTTGTAATATGGAGTCTCACCACATCCAGCACAAGCTCCACTGACTTCCATATATGGCATTAAGAATGCAGCACCTTTAACAGTTGTTGCTGGGAAGACATTTGTCTTATATTCTGTGTGTTTATAAACATATTGAGCTAATTCTTCTTTATCGAATTGTGATTTAGCTTCAACAAGTTTTAATGCAAAGTGATCATTGCCTTGTTTCTTAGCAAGAGCATTTGCTGGACATTCTTTAACACAAAGTCCGCAACCAACACAGTTTTTAGGTGAGACTTGAATAATGTATTTTAAGCCTGGTTTTGCTGGTTTAACATCTGTAACTGCTTCAGCAAGAGCTTTTGGTCCTTTAGCAATTTCATCTTCGTTTAATAAGAATGGTCTGATTGTGGTGTGTGGACAGACAAATGCACAAGTATTACATTGAATACAATATTGTTTGTTCCATTCTGGTACTCTATCAGCGATACCTCTTTGTTCCATGAAAGTAACATTTTCTCTCATTGTACCATCGAGTAATTCATATTCTGTGAATTTGCTAACTGGAATATCATAACCATCAAGGTTGTTGACTAAATCAACATATGAATCAAAGTAATCATCACCAGTGAGATTTCTTTCTCTATTATATGGTAATTTTGCCCATTCTGGATCGACTTTAACTTCTCTTAAACCTTCAGTACCTTTATCGATAGCTTTATAGTTGAGTTCAACAACGTCTTGACCTTTTCTACCATAGGTCTTTAATGCGAGTTTCTTCATCCATGTATTTGCATCAGCATATGGCATGATTTGTGGATTAAGATAGAAGAATGCACTTTGTAAAATTGTGTTTGTATGTCTACCCATACCAATTTCACTAGCAATCTTGTTAGCATCAATTACATAGAATTTAGCATGTTTTGTAGCAAGTTGATATTTAACTCTGTTTGGTAATGAAGCGATTAATCTTTCGTCATCCATATCAGTGTTAAGTAAGAATGTACCACCATCGCTTAAATTCTTAAGCATATCGAATCTGAAGACATATGTATCAAGTGAACATGAGATAAATGATGCATGTTCAACATAATATGTTGAGTGGATTGGTTCTTTACCAAATCTTAAGTGGCTTCTTGTAACACCACCGGATTTTCTTGAGTCATAAGCAAAGTAAGCTTGTGCATATTGATGAGTTGCATCACCAATAATCTTAATAGAAGATTTATTAGCACCAACTGTACCATCACTACCTAAACCATAGAATAAGCATGATGTATAGCTGTGTTTGATTTCGTAATTATCATCAACTGGAATTGATAAGAATGTAACATCATCGTTGATACCAACTGAGAAATTGTGATGTTCTTTTCCACTTAACATGAAATCAAAGACTGCTTTGATGTGTTTTGGTTGAGTATCTTTTGAAGATAAACCATATCTTCCACCAATAACTTTAATTCCTGTTCTACCTTCAAGAGTTAATGCTGAACAAACATCTTCATATAAAGCTTCGCCAACACTACCTAATTCTTTACTTCTATCTAAAACAGCGATTTCTTTAACTGTACTTGGGATACATGCAACTAAGTGTTTAGCTGAGAATGGTCTATAGAGGTGAACTCTAACCATACCAACTTTTTCACCTTTCTTCATTAAGTCAGTTACGACTTCATAAGCTGTTTCGTTAACAGAACCCATTGCGATGATAATCTTTTCAGCATCTTTAGCACCATAATATACAAATGGGGCATATTCTCTGCCTGTTAATTCGCTAACTTTCTTGAAATATTTTTCAGCGACTGGAAGAACATTTTCAAAATGTTTATTTTGAGCTTCTCTACCTTGGAAATAGATATCGTCATTTTCAGCACCGCCTTTTGTAACAGCGTGTCCGTGTGGATTTAAAGCTCTTTCTTTGAATTTTTTAACTTTATCCCATGGTACAAGTTTCTTCCATTCTTCATCTGCGAGGAATTCAACGTTTTGAATTTCGTGTGATGTTCTAAAACCATCGAAGAAATGGCAAACTGGATATTCAGCATCAATTGCTACTAAGTGAGCAACGGAAGCTAAATCAGCGACTTCTTGAACAGAATCAGCACAAATCATTGCGATTCCACTTTGTCTAATAGCATAGACATCTTGGTGATCGCCGAAAATTGAAAGTGATCTTGTTGCTAAGCTTCTAGCACTAACATGTAAAACAGCTGGTAATAATTCACCACACCATTTATAAATGTTAGGAATCATTAAAAGTAAGCCTTGGCTTGCTGTGTATGTTGTAGCTAAAACGCCACCATTTAATGCTCCGTGAAGAGCACCGCTTGCGCCTGCTTCAGATTGCATTTCACAAACTTTGACTGTGCTATCAAAGAAGTTTTTCTTTCCTTGTGAAGCGTAGATATCGACGTAATTAGCCATTGGTGATGATGGAGTAATTGGGAAAATAGCAGCTACTTCAGTGAAGTTATAACTCATTAATGCAGCAGCAGTATTACCATCAACACTAAGCATTGTTTTCTTTACTTCTGACATAAAAAAATTTTTCTCCTTAACTGCAAACATTATATAACTTTAAACTTAAAAGTTTAATATAATTTTTAGGCACAACTATAGGCACATTTTTAATCTCTAAAAGCTCTATTTTTTTATTAATTTTCTAGAGAAAAATTAATTTTTCTGCAGGAATATTTCATAACAGTACTACTTTATTCAAAATTCTGGGATTTTTATGAAAAAAGTCATGGGAAAATATGAATTTTCTTCCAAAATTTACGAGTTTTTCGTAAAATTAAGATACTTATTTTTAGAGGAAACTTTATGGACTTTTTTAATAATCTTTTTGTAACCTCAAAAGTTGCTGATTTCTCATCTGGCGCCGTAACCACCATTGATAGAGAAATAATTAAATTTTTTAATAATTTATTTAACGGCAACGGCTGGGGAAATTTTTTACTTTGCATCATTTCAATTATCCTTTGTATAGTTCTGGTTGGAATTATTGGATATCAAAGAGAAGCCCAAGGTCATAATGCAGGATTTAGAACACATATTCTTCTTGGAATTGGAAGTTGTATTATAATGCTCCTTTCAATTTATGCTGTTGGTGCAACCGAAACAAACTATGAAACAATGAGACTTGCCGCAAGCGTTGCTCCTGGCATTGGTTTTATTGGCGCAGGTGTTATCATCAAAAATAAAGGTTCAATTAGAGGCTTAACAACAGCTGCTACTTTATGGGTTAGTATGGCAATTGGTCTAGCTTGTGGCTCAGGAAATTTTGTAATAGCAATTTTAGGTTCCGTCGCCACTTATCTTTGCTTATTCTTGTTCTATAAAGTTGAAGTCCGCGCAAATAAAAACTCAAGCAAAATGTATATTTTACTAGATCACGATTCTAAGTTAACTTATGAAGAAATCACTAAACTAATTGAAGCTTATTCATACACAATTAGAAAATCAAAAATTGAAAATTATAAAAGTGATAACTTTGAAGGATTAGTTATTACAATTGAATTTGCTAGTTGCTCAAACGAAGGACTCTCACTTCTAGCTAGAGACCTAAAAATAAAATACAATCCAAAAGATATCAAAATAGAAACTAAAGGGACGCTACTTGAAGATTAACTTCGGCGTCCCTTTTATTTATGGCAATAAATTTCCTGTTTTTCTATAAAGCGTGTACCATTCGGCTTTTGTTAATGTAATCTTAGTTCCATCTATAGTTTCTTTGACGTGGTCGATATTTGTGGAACCTGTTACAACTTGAATATGATTACCTAACATAAGCAAAAATGCTGTTGCAATGGCACATTTTGACACTTTATATTTTGTTGCTAATTCATCTAAATAAGCATTAGCTTCAGCATATTTAGGATCATTAAATAAGCTTCCACCAAAGAAACCTACTTGATATGGTGACCGGCATTGAAGGATTTTTCCGTATCTTTTCATATAGAAGAAAAGTTCTCCTGTATGTTCAACGCCTTCTTCATTTTCCATATTTACATTAAATACTTCTCTAACAAGATCTAAATGACCTAAACCAAGTTGTAATTGATTAATTTCCATTGGAATATTTGTGTGGTCATATAAATATTTCATTAATTCATGTGGGAAATTTGAAACGCCAAAATGTAAAACTTTGCCGTTTTGTGATAAAGTTGCAAATGCTCTTGCAACTTCATTAGCATCTAAGAAAATATCTGGTCTATGCAATAAAAGTGAATCAATATGGTCTATATTCATTCTTTTTAAAGATTTATCAACTGATTCAATAATATGGTCATAGCTTAAATCGTAATAACAAATATCATTTTTACGATCTTTTACAATTCCACATTTTGTTTGAATGAACATTTTTTCACGAAGTTCTGGGTGCATTTTAAGAACTTCACCAAATTTTTTCTCTGATTCACCGTCTAAATAAATATCACTCAAATCAAAATAATTAACGCCGTTTTCTAAGTCAAAACAAATTAATTTATAAAGATCATCAACTGATACATCTCCAAGTCTCATTAATCCTTGAACGATTTTAGATTCAACTACCATATGACTCCACCTCTTTTCGCAATAAATATAACAAATAAAAAATAATTAATAAATCCATAAAAGAGCAAAAAAGTTATAATAAAAATGTCAAAAGGAGTGACATAAAATATGAAAGTTTTGAATATATTAACTAATGGATTTGAAGAAATTGAGGCACTAGGCACAATTGATATTTTGCGCCGTGGCGGAGTTACAATTGATGTATTTTCTTTGCATGGAGAAACCTTAACTGGTGCTCACAACATTAAAGTAGCTGATTTAAAGAATTATAAATCTGCAAATTTAAATGAATATGATTGCTTGTTTATAGCTGGTGGCGGTCAATATCAAGAATTAGAAAAAAGCGAAGATTTCAAAAATATAATCAAATATTTTTATGAAAATGATAAATACATTGCAGCAATTTGTGCAGCACCAACAATTTTAGGTCATATGGGTTTGTTAAAAAATAAATCCTACACTTGTTTCAATTCGATGAATGAAGATTTTGGTGGCACATATGTCGACCATTATGCAGTAAGTGATGGAAAATTAATTACCGGCAAAGGACCATTGGCGACTTTAGAATTTGCATTACTTTTACTTGAGAAAATCAACAGCAAAGAAGCTGCTGAATTTGTCAAAGAAAGTAGTTTTTACTACCATAAATAACCTCAAAAATATACTAGAAAACTACTAGTTATCTACTAAACTATATTTTTTGTATGTTTTTGTTATCAAAAACAAGATTTGAACAAGCAAGCAAAACTTGACTTGGAAGATAAAATAACCACATTAAATAATTCACAATTTTATAATCAATACCATCAATAATATGGGCATTATTTAAACCAACATTAATGTCGCAAGCTATAAAAATAAGCAATCCTGAAACAAAAATTAAGTACTTCTTATCTTCTTTAATTAAACAGACTGAATAACAAAAATTGATCAAAAGTTGAGTAAAATAAATTAACGCTAAAGAAACAAGCCAATCAATTTTTACCAATGTCGAAGCAACAAAGATTAGAATTGCTGAAATCAAAATTCTTAAAATAATATTGAGAATAAATTCGTTTCTCTTTCTTCTTTTGTAAGATATCAATAAAAAATAAATTAATTGAGTAATTATAAAAGTTGCTAATCCCGGTATAAAAAGATCCATATCTGTATTTATTAGCAAAAAATAATCACTGATTAAAGTAAACACTAATGCTAATGGAATAAACAAACTTATTTTGTCTTTCTTTTTAAATACGCAATATATAGAGAATATTAAGCACAAAACAACTCCGGAATATTTAAACCATGTAGTATCAATTGTTCCTGGATTCATATCCAAAATTAAAAAAGATAGATATAAAGCCATCTCGATTAATAAAAATACTGAAATAACAATCCAATCTATCTTTTTAAATTTTTGCATTTTAATAAGAAATTTCTACTAAATAGTAATTTTTCTTTCCTCTTTTAACTACTAAGTATTTATTAAATAAAGCTTCTTCTTTCGTGAATTCTTTTAAAGCATCATTAACTTTAATTCCATTAACAGAAACAGCGTTATTTTTGATGAATTCACGAGCTTCTCTTTTACTACTTGCAGCTTTAATGAAAATAAGTAAATCTTCAAGTTTCATTTGTTCTTTAACTTCAATTTTTGCGTTAGAGAATAATTCGTTTAAACTTTCTTCTTTAAGTGAAGTAAAGTCATTTGAGAATAAAACTTCACTCATTTTTTTAGCTTCATTTGCTTCTTCTTCACCATGAACAATTTTAACAACTTCATAAGCAAGACGTTTTTGAGCAATTCTTGCGCCAAGATTTGCTAAATGTTCTTTTTCGATTTCATTAATTTCTTCTCTTGGTAAGAAAGTGAAAACTTTAAGATATTTAACGCTATCTTCATCACTTTGATTGATAAAAAATTGATAAAGTTTATATGGTGAAGTTAAGTTTTTATCTAAAAATAAAGCGCCATCTTCACTCTTTCCAAATTTTTTGCCATCACTTCTTGTAATCAAGTGAGCAGTCATACATTCAACTTTACTTTCTTCGCCTTCAGTCTTTCTGATAAAGTCTAATCCAGCAGTTAAATTGCCCCATTGATCATTGCCACCAATTTGAATATTTACGCCATATTTATCATGTAAATATCTAAAATCATAACTTTGTAATGTCATATAACAGAATTCTGTAAGAGAAATTCCGCTATCTAAACGTGATTTAACAATATCTTTGCTTAACATGTAATTTATTGGGAAATATTTAGCTGTATCTCTTAAATATTCAAGTAAACTAATATTATTTAACCAATCGTAGTTATTTAAAATCATTCCTTTATCTGGATCAGAAAGGTCAATAAATCTTTCAAGTTGCTTTTTTATTGCCATGGTATTTTCTAAGACTTTATCAGGTGTTAAAAGATTTCTTTCTTTACTTTTACCACTTGGATCGCCAATCATTCCAGTTCCACCACCAACAAGAGCAATGATTTTGTGGCCGGCTTTTTGAAGTCTCATTAAAATAGAAATCATAACAAAATTTCCAATGTGCATACTTGAAGCACTTGGATCAAAACCACAATAAATTGTTTGTTTTGTTTCAAAAAGTTTGCGGACGTTTTCTTCGTTTGAATATTCTTTAATAAGGCCGCGGTAATTTAAATCATCAATAACATTTACCATAAATTAATCCCTATATTTTATATAAGTTAACCTTCCATTCTTTTCAACTTGAATCACTGAAATAATTTTATTTTTGTTAATTACTGCAGTTGAACCATCTTTATAAGAAATCTCAATCTCTTCTTCATCAATTTTCTTCACGAATTTCACCATTGATTCTTTGGCATCTTCAATTTGTAAAATATCACCAGCGTGTAAGCCATAATTTACAATGCTAACAACAGGAATTCCAAGTTTTTTATAACCTTGTAAACTTCTAAGTTCAATAAGGAACAAGCCCATAATTGGAATTCCACCAGCTTGGCGGACAAGATCAACCATTGCCTTAGCACTTCCGCCAGTTGCAATAAGGTCATCCATAATAATTACTCGGTCGCCTTTTTGGATAGCGTCTTGAGGAATTTCAATTGTTGCTTCGCCATACTCTAATTTATAAGTTTCGCGATATCCAACAAGAGGTAACTTTCCAGCTTTTCTAGCAAGAACTAAACCTTTATTGTTGTAACTTGCAAGTGGAGCAGCAAATATGAATCCTCTACTTTCAGCCGCAATAATCTTATCCCACTTCTCATAACTTGGTAATTCTCTATTTAAATCCATGATTACTTGATGGAATGCATCACCATTTGCAAGTAAAGGTGTAATATCTCTAAATTTAATTCCTTTAATTGGATAATCAACAACAGTTCTTATATATTTATCATAAAAGTCCATAGCCTACTCCTTAAAATAATGTTGAATCTTTCTTAACATATTCACTTTCAAATTTATATTCTTTTTCAATGAGTGTTCCGTTAATTAAATCAATTAACATATACATTGCTCTTTTACCTACTTCAGAAAAATTAATATGTAAATTTGAAATTTGCGGTCTAAGAATTGATGAATATTTCGTTCCAATGATTGATAAAACTTCAATATCTTCAGGAACTCTAAGCCCAGAATCAGTTGCTGCATTTAATACGGCGGCTGCAATTGAGTCACGATAAGCGATAACATATTCTTTTCTTTTTTGTTTAAATCTTTCCATAAAATCTTGATAAGTTCTTTGATATGAGTCATCACAATTCATAATGTTATATTCACGGTCATTTTCTAAATGAACCTTAATAAATTGATTTTCAACTCTTGATAATAAACGTCCTGCATTATGAACATGAAGGAAAGTCATCTTTTTATCGCCCTTTATAAAGTTATCTTCAATAATATGTTTCACAAGGTGTTCATAACCAAATGGGATACAACCAATTTTACTTGCTGTAACTGAGTTATTAACATCAATTACCGGCACACCATAAGAATTAAAGACTTCTAAATCTTCTCCATCAAGTTCATCATCAAAAACGATAACGCCATCTGCATGGGATTTAATAACTCTTTCAAGGCAGCCAAGGGCATCTTCTCTACTATGTGACGTTGTATAAAGAATGATAGTAAATCCATTTTTCTTACAAACTTCGGTAATACCATTTAACATGTTTGCAATATAAACATAGTTTGCACTAGGGATAATAACACCAATATTGGTAGTTTTATTTGTCGCTAAAGCTTGAGCAAGGCCACTTGGTTTATAGCCAAGTTTTTTAATAACTGACATGACTTTTTTCTTGGTGTCTTCTCTGACTGTTCCACTGTTATTCATAACACGCGAAACAGTAGCAAGAGAAACTCCACTTGCTTTTGCGACCTCGTAAATCGTTACTCTTTCCTTCAAATTTTCCATAAGTTTTACCCCCTTATCGATATGAAAGTAAGAAAATGAAAATTTTTTCATTTCGCATACTCATACATTAGCGATTATTTACCATTTAGTAAAGAAAAATTACTAGAAAAATTTAAAATTTCCTAGGTTTTTTTACATTTTTTAATAATGTAAATAAAATGTAAATTTATGAAAATAATTAATAAGAAAAGAAATCTGAACCGACTTTATAGCTATCATCAAGCTCTAAAAGTCCACGCTTATTTTCATATCCTTCAAGCGCTAATTCTCTACCTGAACAGAGCATTCCATAACTTTCAATTCCTAGAAGTTTACCTGGAATAATTTGTCTTCCGCTAGGCATGAAAGAATAAGGCAAAGCACAGACGCAAACTAGATCTTTCCTTGCATTAAATGCTCCACAAACAATTTCCAAATAATCATTATGACCAACATCAACTTTACAAATATGTAAATGATCACTTTCAGGATGTTCTTCAATATCTACTATTTTTGCAACAATAAATCCACTATGAGGAAGCTTTTCTAAAGGTTCAACTTCATGATTTTCTAATATATGATTTATGACGCTCAATACTTTTTCATCAACTAGAGGGATGTAACCATTAGCCTTAATTTTCATAATTTTTGAAATGTTAAAAATATTGATGCCGATTGTTTTATTTTCTTTTTTTAAAACTACAACATCATCTTTTTTAATTACTTCATCTGCAATTGCGTTTGGTTCAAAAACAATAAGTAATACATCACCTAAAGTTCTATAGTTGTAATAAAGTCCGTATCTTTTCATAATAAATTCCTCAAAGCGTCTTTAATTATATAAAAATATTTCATTTTCTTTAATAAAAATGTCTCAAAACCGGCACTAAAATTTTATTATACTATCTAATCTTTTTTCTTTATAATAATAAAGAACGGAGAAAGCTATGGAAAATAAAGATATTGAAATTATTGAAGAAGAAAAAGAAGGAATATCAATTGGTGATGTTTTTAAAAAAATATGGCACGCTAAAATCACACTTGGTGTAACTTTTGTAGTTTCGACTGTTGTTTGTGTTTTGGGAATTCACTATTTATATTCAAAACCTCAAGAAGTTTATTCTGGTTCAGTAACTTATCAATTTAGAGGGGCTGAAGATGGAGAATATCCAAATAATACTACTTTTGATTATAGGACACTTATTGAACCTGAAGTTCTTCAATCCGTTAAAGATAGCAACGAATCTTTCGCTAATATCGATATCGGAAAAATGATTTCTAATAACGATATCTCTGTTTCTCAACTTAGCCGCACTTCTTATAATGAACAAAACCAAGAAGTCACTGTTATAATGCCAAATTATATCTCTATTACTTGCTCTGCTTCTTATTTTTCAGACGATAATCAAGCTAGAGAATTTTTAAGAGGTGTTTTAGATTACGCTAACCTCACTGCAAATAGTTTATATAACGCAATTATTTACAACCAAAACCTCATCATGGCTGATAGTGCTCCAACTTATGAAGAAGAATATAACTATTTAATCAATCAAAAAGATATGTTAGTTAATAATTACAACACTTTAATCGATGAATTTGGCGAAAGTTCTTATGTTGGACAAAATAGTCAAACTACAATTTCCCAAGCCTTAACTGAAATTGAAAGATATTTCATTATTAATGATTTAAATTCACTCCAAAACGATGCTAGACAATCTGGTTATATTAAAGATAGTAGCCCAGCAGGTATTCAAAAATTAGAAAGCCAATTAAATAATTTAATCCACCAACGTGATTTAACTAGAAAAACTCTCGATAATCTACAGACTGAATTTAAAAATTTAATCGCAACAAGCAACTCAAGCGTTATCTTACAAGTTTCACCAGAATATCAAAATAGAATCATGGAATTAACGGTTGAATTAACCAATTATAATGATCAAATCGAAATGCTTTGTGAAAAATTAAATGTAACTATCGATTCTGAAACTGGCGAAATTATCCATAATTCTGGCGAAACCAAATATAACGAAGCTCCAGAATCTTATAAAGAAAAACTCGCCTCGATCAAAACCCAACTTAATACATTTACTAACAACTTAAAAGACACAACTACTTATTTATATACAAATTTCGCTAAACCAATTTATACTTTACCAAATATTGTTGAAAAATCTGGCGGTTTATCACTTATCTTAAATGCAGCAATTAGTGTTGTAATTGGTATCATTCTTGGTTGTATTGTCGCTGGCATTAAAGGTCATGTCGACATGAAAAAAGAAGAACAAAATAAAGAAGATGCATTAAAAATTGCCGAAAATAACGACACAACAAAATAAAACATATAACAAGATTTTAAAAAGACCTGGCTTGCCGCACAGGTCTTTTTATTTCTCTTCTTTTACTTCTTTTAATGTATTTTTATTTTTTCTTAATATTAATCTTTTTATTTTAATGCCTTCTGCTTTATATCGCGCTTCGAACTCAGTTTCAGCATCAAAATCGCTTTCTGAAGATTGGTAATCTTCATTTTGATAAATAATTTCCCATCCATATTCTTTAAACATTTCTAAAGAATACTCGTAAAACCCATCGTTATCACTTTTAAAATAAATACATCTATCATCTTTTAAAATTTTAGCGTATTCAACTAAAAAATTAGGTGAAGTAAGTCTTCTTTTTTCGTGTCTTTTTTTAGGCCATGGGTCGCTAAAATTTAGAAAAACCCCGCAAAACAAATCTTTTTTTAAAATTTTTGATAATTTATAGAAGTCTCCAGCAATGAGTTTAACGTTAGTTAATTTTGATTCATCAATCTTTTTTAAAGCTGTACCTGCGATTGAATGATCGAGTTCTATAACTAAAAAATTATAGTTAGGGTATTTACTTGCAATTGATAAAATAAATTTTGCCTTCCCTGGGCCAATCTCTAAATATGTATCTTTTTCTGAAATGAATTCATTAATTTTATCTTCTTCAAGTTGTTCATCAAGAAAAAATTCATTCTCAGTATGGGTTTTTAAATATTCAATTGCCCAAGGTTTATATCTACTTCTCATTATTAAGTTTTCCTAAAGCATAAATTGCATGAGCATAAATTGGAATTGAAGAAAAGAAATCATCTAAATCGATTTTTTCATTTTCTTCGTGAATATGATCAACTTTACCTGGGAAACAGCTACCAAAAGCGACAGTATTTTTAGCTTCTTTTGCATATGTTCCACCTCCAATTGCCATTGGTTTATGTTCTTTATCACCAGTTTCTTCAACATAAACTTCATAAAGTTTTTTGATAAAATCAGTCTTTTCTGGATTGAAATATAAATAAGGTGCTCTGCTATCTTCTCTAATTAAAAGAGGCGAACATTCTTGGATTTTTTCCATTGTTTTATCAACATCACAATTTTCAGGATGTCTGAAATTTACAACCATCTTAAAATGTCCATTTTCATAATCAATAATTCCAACATTAAAGGTAGTTTTACCCATGTCTTTGCTTTCACAATAAACATGCATATTTTTACCATTAACATTTGAATATTCATTACATAATAAAGTAAGCATTGGATTGTTATAAACTTCGCCTAAAACGCCAAGAGCGATAACTCCACTATTTAAACCGAGTTCTGGAGTCGATCCATGAGCAGATTTTCCGATAAATTCATATTTATTTTCAGATAATTTTCTGCAATTTACTTTGTCATCGCTTGCTAAATAAGCATCAAGTTTTTCTGGTTCAGTGACTTCAACAACACAACTATCAATTACAATATTTGATGCAAGTCCAGCCTTTATTGAAATAACATTGTTTAATGGTAAATTTCCATCATAGGTATAATTTACGATTCCTTTTTCACCATAAATTAATGGGAAATCAGCATCTGGAGTGAAACCATAAGTTGGTTGTTCTTTTTTGAGTTCTTCAAAATAATAAGCTAAACAAGAAGATCCTCTTTCTTCATCTCCACCAAAAACAAGTTTTACACGATAATTATCAAATAAATTGTTATCTTTTAATGCTTTTAAAGCATAATAAGCTGCAATTCCAGGCCCCTTATCATCACTTGTTCCACGTGCATAAAGTCTATTTTCTTCTTTATTTATATATGGTTCAAATGGAGGATGCGACCAATTCCCAGTTGCAGGAACAACATCTTGGTGAGCAAAAATTGAGATTAATTGTGCACCTGTTCCACAAGAAATTTCAAGACAATGCCCATCGCACATATCAACTTCGAAACCATCTTTAAGTGCAAGTTCTTTTAAAAATTCAAAGCATTCAGCGACACCCTTTCCATAAGGATGCTCTTTAGTTATCGTAATTTCATCATAAACCGAATCAATTGAACAGTCTTTAATTAAAGTTTCTAATGCTTCTTTTTCATATTTTTTACAAAGTTCTTTAAAATTTATACTCATATTAAAACCTCATTTCTTAGAAATTATATAACAAAGTTATGTAAAAAATAGATAATTGCTTATTTAAAATAGTAATAAAGGAATAAAACAAGTGCTGCTAAAACAACAATCACAACACCAAAAATTACTGTAATTGTGATTAATTGTTTCTTTGATAAAGCATTTTCGCTATTTTCAGGAAGAAAATGAACATTAATACCAAAACTATTTTCGTTTTTCTTAATTACTGCTTTATATAAAACGCCCATAATAGCAGGTGATAATACAATTGCTCCAGCCATTTCACAAACTGTACCAGGAGCAATGAAAGCTGCAATGAAATTTCCAAAACTTCCAAACGCATTATTATTTGCTTCAATAATATCAGTTAGGCCCATTGCGTAGGAAATATAGAACACATCAAGATAGCCAAAAATATATAAAAATAACAAAGTTAATACTGTGTGTAATAAAGTTAGAATTCCGCATAAAGGCGCTGAAATCATTAAAAACCCTGCAAAAGTCGACTTTTTTTTGAAAATATCAAAAATTAGACCTGCTAAAAATCCAAAAAGCATACGTGGTAAAACCGAAACAAATGGATTTAAAAATAGGTAATTTACTGTCCCAGGATATTGTAAAGAAACAAGAAGAGACAGTACGCCCATATAGGTTCCAAATAGTAATCCTTGCCATTTTCCAAAAAGTAAAGCGCCAACTAAAACAAGGATATGAATTGTTGTAAAACTAATTGGACCAAAAGTTATATAACCAATATTAGGCACAAAAGAAAAAATCACAAAAAGCGCAAGGAACATTGCATCAAAAGCAATGTAGAAACTAGTTCTTCTACTCATCTTTTTTTACCTCATTCATCTTATAAATTTCATAAAGACCCTCAAGACAAAGATCTTCATCATAATTAAAATCATTTAAAATATTTCTGATAATTTTTGAGAATCCACCAGTTAAAACTTTAGTCAATTTATAGCCACATTCTTGTTCCATTTCTTTAGCAAATTCTTTAATCATGAACGCTTGGCCATAAACAATGCCAGATTCTATGCTATCTTTTGTGTTTTTACCAATAATTTTGTTAGGCAAAACCATAGGCGTTTCAAGAAGTTGACTTGTTGAACTAACTAATCCTTTTAAAGAAACTTCCATTCCACAAGTAATTGCTCCACCAATAAAAGCACCTTTATCGTTAACAACATATATTTTAGTTGCTGTGCCCAAATCAGCGATTAGAACAGAGTTTCCAAACTTTGCTCTTGCTGCAAGTGCGCCAATTAACATATCGCTTCCAAGTTCACTTGGATTATCAATTTTAATGGGCATTTTTGTCTTAAGCTCTTTACCTACTATCATAGGTACGATTTTAAAACTTCTTTTAATAGCATTAAATAAAACAGCGGTTAATAAAGGCACAACGCTAGAGATAATAGCCCCTTCAACCTTAACATCACTTTTAATTAACGATGAAAAAGAATAGGCATACTCATCGTCACTCCTATCCTTCAAAGTTCTAATTTGGAAAGACTTAATGATTTGTCCGTTTTCAATTAAAGCGAACTTAATCATTGTGTTTCCGCAATCAACACATAAAACCATATTTGTCCTTTCTACAGTCTTATAAAAGTACCGTGAATTTTACTGTCTAATTAAAACATTAAAACATGCAAAAGTCAAATATTTTGAAAAAATATACAGAATTTGCTAAAAATTCCCAGGATTTTAAATATTCCTGGGAAATTTTCAATTTTCTTGGACTTTTTTTAAAATTTGTATAGTTTTTTATTTGACAACAATTGAAACAATCTTATTTTTAACAACAATTACTTTGACAATTGTTTTGCCATTAATGAAGTTTTGAATTTTTTCAGAAGCGAGCGCGCCTTCTCTTACTTTGTCATCTTCTTCATCTTTATTGACTTCAATTGTATCTCTTAACTTGCCGTTAACTTGAACACCAATTGTAATTTTTGAAAGAACTGTTTTACTTTCATCATATGTTGGCCAAGATGCATAAGTTATCATATCTTCATGGTTGAAGAATTTATGCCAAATTTCTTCACCAATAAAAGGACAAATACAATCAAACATCTTAATGAAATTTTCTAAATATGGTTTATAAATCTTTTCAGCTTTATAAAGTTCATTAACAAAAATCATCATTTGAGAAATAGCTGTATTGAATTGTAGATTTTCAAAGTCTTTCGTAACTTTTTTTACTGTTACATTATAGACATAGTCAAGTTTACCATCATTTGTGTCGACAACTTTCTTAAAGAAAATTTCATCTTCAAACATTCTATAAACTCTATCAATAAATCTTCTTGCACCTTCTAATCCCTTGCTTGACCAAGGTAAAGAGGCTTCAAGTGGGCCCATAAACATTTCATAAAGTCTTAAAGTATCAGCGCCATATTTTTCAACAATTTCATCTGGATTAATAACATTTCCTCTAGATTTAGACATTTTTTCACCATTTTCGCCAAGAATCATACCTTGGTGGAAAAGTTTCTTGAATGGTTCTTTTGTTGAAACAACACCTTGATCATATAAGAATTTATGCCAAAAACGAGCATAAAGTAAATGTAAAACTGCGTGTTCTTGCCCACCAATATAAAGATCAACAGGTAGCCAATGGTCTAACAATTTATTATCAGCGATACATTTATCATTTTTTGGGTCAATATATCTAAGATAATACCAGCAGCTTCCTGCCCATTGTGGCATTGTATTGGTTTCTCTTGTGGCTTTTCTTCCATCTTTTTCAATATGCAACCATTCTTTAGCGTGAACTAATGGAGATTCACCAGTTCCGCTTGGTTTATATTCGCTAAGTTCAGGAAGAACTAATGGCAATTCGCTTTCATCTACACTAACCATTGTTGAATCATCATCAAAAGTGATAATTGGAATTGGTTCGCCCCAGTATCTTTGTCTTGAGAATAACCAATCTCTTAGTTTGTAATTTACTTTATAATTTCCAGCATTTAATTCAATTAATTTTTCTGTAACTAACTTTTTGCCTTCTTCAATATTTAATCCATTAATAAAATCACTATTAATATGTTTTGCATCATCAGTCATTGCTTCGCTTGAAATATCACCTTCAAGAACTTGAATCATTTCTAAGTTATATTTTTTAGCGAAAGCATAATCTCTATCATCATGTGCAGGAACCGCCATAACCGCTCCGCTTCCATAGCTTGCTAAAACATAATCTGCAATCCAAATTGGAACTTTTTTGTTGTTGATAGGATTGATTGCATATCTTCCAGTGAAGACACCAGTTTTATCTTTATTAAGTTCAGTTCTATCTAAATCAGACTTGTGTGAAACTTCTTCAATATAGTTTTCACAGGCGGATTTTTGCTCATCAGTAACGATTTCTTTAACTAGTTTGTGCTCTGGAGCGAGACAACAATATGTACATCCAAAAAGGGTATCGGCTCTAGTCGTGAAAACTTTGAACGACTTTTCACAGCCATCGATTTTAAAGATAACTTCAGTTCCGAGAGACTTTCCAATCCAGTTATGTTGGAGTTCAATTGTTGATTGTGGCCAATCAAGACCTTTCAAATCTTCGTCAAGTCTATCAGCATAAGATGTAATTTTTAACATCCATTGTCTCATTGGCTTTCTAATAACAGGGTAGCCACCTCTTTCGGATTTTCCATCAATTACTTCTTCATTTGCTAAAACTGTGCCGAGTTCAGGGCACCAATTAACAGGTTTATAATCAACATAGGCTAAGCCATTGTCATACATCTTCTTAAAAATCCATTGAGTCCACTTATAATATTTAGGATCACAAGTCATGATTTCTCTATCATAATCATAGGAAAATCCGAGCATTTTGATTTGTCTTCTAAAATTATCAATATTCTTTAAAGTGAATTTTTCAGGATGCTCATTCATTTTCATCGCATATTGTTCGGCAGGAAGACCAAATGCATCCCAACCAATAGGATGTAAAACATTAAAACCTTGCATTCTTTTCATACGTGAAACAATGTCGGTTGCAGTATATCCTTCTGGATGACCAACATGCAAACCTTGTCCACTTGGATAAGGGAACATATCTAAGGCATAATATTTAGGTTTTGAAAAATCGTTAGTATCACATTTATATTCTTTTCTTTCATCCCAAATTTTAGCCCATTTTGCTTCAACTTCTTTATGATTGTACATACATGACCTCCTAAAAATAAAAAAATCCTTAGAAATTCTAAGGACGCTTTCACGTGGTACCACCTTAGTTCGTATAAATTTATACGCACTCATTTATATTTTAGATAAAGATGTGAGACTTAATTTTTAAGTTACTAATTTTCACCAACCATTAGCTCTCTAAAAACTTAATTAAATTAATTAATCATCTTGAAAAATTATAGAAATTAAAGCGAATTCTTTCAATAATAAATGAATATTTTGTGCAAAAAACGCAGAAAGTGCATAAATAGATACGGAAGATTTAATTTCGGCGCATTATTTTTTTAAGAGGATGAAAAGAGCCGGAATTTACCGGCTCATATTATTTTCTTTCACTTAATTCTTGATAAAGTTTTAAGTATTCTTGAGATGGTTTTGTCCAACTATGATCTGCTTTTAAAGCATTTAATCTCATTTTTTCAAATTCTTTTGGTCTAGAATTATAAACCATCAAAGCTTGAGCGCTTGCTTTTAAAGCATCATTTACTGAGAAATTGTCAAATCCAAATCCATCAGCGTCTTTGAAATTGTTAATTCCATAATTATATGGTTTTACGCTATCTTTTAAGCCACCCGTTCTTCTAACAATTGGAAGAGTTCCATATCTTTGAGCAATCATTTGACCAAGTCCACAAGGTTCAAAAGCACTTGGCATAATGAAGAAATCACTAGCTGCATAACATTTATGTGCCATCTCATTGTTGTAGCCTATATAAACTCTAACATTATGGAGATATTTCATGTGAAGAGCATTGTAATAGTCTTCGGCATATTTTTCTCCGCTTCCAACAAGAGCAAAATTTGCACCATTTGAAACAACAAAATCAGCCATTGCATTGATAAGTTCAAGACCTTTTTGATCTGAAAGTCTAGAAACGACACTAAATAATGGTTTCCCTTGTTCTAGTTCAAATTCCTTGCAGAAAGCCTCTTTATTTTTTCTTTTTCCTTCAGAAAAATTCTTTTTACCATAATTAAAATAAATCATTTTATCAGTTAATGGATTGAATTCTTTATAATCCATTCCATTGATGATTCCAACAAAATCATTTTGTCTTAAAATAAGGTCATACCATAAACCTTTTGATCCATCTGGAGTTTTAAGTTCATAAGCGTGAGTTGGTGAAACGGTTGTGATTTTATCTGCATACCAAATTCCAGCTTTTAAGGTAGAAACTTGTCCATCAAGTCTAATTTTTCCTGAATAGAATAAGTTGTCGCTTAATCCATAAAAATCATATAAGGAATTAACACCAAAATAACCTTTAAATAAAGGATTATGAATTGTTAAAATCGATTTAACTTTTCCAACAATTGTATCATTATGATATCTTTCTTTAATAAGACAAGGTATCATGCCACTTTGCCAATCATGGCAATGGACAACATCAATTTTATATGGCAAAAGTTTAATGAGTTCAATGACTGCTAAAGAAAAATAAGCATATCTTTCTCCATCATCATAATAGCCATAAAGGCCACCATTTCTAGCAAAATAATTATCATTTTTAACTAAATAATAATCAATTCCTTCATAAGTTATATGCATGATTTCAGTATGAATTTTTCTCCAATTCATCTTTACATCAAAGCTATAAAGAAGTTTAAATTTGTATTTATCTTTATTAATCGAACCATAAAAAGGAGATACGACACTCATCGTATCGCCTTTACAATTTTTTGCTATATATTTTGATAGTGCATAAACTACATCAGCTAAACCACCGGTTTTAGAAAATGGTAAAGCTTCACTACTTGCCATTAAAACATTCATAAATTAAACTATAACTCCTCTTGGAAAATATAAAGGATGCTCTTCGGTGCCATAAACGTCTTTTTTATTTTCAAAAACAGTACGTTTATCAGCAATTACATTCTTTAAGTGAACTCCTCTTTTTACAACTGTGTGGGTAAAAATAATTGAGTTTTCAACGATCGCTCCTTCTTCTACCGTGACGTCACGAGAAATAATAGAATTTTTAACCGTGCCTTCAATATTTGTTCCATTTGCAACGAGTGAATTAGTAACTTTTGCATTTGGTCCATATAAAACCGGGTGAGAATTGTGAGTTGTCGTATAATATGTCCACTCTGGATCTTGGAAAAATTCGCGCAAAACCTCAATATTATTTAAAAATTCTAAAGAATATTTGAAGTAATGTTCAAGAGAATCAAAGAAACGAACGAATCCTTTAAATTCAATTGCGTTAACTCTTGTAACAAAGTTAACAAGATAACCGACCATACTTTCAACATTAATCATCGCTGAAATTTGACTTGATTTAGAAAGTAAATCAAGTAATAGATTTTTGTCGATAACCATTGTGTCAAGTAAGATATTGGCACGAGATGTTTTTCTATCTTTATAAATTTTTTGAACACAATTTAAGTTATCAACTACAAGTTTTGAACATTTAGAAAATTCAGTTGAATCTTCAACATTTTTATAAACAAGTGAAACTTGTTTTCCGCTTTTAATATGATCTTCGACTATTTTTTTGTAGTCAATTTTCATAATATAGGCACTATTTGTAATGATGACATATTTTACTTTGTCATCGTATAAAACGAAGTCATTTTCTTTAATATTATTAACATCAGTATTAAAAACTGGATTAATGATACCTTCTTCATTGATAAGAATGGATAAATAACCTGTTTTTGGATTTGCTAAATATGTATTAGTATTTCCAATGTGTTTATAAATGCTATTTGAATGATTTTTAGCAAGAACGCAAATGTTATCAATTCCACTATTTGAAAGATTTGATAAAGCGAAATCGATAAATGCGTACCTTCCTAAAAATGTTGTGCTAGCAAGAGGTCTATCTCTAGTTAAAAGACCTAAATCTGAATTATCATATAAATCGATAAGAGCTAAAACATTATTCATAAAAGGTCTCCTTAATCAACTAACAAGACGTCTTTTCCGTCCTTATTAATAACTTCGCCATCTTTAACGACAACGTTTGGTCCGACAATTGCGTTATAGACATAGGCGCCTTTACCAATTTTTGCGCCTGGCATAACGACTGATTTGACAACACTTGCTTGTTCGCCTACAAAAACTTCATTTGAAATAACTGATTCAGCAACAGAACCAAGAATAATTGCCCCTTGATTAATTAAAGAGTCATCAATTGTGGCATTTTTGCCAATATATTGAGGCATTGAGTGCGTATCTTCACTAAAAACAGTTGGGAATTCTGAGAAATGAATGATATCTTCTTTACCCATTGATGGGAGGAGTTCCATGTTTGCTGCATGAAGTGAATCAAGTGTTCCAACGTCTCTCCAATAACCTGAGAAACGATAAGCCATAACTTTTTTATTATCTTTTAAGAGTTTTGGGATGATATTGCTTCCGAAATCATGTGAACTTGTTTCATCTTTTGCATCTTCTACTAAAGCTTTTCTTAATTCTTTATAAGAGAAGACATAAATTCCCATACTGGCAAGATTTGATTGTGGTTTTTTAGGTTTTTCAACGAATTTTGTGATTTGATCGTTGCTATCAACCTCTAAAATACCAAATCTTGATGCTTCTTCCCAAGGAACTTCAATAACCGAAATTGTACAAACGGCACCAGATTTAATATGAAGATCAATCATGTCATTATAAGTTGTTTTATAGATATGATCTCCACTTAAAATTAAGACATATTCTGGATCTTCATCATCTAAGAAATCAAGATTTTGGTAAATTGCATCAGCTGTGCCATTATACCAATTTGCACCTTCTTCAGTTTGGTGAGGAGCAAGTGATTGACATTTGCCATTAACTCCATCAAACCCCCAGGTTGAACCGTTTCCAACATAATTTGATAAAACAGCTGATTCGTATTGAGTTAAAACGCCACAAACTGTAATATCGCTATTTGCAACATTGGAAAGTGAAAAATCGATGATACGATATTTGCCACCAAAATGAACTGCTGGTTTAGCAATTTTTTTGGTTAAAGCCTTTAAACGGGTGCCTTTCCCTCCCGCAAGTATCATCGCAACTACTTTTTGCGCCATTAGCGTAGACCTCCTTTATTTATTCTTTTTCAAAAAGACGAACGCAACTCTTATTTTTGTCGTGCAATGTAATCAAGGTCTCATCAACTAATGGTGAAATATCTGGAATCTTATCGTATGGAGCACTAAGAATAACTTGGAGTGAGAACTTACGTAAAAGTTTGATTGCTTCAGTCATTCTGTTCTTATCCATTTTGGAGAATGCTTCATCAAATATAATAAGACGCAAGGTATTTCCCATTTCGCCTTCATCATTAACATGATATAGCTGGGCAAATGATGCAAGGACAGAGATATAGAATGGGGTTTGGGTTTCACCACCACTCTTCTTCTTGAGCATTACCGAGAGTCGTTCTTCTTTACCACTATCTTTATTATAGACTATTAAATCGAAATCGAGATAACTTCTGTAATCAGTAAATTTAGCAATGTTAGTCATAAGGAGGTCGTTTTTAGAGTTATCGCCGACATCAACGATTTGTCTAAATAAATCTTCCATGACATCTCTATATTTTTCAACAAATTCAGTGTCGTCTTTTCCGCCATTTATGACAAGGTCATCTTTGAGCATGTCATAATATCTTCTATAAACTGAAGATGGTCTAACAGTGAAACGATATAAATCTCTACCGAATGAAGATTGTTTTAAAGCGTTATTTAAATTTTCAATTTGATCTTCAACGTCTTCAATCGCACCTCTTAATTTAAAAATGAAATCATCTTTAAATTGTTTGGTAGCTTTATCATATGAATCTTTGATTTTTTCTTTATATTCAGGAAGTTTAACATCTCTAAATTCTTTAAGTTCGTTTTCAAAGACATCGTTATTTTCGCTTTCTACGTCATAACTTAAATGATAATCTTGACAATAATCTCTCCTTAAACGAATAACTTGGTTATTGATGTTATTTACAAGGTATTGTAAACGTGAAAATTCAACATTAAATTCTTGGAAAATTTCAAGAGTGGATTTTCCATCCGCAATTTCTTTTTCATAAATTGGTAAAGCTTGATCGCTAACAAGGAATGGATCATAGTGAGAATTAATAGAATTTTCTTTTTCTCTGATGCTATTTTGTTCTGCAATGATTCTTTCAGATTTAATTGTTTCAATATCTTTAATAAGGTTGCCTTTTTCAAGGTTAACTTTATCTTTTGATTCGTTAATTGAACGGATATCCGCATCGATATCATCAATTCTTGAATCAAGAGATTGAGCAAGAGGTGAATCATTGTTTTTAAGTTCATCTTCAATATATTCAAGAGTTTTGCGAAGTCCTGGAAGATCGCTAATTCTTTTAAGTAAAACGAAAATGTTATCCATTTCACTAGTTGTGAAAAGTTCAAGGCGATTTGCTTCATCAATTAATGCTTTAATATCGCGATAAATCTTTAAATTTTCTAAATTAGCCTCTAATTGACGGGCTTTTTCGTTAATAAAACGTGAATCTAAGTTTCTACCAATAAAGCTAGAAGCATATGTTCTTGGATTAAGTCTACTCATAGCAAAATTACGATATAAATCGCATTCCATGGTAATACCATTTCCGCTTTCTCTAGCTTCACGAGGATCTTTTGATTTATGAACTCTACCTAAAAGGAAATTTGTATAAGCTCTGGCGCCTTCGTGATCGGTAATAATTTCTTCAGCAAGTGAACCTTCTTCACAAATTGGTTCGCGGTCAATGATTTTTTCTTCGTCAACTAAAGCTGTGCCATAATATGAATATTCATTGAGTAAATTTCTTAAAATTCGATAAGCATCATCATAATATTTTGGCGCAACGAAAAGATTGAATTTTTGTGCATAAAGTAAGCCTTCAATTGCGTTTGACCATCTTAAATCATTAATATCGACAAGATCGGCATAAATTGAAACTTCAATGTGCTTACCAAATTGACTTTCAAGTCTATCTTCAAGTGCATTTTTGATATAAACAAGACGCGAATCATAAGATTTTGTGCCTTTTTTAATGTCTTGTTCTTGTGCTCTAATTTCTCTAACACCTTTTTCTAAAGCTTGAATTGTTCTTGCTAATGAAACAGCAAGATTAGAAACATGGTTCTTAAAAATTAAAAGTGTATCTCTAAAATCACTTAAATCATTTTTAGTTAATTTTGTTAAATCATTTAAATATGTATCTCTAAAAGAGCCACAAGCACTAATTACAGCTTTACTTGACTCTTTAAGTTCGCCAATTTCTTCAGCTCTATCTTCACCAAGTGTAGCAACATCAACATTGTCTAAATCTTTAATTAAAGCTCTGGCACAACGGTCAAAATTTTCAACATATGTTGAAATCGAATTTCTAACAACTGAAACATTTTGATTAATAGCACCAATTTTATCTTCACAATCTCTCTTTTCATCTTTTAAATTTTGAGCGATACGAATTGTATCATTACTTGCTCTATCACTGATGAGTTTAGTTTTTCTTGCTTCAAGTTCTTTTAAATTTTCAGCAAAGTCTTTAAGTTCTTCATCAATTTCAGAGATTCTTCTTTGATTTTTCTCGATTAAATTATTTAAATTTCTAAGTTTTGTATAGCTTTGTTCGAGTTGACATTTTTCAATAATATATTGAGCAATGACATAATTTTCTTTTTGGCGTTTATAAACATCATATGTTTGATGAATTTCTTCAAGTCTTTTGACTCTTTTTTCAATATTTGTCGCTTCAACTTCAAGACGTTTATATTGAAGAATGTTATCTTGAAGAGCATCAAGTTCAATATTTGCTTGTGGATCACAAACATATTGAGTGATAAAAGTCGTGATATCAGTAATTGGAGTAAAAGATGTTGCTTTCTTTAAAAGTGAGAAATATTTATCTTTTAAACCACCAAATTTTCTCTTTAAGAAATCTTGATATTGTCGATTACTATCGAAGAATTTGAATTTTTCTGGATAATTTTCATTAAAGAAAGCAAGAAGTGCTTTATAATCCATTGGGACTCTATCTTTAACAAAATTATTGATTGGAATAGGTGCTTCAAGATAGAAAAAGTGATGTTCTTCACTTCCATCTTCGAAAGAATCAAAAACAATTCCCATGACAAAAGGAACGTTGTTTAAATCATCTAAAAATTCGAGTGCAATATAAGATGTAAATCTTCCATTTCTTAAATATTGGAAGCCGCCTTCAATATTATCGCCAATTTCACCCCTTAAATAACCTTTTAAAGTACGTGCACTTTTTTCCATGGCTGCTTTATTGAAGTATCTTCCACTTGTATCTCCAAGAAGAACAACTTCCATTGCGTCGATTAAGGTAGATTTACCACTACCATTAACACCTGTTAAAAAGACGATAGGCTTAATATCGATTAATTCATCCCAGAAATAGTGCCAATTTATAATTTTAACTCTAGTTAATAGTTTCATTTAATAAGCCCCTTTCATCATTTTTCTTATTAAGTTCATCAAGTGCATTGCTCATTGCAACGATTTTGTCATTATCTAGAGCATAAACAATACTTGGAAGAATATAAAAAGAGACATTTCCTTCATCATAACTTCCGCTAACTTTTGAAATAATATTGTGATTGTTTAAGAATCTTAAAGATTTTGCAATTCCTCTACCATAAAGTCTTTTTCCTGGCATAACAATTCCATCATCGACCATCGTTTTGATAAGACCAGGAGTTGTAATATAAATTGCTTGGTTAGTTGAATTTGACTCATTTTTTTCGTTCTCATAGATTAAACGTAAAGCAAAAAGAATGAGGGAAGTTTCTCTATCGATTCTAATTCTATTTTCTGTATAGAAATTTGTTAAAGCAACAACACCTAAAATAACATCTTTTTCAAGATTCCATCCACTAAATTTGAGATAATCTTGAATTAAGTCGAAGTGACGCTCAATGTAACGATAAGTTTCATTAATTCTCATGATTTTTTCTTTTGAATCAAAAATATCACGAACAACAAAACCTTTTAAAAGTAATGTATTAACAACTGAAGCGAATTCGTTTTGTTCACTTGGTGGCATTTTTGCAAAATCTTCATTAAACATAGCTTCACTCCTTCTTTATAAATTCGAAATTTGGAACAATATATCCATTTGTATGGACTTTTCCTTTATCAATTTCTTCAACGTAATAGAAACAATTTTCATCATCTTTCTTAATAACTGCGAGAATCAAGCAAATAAATGCATCAAAATTTACTAAAGGGATTTCACTAATGTGCATTCTTTCTTTATCACCAAAAGCTTGATGCATAAATCCATAAACTTTTTCATCAGTGAAAATTGCTTTTGTCTCTTCAAGGAAGTTATCCATCATAAAACCTGTTGCTTCATCAAAAGTGACAAGTTCCATTGGCACTCCTTCATATTTGAATCTTCTTAAAATTGGTAGAGTGACACTAGATGGATCGATATAGCCTTGTTCATAAAAATAGGTTGAATCTTGCATTTTTGATAAAATTTTTGACAAAGTTCTAGTGTCATTAATATTTTTTGCATATGTTTTAAGGATATTTTCAAGATGACCTTTGATTGTACGGTCGTTGTTATTAAGATAAAGAATTTTATTAGTGCTACTTTTAGTATAAGCATTGTTTTCTTTATCAATTCCATTAATTAAAACATTTAATTTTTCGTAAGTATCGGTAATATAGTTAATTTTTTCGATAACGTCTTTTTCGATTTCTTTTTTGTCATTTCCTGCAGCCGATAATGAAGCTTGGAAAACTAATTTTTCACGAATTTCTTTGTTGTTTAGCCATCCATCTAAAATACGAATAATTGGTCTTTTAAAACGAGCAACACTATCAAATGTCTTTAATGGGTGATAATATCTATCACTAATTTTACGTTTATAAACATCAAAATAATCATGTAAAACACGATTAGTATCGAATAATTTAGATAATTTCGATTGGAAAATTCTGATTGAGTTAGTGAGAGTTAAAAGTTCAACTTTTAACTTTTTAGTGTTATCAAAGGCACGAAGTAAAGTTGCATACATTAATTCATCGTGCTCTTCATCTTCAAGTTTAAGTTCACTATAAGTTGAATGAACAAGAGATAAATAAGGCGATTCTTCATCAGAAATAATATCTTGGAATGCCTTAAGTAAAATAATTGTATATTGAGGTAAAACGATTGTTTCTTCAAAATTATCTGGATTCATTGCAATGTCAATCCAACCAGTTTCCTCAAGTCTGCGACAAATAAAACCTGCTTTACTTGTAATTGTGTTCATTAAAAGAGCATCATCATCTGTTGCATCAAAATCCTCATCTTCATAGGTAAATTTATCTAAATCTTGAGCTTTATCCTTTAAGGTTTTGATGAAATCGCTTTTGGAAATGATCGTTTCATCCTTTTCTAACATACCAAAAAGTATGAGGAGACTTTCTATATAAATATACCTATTTTTCCCCCCAAACAAACCAAAATAGTTTTGTGGAATAATATCAAATAAATTCATGTCTGCTTATCTATTAAATTATATCATTACTTGATATAATATACCTATAAAATTTTTAGAAATTTTCCTTTTATTTTTTTATGAAATTTGAACGCATTTTTCCGAAAAAAAGTAAGATTTTGAAACTTTTTTCGATTTATTCGCTAGTTTTATTGATTTTAATTTACCTTATTTTTTCTTCTCGTTTTGGCTGGGCATATGTTGATGAAAGTCAAATTCAAAATTGTATAATTCAAGATGTTATTTCTCTTATAATTTGGTTTGTAATTTCCTCACTTTCCTTGTTTGTTTTTACAACCCAAAATTACTATGTTTTGTTAAAAGATGGAATAGTTCATCATAAATGGATAAAAGAAGATAAATATAATTTTTCTGATGTAATTTTTATCGATGAAGAATATACAGAAAAACATAAAACAATGCTTTTTTATAATAAAAGCGGAAACCCAATTTATCTTGTTTTAGATAAAGATGAAAAAATTTTTAAAGAGGTGAAGAACCACTCGAAAAATTTAATATCACAAGAGGAATTTCGCGTTAAATTCCCTAACACATAGTTTTAGGAGGTATATATAATATGAGAAAAAATTTAGGCGTTAAAACTTTACTTTATCCACAACCTGTAATTATGATTGCAAGTTATGATGAAAACGACAATCCAGATTGTATGAATGCGGCTTGGGGAGCAATTTCAGACACAAACAAAATTTCAATTGCTGTTAGTAAAGAACACAAAACCACTTCTAACATTTTATTAAAGAAAGCATTCACGGTTTCTCCTGGAATCAAAAAATATGTGAAAGAATGCGACTATCTAGGCATTGTTAGCGGTAATAATGTCAAAAACAAACTTGAAGTTTGTAATTTTCACACTAAAAAATCTGATTTAGTTGATGCTCCTTTAATTGAAGAATTCCCACTTACTCTTGAATGTAAACTTATTAGTTATAATGAAGAAACTGAAATGTTAGTTGGTGAAATTCTTAATGTTACCGCTGATGAATCTATATTAACTGATGGGAAAGTTGACATTTCAAAATTAGAACCAATTTCATATGATCCAGATAACTTCAATTATTTACTTGTAAAAGATGAAGTTGGTAAAGCTTTTAAGGATGGTAAAGAACTCATCAAAAAATAAAAGATTGCTATTACTTTTTCAAAAAGTATAATTAGAAACACACATATTTATTTCAAAAATTGCTTTACACAAAATGTGTGTCTATGCTACAATGCTAAGGCTGATTTGAAAGGAGGAAACGAAATGTCAAGAATTTGTCCTGTTACTGGTAAAAGACCTATGAGCGGAAACAATCGTTCACACAGTTTAAGAGCCACAAGAAGAAGATGGGATGTTAATCTCCACACTTACAGAGTTGAAATCGATGGTCAAATTTGTAAGGTTAGAATGAGCGCTAGAGCTTATCGTACTCTTAACAAATCACTTAAAGAAAATTAATTTTAAAGGGTCGCCAACTTGGCGGCCCTTTTTCATAAATTTAACAAAATAATAAAATTTGCAAAAATGCACTTTTTTCAAAATTCTTGGGAAAAAATTGAAAAATGTATATTTTTTTTAATTTTCTCTGGAAATATTGCAAAAAGTAGTCTTTTTTGCATTTTCTTAGGAAATTTTTGCAAAAAACACTATTTTTGTATTTATAAAAAAAGTGATACTCTTGCTGCTTGCTTAAATTAAACTTGCGTTTTTTTGCTGTACCATACTATGAAATCAGAAAACATAGTTTCTATTAATTGAACTCACAAGGTAACATTCAATTAAATTAACAACAATAGAATGTAATTCATTAACTGGGGGATAAAAAAACGCTAAACAAATTATCATTATTATTAAGATTATGGAATCGTGGATATTATGATCTTTCGAGTTTTAAACATCTTCTTCAAAAAGTAAACTGCAATACAAAAAATGATATAAATTTAATGGTATCTGAATTACCACAAAAAATAACTTATCATTATTCAATTTTCATTCTTATAATATTTTTTTCTTACGCTTTAAGTATAAATATAGCTATAGGAACCTATTTTGCTGAATCTGTGCCTTGGCTTGTAGGTTCTGTAATAGGAACTATAATTGCTTTTCTTATACTCGTCTATGCGATTATTTCTTTAAGAAAAAGAAGCAAAATTGACTTAACAATAAGTATATTGTTTTTTGTCTTTTTACTAGCTGATTTATTGGAAAGCGCCTTTTATTTGGCGCGTGGAGTCCCATTATCTTATTACAAGTTAGAACCTTCAGATCCAGAGTTTACGGTAAGAACAGTCCTTTATCCTTTCCTATTTGTAAGCAATATAGTTACGGAAATTGATACAAATAATTTTGTTGCTTCAACTACTTATCCTTTCCTTTTTGTTTGGTTCTTTTTCATTACAGTAATAGTTTTTGTGATTCTATTAATATTTTCTAAGAAAAAATTCGCTGAAAATAATTTAAAAAAAATACGTCCTCCGCGACCTATTTTTTTATTATTTATTTATGATTAAAATTAAAGAAACATCACTAATGCAATTGGAATTAAATTCAAAATATAAATGAGAAGGTTGCCCCACTCTAACATTGCAAGATAATTAAATTTAGGACGGTTAAAAGTTTCAGCATCGACTTTTACCATCTTATTCCATCTTTTATATGCAGGATTAAACATTAAAACTGCTTCAAAAACAAGCAACAAGAAGAAAACAATAAAGATTGTAATTTGAGTTGCTTGACTTGTTGTGTTAACAAAATAATAGTTATTATTTGGTAAAAAGAACAAACCGCAAATTAAAGATAAAAGGTTTAAACAAACTAAAATCACCGCAAAAATAAGGTGTAATTGATAATTTGATAACTTTACAAATGTCAAAATATTAAAAGCAAGTGCGGTAATAAATGAAATCGCAAATAAAATAAATGCAATCGTTGAAGCTCCGCCTTTATAGAAAACTTGAAGCGCAAAAAATAAACTTGCGGTAGCAATACATAAAGTTCCAAAACCTTGTAAAATTGGATAAACATAACTTGAAGATTGATCTCTTTTATATCTATTGAGTTCAAAAGGGAAAAATCTTAAAAAATTATATTTTTCATTTCCAGTTTTATTAAAACTTTTAATTTCTAAAACATATAAAACAGCAAGGGCTATAATTCCTAGGCCAATAATAGATAAAAATGCTAATTGTAACTCACTCATAGGTTAATCCTCTAACTTTTTGTAACTTTCTAACATGTTGTCACTTCTATATAAGTAGCTCCCAATAACACAAATATCTACACCATCTTTTTTACAAAGTTTAAAGGTAGTATCGTTTATCCCTCCATCTACTTCTATTAAATATTTTAAACCATTTTTGATTTTATATTCGCTTAAAATGCGAATTTTATCTAAAGAAGTCAAAATAAATTTTTGTCCACCAAATCCTGGTTCAACCGACATTATTAAAACTAGGTCGAGTTTGTCTAAAAATGGTAATAAAACTTTTACATCAGTATTTGGTTTAATTGAAATTCCAACTTTTGTATTTTTTTCATGAATTTTATCAATCAAATCGTGAATTTTTTGGGCTGAATCAATTGCTTCATAATGAAACGTAATTAAATCAGCTCCTGCCTTTATAAAATCTTCGTAATATTTTTCAGGTTCACTAATCATTAAATGAACATCATTAAACATGTTAAATTTATGGCCAATGCAAGACAAAATTGGTGCTCCAAAGGAAATATTAGGCACAAAATGTCCATCCATCACATCAAAATGTAGCCAATCAATACCAATTTCTTTTGCACGTAAAATCTCTTTTTCTAAATTTAGAAAATTTGAATTTAATATTGAAATACTAACTTTTACTTCTTTTTCCATTATTTCTTAAACCCAAAAAATGATAAGAAACCTCTTTTTTTCATTATTTTCTTATTTTTATATAAAGCAGTGATATCTTTTTTCATATCTAAAACATTTTTATATCTTTTATTTAAATCTTTATTAACCGCTTTAAAAACAATTTCTTCAATTTCTTTAGGTAAATCTGGATTTGTTTTTAAAGGAGATGGCACTTCTTGTTCAACTTGCATTACTGCAACATCATGTGGATCTTTAGCATCAAAAGGCACTCTTCCAGTTAAAAGCTCAAAAAGCGTGATTCCCATCGCAAAAATATCACTTTGGAAGGTTGGTTTTTCACCATATACGAGTTCTGGAGCGAGATATTGTGCCGTGCCCATAATTTTTCTATTTTCAGAAACATTCATTCCACTACCGAGCAAAATAGAAATACCAAAATCACCAAGTTTGATACTTCCGTCACTTGAATAATAAATATTTTGCGGTTTGATATCGCGGTGCACAATATTTTTTGAGTGAATTTCATGCACTGCATCACAAAGTTGAAGCATGATTGAGCAACTTTCGTTTAACGAAAAACATCTTTTATAATCTAAAACATCTCGAATTGTTTGACCTCTTACAAATTCAGTGACAATGTAAGGTAAATTATTATATTCGCCATAATCGTAGATTTTTACAATATTTGGATGGTTAAAAGCAGCAGAAAATCTCGCCTCATTTTGAAAGCGAATTAAATTTTCAATTTTTTTGGCGTTTTCATATTTAATGATTTTTAAAGCGACTTCTCTTTTAAAAATGACGTCGCGCGCTTCATAAACATCAGCCATGCCTCCATGACCTAGTTCACTTACAATTTTATATCTTTGACCAATAACGTCATTTACGCGAATCATTTTATCGTCTCCCAAAGAGCAACGGTAATATTATCGCTTCCACCATTAAAATTAGCTAAAGAAATCAGCGATTGAACCTTATCGCTAATTGGAATATTCATATTTAAAACATTAAAAATGTCTTTTTCACGTACATTGTTATATAAGCCATCACTACAAAGAATGATTGACTCTCCACTATAATTTAAAATCTTGATATCAACACTTAAAGAAGGGAAAATTCCGATTGCGTTAGTTAAAACATGTCTTTCAGGATGAGTTAAAGCTTCTTCTTCACTAATTTGTCCAGATTTAACAAGGAAGTTAACATAAGTTTGATCTTCACTTAATTGTTCTAATTTGTCTTTGCGTTTGATATAAATTCGTGAATCTCCGCAATTTAAGGCGACAATTTTATTACCTAATATCAAAACCATCGAAAGAGTTGTGCCCATACCTTTATAGGTAACATCTTGATCTTGAAGATTATATATTGTTGAATTTGCGATTTTTGCGATATTCTTAAGCCATTTTGCAGCAAGTTGAGGTGTTAAAAAAGTCTTTTTATCTTTAAAAGCTTCACTAATTATTCTAACCGTTTCAAAAGAAGCATAGTCACCTTTATTATGTCCACCCATTCCATCAGCCACAATTAAAAGAGCATTGCCATTAGAATTAATAACAATTTTTGTTTCATCTTCATTTGTGCGTCTGACTTTTCCTATGTCAGTCCTATAACAATAATTACCTCGATAATTGTTTTTCATCTTTCGCTCTTAATTGGCCACAAGCGGCATCAATATCACTACCAAATTCTTTTCTAATAGTTGCTGTTACTCCACATTTCATTAAAGTATCTAAAAATTCATGAACAGTTTTTTCGCCACTTCTTCGATATTTCATTTCGTTAACTTCATTATAAGGTATTAAGTTTACATATGCCAAAGTACCTTTAATTAATGCAGCTAATTCTTTTGCATTTTCTCTAGAATCATTGATTCCTTTAAGAAGAATATATTCAAAAGTTACTCTTCTGCCGGCAGTTTTTTCATAATATTTAACAGCTTTCATCAGCTCATTTAATGGATAAACCCTGCTAATTGGCATTATTTTGTTTCTAATTTCATCACTTGGAGCGTGAAGAGAGATTGCTAGATTAATTTGAAGTCCTTCGTTTGCATAATCATAAATTTTAGGAATAATTCCACAAGTAGAAACTGTTATATGGCGTGCTCCAATTTCAAGTCCGTGTGGATGATTTGCAATACGGATAAAGTCCATAACGTTTCCATAATTATCGAATGGTTCACCTGTTCCCATAACAACAATGTGACTTATTCTTTCGTTATTTCCTTCTTCATCAAGCAAATCATTTAAAACCAAAACTTGACCAAGAATTTCGCTAACTTTTAATTCTCTTTTTTTCTTTAAAAGTCCACTTGCACAAAAGGCACAGCCCATGTTGCAACCAACTTCACTAGAAACACAAGCTACATTTCCATAATTGTAGCGCATTAAAACTGTTTCAACTTTGTCGCCGTCTTCAAGCGATAAAAGAAGCTTAATTGTGCCATCTTTACTGACTTGCTTAGTGAATATTTCAGGTTTTTTTAAGCAAAAATCTTTTTTAAGTGTTTCTCTAAATTCCTTTGAAATATCACTCATTTCATCAAAATCATAAACTTTACGTTTATAAATCCATTTAAAAATCTGAGTAGCACGAAATTTCTTTTCGCCTAAAGAAACTACTAATTCTTCAAGTTTAGGAAGACTATAATCGTATAAATTGAACATTACTAGTTAGCTTTCTTTTCAAATACTGCGTAATAGAAAATTGAGTTATCCTTTTCAAATGGGAAAAATGCGCTTTCTTTAGCTAATCTGAAATCTTTTCTTTCTTCTAAAAATTTATGAACAATTAACATTGTTTCTTTGATGTTAAATGTTGGTACACAATAAACAAGTTTGCCTTCATCGCTTACATATTGTGTTGAATCGATTAATTCTTTAAGTTCGTTTTCAAGAATTCCATCAAGAGTTGATTGATCAAAAATGATTCCATATTCTGGAGTTCTTCTTAATTGCTCAAAATTACTATTTTTTGGAAGTAAAACAAAAATATCTTGTTTTTCTGAAAGATGAGCAACCATTTCACTTTCAGTCGATTCATAAACATCAAGTTTTTCTAAACCTAGAGGTTTAACTTTTGAGAATAAATCAGGGTTTAAATGTGGATTATTTGTCCCCAAAGAAACTTTATTGCCATTTTTAAGATATTTGTTGATAAAAGCAACATAAATTGAGTTCTTTTCTTCAAAATAGAAAGTGACAGCTTTACCTTCTACTTCTGGTAAATCACGAATCATATCATATTCAGCTTTTTGAATTGGCATTAATTTGGATTCTCTAACTAAAGCATCTTTTCTAATTGATGTTTTATTTTTGTATTCGTATAAAGTTTCTTCGACTTTTTTAAAGTTTTCAGAGATTTCTTCTTCTTTTACTTCACCTAAAGCTAGATTTTTAACTGCAAATTGTTTTGGCATTTTAAAAATAGCTCTAACAGTTTCTAATCCATATTCTCTGCCATATTGACTATGGAGCATTTTGATAATCCATTCTGGGAGATTTGTAATGCTTGAAAGATAAGTTCTATTATTTTTACCAAATTTCTTTTCGACGTTAGCTTCTTTTAAGAAACCATTTTTGTCTGCAATAGCTTTTTTGAAGTTTTCTTTGATTTCATCATCAAACTTAACTTGATATAAATTTAATTTGCTGACTAAATAAGTTAATGATTCTTTTTCATCAACAACTTTTTTGAAAACGTTGTTAACGAATACTAAACCGATATAAATTAATGGTTCTTCTTGAGTTACATTAAATACAAGATTTGAAATAACTTTGATTGCATAATAATTTCTCAAAAATATTCCAGATAAAGAACTCATCGCAGCAAAATCTTCTTTAGAAGTACCTTTACTGTTATTTTTAATTGCTGATGAAAATGTTGCATGGTCTTTTAAAATACTTTTTAAAACCGTAAAACTTAAATCAAAAACTTTTGTAGTCATAATTAATTTCCCCCATTAAGTTTTTTCTCAAAATCTTCAAAAACATTTCCAAGATATGGTTCTTCATAATCTTCATCGTCCCTTTCGTCGTGAAGGTCTTCTTCTAAACTATCATCGTGGTCAATTTCAACACTATTTTCTTCAGTCATAAATCTTGGATGTGTAGGATCTATGAACTCATATCTATTGTCTTGGCTGTAATAATAAAATTCGATTGCTAAATTGATACATGCATTTTTCATAAATTCATGAATGATTCTTGCTGCTTCTTTTTCCATAACTTTTACTTTTAATGGAGCATGAACTCTAACAAGAACATTCCATGTATTTTGTTCAACACCATCGTGAATGAATAGACATTCTGGTGCATAAAAATCAACATCGTCTTTGTGGCATTCATAAATATCACTTAGTCTTGGAGTTAAATCTTTTGAAATTTGTCTAACTAAATATGGATCTAAACCTAGTATTGAAACTGTTATCATAATACCTCTCTTTTCAACAATAATAATCATAGATTATTATGTCCTTATTTTCAATCTAATATGCAAAGTGTCAATTAATAAAAAATACACTTTTTTGCAAAATTTCTGGAAAAAATTGAAAAAAGTCCAGGAATTTTAAATATTTCCTGGAAATTTTTCAAAATTCTGGGAAAAAAATGATTTTTTGCGGGGTTTTTAATAAGAATAAGGATTAAAATTTAATTCAATTTTAACATTTGAATCACTTTTATATATGTCTAGGAGTGATTCAACATGTTCAATAAGATTAATTAATTTTTTGTATTTTATAAAAATTTGTCTCCAACATTTGTATTTGGAATAATGGAAAATTGATGGTCCAAGAACTTCTGTATCTTCGATACCTAAACTTACAAAATAGTTTTTAATTTTCTTAACATATTCATCTAATTTAGTCGCACTTTTGGTTGAAACTTCTATTGCTAAAATAGAGGAAAATGGCGGATTATTAAGCATTTTTCTATTGCGCAATTCGTAATCATAAAACGCCATATAATTTTGTTTTGTAGCCGAAATAATTGATTCACTTGTAATCGCACTACTTTGAATTATAGCAACTCCTTCTTCGTCTTTTCTTCCGCATCTTCCAATAACTTGTGTTAATAGCGAAAAAGTCATTTCATTGCTTCGATAATTAGGGAAATTTAACAAAGTATCGGCGTTTAAAACGCCAACTAAACTAACATTTTCAAAATCATGACCTTTCGCAACAATTTGAGTGCCTATTAAAACTTGAACTTCTCTTTTATTAAATGAATCCAAAATTGATTCAATTTGTAAAGTTTTACTAGCCCTATCACTATCTAAAACGAGATATTTTACCCCCGGAAAAAGCTTTTTAAACTCTTCTTCAACTTTTTCTATGCCAAAATCTCCATACCCTAAATATTGAGAATCGCATTTTGGACATTTTTTAGGAACATTAACTTGATATTCACAATGATGACAATATAAAACTTTCTTTTCACGATGATAATGTAACGGCAATCCACAATGAGGACACTTAAAAACATGACCACACTCCCTGCAAATCATGTAATTTGAATAACCTCTTCTATTGATGAATAAAATAGCTTGTTTATTTTTGAGAAGAGTCATTTTTAATTGTTTAATGAGTTCAAGCGAAAATATACTCGATAGCGACGAATAATTTTTATAATTTTTGCTATCAATTAAATATACTCTTGGTAAAGGTACATTGTTATACCTTTCATCTAATTTAAGAAGATGATATTGCCCGTTTTTAGCTTTGGCCATATCTTCTATAGCTGGTGTTGCCGAGCCCAAAATCACTTTAGAATTTTCTATTTTCGATCTAATTAACGCAACTTCCTTAGCATTGTATAACAAACCTTGGTCGTCTTGTTTATAGCATTCATCGTTTTCTTCATCGATTACAATAATTCCTAAATTATTAACTGGAGCAAAAATTGCGCTTCTTGTGCCGACCACAATTCTAGCTTTACCTTCAGAAATTTTACGATATTCATCGTATATTTTGGCTGAAGTTAATGAAGAATGTAAAACTGCAATGTCTTCTTTAAAGTAAGCAAATAAACGAGAAATCATTAATGGAGTTAAAGAAATTTCTGGAACTAAAACAATTGCTCCTTTACCTTCTTTGTAATAGTGCTCGATTAGTTTTATGTAAATCTCTGTTTTACCACTTCCAGTAACTCCATGAAGTAAAAATGTCCTATCGTTTGACTCTAAAATTTCGTGAAAAATTTTGTCTTGTTTTTCACTAAGAGTAATTTCGTCTTCATAATTATTAAAAATTGACTTTAAATGATACCTGTATTCTTCAGCTTCATTTAGTGTAATAATTTCATTTTTAATGAGGTTTTGCAAGGTTTTTGTTTGATTTAAGTCTTTATAGAGTATTTGTTTTTTACCAATAAACTTAGAAATTATTTTTTCTTCGTTCTTATTTACTTTATATGAACTTAGCTTTTCTTCATTTAAAAGATAATATCTTATCATCTTCTTTTTAGCAGCATTTTTAAAGGTATCTTTTGGTTTTAATGATGGTGGAAGCATTGTTTGAAGAACACCAATCAAAGGATAAATATATCTTTTTTTAAGTTCGAAAGCTAGCTTTAATAAATTATCAGATAGTATAGGTTTTTCATCAATTATTGAATTTATATAAGATAAATTGATTCCAAGTTCATCTTCAAGTTGTTCTTTAGTTTTATTTACTTCTTTGCATTCTAAAACATATCCGACAATATTTGTTTTATTAAAGTTTATCTCTACTCTAACCCCAATTTGTGCTTCATCATTAGAAACATAATAAAAAGTCCTATCAAGTAAATAGAGATTTCTTTGAGTTAGAACTTTTAATAAATACATGTAAATATTATAAATTTATTTTCTTATTTATAATATCAGCAATTTCTTTTGCGGCTTGTTCTGGTGTGATATCAACTACTTTATGTTGATAATTATCTTGGAGATTTAATTCAATTCTAGCTTTTGCAAGTCTTTCTTGAACGATTGATTCTTCTTCAGTTCTTCTGCCTCTGATTCTTTTTTCAAGTTCGTCAAAGGATGGAGGTAATAAAAATATACTTAAAAATAAAGGATCGTCTTTTTCTTTTTCCATAACAGAAAAAGCGCCTTGAGTTTCGATTTCAAGCAAGACATTCTTGCCTTCATTTCTCAATTTTTCAACATAATTTCTAGGCGTGCCATAGCAATTATTAACAAAACATGCATGCTCTAATAATTCATTATTATTTAAAGCTTTATCAAATTCTTCTTGGCTTACAAAGAAATAGTCTCTTCCATCAACTTCACCAACACGTGGTTTTCTAGTAGTCATTGAAATCGAATAAGCAAGATTAAGAGACTCATCATTCATGAGTATTTCTCTAACAGTCCCCTTACCTACTCCACTAGGGCCACTTAATACGATTAGTAAGCCTTTCATGTGAAAATAATAGAAAATTAAATTTTCACTTACAAGTCAAATCGTTAAATTTTTATTGACAAATTAATGAAAGCGTTTTCAAAATCAAATTAACCGACATTTTCTAATTTTTAAACGAGCTAACGACATATTTTGTTTGATTTTAAAAAAGAATGTTTAATAATTGTTTATATGACATTCCTTGAAAGATTAAAAAACCAAGTTAAAGAAATAAATGCAAATCTTGCCGGCTCGTATTTAAATAAAATTCAATGCTTAAGCGAATGCGATTACATTTTTTCGTTCTCTAAAAGTAAATCGCCAAACATCTTTATTTCTTTGAATGTTAAAAATCCATTTCTCAGAGTTACTAACAAGAAATTTTTATTTAATACAACTAATCAATTTTATACTCGTTTAAAAACTAAATTACTGAATTCATTATTTTTAAAAGCAAATGTTCATAATGATGACAATATTTTAAAGTTAGAGTTTATCAAAACTACTGATACATACGATAAAATTCACTATGTTTTACTTTTTGAGATTTTCAAAAGTAATTCTAATCTTGTTTTACTTGTCGATAACAAAGTTGATGAAGCTTTTAGATTTAAGGGAATCGATACTCATCACCCTATTTTAAAAAATGCGATTTATGAGCCACCACTTCGAACTCCATTTTCTAAAGAAATAAAAGACAAAGATTACGAAAATGAAGAAAACTATTTTTCAAATATCGAAAAACTTCATTTAGTACAAAAATATCGTGAAATTATTTTAGAGCTAAAAAGACGCAAAAAATCTCTTGAGAAAAAGGTAGAAAAAATCAAAGAAGATCAAGATGAAGCTAAAAATAAACTCGCTTATAAAGATTATGCTGATTATCTTTTAACAATTCTTGATGAAGTTAAAAGAGGTGATGAATATTTTGAAATTGATGGCAAAAAGATACCATTAAATGTTCAATATTCCCCATCCCAAAATCTTGAAAGAATGTATAAAATCTATAAGAAAGCAAAAGCCACAATCATTTCAACCGAAGAATATATCGAAAAAACCAAAAACGAAATCGAATATATTACTAACATTTTCAATACAATCGATATTTATAATGAAGAAGATTATGAAGAGCTAATTAACGAATTAATTGAGAAAAAAATCATCAAAGTTAGTAAGTATAAAAAGCCTAAAAATTTGAAAAACGCTGCAAAACCTTATTATATTGTATTTAATGGAACTAAAATCGGCTTTGGTAAAAACTCTCTTCAAAACGATAACTTAACATTTAAATATGCTTCAAAAGAAGATTATTTTATCCATCTTAAAAATGTTCATTCAAACCATGTTGTAATTTTTAAAAGCGAATTAGATGATGAAACATTAGAGTTTGCATTAGAGTTTGCAACCTATCTTGCAAAACAAAAAGATGCTGAGCTTATTCTTGCTCAAATCAAAACTGTTAAAAAAGGCAAGGAACCAGGCCTTGTCTTATTAAACAAATACGAATCATATGTTATTAAGTCATTCCACTATGACTTTAAAAAATATCTAGAAAATATTAATCGCTTTTAACTTCTTTTTCTAAGAAATCTTCTCCTTTAATGGTTTCATAAGTTGCTAAACCATAGAATTTTCTTTGTCTTAAAGCTTCATATAAAACAATAGCAACACTATTACTAACATTTAAACTTCTTGCACTTATTGTCATTGGAATACGAATACATTTATCAAGATGTTCTCTTAATACATCATGAGGAATGCCAGTTGATTCTCTTCCAAACATAAAATAAATATCTTCTTCTACTTTAGAATAATCAAAAGAAGAATAAAGTTTGTTTGAGTATCGTGTTACGTAAAAGATATTTTTATCTTTAAAATCTTTAAGAAAAGATTCGTAATTATCGTAAATTTTAAAATCCGTTTCCTTAATATAGTCCATCCCGGCTCTTTTAAATTCTTTTTCGGTTAAAGAAAAAGTTAAAGGCCCTATAATATAAAGTTTTGTTTCGCTAGCCATGCATGTTCTGATAATGTTTCCAACGTTAGCTGGTTTTTCAGGGCGATATAAAATAATTCCAATCATACGCCTAAAATTGTAGCACATTAAAAGACCTAAATTTATAATATTAAGTAATTATGATTCACGGAATTAAACGTTTATTCGAAGAAATAACTGAGAAAGATGTTAGAACTCAAACTCAGTTAAAAGAAGGCATCACAAACGAAAATTATTTAATAAATGATGCCTATGTTTTACGTTTGCCAAGAAAAGATCATGATGAAACTATCAATTATAAACTTGAGGATGAAGTATATAAAAAAATCGAACCACTAAAAATCTCTGAAAAAGTGATTTATTTTGACCAAAATAAAGGAATTAAAATTTCAAAATTTGTTCATAATACTCGTTTTTACGCTACTACTCCAAGTGATGCTCAAATTAGAGATGTTGCTAAACTTTTAAAGAAAGTTCATGGCTCAAATATCAAAGTTTCTAAAGATTATGAAATCATGAAAAAATTAGCATATTACAAAAAATATGTCGATTCTGCAGCGTTTTTAGACCAAAGATATGAAAAATTAATAATAAATGAATTCAAAAAGATAGACGAAAAAGAAGATTATTGTCTTTGTCATAACGATCTTGTAAAACATAATCTTTTATTCAAATTTAATAATTTAGTTTTAATTGATTGGGAATATGCTTCAATGAATTCGCCACTTTTTGATCTAGCGAGTTTTATCAGCGAAAACAATTTAAGTAAAGAACAAGAAATTACTTTTTTAAAGCAATATTATGGATATAAATTTACTAATTTAAAAATGAAAAAAGTTGACGCTTACGCTCGAATGCTCGATATCTTATTTTATTATTGGTCACTCCATTATTATAAAAAAAGAGGAGATAAAATTTATTATGATATCTCCCTAGAAAAATTTGAACACATTAAAGAGTCGATGATGACTTATAAAAATTACTATAAACTCTAGAAGTTACCATCTTCATAAAGTTTAATACATCTTGCGATAACTTCTTTTGCTTTTTTTGCGCCTTCAACATTACCTGTTAAAAGCTCTGAACCTTCTAATTTTTTATATATATCAAAGAAATTTTTGATTTCATCAAAGATATGTTTTGGAAGTTCGCTTGTATCGTAATATGAATTATAAAATGGATCATCCACACTTACTCCGATAATTTTTGAATCTCTTTTTCCATTATCAACCATTTCAAGAACACCAATTGGTCTAACAGTTAAAGTTGTTAAAGGATAAAGCACTTCACTACAAAGAACCAAAACATCAAGCGGATCACCATCATCACAATAAGTTAAAGGAATAAAACCATAATTATGTGGATAATGGGTTGAAGTAAATAAAACACGGTCTAATTTAATTAAGCCAGTTTCTTTGTCTAATTCATATTTTGTTTTACTGCCTTTTGGAATTTCAATAATTGCCTTAAATAATTCTGGTTTTACATCACTTTTTTTAAAAACAGAAAAAAGTTTTCTTTGTCCTTCTTTACTCATAATTGTTTACCTCTTTTCTAGTGATTATATTTTATAACAAAAAAATTAAATATTTTAGAAAAATTAAAAAGGCCCATTACTGAGCCAAAATTTAACTTTAATTCGTGTTTTTATTTTCCGCCAACCGATTTATCAATAGCTTTCTTTCTAGCTTCGGCGTATTCTTCTTCGGTTAGTGTTCCATTATCGCGAAGCTCTTTTAACTTTGTTAAATCTTTTTCTAAAGTGTTAGTATTTAGTCCTTTAGTAGCTTCGGAAACGGAATGAGTATTAACTCCACCAAAATAACTTTCATCCATGCAAAGAACAAGAAGACCTCCAATAAATCCACCTAAAAGCATAGTTGCTATAGCAAGGCCGAGAATTTCTTTTTTGCTTTTTGCAGTGTCTAACTTTTTAAAAGTCAAAATATTAAGAATTACAGGCACGCAAAATATAATGGCTCCTACTAAACTTATAAGTGATGCTGGTAACATAACAAAACTAAGAATTAAATAAGCAAGAGCGCCACAACCAAAGCCGACTGCAGATAAAATTAGAAATACTTTTGCAACTGTTTTCATATTCCCCCTCCTCGTAACTCCTCGTAAACTAGCAATATTTTCTCATAAATATTGTAAAAATAATACAAACTTAAAAATTATTAATATAAATTTAACGCGTTAAATCAGTGGTTTGAACTGGATCTTCTTCCTTAATTAAAAGCATGAAAACGCCAGGTAAAACTCCACCAAAAATAGTAATTAAAATTCCTAAAACCAATATTACATCACGCTTCTTAGTTTTTGCTAAAACCAAGATTGTTATCAATTCAAAAATTCCAACAAGAATAAAATAAATGCCAAGTATCAAGAAAAGCACAAAGACGAATGATACCAATAATATCGCAATAATATCTGTAATTTCACCTGTTCCTTCTAACTTACTTCCAAGTCCCTCGTAAAAAGCCCAAATTAGATAAGAACCAAAAACAATAAACAAAATTGCAAATATTCCTAATGTAATTTGTGCTAATAACTTCATTGAAAATTTCATAATTTTACCCTTCCTAATTTCAAATCAAAAACTATAAAACAAGTTTAAACTTTACAAAAACCACGCAAATCTACACTATTTTTACTTTTTCTTTCTTGGAAACAAAAAGAAAAATAATTCTAATAATCATGTATAAAGCAAATAACGAAGCGAATACTATTATAGATATAGTAAGTTCAAAGTCATCAAGATTGAAGAATCGGTTTATAAACAATCCTATTAATAGCGACAAGATATTAACTATAAAAGAATAGATAAAATATTTAAATTCATTAAAAGCAAGGCTTAATAAAAGGCCTTCTAAAACGAAAACAATTATTTCACCAAATATTAAAGTAAGGTTTGAATAATCAGTATAAACGTATGCTAGATTAAAAGATAAATTTGAAATAATATTCATCACAATTATCAAGACCAAAGATAAAATATTTTTTCTTTTTAAACATTCAAAATATATAGGTGTTTCAATTGCTAGAACTATAAATAAAGGTAAAAGATAAATCAGCATATATATTTATTTTAATATAATATGTAAGAAAAACAGTGACAAAAATTTTAATATGCTAAAATAAAAGCATGAAAAAGAAGAAATTTTTACCATTACTATTGGTTTTGCCTTTATTGATGAGTAATTCACCGGCACCTAATCAAGGATATTCTGATTATGGTGAATACGAAATTACTTCTTCTGATTATGTACGAGAAGAAAATAAAGTAACTTTTTCTATAGAAAACAATAGCAAATATTATGCTTTTTATAGCAGTCAGAACTTTTCTTCGGGAGACAAAGAATATTTCCTTCCTCCGCAAAGCGAAATAACATTAACTTTAGAGCTCAAGGAATACATGTCAAGAGTAAATGAACCATTGACTTTCAGCTATTATGCCTTTGATTATACAGAAGCAAAAGTTGAAATTAGCGATATAATTATATCCAATCCGATTTATGACCTGGATAAAGACGAAACAACATTTGATATATCTTTAAAAGTTACAAATCACGAAACAGATAAACTTTATGGCACATTATTTTACTTTTATGATGAAAATGCTGACTACTATCGTTATGGATGGATCTATCCAAATTATCCAAGTTCCAATAATTCATCAATAATCACAGACGAAGTTACTTTTGATGGCGAACATTCAACTTTAAAAGCGGATCAAATTAGTTACGCAGTCGAGAAGATGCATGATTACTATAATCATGAAAATGAGCATTTCTGGGCATATGTTCTTGCTTTTGGCTGGCCTTTTTTCCTTGCGATTTTTCTTATAATATTAGTTATTGTCCTTATATTAATTTTGAGAAAATTCAAAAAAGTTAAGAAGGTTTAAACTACTAAGAGTAAACTAACTTTGTTCTGAATAACAACTAAAAAACTACTAAAAATCAACTAAATAAAATAAAAACCATGCAAAACTCAAATATTTTAGAAAATTAATACTATTTTATAGTTGACCATATATATTAAGTTTGCATCAATTTTTTTAGGATATTTATTTTTGTTCGACAATTCCACTACCAACGAAGACCAGTTGTTTTTGCTACATTCTGTTACTTTAAACAACGAGAAAGCAGCATTATGGTTTTCTTCATCACTACACAATAAATAATCATAATTACTTAGTTTTTCATCAACAGCAAGAGTTAAATATTTATTGGTAGAATGAATCATTTTCTTGAATGTTTCTTTATTAACTTTAACTTTATAAATTTTTGGTTTAGTCATATTTGAAATAAACTCATATTCATTCAAAACACATTTTAGTTTATTTTCCTCAAAAATTGTTTTATACCTTTTTAAATATTTAAATCCGTTTTTAATAATAACCAAATTACTTCCGACATTAAAAATATCAGCATGAATAAGAATTTTCCTATATCCTATAAATTCGAGATGTTTTAAGAATAAAGAAAGACACTCGCTCATCAATCCTTTGCCCCGATAAGCTTTAGCTAAAACATATCCAACTTCTGGAATATCATCATGGAAACGACAAATATTAATACTACCGATGACTTCATCGTTTTCTTTATAAACAATTGCAAAGCGAACATTTTTTGGATCTTTATATTCAGTTAAATATTTATCGAGATCTTTTATGCTTTCTCTTATATCGTTTTCTGGATACCATGATAAGAATCTAGAAACCTCAGGGTCTTTTTTCCGCCTAAAAATATAGATTTCATCTCCGTTTTGAAATTTTCTTAAATAGATTTTGTTTCCATTAATAATATCGTTCATAAATAATTCTTTGCTTTCCTTATTAATGCTACCACTAACTTCAATATCATTTAAATTTATATTTATGCGATTCTTTTCGTGATAAGACTAAAATCACATTAACAAAACATTACTCAATATTTTAATAATGTTATAAAATATTTTAGTCACTTGCCCTGTAGACAAATGGTAAAGTCATATGGCTCTGAACCATACATGTGCTGGTTCGAATCCAGCCAGGGCAGCCACTTTTAATCAAATGCCTATAGTCCATGCTACTATAGGTTTTTATTTTAAAATATACGTTTTCAGGGAATACGTATTCTTTAAAAGTTCTTCTCAAAATAAAATATGCACCTATAAATTTAAATATTTTATGCAGTTTCTATTCGGTAAAAATGTGTGTACACACAAAAAAAGGAAAAATAAAATTTACTTGGCTACAATTTAGCCTTTTCTATGCTAATATGGATTTGGCAATAAATATGTAATAAGGAGACTCATTATGCTTAATAATAAAAGAGTATGGATAATTACTGGCGCTTCTAAAGGTATTGGAAAAGAATTATTAAAATATGTTCTTGAACAAGGCGAAATTTGTGTTGCTCTATCAAGAAGTGATACATATGATGAAGAATTTAAAAAATATAATGATTTATTACGGCTTAAACTTGATATTGCTAATGATTCTCAAGAAATCATAAATAAGTTAATAGAAACAATAATTGATAAATATGGAAGAATTGATGTCTTAGTGAATAATGCAGGGCATGGAATGATTACTAACTTTGAAGAAACAAGCGAAGAAAATATCCACGAACTTTTTGAAACTAATCTTTTTGGCATGATGCGTGTAACTCGAGCCGTTCTTCCTTATATGAGAGAAAAGAAAAATGGCCACATTTTTAATGTTTCTTCTGCTGCTTCTTATAGCCAAGGTCCTGTTGCATATCACACTTCGAAATTTGCAGTTAGAGGCTTTTCTACTTCTTTATCTTTTGAACTTGCTCCATTTAATATTAAAGTTACTGATGTTGCTCCAGGTTTGTTTAGAACTTCTTTTTATGATAAAAATTCCATGAAACAAAATTTAGATAACCACATTAAAGATTATGACAATGCAAGATGGCAAAACGATTTTGTTAAATCAAATAGTAATCACGAACAACCAGGCGATCCTAAAAAACTAGCTAAATTGATATATGAAGTTTCAAATTCTCTCAATCCGCCTCTTTATCTTCCTGTAGGAAAAGATGCTATTTCAACGGTTAGAACCTATATTGATAAACTAGAAAGCGATCTAAAAGATTGGGGAAACAAAGCAAGTAAGTTGGATTTTGAATAAATCATTAAACTTTTGGCACACTAAGATTTTCTCTTATGTTATGCTTAGTAAATATTTTGTGATTTTAATATTCGCAGATTGTAATTTACATTGTTGTTCAAACAATTTTTAGTTTATTCAAATAGTGGAAATTTTTTCACCAATTTTGTCACCAATAATGTCGCCAATAAATTAAGAAATATTTTACAGTGTAATATTTTTTTTAAATAAAATGAGGCGAATTTGTAAGGTTTTTGATTAAATCAGCAATTCCTCCTATAACTTATTTATGTTTTTTCCGCTTATTTGTCACCAATTTTGTCACCAATAATGTCACCAATAATTTCTGCCACATCATGCTTTCTTTAGTATGCTTTGTACAAGCGGCCACTACTATTTTATTTATATTTGCGAAAAGTTTTTTTGAACCATATATTAACCTAATCTTTTTATACTAAATCACATGAAATTTTAAAAAGTGCGATAAATATCGTTATTTTTTTATTGTTTTTTTGTTAATTATTTAGTATAATACTACTAAAGAGGTGAGTGCTATGGCTAGATATGACGACTCGATTAAAGTACAAGTTCCTAAAGATTCAATAATTTATACA
>CASFZJ010000008.1 GCA_949299165.1 uncultured bacterium | reverse complement strand
GGTTGAATTCACCCAAAAAGCGAAGTTTTACGGAATTTCGCTTTTTTATTGCTTAAATACTTTATAAAATTGGGCAAATGTAAGTTATTTACCAATACATTATTTAGTTTTTAAAATGACATCAAAACGAGGCAGGCGGAAAATTCTACTTAACCGTAGGATGATGAAAATAAAATTCCTTCATTATAACATCTTTTAGCAACGGGAAAATTTTTAATATCTTTTTATAACTTATTATATGTTTCAAATTTTTTTATAACTTATTATATCTTTTTATATCTTGTTATATGTTTCTTCTGTTTGTTACTTTCGTGCTAACATCACTAAAATTATTAGCACCAAAGTATAAATCAACATTTAATTTAGCAAATTGCTATCGATTTCCATAACCATTTATTAATTTTCAAAAAACTTTACCATCTTTATTATAGATTATTCTGCCACTGTAATTAGCATTATATAAATTATACGTAACTTGGATGATGGCGATATCTATTTTCTTGTTAATCTCGGCAAAATCGATTGGTAGATTTAAAAATAAATCCTTAAGATCAAAAAGTTTTCTTATTACGGTTTTTAAATCTTTATTTTCCTTTGCCGTATCCAGAAACCGGATAAATTAAATCATATTTTTTAAACTCAAAATTAGTTCAGATGCTCTTGAAGATTTAATGTTTAGCAAACTCATTACATCGCTTCTTCCAAATAACTTTTTATAGCCAAATTCATTAAATAACTTGCTGATTTCAATGTCTGTATTTGAACTGATTTTATCTGAGTCGGAAAGAAATACTGTATCAGGAAAGCCAGTTTTTAACATATTAATGTCCGGTTTTAAGCATTCAATATCCGGCTCATTATAATGAATGTCCGGCTTTGAATTTTCAATATTTGCTTTTTTGAGTATCGAATAGAACTCCATTTTCCTTATTTGCATTTAATTATCTTCATTAACTGCATTAGAAATCTGCAAGTCTCTATTTCTTAATGTATTATTCTCATTCAAAAAGTCTGCAAAACCTGTCTTATTTCAATTTATTTTCAAAATTTATGATATTAGAAAAAGAATTAGCAATTATACATTGTTTCTAAATCAATAAGATGTAAGTGTTCATCTTTTATATTTTTGAGTTCATCGGTAAAACTGCTTGCACTAAAAATATAAAGTTCTATGGTTTTATAAGCTGCAAAATCTTTTGCTTTTAAATCAGAAAGCAATGAATAATAATCATCAATTGTTTCTTTGTCTAACGAAAACTTAGATGAAACAATTAATAATTTGTCTTCATCACAAGAAACAAAATCAATTCTTCTAGCACTTTTTTTATTTATCTTAGAGTAATGATAATTTTCAAATTCAAAAAAGAAACCACTCAGCTTTAAATTTTTACACAAATAATCTAGATATGTTAAACAAAGCTTTTTAAATTCGTTAGAAATAAAATCATTTATTTCATTTTTAAACTTTGCTTTAATCTTTTTTCCAAATCCATCTTTAATCAAGTCTTCATTATCTCTGATGAAACGGTAATAAAATGCAAGCATTGGATCTTTAATTTCATAACGTACATTTTTTGGTTTTTTAAATGTTTTTCTTTTAATAATAACTTCATCGTTTAAAAGTTCTTTTAAATATTTACTTATTTTTGCACTTGGCATTTTAAAGTATTCAGACAGTGATTTTACTGTATCTAAACCACTAGCGATATATTTAATTAAGGAAGCGTATAAACCACCTTTTGAGATTTCACTTTTTATTACCTTACTTGTATTGTTTACGATTATTGCATCACGATTAAAAAATAAATTATCTAGGTTTTCATCAAATGACTTTTTTGCATTAATTAACGAAATGTAATTAGGGTATGTATTAGTCAAAGACAAGAATTTAGCTTTTTCAAAATTATCTTTAACTTCTTTATAACCAAGTAAAGCTTCATCAAGATCAAGTTTAAATAGCTTAAGCGAAAAAGTGTGTCTTAAAAATAAAGGCGCTCTAATATCAACGATTTCACCATTAATAAAAGAAACATTACTTGATGTTAATATCAAAGTAAATTTTCTCTTTTTAAAGAGCAAGTCAACCGCTTTTTGTAAGTATGAATCAAAAACAGATTTTTTCCTTTTCCCATCTCGACCAATTAAAATATTTTGATATTCCTCAATCACAACCACAATCTTTTCATCACCAACATAGTTATCAAGTTCTACAAAAAAGTCATACCAAGTATCATAAAATCCAATATCTTTCTTTGCTTCATTCAAAGTTTCTGAAAAAGTAAGTCTAATATCGATATCTTCAGAATCTTTTGCATAAAAAATTAAATGTTTCTTGCTTTTACAAAACATTTTAACAAAGGAACTTTTTCCAATAAACTTTTCGCCATATAAATATCCAAACTCAAAACGATTGCTATTAAAGCGCTCAGTTAATAATTCGAGTTCTTCTTTTCTCCCAAATAGTTTATTGTTCATCGACACATTTCTACAAAACGAATAAGTGATTGTTAATATTTTAAACGATGAATGGCGGAAAAGAAAAAATCTTTCGCTTTTTTTACATAAACTATTAAAAGTTTGATTGAAGATACTTGTTCACTTATTAATATATTTTCTCTTTCTCATCTAAAAATTTCTCTTAAATGTATGCTTATTGATTAAAAAATAGTTCTATCACTTCTTTTTGGACTAACAATTAAATAGAAGAAAATAATTCCAAATTTTATATCCAATTTACACTCTTTAACACCATTAAAATATTCCATAAATTCATATGATAAAAATATACGTATTTTATCGCATAAATTGATAATCGTTTTCAATTTTTGAGGTATTTTATTTTCAACTTTTGAGGTAAATTGTTTTACATTTCAACAATGTTTATTAAACAATTTTGAAATTTTATGAGCGACTTTTTAAGGATTTTTGAAATTTTATGAGCGAGTTTTTCTTGAATTCTCAAATTTTATGAGCGAGTTTGCTAACAACGATGTTGGTACACTCTCAATATTAGGGACGAAAACCTTCAGATTAAAAAAATGATAATCAAATTATGCGTTTAAACTTTCCTCATAATCACTACTTTTACAAGTAATTTAACCTCAATTGATATAAACTATTAATGCATATGAAAAAGTTAGAACTATTAGCTCCTTGTGGAGATTTTGAAAGACTCGTTAGCGCAATTCATTTTGGTGCTAATGCTGTTTATTTTGCTGGTAAAAAATTTGGTTTAAGAGCATTCGCTAACAATTTTGATGAAGAAGAAATTATTAAAGCCGTTAATTATGCTCATGAAAGAAATGTAAAAGTTTATATCACCGTTAACATACTTGCTCATAATGAAGATTTTGATGGTTTAGTAGATTATCTTAAATTTTTAGATGAGGCAAAAGTAGATGGCGTTATTGTAAGTGATTTAGGAATTGCAAGTTTAGTAAAAGAATACACTTCTTTAGAACTTCATGTTTCAACTCAAGCAAATGTCACTAATATTCACTCAGCCAAAATGTGGGTAAAAATGGGCGCTAAAAGACTCGTTCTTGCTCGCGAACTTTCAATCAAAGAAATAAAAGAAATTAAAGATGAATTAGGAGATGATATCGATATTGAATGTTTTGGACATGGCGCAATGTGCATTTCTTATAGTGGACGTTGTCTTCTTTCTAACTATTTAACTGGAAGAGACTCTAATAAAGGAGAATGCGCTCAACCATGTAGATGGAACTATGCTCTTGGAATTAAAAACGAAATTGATGGAACGACTTATTTTCCAATTGAGGAAGATGGACGTGGCACTTATGTTTTAAACAGTAAAGATTTATGTATGGTTAACCATATAAAAGATCTTGTTGAAGCTGGCGTTACTAGTTTAAAAATTGAAGGCAGAATGAAAACAAATTATTATGTTTCAACAACTGTTAATGCCTATCGAAGAGCGATCGATGATTATTACGAAAATAAAAAGCCATCATTTGACTATTTAGAAGAACTAAGAAAAACAGCAAGTCGCGATTTTACAACTGGTTTTTATTTTGGCGATACTCATAAAGAAAATTTACTCACTTCTAAACAAGCTGAAACCTATAAATATATCGCTGTTGTTCTTGAAGAAAGTAAAGATAACTATGTTCTTGTTGAACACCGTAACAAATTTGTACTGGGTGATGAACTTGAAATCTTATCAAGTAATGATTCATTTAATAAAAAGTTTGTCGTATCTGAAATTCTTGATTTAGAACATAATCCAGTAAGTGAAGTTAAGCGCATCAAAGAACATGTCTACATTAAATGTCCATATAAACTTAATAAATACGATATATTACGTAAAAAGATACAATGAAAACTCGATTAAAAGATAACAAGATATTTAGAAGTATAATCATTCCTCTATCAATCATTCTTTGTTTTGTTGGACAATTTATTCCTAGTACTTACGGCCTTTCTAGTGATGCTTTTGGCGTTATTTTTATTTTTGTTGGCGTACTAATCTTGTGGCTTACCATTGGAATTGATTGGCCTAGTTTACTTTGCCTTTTTGCACTCGGTTTCATCGATAAATTTGGCTTTAACAAAGTACTTACTTCAAGTTTAGGTAATTCTACTTTTGCATTTTTGCTTTTTACTTTTGTTTGTACTTATGCGCTTTCTAAAACGTCTCTTATAAAGCGCGTTGCACTTACTTTTGTTAATTTCAAAGTGGCACAAAAAAATACCTATCTATTCATCTTTTTCTTTTTACTTGCAACTTTAGTTTTGGGTCTTTTTATCTCCCCTAGTGTTCTATTTGTTGTCCTTCTTCCAATACTTGAAGAAATATTAAATATCTTAAATATTGATAAAAAAGATAATATCGCTAAAATCTTGCTTTTAGGCCTTGGCTTTACTGTCTCTTTAAGTAGTGGCATGACACCTATTGCTCATGTTTTTCCTCTACTTGCTATAAACGCAGCAAATATTGAAGTCTCTACTTTTGAATATATCGCCCTTGCTTTCCCAACTGGCCTTATTTTATTCATCTTAATGTATTTCATGTTACTCATATTTTTAAGACCAAAGAAAGACGGACTAAACTTTGAAAACGTCTCAAAACTAAAAGAAACCACGCAAAAGTTAACTAAAAAAGAAATAATTACTCTTATTATTTTTATCTCTGTTTTGGTTTTATGGATTGTTCCTGCTCTATTTGAATTCATCTATTATCCGATATATGAGTTCTTTAATAAGTATGGAACTATTATGCCTCCACTTCTTGGCACAATATTACTTTGTGTTATAAGAGTAGATAACAAACCATTAATAACTCTTGATGAAGCTTTTAAAAAAGGTATTCCATGGGGAAGTTTAATAATGTGCGCAGCAACTTTAGCACTAGGCGAAGCAATAAAAAGTCAAGACATAGGACTCATCACTTTCCTTCAAACAAATCTTGGAAATTCACTAGTTAATCTTGCCCCTATCCTACTTTTATTTATCTTTGCTTTATGGGCAATTGTTCAAACAAATTTATCGTCAAACATGGTTACAGCAACTCTTGTTGGCACAGTAGCTGGCACTATTATTTCTTCTACTTTAACTTCACTTAATCTAGAAGCGACGATATGCATTGTAGGCATGCTATCTAGTTTTGCTTTTGCAACACCTCCTTCGATGCCACATATTGCAATTATTGCTTCAAGCGAAACCTGTTCAACAAAAGATGTCTTTATTTATGGCTCAATATTAATGATATTATCTTTAATAGTTGCACTTCTTGTATCTTATCCAATAGGTTTATTAATATTTTAGGAGATCAGATTAATATGGAAAAACTTGATATGTATCGCAAATCTCTTGATGAGATTGATGAAAAAATCATTGAACTATATGAAAAAAGAATGAATATAGTTAAACTTATTAGCCGCTATAAAGAAGAACATAATTTCCCTACTCATGATCAAAATAGAGAAAATTCAATGCTAGAAAAAAATCTTAGTAAGATTAAAAACGAAAAATATAAAAAATATTATAAAAGTGTATTAAATGGCTTTCTTGAAGCAAGTAAAGCAATGCAAGATGATAAAAAAGTGAAAAATATTTGAGATTTGCAAGGTTTTTGGCAAAAAATCCAACAAAAAATTTAAAATTCCCTATATTTTTTGAAAAAATATTCTAATGATTAACATTAAATATACCTCCGTGTATTTTTTATAAATTAATCACATTTTTGTATATAAAATTGGGACAAGAAATCACATTTTTGTACCTTAATTAAATATATAAAATCACAATTTTGTGTATAAAATTTGGATAAAAAATCACATTTTTGATTATTTATTTTGATTTTAATTACTATTGCATCAAGTGAAACTTGTTTAACAAAAGATGTCTTTATTTATGGCTCAATATTAATGATATTATCTTTAATAGTTTCACTTCTTGAATCTTATCCAATAGGTTTATTAGTATTTTAGGAGATCAGATTAATATGGAAAAACTTGATATGTATTGCAAATCTCTTGATGAGATTGGCGAAAAAATCATCGAATTATACGAAAAAAGAATGAATATGGTTAAACTTATTAGTCGCTATAAAGAAGAACATAATTTCCCTACTCATGATCAAAATAGAGAAAATTCAATACTAGAAAAGAACCTTAGTAAGATTAAAAACGAAGAATATAAGAAACATTATAAAAGTGTTTTAAATGGCTTTCTTGAAGCAAGTAAAGTAATGCATGATGATCTAAAAAGTAAGTAAAAGCATCGTCTTTTTTCTAACATTTTTGTAATTTTCACAAATATTTTTAGTAAATACGATATTATTTTTCCACTCACCCGATTAAATAAAATTTCTTAATTTTGCGAATATTACTTTTAGTCGGACGCCTTCAACTTACTTTCATTAGTAAAACACTATTAATTTCATATGTCTTATATTATTAATTAAAATGGAGCGCATAAACTTCTTTTATTCATATAAACGAAGATTAAATAAGCAAAGTTACGAAAAAATAATTAGATTATATTTATTTTTAGTCAAAAGAAACTAGCGAAAACTGAAGCAAGTTAAAATAGTCAAGTAGTATTTAGTCAAATTATTCGAAATAATCATTAGAACTCAACTTATTATTTATCACCAGTTTTAATTATGCCAATCGATTAAGCATCCTAATGTTGACAGCTTAAGTTTAAAAATATGATTCTACGATTATACTTATAAACTTATATGCATTGTAGGACGGATACCATAACGATTCCCAGTACCACTAGTTGCCCCAATATGTCCATCATAGTATGTTAAATACACTTCACTCTGATATTTGTAAAAAGGTGACCTAAGCCGCCAACCGCAATTACCATACGAATCGATTTCAGTCGATAAACCAGTAACATCCATAGATTTTACATAGTCGGTTGCTTTTGCTACTCTATTTTCGTTGTCATCTAAAGTATTTGTTGTAGCCAAGAAAATAGTTGCTTCCTTTTTACTTAATAGATAAATTTTATCTTCAGTATCACTACATATATATTCATTTGTTTCATCTAATGTTGAATCAATAGTATTATCTACCAAAGTAGTAAATATTTTCTGTTGCTCCTCATCAGTAAAAGCAGTATTCAAAAATGTTTCGTTTAACCGCATTCTAACCTCAGATTTTTCGTAATTATTGTATATCCATATTTTTTGATAAGTTTCCGGATCTTCATAAAGATACCCTTTACTATCCCAAGGTAGTTGATCCAGAACTTTTTGTGAAACTACAAAATATGATGATGAATCTTGCGATAAAATTCTCCATTCAATTGGTTCATATTTAAAATAATTTATTCCAGCCTCTATCTTTGTCCCATCATCCGCTCTCACTTGTATTACAGTTTTTTGGCATAAATATCTTTCGGCAATCTTATCTCCATCAGAATCATATTCTAAAATAGTTCCACTAACAGTCCCGTTTTCAAGTGAAGCAAGTTCCGCTTTTAAAGTCTCATCACTTACTACAGATTGAGGATAAGAGCCAAATTCAATAGTATAAACAGGTTCTTTCTCATCCCGTATTGGATTAATGTGAATATCTGAATAAATTTTTTGGGAAAAATCAAAATCCCAATGTTCGAAATAATAAGAGTGATTTTCATCAGTTGGTTTAGTAGGCTCTTTAGAAGGTTTAGATGCTAATTCACCATGTTTAACATCAAAACTTTCAAATACACTTCCATCAAAGTTCATGAAGTCAACATCGTAAGTATCCCGCTTAGCAACTAAGTTTAAATCTGCATATATGGGTGTATTTACTGTAATTTGAATGTCGTTTGCACTCCAACCCGTAAACCAACCTAAAAATTTTTTTCCTTCTTTTGTTGGAACAGGAAGAGCTTCACCGATAGCAAGACCTTTTTTAACTTCAATTTGAGTTTCTTTTTGTAATTTGCCACCATTTGCATCGAAGGTTACTTTAAATTTGTTGAACTCACCATTTATAACATCATTTATCCAATCTTCTTCAGTGCCTTGATACTCTGGATAATATTCTTTATAAATTTCAAAAGCAGATTTTCCGTCTTCTCCAGACACGCCTTGAGAACCATCAGTTCCGTTAGTTATCGTAAATGTAGTTGTTGTCCCATCCGTGAAATAAATCGTATAAGTATCAATATTATCGCTGGAATCAGTATGTTCAATTTTTTCTATGCCAGTGCCAGTCTCACCTTTATCACCTTTTTCTCCTTGAAGACCTTGTTCTCCTTTTTCTCCGGTATCACCCTTATCACCTTTTGGGCCTTGATCACCAGTTTCTCCTTTTTCACCAGTCTCACCTTTCTCACCTTGTGGACCTTGTTCGCCAGTGTCGCCTTTATCTCCTTTATCGCCTTTAGTACCACTAGCATTAATTCCTGAATCTTCTCCATTAATAATCCAATTACCATTTTCACCAATTTCAATAGTAGGTGTTACACCATCTTTCCCTGACTCGCCTTGTATTCCTTGTGCACCATCTTTTCCGTTAGTCACTTTAAAAATTGAAGTTGTATTATCAGTATAAGTAATCGTATAAATATCTACATTTCCTTCAGTTCCGGTTAATGTGATTGATTTAATGCCAACTCCATCTTTTCCATTAATTACTTGTTGTTGGTTATTATTGTTATTTTCACCTTGCTGAGGTGCGCCACATCCAGTAAGTAAACTTACTAATGAAAGAGCTAATAAAATTTTACTTTTTTTCATATTGAAAAACCTTTCTTTAAAGCTATCTTTATTTTATCCCCCCCCCGCCGTTTTTAAAGGTTTTTTCAAAATAAAAACACGAACTAGCTACCTTTCAAATAGGATGCAAGTTGGCAAAATTATGCTCTACTATTGCCGTTCATCATATTAAATTAAAAAAATTAAATCGCTTTTCTTCATATAAATTCCTTGCAAAACCTACTTATTTTCTTCGTTTTCAATATACGTCCTTCTATACTTAACACCTTTCGCAAATAATACAATTCCTAATATAACCGCAACACTTCCAGCAATAACTCCAAATATTGCATCTCCCATTTGATTAGGTACACCTTGCGCCATAAGTAAAGCACTTTGAGTATTAACAATAGCAAATATAGATAAAGCAAGATTCATTGTTCTAAAAGATATAACAGTCATGTTTTTACTTTTTCTATTAATAACGAAGTTATATATAGATAGACCAAGTTAAAGAAAAGAAAATGCAGCAATTGCTATTGCAACAATTACTGAATATTCTTTTATCTCTTCTTCAATGAAAAATAATCTCATTTCATAAAAAAGATAAAATAGCCCAATTAATACAAAAAATATTCCCATAAGAAGCGGGCCTATTTTCTCTTTTTCCTTTTTAGTTGATCTTAAATAGATATGCCTATTTAAACCTGTAAAAAAGGTAGATAAACCACTTAAAAGATAAAAATAGGCACCAGTAAGGATACCTATAATCATTTTAATAAGTGACCATAGATATCCATATATCGTACCTATAACAACTATTGTCTTATGTCTTTTATTTTTGTCTTTAACAAAATCTATCAAAGGCATTTAATTAATCTTTCTTATTAAGAGCAAGAATAATGCTACTTGCGTATTTTTCTTTTCTAGCTTTTAAAATCTTGTTATAGATTGGGTAGTTAATAGAAACCATGATGATTCCAATGATTCCTATTATAACGCCAAGTGCTACCATTATTGGACCACCGGCAATAACTTCCATTGCTAGGCACATTCCTGTTCCTAATACGAGTGCACCTAAAATACCAAAGGTGTAGGCAAAGATATAAGCAGGTAATTTACATTTTTGGTCAAGCTTTTTAGCTTCGTCTAGTCCTGTTTTAGGTTTTGTGCTGTACTCTTCTCTTAATCTTTCTTCATCGTAATTTTTCATTCTTTTTTCTCCTTCCTTAATTTGTTATCCTACAAGTGTAGGAAATAAATTCTTCTTCCTAAATCTTGTGATTATATTGTCGACTTAACTAAGTTTAATTAACACGACAAGAATTTAAAAAAGTGTAGGATTTAAAAATGAATGCTAAAGAAAAATTACTAAATGCTTTTTTTGAACTATTATCTATTAAAGAGTTTAATGATATTTCAGTATCGGAGCTATGTGTTGTCGCTAAAGTTCATCGAACAACATTCTATGCTTATTACGACAACACCTTTGAACTTCTTCTTGATGCAAAAGATCAAGCACTAAAAGGTTTAGATGAAGAATTTAAAGATATACCTCATAACGATAACTTTGATTATCTTTCTTTAGATGTAGTTACAAAATATATTAACTTCGTTAAGAAATATCCTAACCTATTTAAAGCCTATTTAAAAAATACAGATATATTAGAAGGAGATGTATCTTTTAATGAAATATTAAATAAACACTTCATCCCTGAAGCCATGAAACATGGCTATCAGGATGAACATAAAATAATACTCGCTAATATCTTCTTTATTCGTGGTGTTATAGGTCTAGTATTATATTGGTTAGATAATGGATGTAAAGAATCTCCTGAAACTATAGCAAGTACTGTTGTTGGGTTTGGGAGGAAGAGTGTGGATTGATAAATAAACCTGCAAAACTCAAGTATTTTGATAAATAAAGATAAATTAAATATTAGCTTCTGAATTTAATTGGCCTATAATACCGGCACATTTCTTCATGAAATATTTGATTAATTTGAGTAAGTTTTCGTAAGAATTATTGTTTTCGTTGGTATCAAAAATTTTAATTTCATTACAAAATGAGCAATAATTAGGGTATTCATTACCACTCTGGAACAGTTGGAGTGGGTTTATCCTTGATTATATTTTTCAACTCTTCCTGAACGGTAGAATTTCTTTTTATAAACTCAAAAGCCCATGGTTGTAATTCATATGCAAAAGAAAAATATCCTGTCGATACGGTTGTAACACGTCTAATAAAGTGTTTATCAGTAAGAGATTGAACAACGCCATTATTTATTTGATAGTAACAAACTCCGTCATTAGAAAAATATATGTTCGCAAGTATAACTTTCGCCCCATTGGCAAGGTTATCATATTGTTTTTCCAAGTTCTCCACTAATTTCCTATTTGCTTCATCATCTGTTAAATCCCTGGTTTCTATCAAAATAGATACAACTTTCTTTGCGGAATTTAAAAAATGATTTATTGAATCATTAATAATTTTATGTTTGTTGGACATTTCATATCCCAAGTCCGCAACCCTATCACATAGTTCGCTTAAACCATTAGAATCAATCAAAGAATATTTATAATCGGACGAAACGAAGCCTTTTATCTCTTCTATTTTTACATCTTCTGCTTTCAATATAAAAATACTCTCCTCATTACTAAATGACCGGCCTATGCCTAATTCTTGAGTACAATATGGGCTTTTAAGAAAATTATTAGTAACTAAATAAATGATAAGGTTTGATTTTTTTAAATAATCTAATACTACATCTGTAATTCTCGCCCCATTATTAACACCTTGTCCGTTTAGAGAACTGCAAAAAATATCTTCTTTTTTTATACCTAAAGACGTTAAAAATTGATTAAAAAGTTCAACTAATTCTATATCCTTGGATGAATGGCTAATAAAAATCATTTATCAAATTCCTTTTCGTTTAGAAGTTCTCGGTTGTAGTCATCAATTTTCTTCCTAGCTTCATTGTAAATAATATTATTTAAATAAGAAAGTAAAGCATCTTCAGCATCCTCGTTATCTAGCATATATCTATAGAATTTAACGCTGTTGTTTCTACCTTTAAATAAAACATCATCAATTTTCTCTTTTAAAAAAACTCTAAATAGGTCAGGATCATTTGCTTGCGCTCTTCTTCTAACTTCTTCGTCTTCGCCTAGCATTCTTATTAATCCAATGATTATACCGGAAGTTGAGTCAGTATCGAATTCTTTCCCAAATCTTTCATTAAGTTCTTTAATTAATTCATCAATACTAGCAAATAAATCTTCTGGATTAACTGTAATGCTGACATTTCCAATTTTAGTGATTGTTATAGGCTCAATATTAGCTTTTGAAACTTTAATTACTTTAATTTTCTTTTGCTTTATCTTAGTAACTTCTACTAGTTTTGAAGGGTCAATAGATGGGTCGCTATCTCCTGATAGACGCTTGCTTAATGCTTTATAAAAAATCCATTTTTTATGTAATTCGGGATCATCAAAAACAGTTGTTTGGATTATCCAAGAATAGGATTCAACAAACATTTTTATAGTTTTCCTTAGTGTTTTTCGTTCTTTTTCATCAGCAATTTTGTGATAAAAGCTTTCTGCTTTAGAAAGATAGCTATAGTATTTTTCTTTATCTCTATCTGTTATTTTTTCTTTAAACGCAATTTTTACAAATTCTTCTATGTCATATTGATTAGTCAGATTATATAAATCAATCCTTCGCTCAAGATCGTAAACTTTATTAGGATCTGTTTCACCAACTAAAGTTAAATCTTCGTAATAAGGAGCAAAAGCATCCTTCATATCTTCATATGTGTTTCTAAAATCTAGAATAAAGATATTTCCTTCTTTACCTGGATAAACTCTGTTAAGCCTTCCTAAAGTCTGAACAGCATTAATTCCATCTAATTTTTTATCAACATACATCGCACATAGTAATGGTTGATCATAACCAGTTTGATATTTATTTGCTACAAGTAAAACTTGATATTCGGATGTATTAAACGCGTCTTTTGTTTCTTTCTCGGGCATTTCGTTTAACTTAGGCTCACTAAACTCTTTATCGCCATAACTTTTTATCTTCAACTTTCCAGTAAAAGCTACTAGAGCTTTTATATTTTCAATGTTATGTTCGGTTATATACTCATCAAATGCTAATTTATATTTAACCGCGGCTTCTCTACTATCAGTAACAACCATCGCTTTAGCATCACCATTAAGCAAAAACATCACATGATCCATAAAATGCTCCATGATGATTTCTATCTTTTGCTTAATGTTAGTTGGATGAAGCATAGCATAACGATAAATGGCTCTTTGAGTTTTAGCTTTTTTAAATTCAGGATTGTCCTTGATTATTTTATTAATTTTAAAATACGTTTCATAAGTTGTGTAATTAGTTAAAACATCTAAAATAAAACCTTCATCAATCGCTTGCTGCATTGAATAACAAGTAAATGGAGCGCTTAAGGTTTTACCTTCTTCATCAGTTGATTTAGTTCCAAATTTTTCCAGTGTTTTCTTTTTAGGAGTAGCACTAAAACCAAAGAAAGTTATATTTCCTTGTTTTCCAGTCCTTGCGATATCTTCTTCGATAGCATCATTGATATCATCTTGCCCATCTTTATTATCGTTAGCTTCATCTTCTTTTCTAGCTTCTTCCGCAGATAAAGCCTTGGTCGTGTTGGCGATATAATTACCTTTAGTTGAAGAATGACATTCATCAATGATGATAGCGTAGTGTTTGTCTTTATTAGGATTGACTTTGGCTAAAATATAAGAGAACTTTTGAATAGTAGAGACAATAATCTTATCGCCATTATTAATCGCATCTGACAAATCACTAGAACTAGCATCATCATCCATGACAGTTACTTCACCTTCTTCATGCGGAATTCTTAGCATCGCATCTTGAAGCTGAGAATCAACAACCAATCTATCAGTAATAATGATGACCGAATCGTAGATATTATTGTTATTTGTATCGTGCAAGTTAGCCAAATGATGAGCAAGCCAAGCTATGGAATAAGTCTTCCCACTTCCAGGACTATCCATAACTAAATAATTTTGGCCTGATACACCCTTTTTTCTCACATCTTCAATAATTCTCGTGACCTCATTAAATTGGTGATATCTAGGAAATATGATTCTTTCAGTTTTCTTTTTCTTGTTGTTATATCCTTTTTCCTCTTTTACTTCTAAAACTAAGTATTCAGTCAACCACTCAAGGATATTATCCTTAGTTAAAATTTCCCTCCACATATAGGAAGTTTTAATGTTGTCTTTAACCTCAGGATTGCCTTTTCTTTTATTGACGCCTTTGTTGTAAGGCATGAAGAAAGTATCATCTTTTGCTAATTTAGTGGTAAAGGCAACTTCGTCATGATCCATAGCAAAGAATACTAAACAACCTTCTTTAAACTTAAAAACTGGTTCATTAGGATTTCTGGTCTTCTTATATTGTTCTATTGCGTCCTTGCAAAATTGACCACTTGCATTACTTTTAAGTTCAAACCAAATAATAGGTATTCCATTAATGAATAATGTTAGATCTCCTCGTTTAGATTGAGATTGTTCATCAACTACATTTTCGTATTCTAATTCTTCGGTAACACTAAAAATATTTGATTGATACTTAAGTTTTGTTGTTTCACCAAAGTCATTATGAGGAATTGCTCCAAGCATATCAAAATGAGCACCATAAAACTTTACTTGATTTCTTAAAACATCAAGCAACCCACGTTTATGGATTTCTTCTCTAAGATATTTTATAAACTCAACTTCATAGTTTTTTACTTTAATTAGTTTCGCAAAATCCTTAGGTTGACTATTTGAAAGGTATCCAAAAAGATATTTTTTATCAATTGCATAGGTTTTGTCATAGTTGGAATTAAGTCCTTGAACGAAACCATTATCATTAATTAAATGATGCAAGAATACTTTTTGAAATCCATTTCTTTCATTAAGTTGTGTTAAATCAGCTAAACTCATAAAGTAACCTCCTTTTTGCCAGAGACATATTCATAGATAAGAGATTTTTTGTATTTTTTTAATGTACTAATTTTTTCGTTATATTTATTCGTAATACTTTCAATAATTTTTATTTTTTTATTTAAATAATCAGCTATAGCATCTTGCTCATTTCTAGGAGGAACAGGCAAAATTATGTTTCCAATTTCAGCTGCAGAAATATGCACTACTTTCAATTTGCTTTTTCCGCGGCCTTTTTGCTCTTGAGATAAAGGACAAAGAAGAGCGAGATTTAAAAAAATAGGATTATGATGATGTTTTCCGATAATAATATCGCCACCCACTAAAATACTATCGTTCCCCAAATAAACAACATTTTTACCAATTTCTTCAATTAATTCTCCGGTTCCAGTAAATAAAATGTCGCCATAATGAGCAACTTTTACAGAATCAATTTCTTTTTTATTTGTTCTTGAATAAGTATCAAAAAAACCATAGTTATATTTCGTGTAAATTTCACCATACCTAATACATGGTGTATCACCATTTTCATAAACCTGTTCTTTTGTTATTCCGTTTCCTTTATTTAAAACATCAAACACATATTTTGCACGTTTTAAACACCAATGCTTAGGTATTTTAGGTATCCAAATATTTCCAGTATTTTTATAGCAAACGCCAACATTTAAGCCAGTACTAACGACTTTGCTAATTAATTGAAATTTAAAATTATTCATTTCTGCAATCTTATTTCTATATAATTCTATTAATTTTTCAATCTTTCCAACCTTATCATCAAGAAAATCGGCTATTTGTTTTTGTTTTTGGATATCAGGCAAGGGGAGATATAAATTATCCCAAATTTGCATATTCCAACTTGGAATAGTGTTTCCGTTAGCTTTGACTGACTCTGTGGCATATGATAAAGCATATTGCAAAAATTTAATTGAATAATTTTTAGTATTAATTGTAACTTTTTGAACTACATTACTAAAAATTGAACCAACTTCTGGAATAAATATATATGGAGTTGCGTTCCTAGTTAATAACAGATCTGTGGATTTTGTTTTTAGATTCTTTGGAAACTTGTTAAAACTAGACATCATTGGAGTTTCTTGGCAAGTGTAAAGTAGTTCTTTTCCCTCGTTCCACCATGATTTATCAATAACCATTCCTGCATGAGATGATGTATAGCAATATTTAAAACGTTTTAATTGAAAAGAATTTTGAGCTTGTGAAGCATATTTATTATTCTCCATATAATTCACTCTCCAACTCTTTTTCTTCTTCAGATAACTTTTTAAGTCTTTCTAAAATATCATCACTTGATTCAGGCTCATGATATACATAGAAATATTTATTGAAATTAATTTCACAACCGACCTTAATCTTATCTTCGTCATCTTCCATCCATGCTAAAGGAAGGAATGGTTTTACTTCTCGATCAAAATACTCATGGATATCTTCTTTATAAGGAATCAACTCCGTATCCTTTAATTCGCTATCTGGCTCGTATATTCCTTTTTTGTTTTTATAAGTATCTGCGTTTTCATCATGTTCGGATAAGGCTAATACAATACCTTTTAATAATGACGCTTGCTTCTTATCACTTAATTCAGGAAGCAAAGAAATAATATATTTAGTAAATTCATCTCTATTTAAATAAACTTTATCACTAACGTTAGTTTTTAATGTATCAACGATCTTTTCTTGATATTCTTTACCTTTTAGCATCTCGCTCATTAAATCTAATTGAGCTTGGGTTTTGGATGCTTGTTCATCTAATTCTTGATATTTATCTTCATCATAAAGTTTATTAAAAGCATTGCTAGAGTTTAAGTTATCAATTCTATCTAAAGATATTTTAAAGTTACGTTGGAATGGTTGTTGTATTGCTACTTCTCGGTAGTAAAAATCTTCCTTAGAAAATATCTTAGACATACTAGGATCCGCTTTGTCAAAATCAGCATACAACTTTACAATTTTAGCGATTTGGTTATTGTTTGATTCTTCAGAGATTTTATTTCTCTTAAAGCCTAAGCCCTTGTTCATTCTTGTAAAAATAGAAGAAGCATTTATCAATTGAATTTTATTCTTTCTTCTTTCTGATTTGTTTTTATTAAAAATAATCGAGTAAATAGAAATGCCCGTGTTATAGAAAAGTTCAGGACAAAATTGAATAATCGCTTCAACCCAGTCATTTTCAAATATCCATTTACGAATAGATGATTCGCCACTTGATGAACCGCCACTAAATAAAGGTGATGCATTACAAATGATAGCTGCTCTTCCATTGTCATCTAATTTATTAAGTGCATATTGCCAAAATAGCATTTGTGAGTCACCAGTTCCAGGAAGACCACCTTCATACCAACCGCCTTTTTTGTTTTGTTCGATTATCTTTTTATATTCATCATCACCAATTTCTTTTTTAGCATAACTTAATCCAAAAGGAGGATTCATCAAAATCAATCTAACTTTCTTATCTGGGAAAGGATCCGTAGTAAGTGTACTTGTGACAAGTTTTATATTTTCAGGATCTTGTCCTTTGATAATCATTTCAGCTTGAGCGATGCCCTCATACCAACCATTATTATCTTGACCGTATAAAGCAACTTTAGTGTCACTGTTCAAATCCTTAATCATGCGGTAGCCTTCAGATAACATGCCTCCAGTACCACAAGCAAAATCACCCAAAGTTACTATTTTTCCGTCTTCGTATAAATCATCACAGCCTTCAGCAAGTAAAAGTTGGGTCAAACATCTAATAACTTCTCTTGGTGTAAAGTGATCACCAGCACTTGCATTTTCAGAGTATGTTCGAATAATTTCTTCCATGATATAACCCATTTGCATTGAAGAAACATGTTCTACACTTAAATCAGTATTAGCAAATTTCTTAATAACAACATAAAGTTTTTTCCCTTTGTCCATTTGTTCAATAGTGTCAAAAAACTTCATCTGAGAAAAAATATTAAAAGCTATGCTATTAAAAGATTCTAAGTAATCTTTAAAATTACTTTTCAAATTTTGAGAATCGTTTAATAAATTTGACAAGGTGAATTTCGATGTATTATAAATACTAAAACCACTAATTCTTTTGAGAGCTTTTTCGTTTCTTTCACCATTAGCATATTCTTTGAGTACATCTTCTTTTGTTTCGTCTAATATACATTCAAAGCGTCTGCAGATAGTCATAGGAATAATAACATTTTGGTATTCATCTTCCTTAAATGGTCCTCTAAGCTGATTAGCAATATCAAGAATCATTTGTACTTGTTCATTTATATTAAGCTTATCACTCATTCTGTTCACCTCATTAATGTTCACCAATTTAAGTGGCATTCTAACTAAAGAGCGACTATTTTATTATTAAATTCAAATCCAATTGCAATATCTAGGTTTTGGATGTCTTAAATAAACATGAGTTAAATAATCGCCCTGTCTTAATCATGTCTTATTAGATAATTCGCTTTTTTTTAATATTTTTTTACAACCAAACATAACTTTATTTTAAAACATTATCTGTATTTTAACGCAAAACATGCCTGATTTCGACATAAATAGAGTAAAAAATCGAAAATTTCTGAACGTTTAACACGTAAAAACCTTATCAACCACTAAAACATTTAATCATTTTAATTGAATGCCGTTTAATAACCGTTTTGATACTTTTTAACTATTCAATCATTTAATATTTCAAACTTAAATTTATTCGCTAATATACGAGCATCTTTATTAAAATTTTTTGCCTTAAAAGATTGTATAACAAAGTTCTCTGTCTCTGCCGACCAAAAAATCTTAAGAGATTCTTTTGCTCTTGTAATTGCTGTATAAAAGACGTTATGAGAGATTTGCTCTTCAACTTCTTTAGTTATAATTATTTTTACGTGGTTATATTCTAAACCTTGCGCTTTGTGTATAGAGATAGCATAAGCAACTTCAAAAGGCACTTTAAACAAATCGCTAGTATCATTGTCATAATCATTTTCTTTACTGTTCTGAACTGTAAATTCAATTAAAGATTTATTATCTGATGTTTCTAAAACAGTAAAATTACGATACCATAGTGAAGGTTCAATGGAAACATTAACTTCTATAGTAAAAGTTATGTTTTCAGAACTATTAACAATATTTCTTATGATTCCTTTTGAATTATTAAAAAGGCAACCTTCAAAATAATCAGTATCATTGAAAATTATCGGATCTCCGATTTTAAAAACATATTGCTTCCAACGAACTTCACTATTTGGGTTATTCGTTTGCAAAATTCTATTTAAGTTATTAATACCATAAAAGCCATCATAATTTAAAGCTAGGGTTATTTCATCGTCTCCTTCTCTTTTAAAAATACTGTTATCTATCACATGAGAAATATCATGAATATTTAACTTTTCTTGAATATCTCCGTTGATATTCCTAACTTTTTGCCAAAGTTCATTTAGAAAAGCTGAACTCGAGCATCTATAATTATGGTTTAAATCGACGAAATTTTCCCTTTTAATGAATTTTCGCAATAAAGCATACCAATTACCAAATTCAATAGCAGGTAATTGGCAAATATCACCAGCAAGAATTAACACTCTAGCATCCAGTTTTTCAATTAAATCATACATATCTCTAGTTGATACAGTACTGCATTCATCTATAACGACAACATCATATTTATTATCTATAAAATTACTTTTAATAAAACTTTTGATTGTATAAAAATCAACATCTGAATCTTTCATTTTGCTTTTTAAGTTATAAAGGGCTGTATGCGTATTAGTTAAACATAATTTAGTATATTTTTCTAATAAACCTAACTCAGTACAGATTAATGTCGATTTACCAGTACCTGCAGCACCATAAACGCAAAATAAGCTAGAACGGGCAAACATTTTTATTATGCTGTTTTTCTTCAAATCATCATCAAAAATTGTGTTCTTTTTTACAATTTGTGCTGAAACGTAACTTTCGTATTCTGGTAAATTTATGATGCCAGTAAACCCCATAAGTTTATTAAGAAGTTTGCTCGTTCTGGATTCGTTCCCAACAACATAAACATTATTTTTAAAACGTTTTAAAGAACGTTCAGGTTGAAATTTCGGAATTCGACGGTTGTGTCTTTCGATTAGCTGATCAATTACTTCAATTTCGTCGTTATTTATTTCGATATAAATTGAGCTAGAATTATTGCTTTCGTTTATTATTTGATGAGCAAAAATATCATCTTCAAATAATTCGTTACCAAATAAATCAAACAAAATTTTGTAAATAGGATTATGGTTGATTAAAGATCCACTAAATGGCGTATTATCAAAAACCAAGACACCGCTCTTTAAAAACAGATTTGATACTTTCAAATTTTCTTCTTTAGCTAATTGATCTTTCAGAACTTGATTTCTAGATATTGATGCTAAATATTTTATGACATTTGTACCAGTCTTTTCTTTTAATAAGAATCCTCTTAAAGTGTTTAGCAAAGAAATTAAATAAGATGTTTGTTGCTTTTTAGATGCGATTTTACTAATTAAATCATTATATTTATTATCAGCAAGACGAACAATTTTAACTAGAGACATATGATTTTCCTGAATGAAATTCATCAAATTTTCGTATTCAAGAGTCCTTCGATGTGCTTGTTTTAATCCAAAGATTTTAGCTAATTTGTCCAGTTCACACGGTCTTAGCGCGACCCGATAATTTGTTATAAAAGTAATCAAACTATCTTTACCGAAAATTTCTAAGTTTTTTTCTTCGAAAACGCATCTTATTGCATAATTATCATATATATCTATTTTTGAGTATGCAATAAATCTATCGAATTTGCTTACGTTGTCAATGCCTTCGGTTAATGTATATTCATAGAATAAAACGCCATCAATAATAACAATCTTTTTCTTTTGAACATAATACGTATTAGAGCCGCTCTTTTCTGCATTTGATGAATTCGGTAAAAGTTGCTTTATTTTTTTGTAATAAGCCTCAGAGTCTCTATCCAAATCTAAAGGATATTTATTCAGATTTTTTAAAGCATCAATAGAAAACTCATTTTTAAGCAGTTCTTTAATCTTGAATAAATAATGAATGTATTTTTGCATTAACCTTTCGGCATGCTCACCACACACAGTATAATGCGAGACACTTTGCTGTAAATATTCATGAAACTTAGCCAGAAAATTACTTTTTTTATTGTTGATTTTTTTGATCGACGCATTAATTAAATCGTATCGCTTATCACATTTAACATCATTGTTTAACGTATATTCAAAACAAAAAATCGCTTCAACTAGATTTCTTAAACAATTTAAAATATTTCCAAGAACATATTCTCTGTTTAATTCATTAATTATCGATAAATTCCAATCAATTAAATCACATGAATTTAAGATTTCTCTCTTCCAATATTTACTATTAAACACCAAAAATACTCCTAATAATCATTCAAATTCCAAAAATATTTTATCAAGAATTTTTGCTTTAAATAAGATTACACACTAATATTGATTCATTTTTAACTTATTCAAGATTAAAATTTCTATTGATAAACATCATCTTTTGGCGTGCCATAAGTCATAAATATTAAAATTAACCCTACCCAACCCGCAAAATAAGTTATATATTAAAAGTTAGAAAACGATGGCAAAAAGAAGAACAACAATTATTATTGAAGAAGAAATTGGTTTAGAAAATACTAAATCTGTTTTTGTTAATGAAGAAAAAGCAACAGAAGTTAAAAAAACTAAAACTAAAAAATCAAATTCTAAATCTAAATCAAAAACAACAAAAACAAAATCTAGTAAAGCAAATACTAAATCTACTACTTCTAAAACTAAATCTAGTTCTAAAAAAGGAACAAGCAAGAAAACTTCTTCCAAGAAATCTTCTAAGAAAACATCAAGTACTAAAAATAAAGAAGCTAAAGATAATACTTCTCTAGAACAAGTTGAAACAAAAGAAAATCTAGAAGAAACATCTAACCTAGTAAAAGAACTTCCTTCTCCTCTTCAAGAAGAAACAAGTAAAGAAACAAAAAACGAACTAACTATAAAAGAAGAAGATAAACTCACTCCTTCTCTTTTAGATAACGAAAAAGATAATAAAGAAACTATAACAGATCCAGAAATAATCGATCCTATAAAAGAAGATATAGATAATAAGGAAGATAAAGATAATAAAGATAAAGAAGATTTAGATGTAATTGATGCTACTATTATTGAAAAAGATAATAGAGACATAGACATAAACAAAGTAATAAAAGAAGATTCTTCTAAAGCCAATCTCCCTAAAGAGAAAGGAGATAAATCTAACGATATAGAAGAAAAAAATCTTCCTTCTAATAAAGAGGATGATTTAGATAAAGCTAAAGAACAGAAAGATAAAAACACTACTCTTCCTGAAATTAAGAAAGAAGATTTTGGCACTTCTAAAGATGAAGATAATAAGGAAGAAAAAGAAGTCAAAACTGACAAGAAAGCTAAAACAGAAAACACCATAATTGTGCCAGAAACTGTTCCTACTAAAGAAGAAATTTCGACTGAGCCAGTCACTCAGCCTCTTCCATCCACTTCATCTGAGTCTCAAGAAAAAGACGACAAACAAGATTCTAAGAAACTCCCTCTAAGTGTAAAGTTAAACCCACTTTCACTTATTAAGTTATTTAGTAAATCTAAATATAAAGGAGTTATAATTGGTACAACTATATTAGTTATCTTAGTTGCAATACTTGTTCCTATATCCATTAATCTATTAAATAAAGATCCATATAAAGAAATAAATGAAGAAGATATTAATAAAGAAACATTCATCACAAAAGATGAGTTCTTTAATGAAGTAACTAGTTTTGACTTAAAACTTGCCACTTCAAAATATAACGATGTAACTAGTGACGGATATCTTCTTTCTTCGTTTAATAAAGTAAACGATATATATTCTTTTAGCTATGAATCAAGGTTTGATGATATAGCTGAGACTTCAGTAAAAGGTGGACCTATCGTTTATAAAATAGAGATAACACTTGATGAAGAAACAAATAAATATAAGATAAATAACTATGAAGATTCAACGCTTGTTAATACTTCTTCTCTTAGTGAAAGCGAAGCAATAAGTTATATAAAAGAATATGTTAATCTCTTTTATGATGCTTACTTAATATATGATTCTGAATATCTTAAAGGAATCATTAAAGAAGGAAAAGAAAGTAACTCTAGTCCTAAATATTTCATAAATGAAGAAACAAGTGAAATTAAACTAAGTTCTTCTCCTAGTGATGTTTATGAATTTAATTATGATCAAAATGGAATTATAAAAGACGGAATATACGCTACTTCTATTAAAGAAAGTAAAGATAATCCTAATTCTGAAATAAACAAGATATATAGTCAATTAGAGTTTAAATATACATTAAATAGTTGAGATTTGCGGGGGTTTCTAGCAAATTAGCCAATATCCCCAAAACAAATACTAATTCATCGACAAAATATTTCTTGATAAATAATCCCTTAAACCACTTATAGATTTATTGCAGATTTTTTATCTTACTGCTTTTTAACATAAAATTTTACTCAACTAAACTCAAACCTTTTAATTTTGGCATTTTGTGTATTACTCGAGAAATTTCCTGTGAAGTTTTCTGTGAACTTATCTGTGAAGTTTTACGCAAGAACTACTTCTTTCATCGAACAGAGTTACAATAATTGATTAAATGACAAATAAATTTTTATTCAATTACATGTTTTAATAGATAAATATAAAATTCTAAAATTATTGTTTTAAATGAGAATTTTTATCTCGCAATTATCTTGCCATTTATCTCACCATTTTCTTATTTATTATTAACTTTGGCTACCTTTTAACAAAGAAGTTTTAAGCAAAAATGCAAACAATTTTCTTAAGAATCCAGACATATATTTTGCTTAAAAATTTCTAATCAAGTAATAAGCAAGAAGAAATAGGTGCAACTAAAAAAGTATAAACAGTGGATGCTTTTGTAACAAAATTAATAAATATTTTTTCTAATGATTAACCAAAGTGTTGGTGATTTTTAGTCATCTACAGTTTCTACCTTATTTTTGCGATTATTATCGAATAATTCTTCTCTTGTAAGTCGTGAATCCGTAAAAAATAAATGTCTAATTACTCCTTTAACAGCTGGATATTTTTCCAAATCCTTTTTGACTTTAAATAAGTAAACATACCAATTTAGATACTCATCTAAATATCGTAGTTTCATTCCTAAAAAACGATAATAATATCTTTTTACCCATGAACATAGATTATTTACTAAAGACATCTTCGTGAGATAGTTTTTATCGGTAGGATCACATTTAATACCTTCATCGATAAGTTTAAGTTCTTTAACTAATTTTATATGCGATTTTTCAAGATCATGGATAAGTCTCGATTTAGGCTTTATCCTATTTTTTAGTGCTTCATATAGAATCTCGGAGTTTGGTTTTCCGTTTCCAACTTTTTTACAAAAACATTCTTATAGCAATCGATTGCAACTATTATGCATATCTGTTCGTCGCTTAAGCCTCTTTTTGAAGGTTCACCTTCCTCCTTATCGATAGATATGTAATTAACATATATTTCATCAATCCAAACTATATTCGAAAGAATGGTATTATTATTGATATCTCGCCATTTCTAAGTCCACAATCATTATAATACGACAGTTTTCGACAATAATTTTCCGAATTATTTTATCAAGTTTTTCTAAAATGATTGCTCGATTAAAAAATCGCGTCGAATAAGCATAAAGATCAAAAATCTTTAAATAAACATCTTTTAAATCTAGAATTTATTCAGATTTACTTACGAGGCATTGTGTTTTCTATTATGCAATTTATTTCACAATTATTATTGCGATAGTAAATACATTATTTTGATTGCTCTAAATCATAACAAAAAATTCATCTCACAATTTACTAAAAAAGAGAAAATGATTAAAACGCATATTATCCGATGGATTAAATATTCTGCTGTTGTATTTGCCTTAAAATTATGGTACACTTTTTACAGCAAAGGAGAAAATTATGCCAAATATTAGACCTATTTCAGATTTAAGAAACTATACTGATGTCTTAAAAGATATCTCAGTTGGTGAACCGGTTTTTTTAACTAAAAACGGAAGAGGACGTTATGCAATTGTAGATATGGAAGATTACGAACAAACGCAAGCTATATTAAAGTTAATTAATGAACTTTCAGTCGGAGAAAAATCCGGAGAAGACGAAGGATGGGTTGACTCTGAAACTGCTGCAAAAATTCTCGGAATAAATAATGATGAAAGTTAACTATTCAAACAAAGCATTAAAAGATCTTGATGATATCAAGACTTATTTAAGTTTTGATTTACAAAACGAAATTGCTGCAATAAAAACGATTTCAAAGATTTATAAAAGAATACTTTTATTAGAAAATTTTCCAGAAATAGGTTCTCCTGTTAAATTCAATTCGCTCTTTAAAACAAATTTTCGATATCTAATTTGTGATAAATACCTTATTTTTTATTACCTAAAAAATGATAGTGTTTGTGTAGTACGTATATTGCATTCAAAGCAAAACTATCTTCAAAAACTTTTTGATTTTACCGATGATGAACTAAATTAGAAAAAATTAATAAGAATAATCATTCAATAAATTACATATAATCTTTTGTAGGCATAACCAAAGTAACCTTGTCTTCCAAAATAATTAAAAACCCATAGCAACTGCTACAGGTTAACTTTTACAACTGGCGTCCATAAGAGGATTTGAACCTCCGACCTATTGCTTAGGAGGCAATCGCTCTATCCAACTGAGCTATATGGACGTTTTTTTGTGTCTAACATATCAAGAAAATAAATAATTTTCTTAGACACAAATAAAATAATAACTACTTGATTACATAAAATCAAATAGAGAGAGTTGATCATTTTCTCTTAAATGATCAAGAACATGAAGTTCTCTTAATTTCTTGATGTTTTTATCAGAAATTTTTGCTCTATTTTTAAGATCTTCTTGTGATTCAAAAGGACGTTCGTTTCTCGCTTTAACAATTTCACTAGCGCCACTTTCTCCAAGTCCATCTAAAACTTTAAAAGGTGGAATTAAAGCATTGTGTTCTTTAGAAACAACGAAATTTGTTGCGTCACTTTTATCAATTGATATGTTCTCAAATATAAATCCTCTTTCGCACATTTCAAGGGCGACCTGCAGGGTTTTTTCTATTTCTACCTCTTTTGGAGATAAGGCAAGCTCAACATTATTTGACTTTTTACGCGATGAATATTCTTCAAGTCGAGCATGGATATCGTCAATTCCATTAATCATTGATTGAATGTCATATTGTTCGCAGCGTAATGAGAAGAAAGTTGCATAAAATTCAAGAGGATAATAGACCTTGTAATAAGCAACTCTAATTGCCATCATGACATAAGCACAAGCATGTCCTTTAGGGAAAAGATATTTAATTTTTGAACAGCTATCAATGTAATAATCTGGGACATCATGTTCTTTCATTAATGTCACTTCTTCCGCGGAAAGTTTCTTTCCTTTTCTAACTTTTTCCATAATGACGAAAGATTCGTGCCCTTCAATTCCTTTTGACATGAGATAAGACATAATATCATCACGACATCCGATAACCCCTCTTAAATCGGTAATTCCTTTATCAATTAATTCTTGAGCGTTATTTGTCCAAACATCAGTCCCATGTGATAAACCAGAAATAATTAAAAGATCACTAAATGATTTAGGATTTGTTTCACGTAAAAGTTGTCTAACAAATTGAGTGCCAAATTCTGGAATTCCAAGTGCCCCATTATCTTTTTCCATATATTTATGTTGTAAATTAAGCGCATCATCACTTGAAAAAAGCGAAATAACTTTTTTGTCATCAAATGGTAAAGTTCGACAATCAATTTTGGTTAGATCGCTCATCATTTTTAAAGCTTGAGGATCAACGTGACCTAACATATCAAGTTTAAGTATAGTATCGTGAATCGAATGGAAATCAAAATGAGTTGTTTTCCAGCTTGCATCAGTGTCTCCTGCTGGATATTGAACAGGAGTAAAATCGTAAACTTCATAATCACGTGGAATAACAACAATTCCTCCTGGATGTTGACCAGTAGTACGTTTTACATCTTCACAGCGATGTGCAAGACAAGCTGTAACTGAACCCTTAACATTATTTGGATTAATTCCTAAATTTTCAAAATATTTTCTAACATAACCAAAAGCTGTTTTAAATTGAACAGTTGAAATTGTGCCTGCTCTAAAAACTTTATCTTCACCAAGTAAAACTTTGGTGTATTGATGAGCGGTAGCTTGATAATCAGTTGGGAAATTTAAATCAATATCAGGAACTTTTTCAGCTTGGAAACCAAGGAATGTTTGGAAAGGAATATTTTGTCCATCACTATTCATTTTTGTGCCACATTCTGGACAAAGTTTTTCTGGTAAATCATAGCCGGATTTAATGTCGTTTCCTTCATAAAAAATAACTTTTTTACAATGTGGGCAACGATAATGAGGTGGAAGAGCGTTAACTTCGGTAATTTTTGCCATTGTGGCAGCAAAGCTACTTCCAACTGAGCCTCTACTTCCAACAAGATAGCCATCATCATTTGATTTTTGAACAAGTTTATGGGCTATGTAATAAATAACTGAATATCCGTTTTCAATAATACCTTTAAGTTCAGTATCCAATCTGTTCTTAATAAATACTTTAGCAGGATCACTAGTGTCGTTAATATCGCCATATAATTCAAAAGCTGTTTTATAACAAAGTTCACGAAGTAAATTTTCACAATTATCAATAGTTGGAGTGAATAATTTATCAGGAATTGGTTCAATAACCTCGCAAAAGTCAGCTATTTTGTTTGAATTTGTTACGACATATTCATAAGCTACATCTTTCCCAAGCCACTCAAAAGCTTCTAACATTTCATCGGTTGAGCGATAATGCTGATCAGGATTATCAAAGAAAATTCCTTTAGTTTGATTTTCAAGTCTAAAATAAGGCATTAAAGGATGACGCACGCCACCTACTGCTTCATTTTGAATGTAGACGTCTCGAACTACTTTATCTTCTGGATTTAAATAGTGACAATCACCTGTTGCAACAATCATTTTGTTAGCTTTATTAGCCGCTTTAATAATATCTTTTATATATATCTTTAAAGTCTCTTCGTCTTTTATGGTATTTACATTAATAAGATAAGAATAATTAGCTAAAGGTTGAAGCTCAATATAATCATAAAATTTAACAGCTTCTTCAAGTTGCTCCTCAGAACGATTTGTTGAAGCATAAAATACTTCACTATTAAAACATGCACTACCTACCAGTAAATTTTTACGATATTTTTCAAGCAAAGAGCGAGGTACGAAAGGATGTGCACCCATGTGGTCAGTATGTGAAAAAGAAACAATTTTATATAAATCTTTTAAACCTTCTCTATTTTTTACTAAAACTGTGGCGTGAGTTGCACCTCTATAATGTTTAAGAGTAGCTTTAGCAATTGGAAGTTTTTCAAGTTCTTTTAAAAGAGTCATCTTTTTATCTTTTTGTAAGATATTCCTTAAAGCAAGCCAACAATTTGCCAAGACTTCAGCATCATAATCTGCTCTATGTGCGCTTTCTGAATCATAATCTACTTCAAGACGTTTTGATAATGCGCCAAGAGAATGTTGTGTATTTTCTGGATAAACAAAACGTGAAAGAGCAAGAGTATCAATTGCAGGTTGCTTAAATTCACCAAAGCCATTTACCTTCATCGCTTCTTTAATCATGTTGTAGTCAAATTCAAAGTTATGAGCGATGACAACAGAGTCGCCAAAAAATTCTAAAATTTCTGGTAAAACTTCTTTGATGGTTGGTTGATTTTTGACCATCTCATTTGTGATATGAGTAAGTTCTTCAATCTCGTAAGGAATCTCCATACCTGGATTAATAAGAATATCCATTCGATCAACAACTAGGCCATTTTTAATTTTAACCGCGCCAAACTCGGTTATTCTATCGTATTTTATACTTAAACCAGTTGATTCAAGGTCGAAACAAACATATGTTGCATCATTAAGATTGATATCCCCTGTATTAATTGCACCTTTAAAATAATCATTGATTAAATAAAGTTCACAACCATAAAGCATTTTAAGTCCATATTTTTTAGCGGCAGCTTGTGCTTCAGGATAAGCTTGAACAACTCCATGGTCAGTTAAAGCGATGGCCTTGTGCCCCATGTGTTTAGCAAGTTTACAATAATCAGTGATACTTGTTACGCCATCCATATCACTCATTTTAGAATGAAGATGGAGCTCTACTCTTTTAACTTCACTTGTATCATCCCTCAATGGATCATCTGGAAGCATATAAAAATAGTGAGCTAAAACATACATGTTTTTGCCAAATCTATCTAAGCCAACTTTTCCTTTAATTCTAATATTACTTCCGACTTTGATATCATTAAAAGATTCAGCAGGCATGCTTTTTGAATTAGAAATTAAAGTTACATAAATTGCAGCTTTAATATTTTTCTTATTTCCTACGCCAATACTTAAAATAGTATTTCCGTTTCGAGAGGTACGAGGATCTTTTTTCTCAAAAACATATCCATTAAAATCGACTGCACCACTATTTGAATCAATCATATCAATTTCGATAAATCCATAGTCGCCTCTTTTAAACATATCTTTTTGAGAGCGCTCAAAAAGCATTTGACGATAATTTTCTTCAATTTGTTTTATTGCATCGTTTTCAGCTTCATTTTCAACTTTTTTGTTTTCTTCTTGGATTTCTTCTTTAGTGATTTTTATTTCTTCTTTTGTCTCTTCTTTTTTCTTTTCTTCATAGTGAAAAATGAAATGAGAAGGGTAAGTAATAAATTCAAGAAACATTTTTAAATCATTATTTTTCTTGTCAAAAGTTAAAAACTCGTTTTCATCATCAAATGACACAGAAATTTCATCGTCTATCAAATCAATATTTGCATTTAATTCTGAATAAGTTTGATTGAAATACCATTCTTTGATGATTGAAGAAATATTTTCTTTATCAGGTTTAATTTTATAGACGAAAGAAAATTCATAGCTATAGCTTGTGATATTATGTAATGCATTTATAAAGCGATCAAGTAAGCCATATTCCCAAGGTGTTTCTTTTTCCACTGAAAAAACAAAACGATTTGGAAAATATTTGCTCTTCATAATCGAATTAAAGTCGATATCAAAAGAAGAGACATCATCAATTCCAATTGATTTTAAAAAACGTTCAGTTCTTTCTTTCATATTAAATCATTGCAATGATGTCTTTGACAAAGACAAAAATCATTAAGAGCAATAATAAACCAAGTCCAACATAGGACATGATTGTTTTAAATTTGGTAGGAATTTCCCATTCTTTAAATGTTTTTTCTTCATTTTTAGTGTCAGCACCAATAGTTAAATTAACATCTTTATTTGCAGTTACTGTATCTTCATGATTTTGAGTTTTAGATAAATCGATTTCTTGAGGCGCTTTTACTTCATCTTCTTCTTTTTTCTTAAGGCTTAATTTATATTTTGCTTTTCTTACACCATTTACACTACCTTCAACAAGTTCAACAAGAATTTGCCATCCATCTAATCCAGGGAAAGGTAATAAATTAAATAAAGCAAGATTAACACTAATTACACCCCAAGTATTTAAATAAGCATAGAATGGATTGTTTTCTAAAATTGTTGTTGTTTGAGAAAAAATTGCAAGTGGACCACCAAGTTGATCCCAACCTCTTCCAATAAATAGTCCAACTAAAGCTTGACCTATTAAACCACTAGATTGGACCCATTGTTCTCCAGCAACTTCAAAACTTCTTGCCCCATACCACAAATCATATTTATAAAAAGAAACATTAAGCGGATTAAAACTTGTGCCATTACTTGTTAAAGTAATTTCGCATGGATAAGTTTTAAGTGTGCCATTTTCGTCGCGAACATAACTTGGAGCTTCATCTATATTTTCGTTTTCATTTGGTAAAGCATCTGCAAAAAGAGCCTCAAATTTGAAAGAGTCGCCTTCTTTATGTTCATATTGAACAAATTGACCATTTTGATTAACAATAGGCATGTAATAATTTGTATCGGCAAACTTATTTTCTTCAGTTGTTTCAAAAAGATAGATATTTTTTGAAATATCGGTATCATTAACGCCTGTTAATTGATAAGAAAGTACTGCCACATATTTGTGCTCTGTATCGTTTTGACGAGTGAAATAGCCTTCATTTAAAATATTAAGTTGATTAGTTTGAGAAACTTCTTCACCTTCTTTTACTTCATGAAATTCGCCATTTTCGTAATAGAAAGTTGTTGGATAAAGCTGATCGTTATCGTCAAATTTTGCGTCGCTCACTAAAGATACAATTCCTGGATTATCGCTCACTCGATACCAAGCATTAACTTGAACTTGAGGGAAACAAGATGCACTAATTAAAAAGATAAGATAAGCAAGAATAAAATTCATGACAATTCCAGCTGCCATGATAATGATTCTTTTCCATCTTTTAATACCAATAAGTGTTCTTTCTTTTGAAACTACAATTCCTTCAGGGACGCTTTCTTCATCATCTTCCCCAAGCATTGAAACATATCCTCCAAGAGGAAGAATGCCAACAGAAAAAGTTGTCTCGCCTTTTTTTCTTTTTATCTTAACAATTTTAGGGCCAAAACCAATTGAAAAATCAGTGCAATAAACTTTAAAAGATTTAGCGGCTAAAAAGTGCCCAAATTCGTGGATTGTAACAAGAACTCCAAGAGCAACAAAAAATAATACTATCGATAAGACAGTATTCCAGTTAAATCCAGCTAATACGTTAATTTGCATACTCTTTAATATATTCCTTCGTTAGTTCTCTCACTTTTTTATCAGTTTCAATTAAATCATTAATATTGACTTCTTTTATATAAGAAAACACTTTCATAATTTTATCAAGAATTTCGCTTATGGTGTTATATTTAATTTTGTTATTTAAGAAACTGTCAACTAATACTTCGTTTGCTGCGTTTAGTGCCGCACCATAATTTCCTTTTTTCTTTAAACATTCATAAGCGTAATTAATAAGTGGAAATTTTTCATAATCCATAGGATAAAAAGTATAATTATCGAATGTGTTTTTTTCAACATCTATAAAACCTTCGCTTGTATCTGGTTTACCTTCATGCAAGGCGTAAGATATTGGAAGTTTCATATCACTTGGTCCAACTTGAAGATAGATATCATCATTTTTCATTTTAACCATTGAGTGAACGTGACTTTTTCTGTCAACAACAGGCTCAATTTTACTTGCATCAACCTTAAATAAATAATGTGCCTCAATAATTTCAAAGCATTTATTCATCATAGTTGAACTATCGATTGTAATTTTTCTTCCCATTGACCAGGTTGGGTGTTTTAAAGCATCACTTGGCGTAATATCTTTAAATTTTTCTTTATCTAAAAAGAAAAATGGACCACCACTTGCTGTGATTAAAATCTTTTTAACATCATTTATATTTTTTCCATATAAACATTTAGCAATTGCAACGTGCTCTGAATCAATCGGATAAAGTTTTCCTTTTCCTTCAGCTATAAGTTTATTTATGATTTCACCACCTACTACTAAGCTTTCCTTATTTGATAAACACAAAATTTTATTTAGTTTTAAAGATTCAACACTAGGTAAAAAACCAACAAAACCAATAAGTGCATTTACGACCATATCGCATGGACATTCATTAATAATTTTTATAAGTCCTTCATCACCAAAATAAAAGTGTTTTTCAGGATATTTTAACTTAAATTTTAAGTAGTCTTTTTCGTTTTTTACACAAAAATAGTTGAGATTTGCAAGGTTTTTGATTAATTCATCAATTATTTCAACTCTTTCGCCAACTGAAATTCCAGATAAAGCAAAACTATCTTTATTCTTTAAAATTACCTCAATTGTTTGAGTGCCAATTGAGCCACTAGCTCCAAGAAGTAAGACATTTTTCATCTTTTAATAAATACCATTAGACATAAAATTCCAATTAAGAGACATTACTTCAATAAATAATGAAAGCATAATTGAAACAATTAAAATTGAATCGAGTCTATCTAATATTCCACCATGACTTTTAAGTGCTGTGCCAAAATCTTTAATTTTGAAATGTCTTTTAATTGCTGAAAAAATAAGATCACCAAATACGCCAAATATAGGCATCAAAATACTTAAAACAATTACGTTATAGAAATGATTAATATCAAGAATTCCAGCAAGAATTGGAACGCCACATAAATCTAAAATAAGCGCAAACAAAGCACTAAAAATAAATGAAATAACAATTCCACCAATTAAACCTTCATATGTCTTTTTAGGTGAAATACGTGGACTCATTTTGTGTTTTCCAAATAAAACACCAATAAAATAAGCTCCAACATCATTCATGCATGTGCCAATTAACATGTAGAAAATAAGAAGCATTGATTGGCCATATCTAAAATAATATGGTGCCTCGTAATAATTCCATGTTTGACCTCCGCTTCCACTTACAAGACTTGAATAAGTAAATGGACAATATCTTAAATAAAGAATCGATTGAAAACCAAGTGAAACAATAAAAAGCATCGTTATAAAATAAAATGCATCTTGAATTGAGAAATTTTTATCAAATAAAACATTAATAAAGAAAAATGTCATACAGATAAAAAAGCAAGTCAATGAGATACGGGGTCCATAGAATTGAGACGAGAGATCAAAAACAAAATTATTTGGATTTCGTGCCAGTTCTACGAGGTTATTTTTCACAATAACCCATCCAATCAAAGCAATCATCATGAAATATGAGAAGATATAAATGAGATTTGAAAATTTTCTTTCAATTGATTGAGGAGCTTTGATTATTTCGTGACATGCAATTGAAGCAGCCAGAAGAATGAGTGCAGCAAAAACATAGTTCCCAACAATAATGCAAGGAACGCAAATTAAAACTAAAAGGATACTTACAAGAATTCTATTTTTCATAGAATTCTTAGTATCTAAATTTAGATTGTTCATGTAATGCTGCTTTTTTGTGAGTCTTGAATTAGCTTTGTTTTCTTCTTCAAGATCAGTTGTGAGAGCATTATCTTTATTAGTTTCTTTTTCTAGATCAGCCATTGTTAAATAGACATGATTTCGCTATCTTTTTCTTTTACAACTTCATCAATCTTTTTGATATATTGATCAGTTAATTTTTGAATAGCATCTTCTTCTTTTTTAAGAGTATCTTCAGTGTAAGATTCATCTTTTTTAATTTTATCCATAGCATCACGACGGATGTTTCTTACAGCGACTTTAGTTTCTTCACCATATCCTTTAGCTTTTTTACCAAGTTCTTTTCTTCTATCTTCAGTTAATGCAGGGATGATGAGTCTAATTTGTTTTCCATCAACAACTGGATTAATTCCAATTTCACTAGCATTAATTGCAGCAACAATTGCTTTAATATCTCCTGCATCATAAGGCATAATTAAAAGTTGTCTTGGTTCAGGAACTTTAACTGCTGCGATTTGGTTAACTAACATTTTTTCGCCATAATAATCGCAATATAAGTTATCAAGTAAAGCAGCATTTGCTCTACCAGTTCTTAAAGTATTAAGATTAGCTCTTAATGATTCGACGGATTTTTCCATCCTTTCTTTTACTTCATCTAAAATATCCATAGTTTACTCCTTCTTTATTGTTGTGCCAAAATCATCTCCCTTGATGACTTTAACAAAATTTTCTAAATCTTCCATTGAGAATACTCGTGTTACAACACTTGTATCTTTTAAAAGCTCAATCGCTTCTTTGTCCATGACTTTTAAATTTAAATCAAGGACATGTTGATAATTTGTTTCTTTGATAAATTTTGCATCTTTATTTTTATTTGGATCACTTGTATAAACGCCATCTACGCCATTTTTCCCTGCAAGAATTACTTCAGCGTTCATCTCTATTGCACGCTTAGCAACCGTTGTATCGGTTGTAATTTTAGGGCGACCTAAGCCACCTGCAAATAAAACAACTGTGCCAGAATCATAAGCATTTCGCGCTTCTTCAAGATTATATTTTTTTGCGACGTCTTCTACTTCAAGTGAGCTCATAAGTAAATTAGGAACTTCATATTTATTTAAAATACTTGATATTGCTTTTAAGTTAATGACTGTTCCAATCATTCCCATATAATCGCCATCAATTGAATCGATTCCTGCTTCTTCAGCAATTCGCCCTCTAAAAATATTTCCTGCGCCACAAACAACGCCAACTTTAATTCCGAAGCCAACTAACGTTTTAATTAATTTACCAATGTTGTTTAATTTTGTAGCACTTAAAATAAGACGAGAAGAGTCGTCTTCAATAGCTTCACCACTGATTTTTAAAATAACTCGGTTGTATTTAAAATTTTCCATAAAAAAATTATATCAAAAAGCAAATAAAAATGGGCAAAATTTAGCAAAAAAGTCTATAAAAATGTGAATTTTTTATAGAAAAAATCCGCTAAGAGGATTACTCGAAGCGGATTTATCATAATTAAAGTTATTGAGCTTGTTTTGCAACTTCTTCAGCGAAGTTATCAACTCTTTTTTCGATACCTTCACCAACTTGGTAACGGATGAATTTAACAACGCTGTTACCTTTTTCTTTTAAAGCTTGAGCAACAGTCTTTTCTGGATCGAGTAAGTAAGATTGTTCATCTAAAACTGATTCAGAGAAGAATTTATTAACTTTACCTTCAACGATTTTCTTTAATGCTACTTCTGGTTTGTTAGCAAGTTTTGGATCGTTTTTGCATGCTTCAATTTGAATATTCTTTTCGTTTTCGATTTGAGCAGCTGGGATGTCTTCAAAGTGGACAAATTTTGGGTTATTAGCAGCAATGTGCATTGCAAGACCTTTTCCAAGTTCTGCATCTTCTTTAGCAAGAAGGACTAAAACTCCAATTTTACCACCCATATGGATGTAAGAATAAATCTTTTCATCGCCTGTTGGTTCAACAACATCAAATCTTCTGAAGCTTAATTTTTCACCAAGTTTGACTGTTGCGTTTGTGAAATCTGTTTGAGTTGCAGCGACTGCTTCTTCAACAGTTTTGCAATCATTCTTTAAAACAACTTTAGCACAGTTTTCAACTAATTCTTTGAATGGATCAGCGTGAGAAACGAAATCTGTTTCACAGTTAACTTCAACGATTGAAGCTTTTCCACATTTTTCGCAAGTATGGATAACAACTAAACCTTCAGCTGCAATTCTATCAGCTTTTTTAGCTTGTTTTGCAATACCTTTTTCTCTTAACCAATCGCAAGCTTTGTCGACATCATTTTCACAAGCAGCTAAAGCATTTTTACAATCCATAATGCCTGCGCCTGTTCTATCACGTAATATTTTAATTAATTCAACATTAACTGCCATAATTACTCTCCACTATTCAGCTTTTTCTTCAGCTGGTTTTTCTTCTTTTTTGTTTTCGACGCTTTGTGCTTGTTGAGCTGCTTGTTGTCTAGCAAGGAATGATTCTCTTCTTGCTTTTTCTCTTTCGAGTTTTTCTCTTTGCATTTCTCTTCTAGCAGCAAGTCTTAAAGCGTTTTCTCTATCAGCTTGTCTAATAGCATCTTTCATAGTTAAAGCTTCACCTTCATCTTTAGCAAATGCGACTTCAGCGATACCACCTTTAGCTTCAACAACAGCATCATTTAAAATACCAATGATAAGTTTAACTGATTTTGTTGCATCATCATTTCCTGGGATGACATAGTCAATTCCATCTGGATCACAGTTTGTATCACAAATTGCAAAGACAGGGATATTTAATTTATTAGCTTCTCTAACTGCGTTATATTCAACAGTTGGGTCAACAACAACTAAAGCATTAGGAATTTTTCTCATTTCTTTAATGCCTTCGAGGTTCTTAGCTAATTTTTCTTTTTCTTTGTTTAAAGCGATAACTTCTTTTTTAGGAAGTTTTTCCCAAGAACCATCTTCTTGAGCACTTTCTAAATCTTTTAATCTTCTAATTCTTGTTTGAATTGTCTTGAAGTTTGTTAAGATACCACCTAACCATCTATTTGTGATGTAGAAAGAACCACTTCTTTCTGCTTCTTCTTTAACGATTTCTTTAACGTTATCTTTTGTGCCGACGATTAAAACTTTACCACCATCTAAAACGATACTTTCAAGTTTCTTATAAGCATCTGTTAAAGCTGATTTTGATTTGTTTAAATCGATAAGATAAATACCATTTCTTGCGCAATAGATGTAAGGTTTCATTTTTGGATTCCATCTTTTGGTTTGATGGCCATAATGAACTCCAGCTTCAAGTAATTTTCTTAATGTAACGACTTCAGCATTTTCATCATGAACGATTGTTTCCATGATATTTGCTTCTTTTGTTTCCTCTACTTTTTCTTCGCTGAGGTTAGCGACTGTTTTTTCTTCTGCCATTTAGGGCTACCTCCAATTTGTTAAAACCTCCATTACTTCGAACATTTTCCCTGAAAAATCAGACTCGGAAAATGAATCCATAATGTGTGTATTCTTTTGCGTCCGCAAAAGTCTATTTATTATATCGCAATTTCATGCTTTGAAACAAGAAAAAAATAAAAATTTAAAAATGTCAAAAACCCTACTTTTAGCAATATTTTCAACGAAAATCCCTAAAAATATATATCTTTTTAAAAAACTTGGGAAATATTATCAAATTTCTGGGAAAAATCACAAAAAGTACTATTTTATTAAAAATTCTTGGAAAAAATGAAAAATTCCCTAGGAAAAATGCAAAAAAGTCTCTTTTTCTCATTTTACTTTTTTGGAAAAAATTCATCATATTGCGATTTTAAATTTTCTTTAGAAACATGTGTATAAATTTGAGTTGTATTAATTGATGAATGACCTAATAGTTCTTGAATGACTCTTAAATCAGCTCCGTTTTCTAAAAGATTTGTTGCAAAAGAGTGTCGCAAAACATGTGGATGTAAACTAAATCCTAAACTTAAACCAGCTTTTTTGCTTATACTTTCGATAATATATTCAAGTCCACGATTTGTTAATTTCTTTCCTTTTGAATTTAAAAAGAAATAATTTGTTCTTTCCCCGGCTAACTGTTCTAATTTTTTACGTAGATTTTTAGCATAATCTAATAAATATTCCTTACAATTTTCAGAAAAAGGCACCACTCTTTCTTTTCCGCCTTTACCTTTAAGCAAAATTGTTCTGCTATGAAAATCAATTTGAGTAATTGTAAGTCCAGTAACTTCAGAACAACGTAAACCACTACAGTACATTATTTCTAAAAGAGCCTGGTCTCGACTTGCAAGTTCATCAGTTCTTTCTCGATTTGCTTTTAATAACTCTGCAACTTGTTTTGCATATAAAACATCTGGATTTTTGATTCTTTTTTTAGGTGAAGTTATCGAAATAAACGGATTCTCAGAAATGTATTTTTTGTTTAGTAAAAATTTAAAATACTTTTTCAACGAACAAATTCGTCTTGCTAAACTTCTTTCGCCTTCTAAATTTCCACGATATGTCGTGTGTTCAAGTCTTTCAGTCATCCAATTTCGAATTACGTTTTTGTCTACACTTTTTAAATCAATTCCTTCTTTTTCTAGGAAATTCATGAATAAATTTACATCGAAAATATAGGATTTTACCGTATTTTCAGACATATTTAGTTCGTATTTTAAAAAGTTATAAAATTCTTGAACGTAATCAATTTCCATGGCAATAAGCTTTAAATTTTTCGATATAATTTAACGCCCTATCTCTAACAATATCTTTTGGATCTTTATTTGCTTTATATACAATTCCAAAATTTGCATTCATTGGTGAAAAATTATTTGCACCAGTATGTGTGATATATCTAACTAAAGAGCCTAAAACAGAATAAAATGATAATTCTTTAAATTCAAGTTGATTAAGTCTTTGTAAAAGATAGTAAGCAGCAAGTAAGCCTGAAGCTGAACTTTCTACATATCCTTCTACGCCAGATAATTGACCACAAATAAAAATATTTGGCGCTTTTTTCATACTTAAATCACTATTTAAAACTTTCGGAGCGTAAACGTAAGAATTTCGATGCATCAAACCATAACGAGCAAATTTAGCATTTTCTAATCCTGGAATCATCGAAAAGACTCTTTTTTGTTCAGGATAGGTCAAATTAGTTTGAAAACCAACCATGTTATAAAAATCACCAATTAAATCATCTTGTCTTAATTGAACGACAGCATAAAACTCTTCGCCATTATGTTCTAAGCCTTTTGGTTTTAATGGGCCAAAACGCAATGTATCTACACCACGCGAAGCAATAACTTCAACCGGCAAACAACCTTCAAAATATTCGGTATCAAAATCATGTAATGGTGCCTTTTTAGCATTAATTAATTCATTATAAAAGCGAATATATTCGTCTTTTTGCATTGGACAATTGATGTAACCTTCTTCACCTTGATTATATCTGCCTTTAACAAAAACTTTAGAAAAATCGATTGAATTTTTATAAATTATTGGTGCGCTTGCATCAAAAAAACCTGACGATTTTTCGCCAGAAATACGATTAATTTCGTTTAATAATGTGCCTTCAGTTAAAGGTCCTGTGCAAATTAAAGTATATCCCTCACATGGATCAAGCGATTCAACATCTTCATAATGAATTGTTATGTTCTTGTTTTCTTTAATCTTTTTCGTGATATATTCAGCAAAAAGTGTGCGGTCAACCGCTAAACTATCTCCAGCTGGAACTTCGCTTACTCGACTTGCTTCCATCATTAAAGAGCCTAAAAGATTAATTTCTTCTTTTAAGATTCCACAAGCGTTATCACTTTTTTTGCTTTTTAAAGAATTAGAACAAACTAGTTCGCCAAATAAATCTGTATGATGAGCAGGTGATTTTACAAGAGGTCTTTTCTCGTATAAATCAACTTTATAGCCGAGATTAGCTAAAAAATTTGCAGCTTCAGTGCCGGCAAGACCTGCTCCGATAATTTTAATTTTTGGTGCCATTTTTCTTATAAGGTTCAACGTGCTTACAATTTGGATAATTCGAACAACCCCAGAATCTGCCTTTTCGAGAGTATTTTATTACAAGTTTTGCTCCACAATCTGGACAAAATCTTTCTTCTTGTTCTTCTTCTGGTTTTTCAAGTGATTCAACATAACGACATTTAGGATAATTTGAACAACCGATAAATTCTTGTCCACGTTTATTTTTCCTAATTAAGAGAGGCGCTCCACAATTTGGACAATTTCTGCCCGCTTGAGCTGGAGCTTCTTTTTCTTCTTTTTTAACATAGTGACAGGCAGGGTAATTTGAACAACCGATAAATTCTCCATGTTTTCCGTTTCTAATTACAAGATCAGAACCACAAATAGGACATTTTTCACCAGTTGTTTTTAAAGGCTCTTTATACATTACATTCTTAACTTCTTCAAAATGTTCGATGAATGGATAGTAAAATTCTTTGATAACTTCTAGTTCAGAAAGTGTGCCTTCACTGATTTTATCAAGACATGTTTCCATTTCAGCGGTATATTCTGTATTCATTAAGTCTTTGAAATATTTATTTAAAACATTACTTGTTAAAATACCTTGTTCTGTAGGAATTAATACGCCTTTTTCACTTGTTACATATTTCCTTGTAACAAGAGTTTGAATGGTAGCTGAGTAAGTTGAAGGACGACCAATTCCCTTATCTTCCATAAGTTTAACAATACGAGCTTCGGTATAACGTGCTGGTGGTTTTGTGAAATTTTGTTCAGCAGTTACATCTAGTAATTCGTATTCTTTATTTTCGACAAATTCTGGAATAATATTTTGTTCATTATCATCAAATTTAATGACGTTATAGCCATCAAAAATGACTCGATTTCCCTTTAATTCAAAGGTTAAATGTGAATTTTTAAATGTGACAATAGTAACTTCAAGTATCTTATTGGCCATAAGTGAAGCTAGTGTGCGTTCATAAATCATTTTATAAAGTTTATAAACATGATCTTTAACAAAAGGTTTAACTTTTTGTGGAGTAAGTTCAAGATTTGTAGGTCTAATTGCTTCGTGAGCATCTTGTGCCCCTTTTACATCTTTTACTCCTTTTTCACCTTTATAATATTTTTCACCATATTTAGAAATAATGAAATCCTTGGCTTGGTTAACAAAAACATCACTTAATTTAGTGCTATCTGTTCTGATGTAGGTGATTAAACCAACTAAATTACCGTCAATTTCAATACCTTCATAGAGTTGTTGAGCAAGATAGGTAGTCTCCCTTGTTTTAAATCCATATTTTGTAAAGGCATCCTGTTGAAGCGTGGAAGTTCGATAAGGCTCTTTTGAAGAAACACTTCTTTCATTTTTCTCGATAGAATCGATTTTAACGTTTTCCTTTGTGTAATTTAAGACTTGGTCAGCTTCTTCTTTGTTATGTAATTTATAGTTTTGGTTATCAACTTTAGTTAAATTTAGGTTATATTTTTTTCCATTTTCTTCAATTGAAGAGCCGATAGTCCAATATTCTTCACTTTTAAATTCATTAATTTCTTTTTCGTGCTCAACAATCATCTTTAAAGTTACGCTTTGGACTCTGCCTGCGCTTTGACTTCTAATTTTAGATTTTAATAAAGATGAAAGTTTAAAACCAATAATACGGTCAATTATTCTTCTAGTTTCTTGAGAATGGACTAAGTCTAAATTAATTACTCGTGGATTTTCAATAGCGTTAGAGATGCTATTACGGGTAATTTCGTGAAATTCTAAACGTTTAGTAGTTTCAATTGGTAAATTTAAGACTTGTGCCAAGTGCCAAGCAATTGCTTCCCCTTCCCTATCAGGGTCGGTAGCAAGAATTACTTCATCAGCTTTTTTCTTTAAACTTAGAAGTTTTTTAACAATATCTTTTTTATCATCTTCAATAACATAGGTTGGTTTAAAATCGTGATCAACATCAACACCAAAACCTCCCTTCCCAGATATCGAAAGATCTCTAATATGGCCAACACTAGCTTCGACAACATATTCGTCGCCTAGATAATGTCCAATAGTTTTACTTTTAGTAGGTGATTCAACAATAACAAGTTTCATTTAGGTTCCTCGCTTGTTAAATATAAAATCACTTTTAAGTTTTGTCAAAGTAAAAATTTCACATTATTTTCCCTAATATATCTTATATATTAGAAGTTTTTTCATTATTGAAAAATTTTTGTTTAAAGACCATCCAATTTTTATCATTTGCTGGTACAGTCACGATAACTTTTTTCTTTTCTTCTTTTTCTAAACGCGGTAAAACCGAAGTAATTATGATGTAATCATCTTCATATTTTATCTTTCTCACGAATTGAAAATCATTGTTATCTAAATTCTTCTTAGTGATTCTATAAACAATCAAAACTATTTCCTCCCGAGTTCAAACATGATGTCGCTTGCTGATTCAATTAAAGCTGCGCCATCTTTTATTAAACGATTACATAGACTTTTCGTGCCTATTGGATAAGGTACGCAACCAATATTTTTCCCTGCTTGAAGAGCAAAGTTTACAGTGGTTGAACTTCCGCTTCTTTCGTGTGCTTCGCCAATTAACAAAAATTCACTAATTGAAGCCACTATTCGATTACGGAATATAAATTGATCAGGTTTTGGCTTAACAAGATTTGGATATTCACTTAAAATAAGTCCTCCTTGATCAAGAATTCTTTCATATATATCTTTGTTTTCACTTGGATAAATGTAATCGATTCCATTTCCTAAAACTGCAATCGTTTTTAAACCATAATCCATTGCAGCGGTATGAGCACATGCATCAATCCCTTTTGCTAGGCCGCTTACAATAATTGTTTCTTTAGGAAGTTCTTTTACAATGTCGCGCACTGCTTTTTTTCCATAATCAGATGCATCTCTGGATCCGACAATGCCAATATAATGAAATTCATCGCGTTTATTTAATATAGATAAATCACCTTTATAATAAACAACGATTGGTGGGCAATTTAATTCATTAATGAGGAAACGAGGATATTCGCTTGAGGTCATATAAAAATATTTGGATGAAATCTTTGAAGATAAATTTTCAATTTCTTCGTTTTTTAACATCTGTTTGTCTTTTAAAGCGGTATAGATTCTTTCCCAACATCCATCATGTTTGAATGAAAGTGCCCCTAATACGTCTTTTGCACTACATGCCATAAATATAAATTCTCCTTTCACTTAATACGAAGGAGATGAAAACGAAAAATGTTAAAAAATTTTGAAAAAAAGTAAAAAAATTTTTATTAAGGAAAGGAACAAGCTTTTACAGCACAATTTTTTCCCGTGATTTATTAGTGCTAACGATAACGCGTAATCGATATCAAGAGGTGCACATTGATAAGCCATTCCTCAAGTTTGACTTCAGTTTTTTCTTTAACCGTCTTGCTTTTTGCTAAAAATAGTTTAGAATGAAATAGCTGTGGGATGATTAACGATCTTCATCGTTGTCATCTTTTTTTATAGCCTTAACTAGGAACACTAGTAGCAATAAAATAACAACAGTTTCCATATTTACTTCCTCCTTTCACAAAAGTGTAAATTCGAAGTAACAAACTATCGCTAAAAGCAAGCGACTTATAACACAAGTAAGGAGTTTTTAGGACTTTAGCTCTTGTCCCTATTCTTTGTTAATCATAAATAAAAAATCTCCTTTCACTTATTACGAAGGAGATGAAAACGAAAAATGTTAAAAAAAATTTCAAAAAAGTTAAAAAATTTTATTAAGGAAAGGAACGAACTTTTAAAGCACAATTTTTTCCTGAAATTTATTGTGCCAACGATAACGCGTAATCGATATCAAGAGGCGCACATTGATAAGCCGTTCCTCAAGTTTGACTTCAGTTTTTTCTTTAACCGCTATTGCTTTTTAACAAATTTGGTTTACAATGAATTCGGTGATTAGTGATGATTAGCGATCTTCATCGCGGTCATCTTTTTTTATAACCGAAACTAGGATCACTAATAGCAACAAAATAACTACCATTTCCATTTTAATCACCTCCTTTCACATACGTGCAAATTAGGCGAAATAAACCATTTTGAAAATCAATAGATTTGCATTGCAAATAAGGAGTTTTTAGGACTTTAGCTCTTGTCCCTATTCTTTGTTAACCATAAATAAAAAAATCTCCTTTCACTTATTACGAAGGAGATTAATTCGAAAAATGTTAAAAAAATTTCAAAAAAAAGAAAAAGTTTTATCTTTCTTTAATTTCTTTGTTTTTTAATAAAGATTTTATTGGCTCATAAGTATAACGATGAAAATTTTTAATGACACCAAATTCTTTAATTGCTTCAATGTGTCTTTTTGTGCCATAACCTTTATGAGATTTAAAGCCATATTCTGGATATTCTTTATCATATTCAAGAAGCATTCTATCTCGTGTGACTTTAGCGATGATACTTGCTGCTGCAATACATTCACATTTTGCGTCTCCCTTAATAAGAGGAATGACTTCAACTTTTTCATTTTCGAGTTTCATTGCATCAGTAAGAATGAGGTCATATTTGTGTTTTAAAGAAGAGATTGCAAGGTGCATCGCTTCTTTAGTTGCTTCATAAATATTGATTTCATCAATACGTGTTGCATCAACAATTCCAACTCCAAAATCAAGGCAATTTTGAATAATTTCCTCGTAAACCTCGTCTCTTTTTTTACTATTTAATTTTTTTGAGTCGTTAATATGTTCATTAAAATAGTCTTTTGGAAGTATACAAGAAGCCGCAACAACTGGTCCACAAAGAGGGCCTCGTCCTGCTTCATCAACGCCAACTATATATTCGACACCATCTTTATAAAAAGTTTGATCAAAAGTTAACATATTATTCTGGTCGATCAAAACAAAGTCGAGTGATGACTCCATTTTTTAAGTCATTTAAAAATTTGGTTTGAGCTTTTTCTGTATCTAGTTTTCCGTTTGGTAAACGAGGGATAAATTTTTCAGCAATTCCTTCAATAATATTGATATTATTGAGCCCTATTGCTTTTTCAACAGGGATATATTCTCTAAGATAATCTAGTAATGCTTGTGGATAATATTTTTTCAAAAAATTAAGTGCATAATTAATTATTTTTTCAAAAGGAAGAATGTCTTGTCTTATTGAGCCGATTAAGGCGAGCTTAATTGAATCTTCTTCTTTTTCGAAACGTGGAGTTGTAATGCCAGGTGTGTCCATTAAAAAATAATTCTTAGAAATTTTAACCCAGTTTACATTGCGCGTAACTCCTGGTCGATTAGCGACTTCAAGTTTTCGAGAACCGATTAATTTATTGATAATTGTCGATTTTCCAACATTAGGATAGCCGACAACTACTCCTCTAAAAATAGAATTTTTAATCCCTTTTTTAAGATTTTTTAGTCTTTTTTCTTCAGTTAAATAAGTTAAATGGTCTTCAATTATTTTCTTTAAGTTGCTTGTGTGTTTCAAAGAGATACACCTAGCATTTTCTTGATTATAAAATTTCATCCATTCTTGAGTTGTTATTGGATCAGCTAAATCTTCTTTATTTAAAATGTAGATGCGAGGTTTGCCAGCGAATAATTTAACAAGATAATCATTTGCGCTCACTAAAGGCGCACGAGCATCTAAAACAATGATTACATAATCAATAAATTTAATTTGCTCTTCAATCCTCACATATGCTTTTTTCATATGTCCTGGAAACCAATGAATATTTTTAGCTGAATTAAATTCCATACGATTAAAATTATAAAAAAACGGTGTGAATTTTTCCACACCGTTCTAGTCACTAATCTTTCTTATTTATTTAACTTATTTCTTTAAAACTTCTTTAATTCTAGCAGATTTACCGCTTCTCTCACGTAAGTAGAAAATCTTACTTCTTCTAACTCTACCAATTTTTAAGACGTCAACGCTTACAACGTTTGGTGAATGGACGCCAAATACTCTTTCAACACCGATTCTATCTGACATTTTACGAACCATGAATGTTTCGCTAACGCCATGTCCTCTACGAGCAATAACTACACCTTCAAAAGCTTGGATTCTTGTTTTGCCACCTTCAACGATTCTAACGTTGACTCTGACAGTATCACCTGCTTTGAAGAAAGGAAAATCAGTTCTTAATTGAGTTTTGTTAACTTCATTAATTAAATTTGTATTCATCTCTTTTTCCTCCTCTAAATCGTTCTCTTGGTGTTCTTATAAAGTGACTATTTACATTGGAACATCCGTATCGCCTTACGCGCTCGTAAATAATACCAATAAAACAAAAAATAATCAACATGAAAAATATTTTTTTCTGTCAAGTAATTTTACTTGACAAGCAATTTTACTTAACATATTATATTCGAGCAAAGGAGAAAAAGAATATGGCAGTTAAGATTAGATTAGCAAGAGAAGGTAGACAACACTTACCTTTTTATAGAGTTGTTGTTGCTGATAGCAGATACACAAGAGATGGTAGATATCTTGAAAATTTAGGCACATATGACCCACTTAAAGGTCTTGCAAGTGCAAATTTAAACGAAGAACTCACAATCAAATGGCTCGTCAGCGGCGCTCAATATTCCGACACAGTTAAAGCAATTCTTGCTTCAAAAGGATTAATTGAAAAAGCTAAAGCTGAAAAAGCAAAAACAACAGTTAAAAAAAGTAAAGTCGTCTCAACAAAATCACCAGTAAAAGAGGCTAAATAAAAATGGATTATAAAAAATTAATTCATACTATTGTCGATTCATTTGTCTCTGATCCAGAAGCAATTCTTATTAGAGAACTTCCAAGTGAAACCAAAAAAGATGATTTAACCTTCTTAATTTGTGCACCAAGTAACGACATCGCTCGTTTAATTGGTAAAAAAGGTTGCATCGCAAACGCTATTAGAGAAGTCGTTTCAATCGCTGGTAAACTTGAAAACAAAAAAACTTTTATTAAGTTTGAATCTTTAGAAGGTGAGGAAAATAAGGAAGGAGAATAATCTCCTCCCTTTTTTATGTCTAATTTATGGATAAATATTTATTAGTTTGTAAAGTTTTAAAAACAATTGGCTTAAAAGGTGAAATGAAAGTTTACACTTATTCCACTTTTTCTAATATTAGATATAAAAAAGGGAACAAACTTTATTATAAAAATAATGATCAATACATTCCTTTAACTATTGCTACTCATTCTTTTAAAGGAGGAAATATTGATAGTTTATCCTTTAAAGAATATAACGATATCAATCAAATTTCTTTTTTGATTGGGAAAGAACTTTTCGCATTAAAAGACACAAAGCTTCTCTCAAAAGATGAATACTATTACGATGATTTAATCGGATTAAAAATAATTAGCGAAGAAGAAAAAGAGTTAGGAACTGTTGATTCAGTTGAGGAATTTCCAGCACAAATTACCCTTAAAATTTCAAAAAACCCTGCAAAAGGTCACTTTTTTGTTCCATTTAATGATTTTTTTGTTAAAGAAATTAACCTTGAAAAAGGCTATATTAAAATTCATTTAATAGAAGGTTTGACTGATTAATGAAATTTACAATTTTAACTTTATTTCCTGAAATGTTTTCTTCTTTTTTTGCTTCTTCAATTTTAAAAAGAGCAATTGGAGAAAAACTAATTGAAATAAAATTAGTAAATATTAGAGATTATACAAAAGATAAATATCATAGAGTTGATACACCTCCAATTGGTGGAGGCGCAGGACTAATCATGAAATGTCAGCCAATTATTGATGCATTAAATGAGAATTCAACTCCTACTACTCATAAAATATTGCTTTCTCCTAGAGGAAAAACTTTTAAGCAATCTCTTGCGATAGAACTATCCAAAAAATACGATGATATTCTTATTTTATGTGGGCATTATGAAGGATTTGATGAAAGAGTTTATTCTTATTTTGATGAAATTATTTCAATTGGGGACTACATTTTAACAGGTGGTGAACCTGCTGCGATGTGTATTGTTGATTCTGTTTCGCGTTTAATTGATGGAGTCATCACCAAAGAAAGTATTTCAGAAGAAAGTTTTGATAATAATTTACTTGAATATCCACAATATACAGAACCATATGAATATGATGGGAAAAAAGTGCCGGATATTCTTTACTCTGGAAATCATGAAGCTGTTAAAAAGCGGAGAAGAAAAGAAGCATTAAAATTAACTAGAGAATTAAGAAAGGATCTTTTTGATCAATTAGAATTATCTAAGCAAGACAAAAAACTTTTGCAAGAAATCGATAATAACGAAATTGGCTCCTGGGAAATTGAAGCAATAAAAAAAGGTTTTAAAAGTAAATAATCAGTACTTTTCTAGTATATTTTTATGTACTTAAAACCTACTAATTTAACCAAAAACCTTGCAAAACTCAACTATTTTTTAATTTAGTATGGAAATTTACCACCAAACCCACTCATGTTAGGCATATTGAATTTTCCGTTTTTGCCCTTCATTTGTTTCATCATGAGTTTCATTTGATCATACTTTTTAAGTACTTTATTAACATCGGCATTAGTTTTTCCACTACCATTTGCAATTCTAACTTTTCTAGAATTCTTTAAAATTTCTGGATGGGCTCTTTCTTCAGGTGTCATTGAGTTAATGATTACCTCGAAATTTTTCATTTCTTTTTCTGCTGCGCCAAGTTGAGCATCGTTAATTTTAGGCATACCAGGAATAAGTTTTAAAAGTCCGCCAAGAGAACCTAATTTTTGAACTTGCTTCATTTGTTTAAGCATATCATCGAGTGTAAAATTGCCTTCAACCATTTTTTTAACACTCTTTTTGGCTTCTTTTTCATCAATATTTTCACTAACTTTATCAATAAGGGTTAAAACATCACCCATTCCAAGAATTCTTTCAGCCATTCTGTCTGGATGGAAAATATCAAGATCAGATAACTTTTCGCCAGTACCAATAAATTTAATTGGAACGCCAGTAACGTGTGCGATTGATAAAGCAGCACCACCTCTTGAATCACCATCCATCTTGGACATGATTGCACCAGTAAGTTTCAAATCTTCATTAAATTTTTTAGCAACATTAACTGAATCTTGACCAGCCATGGCATCTGTTAAAAGAAGAATTTCATCAGGAATTACTTTACCTTTAATATTTTTAAGCTCAGTCATTAAAGTTTCATCAATTTGCAAACGACCTGCAGTATCGATAATTAAAACATCAAAGTGATCATTATAGGCTTCTTCTTTTGCTTTTAATGCAATATCTACCGGATCCATATTAGTGCCCATGTTGATTAATGGAACATTAATTTGCTTTGCGATTTGATCAAGTTGATCGACAGCAGCTGGACGATAAACGTCACAAGCAGCAAGTAAAACTTTTTTATTAAGTTTTGATTTCATTAATAAAGCAAGTTTGCCTGCGGTTGTTGTTTTACCACTACCTTGTAGACCGACAAGTAAAATAATTGTTGGTTTATTTTTGTTATAAACAAGTTCACAACTATCACTGCCTAAAAGATTAACAAGTTCATCGCGAACAATTTTAACAACCATTTCACTTGGGTTTAATTTATCAAAAACTTTTTCACCAAGCGCTTTTTCTTTTACATTATTAACAAAGTCTTTTACAACTTTATAGTTAACATCAGCTTCAAGAAGAGCAATACGCACTTCTTTAAGCATTTCATCCATATTTTTTTCAGTTAAATGCGACTCGCCTTTAATCTTTTTAATAACTTTTGAAAATTTTTCTGTTAAAGCTTCAAACGCCATAAATCACCTCATTAATAATTTTTTCTTTAATATCATCTGGAATTTCTAACTGTTTAAAAGTTTTCACGATTTTTGATTTCTTTTCACGGAGCAACAATTTTTTATCAAATTCATATAGTTTTTTAGTAGAATGCTCGATTGTATCTAAAACTGCGCTTCGAGAAATACTTAAATCATCACTAATTTCCTTCAAAGATAAATTAAAAGAATAATATTTTTCCATAATTATCTTTTGCTTATCAGTTAATAAATTTTTATACAAATCAAACAAAATGTTTATTTCGTTTACTTTTTCTAAATCATTCATCTTTTATCAAACTAGAACAGAGTCCATATAAATATTTATCTAAATCGAATTCTTCTAAATCAGAATCTTTTTCGCCAAGTCCAATAAATCTAACTGGAATTCCAAGCTCTTCTCTAATAGCAAGGATGATACCACCTTTTGATGTGCCATCCATTTTGGTAATTACAATACCTGTAATATTAATTAATTCTTTAAATGCTTTAGCTTGTAAAACACCATTTTGACCAGTTGTTGCATCGATAACTAAGAAACATTCTGGATTTATTCTACTTAATTTTGTAACTACATTATAAATTTTACGTAATTCTTCCATTAAATTCTTTTTATTTTGAAGTCTACCAGCTGTATCTATGATTACTAAATCAAAACCTTCATCAATTCCTTTTTTTGTGCCTTTATAAGCGACACTTGCAGGATCTTCATTATCATTTCCAGCAACAATAGGAATAGATAAACGATTTGCCCAAATTGTAAGTTGTTCTTTAGCGCCAGCTCTAAAGGTATCTGCTGCTACAAGCATTACTTTTTTGCCTTGGTTTATGTATCTTTTTGCAAGTTTAGCAATAGTTGTAGTTTTTCCAACGCCATTTACACCTGTCATCAGCAAAACAACAGGTTTATGATCGAAAGTAAGTTCGTTTTTAATATCTTCTCCTTCTTTAAGGTAATTTAAAAACATTCTATCAACTAAAAGTTCGTTAATTTCTTTAGGGTTATCAATATTTTTTTCTTTAGTATATTCAAGTAAGTTTTCAATTGTGTTAATAGTAAAAGAAACGCCACAATCAGCTTCAATTAAAATTTCTTCAAGTTCCTCAAAATAATCTTGATTGGCGTTTTTATATCTTTTTGCCAATTCTTCAAGCTTATTCGAAAAGTTTTTACGTGATTTCTCAAGACCTTTATCGTATTTTTCGAGTGATTCTTTTTCTTTTTTCTCTTCTTTTGTTTCGACTTTTATCTCTTGAGTTTCACTTGTTTTTTTAGAAAATTTCTCTTTTAAAAATTTAAATAAACCCATAAATATCCTTTTTATAAAACTGCTTTTTTATTTAAAGCATCTTTTGCGGCTTCTTGTTCGGCGATTTTTTTGCTTCTTCCTTCACCTCGACCAAGCACTATTCCATTAAAACGAACTTCTGCAAAAAATGTTCGATTATGAGGTGGTCCTTTTTCAAAAACAATTTTGTAATTAACTGATTCACGATATTCAGCTTGCATTGCTTCTTGAAGAATCGATTTATAATCTTTAACTTCTTCTAAAGTAAAATTTTTAACATCATCTTGATAAATATTTTCAATAAATTTACGAGCAAATTCTATTCCTTTATCAAGATAAACGGCACCAATAACTGCTTCAAAAACATCTTCTAAAATCGATTGATTATTCATAACTTCTTGGGTAGAAAGACTTTTTCCTGCTCTAATAAATTCTGGATATCCAATTTTTCGTGCCAGTTTTGCAAGGTATTCACTTTGAACAAGGAAACTTTTCGCTTTTGTAAGAGCTCCTTCAAGCATATCTGCATGTTCGTTAAAAAGCATTGAAGCAATAACAAAACCAAGTACGCTATCACCCATAAATTCTAAACGTTCATAGTCATGATGATGAGTTTTAGCATCACTATTAAAAGAAGAGTGGGTGAAAGCCATCTCGTATAGATCTTTTCTAGTTGTTTCAATATGAAATTTTTCTAAAAACTCATCAATTGTTTTCACTTTGAAAGTTCCTCTTTGAATTTTTCTACAATATTAACGCTTACAAGTTTATATCCGTTTTCTAAAGCGCTTAAAAATGATTTAGTATCGCTGCTTCCATGTGCCTTAATAACAACGCCATTTACACCCATAAGCAAAGCGCCACCAACATTTTTATAATCCATTCTTTCTTTGATTTCATTTACCCCACTTTTTGAGAAAAGATAGCCTATCATCGTTAAAATGTTCTTTTTAAAAGCTTCTTTAATCATACGAGACATAGCTTTTGCTGTGCCTTCAACTGACTTAAGGAAAATATTTCCAGTGTAGCCATCACTCACAAGAACATCAATATCACCAAAAAGTGGATCTCTGCCTTCAATATTACCTTTAAAGTTGATTGATTTACATTCTTTTAAAAGTGGATAAGCTTCTTTATTTAATGGAGAGCCTTTTTCTTCTTCAGTTCCATTAGATAAAAGATAAACGTTTGGATTTTCTTCATGATAGACAATTGAATAATAAATTGAACCCATAATCGCAAATTGAACGAGTTCTTCTTTAGTATTTGAATTATTTGCGCCAAGATCACAAACGACAAATTTCTTATTCTTTTTAACAGTCGGGAAAGATGTAATTAAACAAGGACGAGTGATTCCTTCAATACGTTTAATCTTAAAAATTGAGGCTGATAATAAAGCGCCAGTACTTCCTGCACTAATTAAGGCATCGCATTTATTATCAAGATAAGTTTTAATCGCGACCATTAAGCTAGATTCTTTGTCTTTTAGTGCGCTTAATGGATCGACGTCCATTTTTAATACAGATTTTGATTCAACAAGAGTAATATTTGGCACATTTTTAAATTCGCTTAAAGCATTTAAATCACCAACCAAAAAGAGTTCAACATCTTTATGTCTTTTAATAAATTCTTTTGTGCCAGAAATGGTAGCTTTAACTCCATTATCGCCACCCATCATATCAATTACAAATTTCATAATCACTCCTTTTTAAAGGAAAAATCCCCGTTTTGCAGGGATTTTATTCAACTCCAACGATAAATGAATAAACCGGTTGATCTCCAATTCTTACATCTGCATCGCAATCTTTGAATTCTTTTTCAATATATTTTTCAACTTTTTCTTTATCTTTTTCGCTTGCAACATCTTGACCAAGTAAAACAGTAATAACTGAACTGTCTTCATCGACCATGTTTTTAAGCAAAACTTTTAAAGCGTCAAATTTATTTTTGTGTGATGAAAGAATGTCTTTGCTATTTAAAATAGCCATAAATTCATCTTTTTTAACTCTAATACCATTAATTTCAGTGTCTTTAATTGCAAAAGTAACTTGGCCTGATTTAACTGTAGAAAGAGATTCGTTCATTACTTTTTCGTTATCTTTAATTGATAAATCTGGATTAAAATTCATAGCAGCAACAACGCCTTGCATGATTGTTTTGCTAGGAATAACAACAACATTTGATTTATCTTTTACAACATCTTTAACTTGGTTTGCAGCCATAATAATGTTGCCATTATTTGGAAGAATATAGATATTTTTAGCATTTGCTTTTTCAACTGCATTTAAAAAATCATTGGTTGATGGATTCATGGTTTGGCCACCACTTACAATATAATCAACACCAACTTCATTAAATAATTCATCAATTCCTTTACCGCTTGATGTAGCAATAATTGCATATTCTTTTTGAGGTTCATTTTCTTTTGGTGCTGCAAGAGGAGCTTTATTTAATTCACTAGCTGCCATATGTGGACCATTTCCACTTTTTTCGTTAAATAAAATTTCGTTATGTTGTTCTGTCATGTTTTCACATTTTAATTTAACGAATTCACCAAATTGTTGAGCGTAGTTAAAGATATCACCAGGTTTTAATGTATGAACGTGTACTTTAACCAAGTCTTCATCTTGAACAACAACAAGAGAGTTACCATGTGCATTTAAAACACTAGTAAATCTATTTTTATTGAATGGTTTTTTATTGTCGCTTGGACCTAAACGTAAAATAAATTCTGTGCAATAACCAAATTCTTCGTTTTCTTCACTTGCTGCAACTTGAGCTTGTCCACTTGCATTGACCGCTTCAGCTTCGTGACGATTGATAACGTACCCTGTAACAGCACTTTGCATACCTTCTAAAATCTTAATAAGGCCAGCGCCACCACTATCAACAACCCCAACTTCTTTTAAAACTGGTAAAAGATTTGGAGTACGATCAAGTGAAGCATTAGCTTCAGCAAGTAAAATTTCAAAAGCTTCTTCAATAGTAGTTTTAGGGTTAACACTTTCTAAAAGTTTAGCGCTTGATTCTCTGATAACTGTTAAAATTGTACCTTCGACTGGTTTCAAAACTGCTTTATAAGCGACTTTACGGCCGTTATCGAAAGCTTCAGCAAGTCCAACAGCATCAATTTTTGTTTTATTTACTAAACTATCAGAAAATCCTCTAAAAATTTGACTTGTGATAACACCAGAATTTCCTCTTGCACCCATAAGCAAACCACGAGAGAAAGTTTTGGCAATATCGTAAAGATTATCATCGCTACGATTTGCGACTTCTTTCATACCACTAGTCATTGTGAGATTCATATTCATACCTGTATCACCATCAGGTACAGGGAAAACATTTAATGCATCAACTTCAGGATAATGATTATAAAGGTTATTTGAAGCACTTATAACCATCATTTTGAAAATTTTACCATCAATAAATTTCATATTAAATCCTCATAAAAACGATTAAAGATCACGTAATTCTTCAACGTAGACATTTATTTTAGAAAATAGTTCTCCATATTTTTTGGTTAAAACATAGCCAATTCTTTTACTGACTTCATTAACTATTTCAGTAACTTTTATTCCATAAGCGCAAACTAAATGAACATCAACGTTAAATTTATCTTTATCACGAGTAACATTTACGCCTTCAACGAAATTTTCTTTCTTTAAAATAATCAATTTTTCTTTAATTGATTTTGAGTTTGTTAAACCAACAACTCCATAACATTCAGAACATGTTTCACCAACTAAATTTGCAACGTCTTTCACACTTAGTGAAATTTTAATACTTTTTTCAGCACTCTTTTCCATAAACTTATTCCTAAAATGTGCAATTATTATATCATAATAAAGCACTAACATAAACATTAATATGGCTAGAAAAAATCCATAAAAGCCTGCAAAAACTCGCTAATTTTAAGTTTTCACGAAAATTGAAAAGTTTTCACGGGCGAAATTAAGTTTGAATTTAATAAATAAAGCCTACTTATTTCAACAAAAAAAGCCCGGCGACGTGTTATTCTTGCCAAAGGCTACCTTCACCACTGCAGTGCTTAACTTCTCTGTTCGGGATGGGAAGAGGTGTGTCCACTGCGT